>CAMAXZ010000030.1 GCA_945862325.1 Klebsiella pneumoniae
CGATCTGCGCGCCGCGCTCGCCGCGCTGCCCGGCGATGCGCCCGTCGTAGGCCAGCCGGGCGCCACCCTCGACGCCGACGCCGCGGACGCCGCGCTCGTGGCGGCCGGCGCCTGTCCCGAGCTCGCCGGGATCTTCGCCGGTAGGGCCCCGGGCCCTCGGACGCGCGGCGTGCCCGTCGATGGGGGCGCACACCCTTGGCTTCGTTGGCCGACGCCGGACGCGCCGGCCCCGCCGCGCCTCGGCGCCGTTCGCTCCTGGTCGACCGCCGAGATCGGCGACGACCCGACCGCCACCGTGCGCTGCGCGACGGCGCTGGCCGACGGAACGGCGGCCCTGGGCTCGGATCACGGCCTCGTGCTCGCCCGTGAGGGGCGGGCCGGACCGACCTTCGCGCCGTTCGCATGGCCCGCGGGGGCGCGTCGCGAAGCGCGTCGGGTCGAGGCGATGGCGGAGGTCGACGGCGCCCTGGTCATCGCGACGACCCAGGCCCTGTTCCGGCGCGACCGGTCCGGACGGGTCACCAGCCAGCGGCACCCGCCGGACGACGAGGGGGGCTCGGACGAGATCGGCGCGTTGCACGCTGACCATTCCGGAGGGTTGCTCGTGGGGTGGCGCACCCGGACCGAGCGTCGCGACGCCCGCGTGGGCAACGGGGTTCAATCCGGTGTTCGCGATGTCCTGTCGTTCGCGGCGGATCCTTCGGGTGTGGTGTACGCCGGGACGCGGCAGGGGCAGCTCTGGGTGGTGGACGGCGCCGGGCCCGCCGTCGCGGCGCCGATCCGGCGGTGGGCGAGCCCGATCGCGGCGCGCGACGCCTACGGCACCGGGCGAAGCCCCGTCCGCTATCTCACCTTCGCCGCCGGGGCGCTCTGGGCGGCCGTCGGTGGCGAGACCTGGAGGTTCGACGGGGCGACCTGGAGCGCGCACGCCCCCGAGGCCGTGGACTTCGCGGTCGACGGCGCGGGACGCCTGTGGGCCCTCGCCGAGGGCGGGCTCTGGTGGTGGGACGGCGCGCGGTTCGCGCGCGCGGACGTGGCGTTGGAGCGGCCGTGGTGCCTCGCCGCGCTCCCTGGCGCGCTCTGGATCGGCGGAAAGGAGCGCGTGTGGCGGGTCGGCCTCGGCTGAGCGCGCCGCTCAGCACCCGCAGGGGGAGAACTCGGGGCCGTCCGGCGCGAGCGCCGGAAACGCCTGCGACGCGCTGAGCTCGAAGCGGGCCTCGATGGAAGACTCTGCCTGCAACGACGGGTTTCGCTCGGTGGCGATGCCGCCGACGGTGGCGCTCCCGCGCCCGCAGAGGCTACCCTTGTTGCCGGCGAGCACGACCCACGGGCTCAGCGTCATCGGCGCGACCCCTTCGACGCGGCGCCAGGCGGCGCCCTCGCGAACCCAGGCCTCCACCTTGCCCTCCCACGCGCTCAGCCAGAGGAGCTCCGGGACCTCGAGCGACGCCCCGGCGTAGGCTTGCGCCACGCTCACCGTGACCTGACCTCGAACCTCGGTCATCGGCCCCTTGCCACGCCAGCTCCACATCGCGGCGAAGCTCCCGCCCGCGCCGGCGTCCGCGCTGATCGTCGCGCTGTTCGTCGCCCGCACGGCGAGGGACGCTCGGCCGCCGGCGCGCATGACGATCGCTTCGGAGTCGAGCTCCGCACGACCTTCTCCCCGGGCGGTGGCCCGAGCCTCCGATGTGGTGACGCAGCTCCGCGCGGCGCCCTGACCCGGGAGCTGCACCTCCATGAGGCGCTCCGTCGCGTTCGTGATGCCGCCGAGGGGGTCGTCGGACGGGCAGAGGTCCTGGGTCTCGACGTCGCCCCACGCCGCCTCGGTGGACGCGGCGGCGCGCCCGGGGGTGTCGTCCGCGTGGTGCGTCGAGCTTCGACCCGGCTTTCCGAAGAGCTCCCAGCTTCCGTTGCCGGTCGCGCTCGCCGACGTCGTCGCGCAGCTTCGCGAGACCGCGGGCGCGGCGGGGGCGGGCGGAGGCGAGGCGGCGAGCGCGAGCGCGACGACGAGCATCATCCCGGAGGGGCTAACGCGCGCTCAGAGGCTCGCGCGGTTGGCGGCCACCAACGCGATGTCTTCGTACCCCGCGGCCCGCGCGGTCTGCAGCACCCTCGCCAGCACCGACCACGGCACGGCGCGGTCGGCGTGCAGCTCGACCCGCGCGCGCCCGCGAATGGCGAGGAGCGGGTCGTAGATCTCCCGGATGACGGCGTCTTGCGGCAGATACCGGGTCGCGACCACGCGTCGTCCGTCGATCCAGACGGCTTCGTTCGACACGAGCACCTCGATCGCCGGCCGCGTCGGGTCCTCGGAGGTGGTGCCGGGCAGCACGAACGCGCCGTCAGGCGGGTGCGGCACCGGCTCAGTGGCGTAGCTCCTGAGCAAGAATACAAGGAGCAACGTCATCATATCGACCATCGGCGCCAGCGCGCCCACGTCGAGGCCGCCCGCGGGGCTGGGCGGTGCGGGTCGAAGCAGCCGGCGCCTCACGACCCCCCCGTCACGTCGAGGGTCAGCTCGGGGAACACGGGCGCGCCGGGCCCGCCGCGCAACACGTCCATGACCGCGAACAGGGTGTCGGTCGTGGTCGCCGGGTCGGGAACGAGCCGCGCGCGCGTCTGGCTGCGGTCGATCTCCCATACGCGGCGGACGGCGGCGTCGAGGGCGGGTACGTCGACCGCGCCGTCGACGGCGGGCACGACGACGACGCGCCGCTCCACCGAGGTCGCCGACGCCGCGATGTCCGTGGTCGCGACGTCGAAGCTCAGCTCGGCGTCGGGCCCGCGCAGGCGGAGCGTGACCTCCTTGACCAGACCCGCGTGGGGAAGGGCGGCGAGGTCCCCGGAGGCGGCGAAGCGCAGGCCGATGACGCCGAGGCGTACGCCGCTGCTCGTGCTCAACAGAAAGAACAGCAGCAGGAACATGAGCGTCACGATCCCGAGCAGCGTCGGGCGCACGTCGGCTTCGACGTACACGTCGTCGCGGAAGAGGCGGCGTCGCGTCATCGGTCCGCGCTCACGCCGCGCGGCCCGCGCGGAGCGCGAGCGCGACGCGGGTCGCGACGCGCTCGATCTGGGCGAGCATCTCCTTCGCGGTCGCCTCGGCGACGGCGTGGGCGCCGAGGGCGGGAATGGCGACGAGCAGGCCGAACGCGGTGCTGGCCATCGCGGTGGCGCTGCCTTCCGAGAGCTGCGCGGCGCGCTCCGCGGCCGCGACGTCGCCCATGGCGCCGAAGGCGAGGATCAGCCCGTAGACCGTGCCGAAGAGGCCCACCATCGTCGCGATCGAAGCCACGACGGCGAGGTAGGAGACGCGGCGTCGGAGCCGGAGCTCGGCGTCGATCGCCGCCGCGGTCATCGCCTCCCACGCGAGCTCGGGGTCCCGGTAGGCGAGGCCGGCGCGCACGACGTCCTCCATCGGGGTCGGTCCGAGGTCGATCGTCGCGCCCTCTCGCGCGGCCGGCTCGACGCGCCGCAGCAGCGCGTCGGGGTCGCACCGGCTCGTCGTGAAGGTCCACGCGCGCTCGATCGACACCGCCAGCGCGAACGCCGCGATGACGAGGAGCGCGTACATGAACGGCGCGGCCGGGCCGGAGAAGGCGGTGATCAGGTAGCTCAGCATTCGATTCTCAGCGGGTGACGAAGTCGAGGCAGCGCGTGCGGACGGCGGGCGAGCCCAGGGCCTCGCAGAGCGCGACGGCGCGGGTGGGGTCGAAGCGCTTGAGCTGGGCGGCGACGCCGTGTCGGCAGTTGTCCGCATACCCTCCGAAGCCGGCGCACGCCGACAGCGCCTGGTCCGCGTCGCGCTCCGCCGCGCCCCAGCCGACGCCGTGAAAGCAGTTGTCCCGCCAGGACACGGTCGATCGATCGCACGCGGCCCGGGCCTCCCCCGCGTCGCGACGCGCGAGGTACTTGCCGATGCCGTGCCAACAGGTGCTCCGCGTCAGCGGATCGCCTTCTTCGCGGGCGCAGAACGCGACGGCGGCGTCGACGTCGACGAGGGCGACCTCGCCCACCACGTCGTGGCGGCAGAAGTCACGAAAAATCTCGCTCTTTTCGCAGCTCTCCAGGGCCGCCGCGCTGTCGATCTCGGCGAGCGCGAGGCCGATGCCGAAGTTGCATTGCCCCCGCCACTTCACCTTGGGGATGCCGACGCAGATCGCCGCGGCCGCGGCTCGATCCACCGCGGCGGCGGCCTCCGCGACGTCGGCGTGGCACTCCCAGCGCAGCTCCTCGTCGAACACACCCGCGCAGATCTGGAGCGCGCCATCCGGGTCACGCGCCGCGGATTGCCGTGCCAACGCCTGGAAACAGGTGTCCCGCACGGCGTCGGCCATGGCCTCGCACGCCTCCGGGGTGAGCCGCCCCGCGCCACCGGGCCCCGTCGCGTCCGGCTCGGCGTCGGCGCCCTCCGGCTTCGGTGGCACGGCCATCATCGCGCCCGGGGCGGACGGAATCGCGGCCCGCACCGCCTCGACGCCCTTCGCGAGCGGCTCGAGCGCGAACCGCAGTCCGAAGAGCGCCGCGAGGCACGCCACGAACAGCGTCAGGAAGGGGAGCGTCCGCACCTATTGGGTGTAACCGAGGGACTGCATCCAGCGTTCGTACTCGGCGCGCTCGATGTCCGCGTACGACTGCTCTTCTGGGGGGACCTCGGGCGGGGCGGGCGCCGCGAACCAGAGCGCGGCGCCGCCGGCGCCGACGACGGCCGCGACTGCGACGGCGAGCCACATGTACCTGCGCATGGGTCGAATATGCCACTCGACCGGGCCGTCCGCAAGTTGAACTCCTGCGCGTCGGCGTGGGACGATGTACATTGCGCGACGCGCCCGCGTCGCGGGCCGCCTCATCGGGAGAGCCATGACCGTCTCGCGCACCTTGCCCCTCGTCGTCCTCGCGGGCCTGCCGCTCCTCCTCGCCGCGGACAACTACCCGCGGGCGAGCATGAAGCTCGACATCCCGCAGTACTCGGTCCAATACGAAGACTTCTCGTTCCCGTCGGGGTTGCGCGTCATCTTCCAGGAAGACCACAGCCAGCCCATCGTGTCCATCACGGCGGTCACGGACCACGGCTCCACCTCCGACCCCGCGGGCCGCGAGGGCATCGCCCACGTCGTCGAGCACCTCTGGTTCCGCTCCCTGCACAAGGGCCAGGACGGCTCCGACCTGCCGAAGGTGTGGGACCTCCTCGACGAGATGGGCGCGAACCTCAACGCGTTCACCGCCGACGACGAGACGGTGTACATGACGGTCGCGCCCGTGGCGAACCTCCAGGCGCTCCTGGCCCTCGAGGGCCTGCGCATGCGCGAGACCGTGCTCGGCGTCACCAACGACGACCTCCTGGTCGAGCGCGAGGTCGTGCGCAACGAGCTCCGCATGCGCTACGAGAACAACATCGGCGCGGTGTTCGGGCAGATCGCGGTCAAGCTGTTCCCGCAGACCCACCCCTACGGGCGGGCGGCGTACGCGGGCATCGGCAACAACGACACGCTCAACGCCATCACGATCGAGGACATCCAGAAGTTCACCAAGGACTACTACCGTCCGGAGAACACCACGATCCTCATCGTCGGCGACTTCGACAGCGCGAAGGCCAGCGAGTACCTCCAGGACATCGGGCTCGACCTGATGCGCGACCCCAAGAACCCCAAGGCCGAGATCACCCTCGTCGAACCGAAGGTTCGCATCAAGGGGCCGTCCGCCGAGCCGCCGCCGCCGGTGCAGCCGGCCGAGGTCAAGGGGGAGATCACGGGTCTGACCACCGTCAAGGGCGCCGTGACCAAGCCCCTCCTGGCGATCGGCTTCAGCGCCCCCGGCGGCTGGCGCGACGACCAGGTGACGATGACCGTCGGCGCCAACCTCATCAGCGGCGCCATCGCGCAGGAGATCTGGCCCGACCAGGCTCCGCCGTCGAGCTTCGGCGGCTGCTTCTTCAACGCCGGCCGCGACGCGAGCTCCGTCATCTGCGCGATCGAGCTCTCCAACACCAAGAACGCCGACAAGCTCGTCGACAAGGCGCTCAACGGCCTCTACAACGCGTGGTCGATCCCGGAGGACGAGCTGAGCCGGAAGTTCGTGGCCCAGGCCTACGAGCGCGCCAAGCTTCAGTTCATGCAGTCGACCCTCGAGAACGTCGACCTCATCTCCTCCCTCGACACCGAGCGCGTGACCGCGGTGTCGCAGTACGTGCACTACACGGCCGACCTCCAGTACTTCTCCCGCTCCTTCGAGACCCTCTCCAACCTGAACCCCACCGCGGCGCAGGCCTTCGCCCAGAAGTACCTGAATCGCAGCCGCGCGGTCGCCGTGCTGGTCGAGCCCTACCAGGAGGGCGACGTCAACGAGTCCACGTCCGACGCCGCGTACCGCGGCGCCCGGCGCGAGGACGCCGTGCGGTCGATCATCCCCGACTCGGAGCTGACCCCCGATTTCATCGCGCGGGCCGTCATTCCGCCGGACGTCAACAAGATCTCCGAGTCCACGCTGCCGAACGGCGCCAAGCTCGTGGTCATGCCGTACACCGAGGGCCCGCTGCTGCACGCCGCGGTCATGTTCAACGGCGGTCGGGCGATGACCCCGGGCGGCGAGGCTTCCTTCGCCGATGTCGCCAGCTCGAACACCACGTGGGGCTGGCTGGAGTCGCTGCGCATCGCCGGCTCCGACGGCTACGGCATCGGTGACTTCACGACGAGCTTCCAGACGTCCGCGGCCGCCAACAACACGGCCGACGCTCTCTACCTGCTGCGCGCGCGGGTCGACGGCCTCGAGCCCGACACCAACGGTCGCATCGACTGGGTGAAGGGCCGGAAGTCCGACGTCCTCGCGTGGATGGACGTGCCGGAAGACTGGGCGAACCACCTCCGCGAAGAGTCCGTCGTGCCGAACCACCCGTACTCCCGGTGGTTCACCCACGCCGACTACGACGCCATGAACAAGTGGGGCGTGGACGTCTCGCAGCGGGTGTGGCGCGCGCTGCTCACCCCGTCCAACGCCACGATCCTCGTCGTCGGCAACGTCAAGGTCGAGGACGTGAAGGCCCAGGCCCAGACGTACTGGGGCGGTTGGGGCGGCTGGCGCGCCGACGTCAAGACGGACCTCGCGCCGGTCACCGAGTACCCGACGCCCACCGCGCCCGGAAAGCGCCGGGTCATCGTCATCAACAAGGACAACAGCTCTCAGACCGACGCCAACTACCTGTGCCAGATCGGTCCGGTGTCCACGACGCAGCGCCCCGCGGCGCAGGTGCTGGGCAACGCGCTGTCGGAAGGCGCGTGGCTGGCGCTCCGCGAGCAGACCGGCGCGAGCTACGGCGCGTACGCCTACACCCAGGTGTACCGTGGCGGCCTCGCGTTCCTCGGCATGACCTCGCTCGTGCAGAACGACGCGTCCGGGCTCGCCGTGCAGGCCTTCCTCGGCCTCGGCGAAGACGCCAAGGCGGGCAAGGTGAACCCGAAGCTGGTGAAGCTGAGCCAGTACAACATCGCGCAGAGCTACGTGCAGGGGCACCAGTCCTCGCAGCAGATGTTCTCCCGCTTGCGCGCCACCTGGGAGCTCGGCGCGGGCTGGGACTGGTTCAAGACCTACCCGAAGGCGCTCAGCAGCGTCACGGTGCAGGATTTCCCCGCGATGATGGAGCGCTGCGTCGGCCACGAGACGATCACGCTCGTAGGTCCGAAGGAAGCGGTCAGCGCGTCGCTCGACAAGGTGGGCGTGCCGTACGAGGTGTTCGACTGGAAGCAGGCGAAGCTCGACTACGCGACGAAGCAGAACCTCAAGGACGTCCTGAAGGCGGAAGAGAAGCGCAAGAAGGACGAAGCGAAGAAGAAGGCCGACGAAGAGAAGAAGAAGGCGACGACCACCAAGTGACGGCGTCGCGCGCGTCTCGACGCGCGCGGTGACCTGCCCGTGACGTGCGGCGCGTAGCATCTGTCGGCATGTCGGTACTGATCAGCGTGCTCCGGGTGACCGCGGGCGTGATCCTCATGGCGCTCGCCACCGCGATCTTCGCGGTGGTGTGCACCGTCCTCCTCCCAAGTCGCCGCCTCCGCATTCGGGCGTGCAACCTGTTCGGCCACGTCGTAGGCCGGGCGGTGTTGTTCCTCGCGGGGGCGCGCATCGACGACGAGGCGAAGGTGAAAGCGCGCATGAACGCGAGCTTTCCCGCGATCTACGTGTCGAACCACACGTCGGCCCTGGACATCTTCGCGGGCATGTGGGCCTCCCCCTTCGGCACCTGCGGGATCGCCAAGAAGGAAGTGGTCTACTACCCCTTCCTGGGCCAGCTCTACCTCATCTCCGGCCACCTGCTGATCGACCGGACGAACCACGAGCGCGCGATCGAGGCGATGCGCCAGGTCGCCGCGATCGTGCTTCATTGGGACATGAGCGTGTGGCTCTGGCCCGAGGGCACCCGAAGCAAGGACGGCCGCTTGCGCCCGTTCAAGAAGGGCTTCGCGCACCTCGCGCTGGCGACCGGGCTCCCGGTCGTGCCGGTCGTCGTCAGCGGCGCGCACCACTCGTGGAAGAAGGGCTCGTTGGTGGTTCATCCCACGCGGCTCGGCATCCAGGTGCTCGACCCCATCCCGACCACGGACTGGACCCTCGACACCCTGGACGCCCACGTGGCGGAGGTCCACGCGCGCTTCGCCGCGGCGCTGCCGGAAGACCAGCGTCCGCTCGTGGAGCTGACGGCGGCCGCCAAGTAGCGCTCAGCGAACCTCGATCACCGTGACGAAGGGCGGCGCCGGGTTGACACAGGTCGAGCAGCGCAGGGCCAGCACCCACAGCTCCCCGGCGCGGAACCCGTCCCAAGCCGCGCCGTCCCGCGCGCGGAGGTCTCGGGAGTCGACGGTGCGCGTTCCGGGCACGTCGGCCTCGTAGAGCGCCGCCGCGAGGGACTCGAGGTGCACGAAGTCCGCCTCCAAGGCGGCGAGGGAGACGTCGAGCCGGCCGAGCTGCACGCCGTCGACGGTGTCCAGGGCGATGGGGTTGCCGTTGGCGTGGCGCGTCAGGGTCGACCAGTCCGCGGTCCACGCGGTGTCGGTGGCCGGCACCCGGTACGGCTCGAGCGTCGACAGATCGACCGTGAACGCCAACGAAGCGCTGTCGCTCGTGAGCGCCACCTCGACCGCGCCGCCGGACGGGACGAGGCGCAGGAAGCGCAGCATGCGCGTCTGGAGAAGGCCGGTCGTCGCGCGCAGCAGCCACGTGGCGTCCGCGTCCACGAGCCACTCGGCGGGGTCGAAGGTGGAGGTGAACCCGAGCCCGAAGTCGCTGAGGGCGGCGCGCGTGCGGCCGTCGGTCTCCAGTAGGGCGAGCACGGAGGTGTCGCTCTGCAGGAGGGTGTCGTCGGCGGCGGCGGCCTCGACGTCCGACTCTGACATCCCCGGGAAGGCGATGAGGGTGACGTGGGTGACGTCGACGGTCGGGTCGACCGGGTCGCCGAGGAGGTCCGTGCCCAGGGCCGACCAGTCGAGGTCGAGATCGGCGCCGGCGGTCACGCGCTCCGCGCTGACGTCGAGCGTCGAGCGGTAGTGGTAGTTCGCGGCGTCCACGAGCTCGAAGCTCCCGTCGAAGCTCGGTCCGCACCCGAGCAGCACGAAGAGGGTCATGGCGCCGCGCCGGGCTGGGCGACGGCCTGGGTGAACCCGACGACGTGACCGACGCCGGTGTTCACCTGCCAGACGACCTCCCCCGCCGGGGAGACTTCGTTGATGAGCCCGGCGTTTCCCCACGCGATCAGCGCGTTGCCGTTCGGGAGCTCGGTCACGTCGCCGAGCAGCCACGTCGTGTGGCGGCCGCCGGCGTCGTAGGCCCACGTCTCGGTGTAGGTCTCCGCCGCCTCATCCACCGCGAAGGCGACGGCGCGCGCGGTTTCGCCGTCGGCGCCGTTGTCGAAGAGGAGCAGGCGTCGATCGGCGGTCCATTCGGGCGAGTGCTGGCCGGTGAAGGCGCGGGCGAGGCCGACGCCTTCGCGGGAGCCGTCGGCCCCCATCGACCAGACGACGTCGCCTTCGCGCGAAATCGCCAGGATCTGGCTTGTATTTCGAAGCGAGACGAGCCAGAGGTCGTCTCGGGGGTCCCACGTCACGCTGTTGGCGTGGGTCCAGTCGAGGCCCTGCGGGTAGAAGCCGGTGTCGGTCTCCGGGGTGACCGTGACGGGCAGGTCGTCCCAGGTGGACCACACGGTGCGTGTGGCCCCGGACTCCGGATCGAGCTCGATCAACGCGTCGCCCACGACGTCGTGCCCGTCATGCCGGCGCACGTCGATGGCGAGGTAGCCGAGGGTGCCGTCGGCGGCGATGTCGAAGTCGTGGTGCCCACCCGGGGCGGCGACTCGCGCGAGCTCCGCGCCGTCCCAACCCACGCGGACGAGCGCGCTCACGTCTTCGCTGAAGTCGAGGCCGGCGACGTTCGTCCACACGGACCCGCCGTCGGGGGCCACGCGCTGCTGCGCGCCGACCCGGTCGGCGCCGGCCGGGCTCCACCAGGCCGGCGTGCCCTCGGGCGACAGGAGCAGGTGGTAGCTCGGTTGTCCGAGGGTGCTGGTGAGCGCCCACCCCGAAGCGGGGCCGGACCCGTCCAGGGTGACCAGGCGCGGCAGGTCGACCGGTCCCGCGCCGGTGGTCAGGGTGCGCGGCGCCGAGCGCAGCACGTCGCCCTCGTCGGTGCGAAGCACCGCCTGGTAGACGATCGAGGTCGAAGCTCCCGGTCCGACCAGGAGCACCTCGTGCTCGGGGCCCGGCGACGCGACCGGCGGCGTGGCGCGGCCAAGCGTGGCGTCGAGCCCCCACTCCACCCAGACCACGCCCGAGTCCTCCGCCGTCCAGCGCACGCGGGTGACGGCCGGCACGGCCTCGACCGGGTCCGCGGACACGGCGAAGTCTCCGCACGCGAGGACCAGCAGGAGGATCGGCATCCACACGAGCTTAGCCCCTCGCGACGCGGAGAGCCCAGCGCGCTACGCGTCCCCGCATGGGGTGGCTGTACATCGGGCTCGTCGTCGGCTGCGTGACGCCCGTCGAGGCGCCGTGGTGCGCCGACGACACCACGCTCCCGGCGGTGGAGGTCGCGCCGACCTGGTGGAAGGACGCGCGCCCGATCGTCCTCGAGAAGTGCGCCGGCTGCCACGTGGCGGAAGGGCCGGGGCCGATGGCGCTCGACACCTACGAGACCGTGGCGTTGTACGCCGACATGGTGCGGGCTTCGGTGGTGGGCCGAACGATGCCGCCGTTCCTGGCGGACACCTGCTGCCAGCCCATCTTTCACGACGAGTCGTTGAGCGACGCGCAGATCGCGACGATCGCGGCGTGGGTGGACGCCGGCGCGCCCGAGGGCGACCCCGCCGAGGCGGTGGAGCCCGCGCCGCCAATCGCGGGCTTGTCGAGGGTAGACGCGACGTTCACCTTGCCGGAGCCCTACACCCCCGACCCGCCCGAGGCGTCCTCGGACGATTCGCGGTGCTTCGTGTTCCCTTACGAGGGGGACAGGGCGCGGTGGCTAACCGGGCTTGCCCCGCGCCCGGAGAACCGCTCCATCGTGCACCACATCGCGGTGGCGCTCGGTGACCGTTCGACGTTGAGCCAACTCCAACGCCGCGATGAGGCCGACGAGGGCCCGGGCTTCGACTGCGCCGGCGGCCTCGGGGAGCTGCCGACCCTCCGGCCGATCGGCGGCAGCCTCGTCGGCGGCGACTACCCGCGCGGGATCGGGGTCGAGGTGCCGCTCGGCGCCGTGTTCGTGGTGCAGATCCACTACAACGTGTCGGACTTCCTGGCGGTTCACGGCGAAGGCGACTTCCCGGCGGATCAGACGTCGATCGACCTGCGCTTCGACGACACCGCCGTGGCGTCCCACGGGCTCATCGTGGCGAACCCCGCCTGGTTCGTGGGCCCGGGGATGCGCATCGCCGCCGGAGATCCGGAGGCGACCTTCTGGTTTGCCTGGGCGCCGCGGATCCTCACCGGCGGCGACGACGTGAAACTGCAAGGCGTCACTCCGCACATGCACCGCTACGCGACGCGGTTCCGCATGATGGCGCTCCACCCTGACGGATCGTCTACCTGCCTGCTCGAGATCCCCAACTGGGAGTTCGGCTGGGAGCGCCCGTATTGGTTCGCGGAGCCCGTCACCTTCGGCAAGAACGACCGGTTGTACGTCGAGTGCACATTTGACAACTCGGCGGCCAACCAACCCGCCGGGCGTGAACCCCGTGACATCGCCTGGGGCGACGACGACCAGGACATGTGCGTCGGCTTCGCCAGCTTCACCACAGACTGATCCAGCATGATCCTGCTCCTGCTCGGCGCGTGCGCCACGGCGCTGCACCTCGGGCGGGCCGATGTCTTGCCGGTCGGGGAGGCCACCGGGGGCGTTGGGCTCGAGGTCCAGCTCGTGAGCGCCAAGATGGACGTGGCCGAGACGAACACGGTGCCGTGGGTGCAGGTGTCCGGCGCCTACCGCCGAGGGGTGGCGACAGGCGTGGAGGTTGGTGGTCGCGCGTGGTTCATGGGCATCCCTCGGTGGTTTTCGACGGGCGGGGTCGGCGCGGACGTCAAGATCCGCCTCCACACGTCCCGCGAGCCGGCGGACCCGCACCTCGCGTTCGCGCCAGGGCTCGCGTGGCAGGCGCTGTGGTTCGGTGACACCCCCGTCTCGGTGGCGGAGCTCCGCGCGCCGCTGCTTCTCGGCTACGACATCCGCCGTTCTCAGCTGGTGTTCGCGCCGCGCCTCTCCGCGGCGATCAACGCGGGACCGGGGCAGCGACCCATCGTCGGTGCGGGGTTTGGATTGGGCGTCGCGTGGCACTTGCCCAATCGAGCGGGCACCATCGAGTGGGCGCCGGTGTTCGATTGGTTCTGGAGCCCGACCAACTTCGAGGGCGTGTGGTTCGACCCCGACAAGATCGGCGCCGGCGCCCTTCAGCTCGGCCTCTCGGCGAGCTGGGGGGCCGGACGCGCGCCGGAGGTCAGCCCAGGAGCCCCGCCACCACCAGCGCCGCGATCCCCACCGCCATGAGGCTCTCTCCGGCGATGAGCCCGGAGCTCGTCGGGACCACCGTGCGCTCGGCGAACGCCTCGCTCCGCTTCTCGAGGGTGAGCGCGACGAGCGCCCCCAGGAACATCGAGAGGGTGTTGTAGCCGGGGGTGGTGAGCGCCAGGCCGAAGGCGGTGGCGGAGGGGATCCACGGCTTCCAATCTGGCCGCGCACGCTCGAGCAGCACGATCGCCGCGCCGAGCACGGCGCCGACGAGCAGGGCGATCTGCGCCGAGGGGTGGAGCTGGTCGAAGCCCTTGGCGAGCAGCTCGGCGACGCCCTTCCAGGTCTGGGCCCCCGGCGCCGGCCACTTGTCGCCGCCGATGTCGGCCGCGGTGGGGATCAGCAGGCGGTAGGCCGGCACCACGAAGAGCGAGCCGGCGAGCACGCCGAAGAACTGGCCCCAGAACTGTTGCCGCGGGTCCGCCTTGAGCAGGTAGCCGCTCTTCAGGTCGGTGAGCAGGTCCGCGCAGTGCAGCCCCACGCCGCCGGTGACATTGGCAGTCATCAGGTTGGTCGTCACGTTTCCAGGATCGAGCGCGCCGAACGTGATCTGGGTGATCTTGCCGAGCGCCCCGGTCGGGGTGGTGTCCGTCTCGCCCGTCGCGCGACTGGCGACGATGGCGATGAAGAACGACAGGAACACCGCGACCACGCCCAATACGGGGTGGATCCCGAAGAAGAGCCACTGGAGGAACACCACCACCGGCCCGAGCACCGCGATGCCGGCGAAGAACCAGCTCATCGGGACGTCCCGGTGACCGGAGGCCGCCGCGGCGCTGGAGAAGGCGGTCCCGACGCTCTGGATCGCGCGTAGCACCGTGCGCCACTGGAAGGCGAACGCCAGCAGGCCGCTGACGAGGATCATCGACGACCCGCCCCACACGCTCCACGCCACGATGTGCTTGTACCCGAGCTTCGCGTCGATGATGCCCGCGTCGTAGAGGCGTGGCGCGAGCACGAGGTAGTTGATCGCTGCCCCGAGCAACATGCTCCACGCCGCGCGCCAACCCATGATCGCGCCGGCCCCGAACATGATCAGGCTGCCTTCGATGCCGATCGTGAAGTCGAGCAGCGGGCGCCCGCGGAGGGTGAGCATGGGGAAGGCGATCTTCTCCGGCAGGTTGAACGGGACCCAGGGGGCGCGCAGGTCTCGAGCGAGGGCGACGCACGCGCCGACCACCCCGCTCCAACCGAGCAGGCGAGCCTTCGCGGCCCCGTCCGCCCCGTCGGCGTGCAGCGCGCGGAGCGTCTCCGCGGCGGCGACCCCCGAGGGGAACCGGAGCTGCTCGATGTCGATCATCTGCTGCTTCATGGGGATCGCCATGACGACGCCGAGCAGGGCGATCGTCGTGATCCAGAAGAACATCTGCCAGCCGGGCATCGGCTCGCCGGTGATCATCATCAGAGCGGGGATGGCCGCCACGGTGCCGCCCCCGGTCATGTACCCCGCGGCGCTCGCGACGGACTGCATCGCGTTGTTCTCGAGCACGCCGAACGCGCGCCGGACGATCTTGAGGCGCAGCAGTGCGGTGAACAGCGCCCAGGCGAGGATCCCCGCGGTGATGGTGACCCCGATGCTCCACCCGGTCTTCAGGACCACGTAGAGGTTCGACAGGCTCATCAGCCCGCCGATGACCATCCCGACCACGACGGCGCGTGCAGTGAGCTGGGGTTCGGAAGCGTGGTTCGGTGACGGCGCGGTTTCGGGCAGCATCCGGTCGCGTATCCGGGCCAGGGTCCAAAAGTCGACAAAGGTCACAGGTCTCAAGCGCAAATAGTTACAGTTGGTCTATTCGTGGAAAGTGCTGGTTTTCGTGCCAGAGATCCTCCCGCCGCGGGTCCCGGTGGGCTACTGGAGCGAGGGAACGGTGCGCCGCGGCGACGCCGGAGGTGTGTGTGCATAGGTCTATTCCTGGCGGGAGTCCGTTTGTTTTTCGGAAGGGTCCCAACGTGGCGCGCGGCCGGCGGCCGGCGCGTGCGCTGGCGGAGGGCGACGATGGCCCGCACCCCCACCCGGCGCGGGCGGTGCGACCCGGACCTCGCCCACGGCGGGCGCCTCGGGTGCTCGTGCCCGTGGCGCCACGGCCGGCCTCGTCCCCGCCGAGGGTTCGTTGGGACGGGGCGGTAGAGGTGGGAGAAGCCTGAGCTGCCCGGCAGGGGTCAGCGACGGACGTCGCGCCAGGCCGCCCCCGCCGCGATCTCGATCCAGGCGCGCGCGCGCGCGGGCAGGGGCGCGAGCGCGAGCTCCAGGGCCCCGAGCAGCGCCTCCGTGCGCGCTTCGTCGCGGACCGCCGCCTCGTGCGGGCGCCCCGCCGCGATCCAGCCGCGCTCGGTCGGGTTGGCGAGGCGCCACAGGGCGTCGGGGGCGTGCACCACTCCCGGCACCTCCGCCTCCGCGAACAGGCGGGCCGCGCGGGGCACGTGGTAGGCCGCCGTGAGCACGAGGGCGCGCCGCGCCCGCCGCGTGTGGGCCAGCTCGGCAAAGCGGACCGCCTCCTCGCGGGTCGAGCGCGTGCGCTCCTCCACCAGGATGCGCGCGGCGGGCACGCCGAGCTCGGCGAGCATCTCCGCCACGAGCGCGCTCCCGGATCGCTCCTGTCCGGCGAGCCGCGCCTCCAAGGTCGCGATCCAGCTGGCGCCGGCGCGCAGGGCGGCGGCCGCGGCGGCGGCGCGCGCGCGGAGCTCGGCGATCGCCCGCGGACGATCCCGTCGCAGCTCTTTTCCGAGCACCAGCACGCAGTCGTAGGTGGGGGTCGCCACACGCGCATTCTCGCCGAAAAAGATCGCCGACGGGTCACACGGGTGGGCGCCTGGGCGTTCTACGGTCGGCGCCCTTCCCGCCGCCTGACGGTCCGGTCGAGCCCGAGCGCGACGATGCAGAGCGCCCATTCTTCCCGAAGCCACCCGCCCCACCGGAGCGGGTGGCTTCACGCGCGGTCTTTCGCCCGACGCAACGCCGCGAAGCGGTCGTCGGGGTCGCGTGGCGGCGCCGCGCCCTCTTCGGCGGCGAGCCGCGCCCAGAGGCCCTCGAGGCTCGGGTCATCCCACCGAAGGAATAGGTTCGAAGCACGTTCTTCCGCGATCGTCGACGTCGTCGCGCCGGCCTGCCGCGCCGCGATGGCCGCGTCCCCGGGCGCGACCCTGCGTGAGAAGTCGAGGTTCGCCGACGTGTAGTCGTGCCCGCAGCACACCACGGTGTCGGCGGGCAGCGCGCGCAGGCGCGCCAGGGAGTCGCGCAGCTGCGCCGCGGTCCCTTCGAACAGCCGCCCGCAGCCGGCCCCGAAGAGCGTGTCGCCCGTGAACACGTGCGTCGCGAACACGAACGCCACGGCGCCGAGGGTGTGGCCGGGAACGAGCATGGCGCGCGCCGGCGGCAGTCCCGCGCCGCCGTCGTTCAGGGCGTCCCCTTCGTCGACCGCCTCGGTCTGGAGGGGCACCCGGAGTCGCCCGGCGTCGTACACGCTCGCCACGACGGGGATGGTCGGGTCGCCTCCGACGAGCGCCTCCACCCCCGCGACGTGGTCCGGGTGATGGTGCGTGCACCAGATCGCGCGGAGCCGGACGCCGCCGAGCGCCGCGCGCACCGCGGCGCCGTCGGTCGGATCGACCACGACCGCGCCGTTGGGCCCTTCGACGATCCACGCATGGTTGTCCCGCCAGCACCGCACCGCGCGCACGTCCATGGGCGCCTCCGCACGGAAGTGTAGTGCCGCTGTCGCTCCGGTGCGCGGCCCGTCGTCGCCGCGCCGGCGGTGACTACCCACGCACATGCCTGTCTTCGAGCGCCGCTCTCCCATGCCCGTCGTCGCGCGACGCCTCTACGACTGGCACGCCGCGCCCGGCGCGTTCGCGCGGCTCGTCCCTCCGTGGGACTCGGTGGAGCTCGTGTCGTCGTCCGGCGAGTCCCTCGCGGACCGTGTGCTGGAGCTCCGGATGCGCCTCGGTCCCGCGCGGCTCGGGTGGCGCGCGGTGCACCACGACCACGTCGAGGGGGAGCGGTTCGCCGACCGCGCCGAGCGCGGGCCGTTCGCGACCTGGAACCACGAGCACGTGTTCCAGTCCGAGGCGGCTGGGAGCACCCTGATCGATCGCGTCACCTGGGAGCCGCCGCTCGGCGCGCTCGGGTTGGCGGTGGCCGGCGCTTCGATCGGATCGACCTTGGATCGTGTCTTTGCGTTCCGTCACGCGCGGACCCGGGAGGACCTCTTGCGCCACGCCGACATCCGGCCTCGGACCATCGCCGTCACCGGGGCTTCCGGGCTCCTCGGCACCCAGCTCGTCGCGTTCCTCGGCGGTGGCGGCCATCGCGTGCGGCCGCTCGTTCGCCGGGCCCCACGGACCCCCGACGAGATCCGCTGGGATCCGGACGCAGGGTCGATCGACGCGGCGGCGCTCGAGGGGGTCGACGCGGTGGTGCACCTCGCCGGCGAGAGCGTCGGGGACCGCTGGACCCCGGCGCGGCGGAAGGCAATCCTGGAGAGCCGTGAGAAGGGCACGCGGCTGCTCGCGAAGGCGCTCGCGGGGCTTTCGCGGCGGCCCGAGGTGCTCGTGAGCGCGAGCGCGGTCGGCATCTACGGCGACGACCGCGGCGACGAAGAGCTCGACGAGACCAGCACCCTCGGCACCGGCTTCCTCGCGGACGTGTGTCGGGCCTGGGAAGCCGCGACCGCCCCGGCGTCCGAGGCGGGCATTCGCGTCGTCCACGCGCGGCTCGGCGTCGTGCTCACGCCGCGCGGTGGCGCGCTCGCGAACCTCCTGCCGCCCGCGCGCCTCGGCGCGCTCGGGCCGGTCGGATCGGGGCGCCAGTACATGAGCTGGGTCGCGCCGGACGACGTGCTCGGTGCGCTGTTGCACGCGATCGTGTCCCCCGAGCTCTCCGGGCCGCTGAACGTCACGTCGCCGCGCCCCGTCCCCCAGGCGGAGCTCGCGCGCACCCTCGGGGCGGTCCTCCATCGGCCGTCGTTCATGCCGTTGCCCGCGTTCGCGGTGAAGCTGATGTTCGGCGAGATGGGCGAGTCCGTGCTCCTCGGCGGGCAACGGGTCCAGCCGAGCCGCCTCATCGCGTCCGGATACACGTTCGCGCGCCCGGACCTCGCGTCGGCGCTGGCGTTCGAGCTCGGTGTCCCGGCGCCGGGCCCGGGCTGACCGGGTCAAACCTCGTCGACGACCCAGAACCCCACCTTCAAGCCGCCGTTGTTGAACGTCAACATGCGACGCGCGCGTGGATGGGCGAAGCGGGAGAGCAGGGGATCGGGGGAGAGCCACCCGGCGCGCCACCCGCGAAAGCGGTCGGCGAGGGTCCGGCCGAACGCGCGCCACGTGGCGTGCAGGGCCTGCGCCTCGCTGGCGAGGCGCACGCCGTAGGGCGGGTTCGTGAGCAGGAGGCCGGCGGTGGCCGGGGGCTCGACGTCCGCGACGTCGATTCGGCGAAGATCGAGCTCGATCTTCGCGCGTCGCGCATTCGACGCGGCCGCTGCGAGCACGCGCGCGTCGCGGTCGGCGCCGTGGAGCCGGGGGGACGGCCGCGGGCCCACGGCCGTCGGCGCCGCCTTGGGCGGCTTCTGGCCCTTCTTGTGGGGCGGGCCGGGCCACTCGTCGCACGCGAGCGCCCTGCCGACGAACGGGGAGCGACCCGCCGCGAGGAGCCCGGCTTCGATGAGGATCGTCCCGGAACCGCAGAACGGGTCCAACAGGGGCTCGTCCGGGGTCCAGCCGGCCGCGCACAGGAGGCTTGCGGCGAGGTTCTCGCGGATCGACGCGGGGCCTTGCTCCGAACGCCACCCGCGGACGTGCAGCAGCTCGCCGCCGGCGTCGATCGACAGGGAGGCCTGGTCGTCCACGATGCGGAGCTGCACGCGCTGGGCGATCGCCGGCCGGCGCTCGCGGTCCATCACGCGGGGGCCCTTGATCGCCTCCGCGATCGCCTTCGACACCTTCTTCTCGGCCGCCTCGCGGAACCGCAGGCGGGATCGCTCCGCGGACGCCGACACGTCGAGCGTGGCGAACGGGTGTACGAGCGACTTCCAATCGCCCTTTCGCACGAGCCCAACCAGCTCGTCGGGCGTGCCGACCCGCCCTTCGCACACGACCAGCAACAGGCGCGCGGGGGTGCGCAAGCGGTGCGCGAGCGCGGCGCCCTCAGGGATCGTCGCCTCGAACGCCACGCCTCCCGGCTCGATGGTGCCGTTCACGCCCGCCCGTTCGAGCTCACCCGCGACCACCTGCTCGAGCCCGGGCGCCGCCACTGCGTACCATTTCGGCATGCCCGCGGGGTAATCCGAAACGCCGGAGGGGGCGCCTACCCGACGGCGACCGTGGTCAGCCAGCGCTCGGTCGTCGCGGCGTCCGCGGGCCGCGCGTAGTGGTAGCCCTGCGCCGAGCCGCAGCCGAGCTTCACGAGCCGCGCGGCCTGGTCCGTGGTCTCCACGCCCTCCGCCACCGTCGTGAGCCCGAAGCAGCGCGCGAGCGCCACGACGCTCTCGACGATCTCCCAGTTGTCGACACCGTCGGCCGTCTCGGCGACGAAGCTGCGATCGACCTTCAACGTGGTGACCGGGAGGCTGTGGAGGCGCCCGAGGGACGAGGAGCCGGTGCCGAAGTCGTCGATGCAGGCGTCCACGCCCACGTCCCGCAGCGCCCGGAGCGCGCGCACCGTCATGTCCGGGTCGCGCATCGCGGCGCTCTCGGCGAGCTCGACGGTCAGTGAGGACGCGGGCAGGCCCGTGCGCGCCAGCACTTGCGACACCCTCGCGGCGAGGCCCTCGCGCTCGAGATCACGCGCGGAGAGGTTGATCGACATCCGGGCGTCGACGAGCGCGGGAAACCGCGCGCGCCACGCCGCCATCTGTTGTGCCGCGCGCGAGAGGACGAGGCGGGTGAGCGCCGGCGCGAGGCCGACCTGCTCGGCCACGGGGACGAACGCCGCCGGCGCGACGACGCCCAGACGAGGGTGCGTCCACCGCGCGAGCGCCTCCATCCCGAGGACGCGGCCCGTCTGGAGGCAGATGACCGGCTGGTAGTGCACGTCGAGCTCGCCCCGCGCGAGGGCCCGTCGAAGCTCGACCTCGAGCTCCATGCGCAGGTGCGCGCGGTCCACGAGCTCGCTGCGGTGTGCGTGCGCGGCGTCCCCTCCGGCGGACTTCGCTTCGTACTGCGCGACGCAGGCGGCGCGGAGCAGGTCTTCCGCCGACGCCCCGACCTCCGCGCGCCGGGCCACGCCCGCGCTCGCCGTGACGCGGAGCTCCCCCGAGCCGATCCGGAGCGGCGCCCGTACGGCGTCGAGGGCGCGCGCGACGACCTCGCCCGGGTCGGCATCGGCGACCAGGATGGCGAACTCGTCCGCGTCGAGCCGCGCCACCAGCGAGCCGGACGGCGCGACCTCGGAGAGGCGGCGCGCGATCGCCGTGAGGAGCTCGTCGCCCACGGCGTGGCCCATGCCGTCGTTGATGGTGTTGAACCGGTCGAGGTCGAGCGCGATGACGGAGGCGCGGGGCCCCGCGGACGCCATGGCCTCCACCAGCGCGAGGCGGTTCGGGAGGCCCGTGAGCGGGTCGTGCGTGGCGAGGTGGCGCACCTGACGCGCGACGCGTCGCCGCTCTTCGACGTTGTGCGCGGTCACGCACCAGCCGGAGAAGGCGCCCGAGCTCTGGCGGATCGCGGAGTAGCGGACCTCGAACCACGCCCCGCCGAGCTGGACGTCCACGGCGGCGTGGTCGCCCGTGCGCGCCCGCGCCATCGCGGCGCCGACGTGCTTCGACGCGCGCTCCCCAAGCTGCGTCGCGAGGAACCCCGGCGCGATCTGCACCCCCCAGGCGCGCACGCCCAGGCGGACGGCCTCCGGGTTCGCGATGCGGACCATCCCGTCGGCGTCGAGCAGGGCGCAGGCGATCCCGCTGCCCTCGAAGATCGCGCGCAGGCTCGCTTCGGAGCTGCGGAGCGCGGCCTCCGCCTCTTGTTGGGGAGACACGTCGGACAGGAACCCGGCGTAGAGCGCGCGGCGCGGGCGCCCGTCGGCGTCGGTGCCGCGGACGCGCCACCCGGAGAGTCGCAGGCTGCGCCACGACCCGTCGGCGTGGCGCAAGCGCGTGGTCAGCTCGAATCTAGGCTCGTACCCGGCCGCGAGCACCGCCGGCAGATCCTCCGGGTGCACCCGCGCGGCGATGGCGTCGAGCGACACCGGGTCCGTGGGCGCGTCGCCGAGCAGCGCCAGCGCCGTGCGGTCGAGCGTGAGCAGTCGGGCCCGGATGTCGAACTCCCACACCCCCTCGCCGGTGGCGGCGACGGCGCGCGCGTAGCGCGCCTCCGCGGCGCGCGCGGCGCGAAGGGACTCGGCGCGGGCACACGCGAAGCGCACGGCGCGGTCGAGCAGGGCGGCGTCGAGCCCCCGCACCGGCAAGGCGTCGGTGAAGCCCGCGGCGATGGCGCGCGCGTCCGTGACCGGATCCGGCTCGGCCGTGACGAGCAGGGCCGGCGTGTCGCTGGCCCAGGTTCGCGCGATGGCGACGGTGGCGATCCCGTCGCGATCGGGCAGTCGCTCGTCGACGATCCAGAGGTCGTGGCCGCCCTGCGCCATCGCCGCGAGGGCGGCGGCGGAGTCCGAGACCAGGTCGACCCGGGCGCGGCGGCTGGGCATCGCCTCGAGGAGCTCGCAGAGCCACTCGGCGATGTCCGGGTCGGCGCAGGCGAGCACCACCCGAAAGCCCGGCCGTGGCCGAGCGGCGCGCGGCGTGGGCTGGCGATTCTCGCGGCCGCGGATCGGTGGGAACCAGGCAACGCTCACACCCTCGCATCGGACGCGGGAACCGCGTTCTTCAGTCTCCGTGGGGGCGGTCGCGAGATATCTCTGCGGCGTGGGTTCGGAGCGTCCGCACCGTGTGCGCGTAGCCGGCGTTCCGGCATGGGTGGACGCCCCGACGCTCCTCGGTCGTTCGGGCTGGCGCCGCGACGACGACGCCTGGTGCGCGGAGCTCGACGGCGCGTCGGCGGCCGACGTCGCGGCGCGGCTCCGGGGAGTCGGCCTGGGCGGGGCGCTCGTGGTGGTGGCGGTCGACCCGCCGCTGTCTCGCGACCTCGTGCGCGCGGCCCGCGCCGACGATGCGCGTCGGCGTCGGGTCACCTCGCCGGGCTTCTCGAGGTCGGCGACGCGCCTCGACGCGGAGGGGCGCTACTCGTTGACGCCGGAGGCGCTCGCGGTCGCGCTCGCCCGCCGCGTCGTCGCCTCGGGCGCGGCCACGGTGGTGGACGCCGGCTGCGGGGCTGGGGGAAACACGATCGCGTTCGCGTCGTCGGGCTTGTCGGTCGTGGCGATCGAGCGCGACGCGGCGCGGCTCGCCGACGCGCGCCACAACGCGCGGCGCTACGGCGTCGACGACCGGGTGCGGTGGGTGCACGGCGACGCGGTGGCCCTCGTCGGCCGGCTTCGGGCGGACGCGCTCTTCGTGGATCCGCCGTGGGGGGAGGCGTGGGACCGCGCACGCACGTCGCTCGCCGCCGTGCCGCCGCTGGCGGAGGTGCTCGCGGCGGCCGTCGGGCGCTACGCACGCGCGTGGGTGAAGCTGCCGCCGAGCTTCGATCCCGCCGAGCTGCCGGGCTTCGCGTTCGCCGCGGCGTTCGGCGTCGCCGACGGCGATCGTCGCCGCGTGAAGTTCGTCGTGGCGGACGGCCCGCTCGGCGGACGGTCAGGGCGCGCGGCTGTCTGACGCGGTGTCGAGGGCCGTGCTCGAGCGCCGCGCCGCGAGCATGCCGCACGCCGAGTCCTGGTCCTGGCCCACCGAATACCGCCGCACCACGGGGACGCCGAGCACCTGCAGATCATCGAGGAAGCGCCGGAGCTCGTCGGGTGTGGCCCGCGCGAAGCCGTCGGGGCGGCTGTCGTTGACGTCGATCAGGTTGATCCGGAGGTGGAGGTCGCCGATGAGGCGCCGCAGCCCCTCGACCTCGTCGGGGCCCGTGTTCACGCCGCCGACCACCACCCACGCCACGGTGACCCGATCGTGGGCGATCGTCGCGTACTCGCGCAAGGCCGCCGCCAGCTCGCTCAGGGGCGTCCGCCCCGCGACGGGCAGCAGCGCGACCCGCCGCGCGGGGTCGGTCGACGTGAGGGACACGATGAGCTTGAACGGCTGGTTCTCGCGCGTGAACCGACGAATCTGGGGCACCAGGCCCACCGTGGAGATCGTGATGTTCTCTTTGGCGATGCGGCCGCCGGCGGGGTCGGACAACACGCGCGCGGCCTGGATGACGGCGTCGTAGGAGTGAAAGGGCTCGCCCTGCCCCATGAACACCGCGCCGCTGACCCGCCCGGGGGCCTCGTCGCGGACGGTCAGGAACGCCGCCACGATCTCCCACGGAGCGAGGTTGCGGGTGAGCCCGAGGCGGCCGGTGGCGCAGAACGCGCACTGCATCGCGCAGCCGACCTGGGACGACAGGCAGACGGTGTAGTGGTCGGCCTTGTGGAGGCCGATGCGCACCGCTTCGGAGAGCGCGCCGTCCGGCGACCGGAACAGGTAGCGGACGCTCTTGCCTTCGCCGTCGGGCACGCGCTCGAGCACCTCGAGCCGCCGCCACGTCGCGTGCGCGTGCAAGGCGCGGACCAGCGCCTTCCTCGGCTCGCGGCGCGGCGTGGGGTCCTCCGCCCCGTCCGAGATGATCCGCGAGAGCACCTGCCGCGCCTCGGTGATCGAGCAGCGCTCTCCTCGCGCGTTCAACGCGGACACGAGGTCGTGCGGCAGGAGGCCGAGGAGGTGGATCGCGTCCATGGACATGGACGCGGGCGATAACCTCCCGCGGTCGAACCGGTCGGGCACACGATCGACCACGCGAAGACACACGAAGGCGGCTCCGCGTCAGTTGGGTTTGGTTTTTGCGTCAAACGTACCATCGGTGGCGACCGGGGTGTGAAGCGATCGTCAAGCGCTTGCGCCGCCGGACCCCGCGGGTACGATTGTCCGCGATGGACGCACGACTGCTCGAATCCTCGCGCTCGGCGGAGTTCACCCTTCCCGGGCTTTGCGAACGGGTTCGGGATGTCCTGTCTCGCCTTCCTCGGGCGTCCGCGGACGAGCGCGTGACGCTCTTCCCCGACGAGCGCACGTTGCGCTACTACCGCAGCCTCGGACTGCTCGATCCGCCGCTGCGTCAGAACGGCCGTGAAGGTGTGTACGGGTTTCGTCACCTGCTCCAGGCGTGCGCGGTCAAGGTGCTCCAGGCCGACGGGCTGACCCTGGCGCAGGTGCGTCGCCAGCTCGCGGGCGCGAGTACGCTCTCCATCGAGTCGATCGTCGAGGGCGCGTCGGTCGAGGGCCCGCGGCGGTCGTTGCTGACACGGGAGCTGCGTCCGGGCGTGGTCGTCACCGTCGACCCCGCGCGCGTACCGGACCCGGAGCAGCTGCTCGCGCGGATCGCGCAGGCCGTCTGAACACGGGGTTGGTGGGGTCGTGGCATCAGACCAGGTTGACCGTGCCTTTTCGGTGGTGAGCTTGGGGGGATGCCTCGTGTTTCGGATCGGTGGCCCGACAACGCCACCGGAGACCTCTACGTAGACCGTTCGTGCCGCGCGTGCGGCACGTGTCGGGTGATCGCGCCGACCGTGTTCGACGCGGCCGACGCGCACTCCGTGGTTCGTGAACAACCCCGCGACGCCGCGAGCGCGCACCGCGCGTACATGGCGCTGCTCGCCTGCCCTGCCGGGGCGATCGGCGCGGCTCCGCGGGCGGACCTGCGACCCGCGCGCGACGCGTTTCCGGACTTCGTCCTGGAGGACGTCGCGCTCTGCGGGTACGTCTCGGAGCGGAGCGGGTGCGCGTCGGCGTGGTTCGTTCGGCGCGACGCCGGCAACGTGCTCGTGGACGTGCCGAGGTTCGCGCGGCCGCTCGTCGAGCGAGTAGCGGCTGCGGGAGGGGTGCGATGGATCTTCGTCACACGCGGCGGGCATGCGGGAGAGGCCGACGCGTGGGCCCGCCGCTTCGGCGCCGAGCGCGTGGCCCACCGCGCGGCGGGGATCGAGGCCGAACGCACGTTCGACGAAGCGCTCGAGCTCGACGCGGACCTGCGCGCGGTGTCCGCGCCGGGGCGCGCGGAGGGCGGCGCCGCCCTGCTCTTTCGGGACGAGGTGCTGTTTCCCGGCGACCTCGTGTGCGGCGGGCCGGCCGGAGGCCTCGGATTCGTGCCGACCGCCCCCGTGGCGTGCGCCGATCGCCTGCGCGGGTCGCTCCGGGCTCTCGCGACGCTCGCGTTCCGTCACGTGCTGCCCGCTCGAGGTTCCCCGTGGCACGGGGACATCGCCGCGGGTCAGGACGCGCTCCACAGGCTTGCCGATGCGGATCCCGGCGCGCCCGCGCCGCGGGGCGAGCCGCGGGCGGTTCCCGAGGGGCGATCCCGCGCCGCCCCGGCCCTGCCGCCGTTGCCGACGGCGCGGCGCGGCGCGAACGGAGCCGCCAACGCCGGCCCCCGGTCGCCGCCGGAACGATCGCGCGAGCGCGAGCCGCCCGTGGGCGTCGAGGTGGTGGTGCGGACCGTCGTGCGGCGGCGGCCGGCGCCGCAGGGCTGACGGCGGGCTCAGTCCAGTCGCCAGTCCACCACGGGTTCGCCCCGCGCGCGATGCCAGGCGTCGATCGCGGAGAATGGGCGGCTGCCGAAGAATCCGGCGTGCGCCGACAGCGGGGAAGGGTGCGCCGAACGCACGACGAGGTGTCGCGCGGTGTCGATCGCCGCGGCTTTCTTCGCCGCGGCCGCCCCCCACAGCACGAACACGAGGCCGTCGCGGCGCGCGTTCAGCGCCTCGATGACCCGGTCCGTGAACCGCTCCCAGCCCTGCCCGCGGTGGGAGTTGGCGGTGTGCGCCCGCACGGTGAGCACCGTGTTGAGGAGGAGCACGCCGCGATCGGCCCACGCGCCGAGGTCGCCGTGCGGCGGCGGCGGGTGACCGAGGTCGTCGCGCAGCTCCTTGTAGATGTTCTGCAGGGAAGGCGGGATTGGCACGCCCCGGCGCACGGAGAAGCACAGCCCGTGCGCTTGCCCCGGCCCATGGTACGGGTCCTGACCCAGGACCACGACGCGCACACGGTCGAACGGTGTACGGTCGAAGGCCGCAAAGATCTCGTCGCCGGGCGGGAACACCGTCGCGACGCGCTTCTCTGCGGCCAGGAACTCGCGGAGCCGCGCCATCCACGGCTCGTCGAACACCTCGCCGATCTCCGCGAGCCAGCTCGGGTGCAGCCGAACCGCCATGTGCTCCCCCCCGCGTGTCGATAGCGCGCCGGGCGGGGGCACGCATTCGAGGCGATCCCGTCTCCCTCCGGTTACCCTCTCGCCATGCGCTGCTTCCGCTTGATCCCGCTGTTCCTCTGCTTCGGCTGCAACACCTCCGACAAGGTGGAGCTCGGCGACGGCGACGCCGACACGGACACGGACACCGACGTCGACACCGACATCGACCCCTCGGTGGCGCCGACGATCACCGCCGTCACCGCCGACACGTGCTTCACCAACACGGACTCGGAGGAGGTGTGGGCGGTCGACCTCACCGCCACCGACCCCCAGGGGGAGGACACCGTCGACGGGGGCACGCTCACCTTCGTGGGCGGCGACGCCGACGGCGTGACAGAAGACGTGTCCTGCTTCAACGGCAACTGTTCGGCCGGCTGGGAGGCGACGCGCAACGGGGTCGGGTGCTCGTTCTCCGGCACCTTCCGCTTCGTCGTCGTCGACGAGAACGGCAACTCCTCGGCCCCGTTCGACTACTCGCCGAGCTGAGGCCGTGACGCCCGTCGCGGCGGCGAACCTCGCCGCCCTGCCGCCGACGCGCGCCCCGTTGGTGGCGCGCCTGCGGGCCTGCTCTTGGACCCCGCCGCGCGCCTTCCCCACGGTCCAACTCCCGCGCCCGCCCGACGCGGACGAGGTCCGCGTCGCGGGCGCGCTCGGCGCCACGGTCGACGAGCTCCTCGCGCGCGGAGCGCGGGTGACCCTCTGGGAGCGCGATCCCGCGCGCCTCATCGCCTGGCTCTCGGAGCGCGACCGGGTCGAGGCCCTCGGCTCCGGCCGGTTGGACCTCGCTTCGGACCTGGATCTCCTCGAGCCCGGCCGGTTCGGCCGCGACCGCGGGCCGCTCGTCGCGCACCCCGTGCTCGGCCCGCTCTATGCCCGTGAGCTGGCGTGGCTCGAGGGGCCGCCGCGCGCGGGGCGGGCGCTCCTCGTCGACGGGGGGCTCCTGGTCGAGGAGCTCGGCGCGGCGCTGTGCGCGGAAGGGTGGGGTGTGTGGACCTGGGAGACGACGCGCGCGTCGCGAGAGGAGATCCTCGAGCTCGCACGACGTTTCCAGCCCGATCGTGTGTTCGTCGTGAACCTCGTGCCCGGCCTCGCGGAGGTGTGTGCGGCGTTGGGTGCGCGCCTCGACGTGTGGGAGATCGATCCCAGCATCGAGCCGCCGCCGCCGGCGCCCGCGGTCGGTCGGACCACCGTCTGGACGTGGCGTCGCGCGCAGGTCGAACCGCTGCGCGCGCTCGGCTGGCACGCGGAGTGGCTGCCGCTCGGCGCGGACCCGGAGCGCCGCCGGCCGATCCCGATGACCGAGGAAGAAGCGCGGTCGTTCGCAGCCCCGGTAAGCTTCGTCGGCCGGTCGATGGCGCTCGAAGCGGCCCGGTATCGTCGCCAGGTCGAGGCGGAGCTGCGCGACGCCCTCGCCGCGCAAGGGGGCGATGCGTCCGACGCGCCACGCATCGTGGCCGCCGTGCTCGCCGAGCAACACGCCCTGCGCGCCAGCGGCGACGGCACGTTCATCCTCGCCGAGCGGCTCGACGCCGCCTGCCCGGGGCTCCGGCGTCGCGGAACACGCCATGACCCGGCGTTGATGCTGGGAGAGTCTGCCGCCGCCGAGTGGCGCTCGGCCGCCGTGCGTCGGCTCGCCCCTGTCGGCGTCCACGTGTGGGGCGACGAAGGGTGGGCGAGGGTAGCCGGCGGCGGCGTGGTCTGGAGGGGCCCCGCCGGCCACCGACACGCCGTCCCGCGGATCTACTCCAACGGCGGGATCCACCTCGACATCGGCCGCGTGTACCAGTCGGACATCGTGACCCTCCGTGTGTTCGAGGCGCTCGCGTGCGGCGCGTTCGTCCTGGCCTCGGACGCCGAAGAGCTCCGCGATCTGTTCCAGCCGGGCGTGGAGCTCGACGTGTGGTCGACCCTCGACGAGCTCGAAGCCAAGGTCGCCTACTGGCACGCGCGGCCCGAGGAGCGCGCCCGCGTCGCGGCCGAGGGCCGCGCGCGGGCGCTACGCGATCACACCATTCATCGACGTGTTTTGCGCATGCTCGGCTGAGGTCAGTGCTCCGTCCGCGCCTCGCCGTCCTTGTCGTCCTTGTCGTCCTTGTCGTCCTTGTCGTCCTCGTCGTCCTCGTCGTCCTCGTCGTCCTCGTCGTCCTCGTCGTCCTCGCCGTCGCACTCGTCGTCCTCGTCGTCGCACTCGTCGTCGTCGTCGTCGTCGTCGTCGTCGTCGTCGTCGTCCACGTCGTCGTCGTCGTCGTCGTCGTCGACGTCGTCGTCCTCGCCCGTGTCCGTGTCCACCGGGTCGGTGTCGGTGTCCCAGCCGCCAGAGTCCTCCCCGCCGGTGTCGTCGGGATCGCGGATGCCCGCGGTGATCTCCGGCAGCTCCGTCCCCCAGGTCCGGTCCACGTCGGGCGAGCCGGTGTCTTCGGCCTCGACCGGGTCGAGCGTGATGCGCTCCTTCGGGCCGTACTCCGCGCTGCACGCGCCCATCGTCAGGGCAACCAGGCCCAACACTCCCAAACGCCACATGTCCTCACCCCCACACGAAGAGTAGGCGCGCGCCTTCCATCCGCCCAGGGGGCAGCCACCCGGGGTGGGGACGGGACAGGGGGCAGGCGCGCAGCTACGCTCGCCGGATGTCGCTCCCCGACCGCATCGCCGCCCTGCGCACGTTCGCGCTCTCCCTGCCCGACACGACCGAAGAGTTTCCGTGGGGCGAGCGCGTGGTGAAGGTGAAGGGAAAGGTGTTTGTTTTCATGGGGATGGGGGCGGACGCTCCGAGGCTGCGCTTCAGCGTCAAGCTGCCACAGCGGAGCGGCGCGCTGGTGGCGGAGGGCCGCGCGGTCCCCACCCGGTACGGCCTCGGCAAGGCGGGCTGGGTGACGTTCGAGTTCGGCGCAGACGCGCTCCCCGACGACGCCGAGGTTCGTTCATGGGCGCTCGAGAGCTACCGTGCGGTCGCGCCGAAGCGCTCCGCCGCGCGCATCGCCGTGGAGGTCTGAGCGATGGACGTCGTGTTTCTGTCCCCGTCGTATCCGCCGGAGATGGCCCAGTTCACGCGCGGGCTCGCCGAGGTCGGCGCGCGTGTACACGGCGTCGGCGACACGCCGTACGCGGGCCTGCCGGAGTCCTTGCGCCGGCACCTGTCGTCGTACCTGCATGTCCCGGACATGGGGGACGCCGCGGGCGTACGGTCCCGGGTGCTGGGGTGGCTCGACGGTCGGCGCCCCGATCGCATCGAGGCGGCGTGGGAGCCGGTGATGACGCTCGCCGCGCGCCTCCGCGCCGATCGCGGCCTCTCCGGCATGTCGGAGGACGCCGTGATCGGCTTTCGCGACAAGCCGACCATGCGGGGTCGGGTGGCGGCGGCGGGGCTGCGCGTGCCGCGGTCCGTACGTGTACGCACGCGCGCCGAGGCGCACGCGGCCGCGGCGGCCATGGGCTTCCCGGTGGTGCTCAAGCCGGTGGACGGCGCGGGCAGCGCCGACACCTTCCGGTGCGACGATCCGAGCGAGCTCACGGCGGCGCTCCACGCCTCCGCGCACGTCCCCGAGGCCAGCGTCGAGGAGTTCATCACCGGTGAAGAGCTGACCTACGAGACGCTCTGCATCGACGGGGTGCCCGTGTACGAGAGCGTTTGCCGTTACGAGCCGAGCGCGCTGGTGGCGAGGAAGAACGAGTGGATCAGCCCAATCATCCAGTCGTTCCGCTCTGTGGACGATCCGTGGGTGGCCGACGGCGTGGCGCTGGGCCGTCACGTGCTGAAGGCCCTCGGGATGGGCACCGGGTTCACGCACATGGAGTGGTTTCGGCTGCCCTCCGGCGAGCCCGTGTTCGGCGAGATCGCGTGCCGCCCGCCGGGCGCGAACATGGTCGACCTGATGAACTACAGCGACGACGGGGACCTGTTCCGCGAGTGGGCGCGGGTCGTCTGCCATCGGCGCTTCGAGGGGGTGCGGCAGCGCCCGTGGAGCGCCGCGATCGTGTTCAAGCGCGCGGTCGGCCAGGGGAGGATCCGGGCCTACGAAGGGCTGGACTCCTTCCTGGCGCGCCACCACGCGCATGTCGCCCGCATCGACCTGCTCCCTCCGGGCGCGCCGCGCCGCGACTGGCGTCAGACCTTCCTCTCCGACGGCAACCTCGTCGTGCGCACGCCGGACATGGGCGCCACGATCGACCTCGCGCGCGAGGCGGCCGCGGCGATCACCCTGCGCGCGGGCTGATCAGCCGCAGCCCTCGTAGTACTGGATCTCCGGCGTGAACTGGTGCGTGTGGAGCCCGTCGCACACGTGGGTGTGGTACCGGTTCGTGAAGTAGAGCTCCCCCTCCGGCCCGGTCATGTCGTGCACGTGCCCGGCCTGCGAGTCGAGCCCGTCCGAAGGTGCCTCCGAACCGTCGAGCTCGGTGCAGCCGAGCACCACGGTGCCGTCGCACATGATGCCGAACAGCTCGAGCTCCGCCTCGCCCGGGGCCGTCGTGGTCGTGTAGCCGCGGTCCTTCAGCACCGCGAGCGCCGCGGGGTTGGCCGAGTGATGGTGGTACGTACCGCTCTGCTCCGGATGCCCTTCATAGAGGTCGAAGGTGTACTTTTCGTCCTCGATGGAGTCGCCGGGCGCCGCCGTCGCGTGAAACAGCGCGACGCCGTCGATCGCGAGTCCCACGAGCCCGCCGGTGTACTCCTCGTCGCTCGTCCCGGCGCTGAGGTCCACGAGGCTGTCGTCGATCGTGAGCCCCTTGGCGACGGGCTCCGCGGCGATCGTGACCGAGTGGTCCTGCGACGCGATGACGTTGGGGTTTTGGAACCACTGGCCGTCGCGTTCGTCGAAGGCCACCCAGTTCTCGGAGTCCGTGTCGTAGTACGGGCTCGGGTGTGGCGGCAGCCCGTTCGACGCGAGGGTGACGTCGCCGCCGCTCTCGGTCATGATGACGCACGCGAAGAAGTCCTGATAAAAGTCGGGCACTTCCGAATCCGCGCTGCCCCCGCACGACTCGAGCGTGCGCTCGACGAGAGGGTCGTCGCTGCCATCGGCGGGGTCGTCGCAGCCGATGAAAAAAGTCAGGGCGAAGAGGGGCATGGAGCGCTCCGTGGATGCCTCAACGGGCGTCGCCGCCCGACCTGGACGCGATCAGCAGAAGAACAACATCTCGCGGTACCGCGGGAGGGGCCACAGGCGGTCGTCGAGCTGGCCCTCGAGCTGGTCGACCGCGGCCCGGAGGGACTCCATCGCCGGGATGACCGAGCGGACGTTCGCGCGCGCCTTCTCGTGCTCGTCGCCGGGGAGGTCGGCGAGGGCACGGGAGAGCGCGACACGCGCGTCGTGCAGCGCGTCGATGTCGTTGGTGAGCTCGAGCCGGCGGGACTCGGCGGCCTGGCTGCGCGAGCCGACACCGCGGATCTCCGACTCCTGCTTCGCGACCTGCGCGAGGTCCGCGAGCGCGCACGGCAACACGTGCGTGTCGACGAGCGCGCGGAGGATCTCCGTCTCGATCTCGACCTTCTTGTTGTACTGCTCGAGCCGCACGTCGTGACGGGCGTGAAGCTCTGCTTCGCTGAGGACCGCGTGCCGGGAGAAGAGCGCCGCCGCCTCGTCGGTGCCGAGGCCGTCGAGCGCGTCGGGGGTGTTTCGGGCGTGGGGCAGGCCACGGCGCTCGGCCTCCTCGACCCACTCGCCGGAGTAGCCGTTGCCGTCGAAGCGCACGGGGGCGGTCTCGACCATGGCGCGGCGGATGGCGTTCATCACGGCGTCCGGGCCGCCGTCTTCGTTGATCCACGTGGTGAGCTGCTCGATCCCGTCCGCGACGGCGGCGTTGAGGCACGTGGTCGGGAAGCTGATCGACGCGCTGCTGCCGACCGCGCGGAACTCGAACTTGTTGCCGGTGAAGGCGAACGGCGAGGTGCGGTTGCGGTCGGTGTTGTCCTTCGCGATCGCGGGCAGGCGCGCGAGCCCGAGCTCGAGCACCGCCTGGCCCGCGGGCAGGTTGGCGACCGTGCCGGCGGCGATGGCGTCGCTCATCGCGGAGAGGAAGTCGCCGAGGAACACCGAGATGATCGCCGGCGGCGCCTCGTTGGCCCCGAGACGGAAGTCGTTGCCGTGGCTGGCGATGGCGGCGCGCAGCACCGACGCGTGCCGCTGCACTCCGAGCAGGACCGCGGACAGACACGCGAGGAACCGAATGTTTTCCTGCGGGTTCTGGCCGGGGTCGAGCAGGTTCTCGCCGGTGCTGGTCTGCATCGACCAGTTGACGTGCTTGCCGCTGCCGTTCACCCCGGCGAACGGCTTCTCGTGCAGCAGCACCGTGAGGTCGTGCCGCGCCGCGACCGTGCGGAGGGTCTGCATGACGAGCTGGTTGTGGTCCGCCGCGATGTTCGCTTCGGCGTAGATCGGGGCGATCTCGAACTGGCCGGGCGCCACTTCGTTGTGCCGGGTCTTCGCGGACACGCCGAGGGCGTAGAGCTCCGTCTCGACCTCCTCCATGAACGCCAGTACGCGCGGGGGGATCGCGCCGAAGTAGTGGTCTTCCAGGCTCTGGCCCTTGGGCGCGCGCGCGCCGAGCACGGAGCGCCCGGCCACGACGAGGTCGGGGCGAAGGCTGGCGTACGCGCGGTCGATCAGGAAGTACTCCTGCTCGGGGCCGACCGTGGGCGTGACGCGGTGCACGTGGGGCTGGCCGAGGACGTCGAGCAGGCGCACGGCGGCGCGGGAGAGCGCCTCCATCGAGCGCAGGAGCGGCGCCTTCTCGTCGAGCGCCTGCCCGTGGTAGCCGATGAAGGCGCTCGGGATGCAGAGCGTGCGGCCGTTGACGGACTCCATGATGAACATCGGAGACGTCGGGTCCCACGCCGTGTAGCCGCGGGCCTCGAAGGTGCTGCGCATCCCGCCGCTCGGGAAGCTCGACGCGTCCGGCTCGGACTGGATGAGCATCGCGCCGGTGAACTTCTCGATCGGGCGGCCGTCGCGATCGAACCACAGGAAGCTGTCGTGCTTCTCGGCCGTCGACCCGGTCATCGGGTGGAACCAGTGGCAGAAGTGGGTACAGCCCTGCTCGACCGCCCACTCCTTGACGGCGTGCGCGATGGCGTCGGCCACGGGCCGCTCGAGGGGGGCGCCGCGATCGAGGGTGGCGACGAACCGGGCCACCACCTCGGGCGGCAACCGCTCCTTCATGCGGTCGGCGCTGAACGTCCGAGACCCGAAGAAGCTCGAGATGCGCTGCGGGCGCCCAGCGCCGTCGACCGGGCGCGCGAAGCTGCGGACGTTGCGAGAGGTGGCCGTCTGGACGGCGCGGAGGCGGTCGGCGGAGGGCGACATGCTGGACCCGGGAAGCGGCGGCGCTTAGCACGGTCTGCGGTCGGAGGTCGACGGGCCCGCGACCCTCGGCGCGCGTGGGGCGGCGTTCACCGGTTACGGGTCGGGCGTGCGCATCCTCCTCGCGTTGTTGGTCGCGTGCGACGGCGGGGGCCCGGTCGACGCGCCGAGCTGCCCGTCGCCGATGAACGAAGGTTGGGCCCCGATCCTCGAAGAAGAGACGCGCGTGGACGAGACGGTGGCCTTCACGTCGTCCCTGACGACCGCGCTGTCCGACGTGGGGTGTCGGGAGGCGCCGTGCCTGCACGTCTCCGGCGCCGGCGAGCTCGTCGCCGAAGCGCGCCTCAACCGCGGCGACCTCCATCGCCTCCAGCTCGAGGTGACGGGCAGCGCCACGGCGCGGATCGTCACGATCAACGGGGATCGGCGGGTGACCCGCGCCGAGGTCTCGGGCGCCGACGGCGCGCTCTCGGTCGACTTCACCTTGGTCGACCCGTTCGATCGGGCGGAGCTCGTACTCGCGGTGGAGGGCCCCGAGACGGTCGTCGACGGCCTCGCGATCACGACCGACGCGTGGTCGGACCTCGGCGGGCTCGACGGGCCCGCCGAGGTGCTGCTCGGCTTCGCGATCCACGTCGAAGCCGACCCGTCCTTCGAGACCGACGCGGCCGCCTGGGGCCGTCCCGCCGCGGTGATCGCCCGCCTGTCGTCGGTGCTCGCGGCGCGCGGCGCGACGCTGACGTTGCAGGCGGACCCCACCTTCGCGCGCGGCACCGCGCGCTTCGGCGCGGAGTGGCTCGCGGCGCGCGAGGCCGAGGGCATGGCGTGGAGCGGCCACCTGCACGCGCCCGAAGACGCCGCCGCCCTCGAGCGCGCCGCGCGCGCCGCGCGCTCCGCCGCCTCGGAGCTCGGGCTGCGGCTCACGGACATCAACACGGCGTTCAACACGGGCAGCTGGGCGGTGCTGGCCGACGCCGGCTACACCAGCCTCAGCGCGTTCAAGGACGGCGCCACGCAGCGCGGCCTGACGCTCGCCTACACCACGCCGTGGCGCCCGCCAGACGGCGCCGGCGCCTCGGATGAATCGAGCTTCGTGGTGCACGATCCCGATGGTCCGCTGCTCTACCTCCCGGGTCTGGCGTCGCGGGAGGCCGATCCGGACCGGGTCGCGCCGCGAGGCGTCGCCGCGATGAGCCAGGTCCTCGCGCGGGCTCGGCCGGGGTTCGTGAACACCTGGTACTTCATGGATCATGTCGACGGATACGGCGCGGGGCTCGACGCCGGCGCCTTCGAGGCCTACGCGGCCGACGGGCTCGACGACGATCTCCAGGGCTACGGGGCCCTGCTCGACGCATTGGCGGCGGGCGGCGCCGTGGTGCGCCCCGTCGGCTTGCCAGAGATGGCGAGCGCGCACGAAGACTGGCTGCAAGCGTGCGTCGAGGGCGCTTCCGCGAAGCGTGTGAGGTAGGCCACCAGTTCATCTGTCACACTTCCGGCATTCGCGTACACGGTCCGTTGTTCGGTACCATTGCGCGCATGCTGCTCGTCCCGCTTTCCCTCGTGTCTGTCGCCCTCGCGTACAACTCCGGCATCACCGGGTACTCGACCACCGGGTGCACCAGCTGCCACGGCGCGTCCGCGTCGTCGGCCACCACCGTCAGCTTCAGTCACGACGCGGAGGTGGAGCCCGGAGACACCATCAGCGTCACCTTTCGGGTGGCGCACGCCACGCAGTCCGCGGCGGGCCTGAACGTGTCGGCGTCGTCCGGCACCCTCACCGCCGGCAGCAACACCCGCGTCTCGAGCTCGCAAATCACGCACTCGTCGCGGCGCACGATGAGCGCCGGCGCCGTCGACTTCGCGATGTCGTGGACGGCGCCCTCCACGGAGGGCACCGTCACGCTCTACGGGGCGGGCAACGCGGTCAACGGCAACGGCGGATCGAGCGGAGACGCGTGGAATCGCACGTCGACGACGATCACCGTCTCCGACGGCTGCGACGACACCGACGGCGACGGCGAGGGCGATCGGTGCGGCGAGGACTGCGACGAGTCGGACGGCACGGTGTACCTCGGCGCGCCGGAGACGTGCGACGGCGTGGACGACGACTGCGACGGCACGATCGACGAGAGCGCGGTCGACGCCGTGACGCTGTACCGCGACAGTGACGGCGACGGCTACGGCGACGCCTCCGTGTCGCAGCGGGCGTGCAGCGCCGTGGGCTACGTCACCAACGCCCTCGACTGCGACGACACGGACGCCGCGGTGTCCCCCGACGGGGTCGAGACCTGCGACCGCGCCGACCAGGACTGCGACGGGAGCGTGGACGAGGACGCCACGGACGCCTCGACGTGGTTCGCCGACACCGACCTCGACGGGTTCGGCGACGACGACGTCACGGTGCGCGCCTGCTCGGCGAGCGGCGGCGCTGCGTCCGTCGGCGGCGACTGCGACGACACGCGCTTCGAGGTCAACCCCGACGCCGTCGAGGTCTGCGATGCGCGCGACGCCGACGAGGACTGCGACGGGGCGGCCGACGACGCCGACGCGAGCGTGACCGGACTGACGTCCTGGTACTCCGACGCCGACAACGACGGCTATGGCGACGCGTGGAGCGTGGACGCGTGCGAGCAGCCCACCGGCACGGTGGCGGTCAGCGGCGACTGCGACGACACCTCCACCGCGTTCAACCCCGGCGCTGTCGAGGTCTGCACGGATCCGACGGACTACAACTGCGACGGCTCGGTCGGCTACGCCGACGACGACGCCGACGGATGGGCGGCGTGCGCCGAGTGCGACGACACGGACGACGCGATCTCCCCCGACGCGATCGAGGCCTGCGACGGCGTCGACAACAACTGCGACGGCACGGTGGACGAGGCGACCGCCACCGGGACCTCCACGTTCTACGCGGACACCGACAACGACGGCTTCGGCGACGCCGCCGTGACCACGGTCGCGTGCAGCGCGCCGGACGGGTACGTCGCGGACGGCACCGACTGCTCCGACGCCGATGCCACGGTGTACCCGGGCGCCGCGGAGACCTGGTACGACGGCGTCGATCAGAGCTGCGACGGCAACGACGACGACCAGGACGGGGACGGGTATGCCCGCGACGCGGACTGCCTCGACACCGACGCCCGCGCGTACCCCGGCGCCGAAGACGCCTGGTACGACGGCCTCGATGCGGACTGTCGCGGAAACTCCGATTTCGACGCGGACGCCGACGGTCACGACTCCGCCACCTGGGGCGGCGATGACTGCGACGACGCGCGCGCCGACACCTACCCGGATGCGCCGGACGAGCCCTACGACGGGGTGGTGACCGACTGCGACGACGCGGACGAATTCGACCAGGACGGCGACGGGGCGACCGTGGACGTGGACTGCGACGACGCGAACTCGGCCGTGCGGCCGGGCGCGCAGGAGACCTGGTACGACGGCGTGGATCAGGATTGCGACGGCAACGACACCGACCAGGACGAAGACGGCGTCGCCGCCGCCGACGACTGTGACGACACCGACCCCGCGGTTCAGGCGTGCGACACCGGCGACACGGGCGACACCGGAACCACCGACACCGACACCGACACCGAGACGCCGAAAGACGACGACGAAGCGGCGGGATGCGGCTGCGCGTCCACTTCGGGCGGAGCGGCGCTCGGCTGGGGCCTGGCCGCGCTCCTCACTTCCTGGCGAATCGGTCGGTCGCGGGCGAGTCGCCCGGCGCGCGGCTGACGCCGCGTCCGTTGATGGCGAGCCGGGTCAGGAGGAACCACGCGGTCTCTGCGTCCTCCACGAGCGCCCGCGCGCTGACCTCGGCGGCGGTGCGCGGCGTCTCGTCGAGCGCGGCGAGCAGGGGCGCCTTCAGCGCCAGCGCGGCGCCCGCGGCCTTCTTGCCAGCCTCCACGCCCGGCTGATGGTAGGCGTTCACGCCGATCCGCTCGGCGTAGAGCCCGACGCTCCGCTCGAACAGCGCGACGAGCGCGCCCAGGTGGAAGGCGTCGATCTGCTCGACGAGCAAGGTGATCGTGCCGCGGCCTTGGGCCTGCAGCGCCTTGCGGGTGCCGAGCAGGAAGCCTTGCAGGAAGTCGCCGCTGTCGAGGCCGGGCTCGACCTCTTCCGCGCCGTACCACCCGTCGTCGAGCACCCCGATGAACGTGACGAACGTGTCGTCCGGGCCGTCTCGGAGCTGCTGGACGTAGGCGTGCTGATCCGTCGAGCCCTTGTTGCCGTACACCGTCAGCCCCTGACGCACGCGCGCTCCGGAACGATCGAGCTCCTTCCCCAGGCTCTCCATCACCAGCTGCTGGAGGTAGCGCGAGAGCAGCACGAGGCGGTCGCGGTACGGCAGCACCACCATCGCGCGCGCCGCGCGCCCTTCCGTCAGGCGATGCCACGCCCAGGCGAGGCGGGCCGCGGGGTTGGCAGCCAAGGAGGGGGCCCGCGTCGCGGCGTCCATGCTGGCCGCCCCGGCCAGGAACGCGTCGACGTCGACCCCTTGCAGGAACATCGGGAGGAGGCCGACCGCCGAGCACACGCTCGTGCGCCCGCCGACCCAGTCCCACATCGGGAGGCGCGCGCGCCAGCCCTCCGCGGCGTGCCAGAGCGCGCTGCCCTCGCCGGTCACCGCGACGGCGTGTGAGTCGAAGTCGACCTCCGCACGGGCGAACGCCGCCTTCGTCTCGACGAGCGCGTTGCGCGTCTCGGCGGTGCCGCCGGACTTGCTGATGCACACGACGAGCACCCGCTCGAGGTCGAGCGGCCCGAGCAGCCGCGCGAAGCCGTCGGGATCGGTGTTGTCGAGGAACAGCATGCGCATGCGATCGTCCGGCTCGCCGAGCGCGTCGGCGACGAGCTGCGGGCCGAGCGCGCTGCCGCCGATCCCGAGGATCAACGCCGTGTCGAAGCTCCCGCTCCGGTGCACGTCGGACGCGAGCAGGCGGCAGGCCTCGGCCGTGTCGCGGATCTCGCGGCCGAGCCCGTTCGGCGCCCGATCGGGGTCACGGAGCCAGTAGTGCCCGACCTGGCGCCCTTCGTCGGGGTTGGCGACCGCGCCGGCCTCGAGGGCGGCCATCGCGGCGAACGCGGGCGCCCAGGTCGCCTCGTCCGCGGCGAGGGCCCGCAGGAGCCCTCCGGCGACGGGAACGCCCGAGAGATCGAGGAGGAAGCCGAGGTCGTCGTCGCGCCACGCGGCGTCGGACAGTTCGTTGATGCCTGCCATGCGGGCTCCGGGGTGGTGGTGTCCGTATCGCGCTCGGCGGACGCCGGCGGGCCGAGCGGGTCCGGGCGACTGGGGCTACGATGGACGGCGGAGGAGCCGCATGTTCACTTTTTCCCTCGTGTTCGCCGTGACGACCGCCTGCGTGCCGAAGCAGGCCGACGACACCGGCGCGTCTGACACCGACACCGACACCGACACCGACACCGACACCGACACCGACACCGACACCGACACCGACACGGACACCGAGGACGTCGACACGGGCGCGGACGTGGACACCGGCGTGCCCGACACCGGCCGCGACACCGCCGACGACACGGGCGTGGTCGACACGGGCGTGGTCGACACCGGCACCGTCGACACCGGCGACATCGACACGGGCGCGGCCTGCACCGTGCGTGATCTGACGTTCCGCCTCGAGTCCCGCGACTCGGCGGGCGCCGTGACCACGTCGTTCACCGCGCGTGACGCGGTGTACCTCGCGTCGATGGTCGTCAACGACTGTTCGGAGGCGGTCCGCTTCACGACGCCGGACACGTGCCTCGTCAACTCGATCTCCCTCGAGGATGGCTCCGGCATGGGCACCGGCGTGGCCTTCGCGTGCGCCTCGGTCGTCACGACGTGGGACGTCCCCGCCGGCGGCGCCGTCGAGGTGGTGGAGAATTTCGGCACGCTGACCGCGGGCGCCTGGACCGCGACCACGTCGTTCGTGATCCGCGCTGGCGCGGCGAGCACGACGTTCACTGTGCGCTGAGGTGTCGGCCGTCAGCGGCGCCTGCACGCCCTGCGCGCGGCCTCGCACGTCACGTACGCGGTCTCTCCGGGCTCGAGCCGAATCGTGCCCCACGGGCGCTCGAAGCCTCCCGGGAACTTCGCCAGGATGACCCACGCGCCCGGGGGCACGAGCGCCGGGCCGAAGCTGTTCACCCCGTTGGTGAGGCGAATCCGCTCGGCGTCGCCGCTGACCTCGACGCGCGCGTAGGCTTCGCCGCTCGGCGCGCGTCCGTGGGGCGCGGCGTCGGTGCGTGAGGCGGTCGCGTCGGCTTTGGCGGTCGCGTCGGCTTTGGCGGTCGCGTCGGCTTCGGCGGGCGTCGCGGCCTTCGGGGGCGCCGGGTCGGGGTCCCCTTTCGGTTCGACCGCGAGGGGCAGGGGCGCTTCCGGCGTGGCGTTCGGTGGCGGCGCGGTGGGACGGGCCAGCGGGGCGCTCGTGACGGGGACCGCGGGCACGTCGGCAGACGCCGACGGGGCGGGGGACGGGGCGAGGGTGGCCGGCGCCGCGTCGGGCGCCGTCGCCACCTCCGCCGTGCGGGAGTCGGCGGGGCCGCGCAGGGTCCAGGCGCCGACGCCGATCGCCACCGCCCCGACCGCAGCGATGGCCACGGCGCTGGCCGAGACCACCGCGACGATCGCCACGGTGCTCCAGGAGGGGCCGGACGCCTGGGGTGGCACGGTCGGAAGTGGCGCCTGTGTCGCCGCGGCGGTGTGCCGCGGCACGTGCGTCGGCGTCCCGGCGGCGGGCGGAGGCAGCGTTGGGTTCGATGGCGCACCGAGCGCCGACGATCGAGGCGCGACGCTCGACCCGTCCGCCGAGATCCAGGTCTCGGGGCGTCGCGGCGACTCCGGGGGCCGTCGCGGGCGCACCGCGGTGCCGTTGAGCACCTCGAGCAGCGCTTCGCAGTCGGCGATCCGCTCGGCGGGGTCGATCGCCATGGCCCCCCGGATCGCCGCGCGCAGGCGCTCGGGGAGATCGGGAGCGACCTCGTCGATCGAGGGGTAGCGGCCCATCGCGACCGCCGCGATGATGTCGTACAGGCTGTCGCCGTCGAACGCCCGGCGCCCCGTCGTCATCTCGTAGAGGATGCACCCGAGCGCGAACACGTCCGCGCGGGCGTCGACCGACTTCGCGTTCTTCCACTGCTCGGGCGCCATGTACGAGGGCGTGCCCATGCCGACGCCGGTGGCCGTCACGTGCGGGCTGCTCTCTTCGTGAAGCGCCTTCGCGAGGCCGAAATCGGCGACCTTGGGGATGAACCCGTCCTCCGTGCGCTGCAGCAGCACGTTGGCGGGCTTCAGGTCGCGGTGGATCATCCCCTCGCGGTGCGCACGCGCGACGCCGGCGACGATGCCGCGGAACAAGCGCTCGGCCTCGTCCAGCGACAAACGACGTTCCCTGAGGAGATCGTCGAGCGAGCGGCCGTCGACGTACTCCATCACCAAGCCGGGGGCGCCGTCGATGTCGACGATGTCGGTGACCGAAACGACGTTCGGGTGTCGGAGGGACGCTTGCAGGCGCCCTTCCTGGCTCAGCCTCGAACGGAGCGAGGCGGAGGCGACCTTGAGGACCTTGAGCGCGTGTTGGCTGCCGAGCGCGCCGTGGCGCACGAGGTACACCGTCGCCATGCCGCCGTCGCCGAGCGTGCGCTCGACGACGTAGCGCTCGAGGGTGGCGCCGGGGGCGATCATCGTCCGCATCTTGTCACGCCGCGCGCCCGACGGCCAGACGTCACGACGCGCCGCGTACGATCCGAATCGTCGTGACACCCTTGACGTTCGCGCACGCGGACGAGCCTGGCGCGACGAGCACCCGGAACGGCCCTCCCTGCGTGTCGGGTACCGTGTACGCGAGCCACGCCGCCTCGCCCGCGACGAGCTCGCTCGGGCCTGCCACCATCCCGTCGCTCGCGACGAGGACGAAGCGATCGCCCGCGCGCGGCGCGGCGAGGGCGAGCACCTCGGCGAGCGGCACGGCGGGGCCCGCGCGTCCGGGCACCTTCCCGCCGACGTCGGCGATCCGGCCCGGCAGGCCGTCGAGCGCGCGGGCGTCGAGCAGGAGGCCCACGCCGTCGGCGTCGAGCAGCCGCACCTGGGGCCCGGGCGCGCGCGTGTCGGCTTCCATGCGCGCGGCGTGGAGCGCGGCGTCGACGCGATCGAGGGTGCCGGCATCGTCGGCGATCGCGTCGGCCCGGCTGTCTCGACGGTATGCGGTGGGCGCGACGCTCAGTCGACCGCCGGCCCAATCCACGCGCACGTGTCCGATGTCGCCCTCGAAGAGCCCCTTGAAGCGGAGGAGGGCCGGGTCTTGAACGGCGTCACGGAGGCGGTCCCACGCGAAGCGCGCGCCGCGCGGGAAGACCCAGGAGCGGGCGACCGCGTGGGTGTGGCCGTGGTGCGCGTGCGCGTCGGGCTCGCGGGCCTCGCCGCTCATCGCGCGCGCGGGGAGGGTGTCCCACGTCGGGAGCTCGGCGAGCCGCCCGTGAACGACCTCGAGGCGCTCGGCCGGGCCGGGCCAGAGGGCGTCGGCCACGGCGTGGAAGCGGGCGAGGCCCTCCACGCTGGCGAGGTCCACCCGATTGGCGACGAGCACGTCGGCGGCGTCGAGCTGCTCGAGCAACCCCTCGGGCGGGGCGAGCAAAAGGTTTGGATCGACCAACACGATGACCGGTTGGACCCTGACCTGGGCCGCGAGGGGCCCCCGCGTGAGCATGTCGACCACGTCCTGAGGCCGCGCGAGGCCGCTCGGCTCGATGAACACGCGGTCTGGGCGTTGCGACTCGAGGAGGCCGAGCACCGCGGGCACGAGGCCCGCGGGCGCCGTACAACACACGCATCCCCCCGGGATGTCGACCACACCGTCGCCGCCGAGCAGCGTCGCGTCGATGCGCGCGTCGCCGAAGTCGTTGACGACCACCGCGCTCCGCCCCGGAAGTCGCGCGACGAGATCGAGCAACATCGTCGTCTTTCCGGCACCGAGCCAACCGCTCACGACGTGTACGGGCGTCATGTCGGTGCGGTGTCCACCCAACGGAGCACCCGCTCCACGTCGGCCCACCGCGTCATCTTGCCGTCGGCGCCGAGCAGGGTGATGACGAGACGCCGGCCGGTGGCGGTGTGGATCAACGTGGTGAAGCAGTACCGGGCGGTGTCGGTGTACCCGGTCTTGGCGGCGAGGACGTCGAGGTCGTCGCGCCCGATGATGCGCGCCGTACTGAACAGGCGGCGGGCGTTCTGGTGGTTGGAGCGGTACACGTCCCAGTGGGGCGCGCTGGCCACCGGCGCGAGCACCGGATTCGCGGCCAGCGCGACCGTGGCGCGCGCGAGGTCGCGCGCGGTGGAGAGGTTCTCGTCCTCGAGGCCGGAAGGATCGGACCACGCGCTGTTCGTCATCGCGAGGTCGGCGCTGATCGTGTTCATCCGCTCGACCAGCTCGTCCACGCCGACCCCCGCCGCCGCCGCGAGGGCGTACGCGCCGCGGTTGTCGCTCGCGACGAGGGCGGCGCCGACGGCGTCCCAGCCCGTCAGGCAGTCCCCGGTGGACAGGCGGCTCCGGGCACCGGACCGGGTCGGATACTGCTCCGCTCCGATGCAGAATTCACGGTCCAAGGTGGGTTCGAGGCTGTACATCGCGAGCGACGCCACGACCTTCGTGAGCGAGGCGACCGGGCGTACGACGTCCGCGTTGCGCGCGACGAGCACCTCGCCGGCGTCGAGGTCGTAGACGAACGCCGAGCGAGACTTCAGGTGCGGCGACGTGTGGTGGCGGGGCGCGCCGTCCATCATGCCGACCGCGGCGAGATCCGGCGTGGCGGGCGTGGCCCACAGCGGGGGCGTCCAGTCGGCCGCCTGCGCCGGCGTCGACGCGTCCGCGCTCGCCGCCGCGGCGCCGGCGTGGCCCAACACCGCCGCGGCCGGGACGATCGCCCCGACGGCCTGCGCGGTCGCCCACGTCGAGTCCGAGAGCGCCGCGACGCGCACGCACACGGCGCCCAGCGCGAGCACCGGGAGCGTGACGAACAGCCGGACGAACGACCTCACGTTGCAGAACCCCCCACGAGCATCCAATCACGGAGCTGTTGGGGTGTCAAGAGAATCCGCGCGCGGCGCGGGTTCAGTTCTTCGGCGCGCGGGCGGCGACGATGGCGCCGCGGAGCTCGCTCACGTCGATCCGCGCCGGCGGCGCCGCGCCGTCGGCGAACGTGAGCCCGGAGAGGTCGCGCACGCCGACGCCGTCTCGGACCCGGAACCAGCCCTGCGCGAGGCCCGTCACCCGGCCCTCGGTCAAGAACACCACCACGTCGTCGCCCGTCTTCGGCTCGGGGCTGCCCGCGACGGTCATGCAGAGGTTCTGCTCCGGCACGCAGCCGCCGAGGGTCCACACGTCCATGTCGGGCCCGTCGTCGTCGGCGTCGATCCGCGCGAGCGTCCAGATGCGGCCCGAACGGATCACGCCCTCGGTGGAGACGACCTTGCCGGCGAGCGCGTAGTCGCTGCGGGCGGCGAGCTCCGCGAGCTCGGAGGGGCGGGCGAACGTGGTCGCGAAGGCGGTGCTGGCGAACAGGGCGGCGATCATGCTTCCCCCCGAGCGCGACGGCGCGCGAGCGTGGCGGTGGCGAGGAGGCCGCCGATCCAGGCGGCGGCGGACATCGGGGAGGCCACTCCGCAGACCGCGAACTGACCTTCTTCCTCGAGAGGCGCGAGGCCTCCCTCCGGGTAGAAGTTCAGGGCCACCCACTGGTCGTCCTCGGAGAGATCCCGCTTCAGGGTCTCCCCGTCCGGGGCCGAGGGGTACATCGTCGCGTCGGGCGACTTGTCGAGGTGTCCGATGCCGAGGGCGTGACCGAATTCGTGGGCGAGGGCGTTCTGCAGGTCCGCGGCGTTGTCGGCCCCGTCGGCCGACCATTCGTGGTCCATCGTGTTGATCTGCATGTCGAACGACACGGCGGTGCCGTCTTCCGTCGACCACACGCTCGTGACGGCGAGGAGGTCGGGGTCGAGGTCCCAGTTCCCGGCGAACAGGACGGCGTTGGTGTCGTCGTGCCCGGCGCGCACTCCGGACACTTCGCCGCCGTACTCGAACTCGATCGAGCTCTCGGGGACGTCGCTCCACGGCGTCGCGGCGGCGCGGATCGAGGCCAAGGCGCGATCCGGCGCGATGCCGGCGTCGTTGGCCGCGTCGATCTTGTAGACCAGCGGCATGGCGCGCCAGCGGATCTCGTTCCCGGCGTTGTTGGTCATCGCCGGCAATTCATCGGCGTGCGCCGCGGCGATCGCGAGGAACATGAACACCCTCGTCTCCTTCGTTGCCCAACCCATCGGTGTACTGCCGGCGGGCTTGAGCACGTTTCTGTGCCGGTCCGCGGTCGGGCGCCCGTCTCGCTCGACGACGCGCCCTCGGACATGGTATTCGCGGAGACGCGCTCCGGCCGGACGCACGCGACGAGGAGAGGCGATGTTGGTGCTCGTGTTGATCGCGTGCAAGCCGGAGACGGCCGAGAAGCCGGCGGACGGCCTGCGCGTCGAGCGCCTCGAGCTCCGCTCGGACGCCGAAGGCACCCTGGTCGTCCCGGTAGAGCTGTTCGAGGACGAGGTGTTCCAGGTCGTCGCCGGGACGAAGCGCGGCTACCTGTCCACCGACTACGTGGTGTCTCCGTCGGGCGATCTCGCGTTCGATTGGGAGGACTGGTACGACGGGTCGCGCTCGTTGACCGAGGCGGTGTGGCCGACCGAGTTCGCCACCACGATCAACTGGCCGGTGTTGCGGTCGGACCGTGCCTTGGACGCCGGCGAGTGGGCGGTCCACGTCGCCACCCTGAACGACGCCCTCGAGTATGTCGGCGACAAGGAGGTGTCGGTCGACGTGCTCATCCGCCAGGCCGCGCCGTCCGGGACGCTGCCCGTGGTCGTGGCGTACGCGGGCGACCTCGCCGACGACACGGTGGTCGTCGACGGGGTCGAGGCCGCGGTGGCCTACTGGGTCGAGCTCTACGCCGCCATCGGCGTCGGCCTCGATGTCTCGTACCGCACCATCGACACGGACGCGGACCTGCCCGACACCTACCTCGGGCTCGACGCCGTCGAGGCGCTGATGGGCTCGCTCGACCCGCGCGCCACCTTGATGGTCGTGGGCGAGTCGATCGCCGGGGACGCGGACTACCTCTACGGCGAGGCCGGAGGCATCCCAGGGCCGTTCGCCGCGCAGCCCCACGCCGCGGTGTTCGTCTCCTGGCTGGCGAACGCCGGCGGGGACGCGGCCTTCGACGACGAAGACATCCTGCTCTTCGGCGAGACGATGGCGCACGAGATGGGCCACTACCTCGGGCTCTTCCACCCCGTGGAAGACGGCTGGGACGCCTGGGACGCCGTGGCCGACACCCCCGACTGCTCGGCCACCGGCGACTGCGAGGACGAGCTGGGGGACAACCTCATGTTCCCGTACCCGGTGTGCAGCGCGCGCGCGTGCGTTCGGCAGAGCGTACTGACGGAGATCCAGGGCGGCGTCGTCCAAGGCTACATCGGAGTCCAGCCATGATCCTCTTCGCCCTCGCCGCCCTCGCCGCCCTCGCCCTCGCGGCGGAGCCGGCGCTCGACGTCGCGGTCCTTCGGCAGCTCGGGGCCCGCGACGGCTTCGACTGCGCGACCCTGCCCGTCGACAGCGCCGCGGACCTCGCGCGGTACACCGCCCCCGAGCTGCGCCCGCCCGCCGTCGCGGTGCGCGCGGCGAGCTGCCTCGTGCGTCGCTTCCCGAGCGAAGCCGAGGAGATCGTCACCCCGTGGGCGGCCGACCCGCTCCGCGCGGGCCTCGTGCTCGCCGTGGTCGACGCGTCGGACCACCTCGCGCCCGACGTGGCCGCCCGTTTTGCCGCCGCGGCCCTCGTCGGGGCCGACCCACGGGCGCGCCCCCGCCTCGAACGCCGACTCGAGGCGAGGGGGCTGACGCGACCGTCGGGGGCCCCGGAGGGCCCGCCGACGGAGGCTTCGGTCCGCGACTGACTACATCTGCCGCGGGTCGGTGTTCTCGAAGCCGCTCTTCTGCCAGCCCTCGAGCTGCTTGAGCTGCGACTGCATCGTCCGCGTCGCGTCGTCGATCACACGCTGCAGCTCGGCGCGCTGCACGTTGCCCTTCGCCGAGGCGAGGAAGTCCTGCCCCCAACGCGTGTGGGCGACGAGCGCATCGGTGTACACCCGGTCGAAGTTCTCGTCCGGGACGTCACGCAGCGCCGCCAGGACGCTCGCGCTGTCGTTCGCGGTCGGCCCCACGATCGAGTACCCGTAGGGCGGCGCGCCCTGGATGTTGCGCGCCTCGTCGAAGTCGACCTTCTGCCGCGACGCGTTCGGGTACCAGAGCTTCCGCCAGTTCTGGAGCTGGTCGACGGTCGCGTCGTGCTGCGTGGACAGGTTGCGCGCGAACGTCTTCAGCGTCTCGTTCTGCGCGCGTCGACCGCCGATGTCGGCGACGTCCTTGGTGAACGCCGCGTACGACACCATGGTGTCGATGAAGCGCTGATCGTATTGGGCCGCCTGGCCCTCCGACCCGGGCGCGTTCTGACTGCCCGGCATCATCGGCGTCGACGGGGTCGTGTTCGTCGGCGTGGTCGTGGGCGTGTTCGTGGGGTCCGCCGGGACCTCACGGTTGTTGGCGGTCGGCGTGCCGTCGTCGCCGGCCCCGACGGTCGGCTCGTCGTCACCGAGGGTCGACGCCTGACGCCCGTCCATCGCACACGCGACGAGCAGGACGGGAAGAATCGAGAGAATGCCGTAACGGAACATGGGTTTCCCCCTCCGCGACCAATGTGCTCACGAATCGTGGTGGGAGTAGGGACGAAACGACCGTCAGACGGGTGGTACCGAGAGTCGCGCGCGAATGTGTGGGGGCTTCGGCGGCTCGGGGACCCCGGCGAGCATGCCGCGCGCGGGCACCGACCAGACGGGCGCGCCCTGGAGTCCGTGTCGGTCGAGGACTCGGTTGGCCGCGAGTCGCCCGCTCGCCACTGCGCCCTCCATGAGCATCGCCGGAAAGGGCAAGCGCACCCAGTCCCCCGCCAACGACACCCGCGGATCGGGCGTGGCCACTTCCGGCCGGATGGCGTGCTGACCCACATGGAACGCGGCGAAGTCGCGGGCGACGCGGAGGTGCTCGCCGAGGCGCGCCGCCCCGTCGAGCTCAGGGAAGAACGCCGGCAGATCGTCGAGGAGCGCCTCGCGGATCGCCGCGTCGTCGGCGAGGCCATCCGGCACCGCGTAGCAGTGGAGCTCGATCACGGAGGCGCCGCGCGGGCGGGCCCACGCGGCGCTCGTCGCTTCGGTGCGGTGCACGAGGCACACTGCGTCGAGCACGCGTACACGCTCGGTGATGACGAATTCGGCGACGTCGGTCCGCACGTCTCGGTCGAACCATACGCGGAGCACGGCGTAACGTTGGCCGGCGCGCAGCTGCGACACACGCGCGCTCCACTCGGGGTGCTCGACGAACAGCGGGCTGTCCGTCAGCATGTCCCGCGCCGCGACGACGTGTGTCGCGATGACCACGTCGTCGAACCGCTCGCCGTCGACCACGAGCGTGTCGGCGTCCCCGCCGAGCGACCGGGCGTCGACGCCGAGGCGCAGGTCGACGCCCTGCTCCGCCAGGACGGCGCGCAAGGGCGCCAGCAACGACGGTTCGAAGTCGTCGGTGGGGTAGTCGTAGAGGAGCCCCCCGTCGTGCGAGAGGTAGTAGAAATGGAAGCTCTTGATGAGCTCCGCCATGCTCATGCGCTCGGGGTCGGCGAAGAACGCGCGGCTGAACGTGTTGAACACGAGGCGCAGCGAAGGCGGCAGGGCGTTGCGGCTCGCGAACTCGGCGTAGGTGACGTGGTCGTAGCGCGCGTAGGTGGTCTCCGGGTCGTAGCGGAGGAACGCGTCCATCTCGTGCATCGCGTCGGTGCCGAGGATGTCCGACATCCGGTAGAGTCCCTGGCGCGCGAGGTCGAGCAGGTTGAACACCGGCGTCCGAAGGGTGTGAACGAAGCCGAGCGCCCGCCCGCCGGGCAGCAGGATGTTGTAGTCGGGGATGGTACGGAAGCCACGCCGCAGCCCGAGCTCCTCCAACCACCCCCAGAGGTTGTGGTAGTGCGCGAAGAACGCGTGAAACCCGTGGCTCACCCGATGGGCTTCCCCGCCCGGGCCCTCGGCGACCCAGCTCCCCAGCTTTCCCCCGATGTAGGCCTCGCGCTCGAAGAGCACCACACGCGCCCCGGCGCGCGCGAGGGTGGTGGCGGCGGCCAGCCCCGCGAGGCCGGCGCCGAGCACGGCCACCCGCGGCCCCGGCGCGGCGGCGCGCGCGGGGAGGGAAGGGTCGGGGGCATGAAACGGGGCCCGCCACGGGCCGAGGCGCCAGCGCACGAGCGGCGCGAGCAGGGTGTGCAGCAGGCGGAGCATGGGCCGTCTTACCCGACGGTCCACGCCCTCGCGAACATCCAGCCGTTGCGCGGGCCGGGCACGAGCTCGATGGGGACGACGTCGACGCGGGCGTCGCCTGAGCCGGCGCCCGGCGGGAGCTCGACCGCGACGTCGCGCCACTCTCCCGGCGCGACGGGCGCGACGCGCAGCTCGCCCGCCGGCGCCCCTCCGACGAACACGCCCAGGCGCGCGGGGCTCTCGCTCGGGCCGAGGCGGACCACGAGGCGCGTCGGGCCCGCCGCGAGGCGCAGCGTGGCCGACAGCGGGCCGTCGAGGCGCCGGGCGCTGTCGGTGAGCTCGAGCTCCCCCGCGCGTCCGCGCGCGACGACGTTGCGCCGACGCAGAAGACGAGGATCGCCCGGGATCACGACCCCGTGCGCCGCCTCGTCCTCGATCGCGCCGACGTCGAGGGTGTCGACCACCCGCTCGTCGCCGACCAGCGCGGGCGGCGCGGC
>CAMAXZ010000031.1 GCA_945862325.1 Klebsiella pneumoniae
CGCACCGCAGCACGCGCGCGCGCACGCCGTGGCGCGCGTGCAGGACCCCCGCCGCGTGATCCGAGATCGTCGTCACGAGCGCGGCGTCCCCGAGGATCGCGGCTAGGTCCGCCCGGGGCTTCCAGAGATCGACCGCGTGCACGGTCACCGCGTAGGGCACGCCGGCGCGGGCGCACGCCGCCCGCGTCAGCGCGGCCGCGTCGCCGGCGAAGTGCACGTGCACGAGCGTCGCGGATCGCGCCATCGCCGCGAGCCACAGGACGTTCTCCGGGCGCAGCAGCGGCGACGACGCTTGCCCCGTCGGCGCGCGCACCGGCCCGCGGGCGCGCTCCGCGAGCAGATCGGGCGCCGCCGCGAGCCAGCCCGCGCGATGGGGCCGCCGGAGCACCGGCCCGGGGTCCGGCTCCGTGTGGGGGTCCCCGCGCTGCCCGAGGGCGACCACGCGGACATCGACGCCCCGCGCCCGCAACGCCTGGACCTCGTCGTAGACGAAGGTCTCGGTCAGCGTCGGCCAGTAGCGCGCGACGGTGAGGATCACGCGAGACCCTCGCAGAACTCGAGGATCTCTCTCGCTCGATCCGCCCAGGTCCGCACGCGGCGCGGCGCCGAACCCGCCGCCAGCGCGCGCCCCACCGCGGCGGCGAGCGCCTCGGGGTCCCCCGGCCGGTAATAGTGTGGGGTGTCTCCGGCGACCTCGCGGACGCTGGGCAGCTCCGGCGCCACGATCGGGATTCCGGTGGCGAGGTAGTCCCAGAGCTTCAGCGGGTTGGACAGGTGACGCCCGAACAGATCGTCGTCCAACGGCAACAGCAGCGCGTGGTACCGCGCGAGACGCGCCGGCAGCGCCGCGTACGGCACGGGCGGCAGCGCGTCCACCCGCCCCGCGACCGCCGCGGGCAGCTCGATCGTGCCCCCGACGAGCTCGAGGCGCGCCTCGGCCGGCCAGCGCGAGAGCGACGCGACGACCGTGGCGAGGCCCTTGTAGGCGCGCGGGCTGCCGGTCCAACCGACCACCGGCGTCGGGGCCGGCGCGCGCGCCACGACGCGCGACGGCGACGTGGCGTTGTGGATCACCCGGGTCGGGACGTCGATCCGGTGCGCGGCCCGCAGGAGCTCGAGCGTGCCGCGCGCGTTGGCGGTGACGCCGGCGGCGCGCGAGAGCGCCGCCCGCTCGAGGGCGCGCGCCGGACCGGGGTCGTGTCCTCGCTCCTCCGCGAGCAGCGAGTCCACTTCGTGCGCCTCGAGCACGACCCGCGCCGAGCGGGGGGCGAGCGACACATACCGCTTCGCGCGCGCATACACGAGCTCTCCGCGCCACAACGCCACAGACGTACGGAACCAGGCCGACGCCCCCGGGGCCCACGCCACCGGGGCGACGCGCAGATCGAGGCCCGGCACCGGGTCGAGCCCGTACCACGCGAGCGCGCGCGCCGGGTCGGGCGGCGCATCGGCGTTTCGGTCGGCGAGGAGGGTGACCGTGGCGCCGGCGCACGCGAGCGCGTGGCAGGTGTGCACGACCTGGATGGCCTGGGCGCGCGGACCGGGCAGACGCGGCCGGTAGAGGTGCAGGATGCGCACGGTCGGTCGAGTAACCGACAGCGCGACGGGATCCGGCATACCAGGCGCCGGCCACAGGAGGCTCCATGCCCACGATCATCACCCTCGCCCTGCTCCTCGCCCTCGTCGCCCCGGCCGAGGCCGCGAAGAAGCCCGAACCCGCCCTCCCGAAGATCGAGAAGACCGGAATCAACGAGTTCGACGGCGTCTTCATGGACGCCCGGGCGATCCACGACGACCTCGACGCGCAGGAGGCCGACCTGAAGCGCGCGCGCGAAGCCGTCGCCACCGCGCTCGGCGTCGCGATCGACGCGCCCCTGGCCACCGCGCTCCAGGACTTCGCGAAGAAGGCGCCCGGCGCCCTGAAGCTCGCGATGGACGGCGCCTCCCCGAAGATCGTGGCCGCCGAGGGCGCCCCGGAGAACGTGCAGAAGGCAGGCGCCGCGCTCCAGGACCTCGTGACGGTGGCGCAGCGCTCCGTGTCGCGGTGCGCCGAGCTCGTGCCGCAGGTCCAGGAGCTCGCGACCAAGACCGCCGGCTTCCCGGCCCAGCTCCCGACGGTCGTGAAGGATCCGGCCGCGGTCATGAAGGCCACGGGCCCGGTGACCAACAACGTCAAGGCGGTGAAGGCCACGCCGGACCGGGTGACGAAGGTCTCGACCGCGGCGAAGTCCATCGTGGACGACGTGCGCGCGGGCCTCGCCGGCGTCTGAATCGTCGCGGGCGCGACGGCACGCCCGTCCGCCCGCGCCCGATCCGGGTAAGCTCCGCCGGTGTTCCCCACCGGCTCTCAGGACGCGCCCGTCCAGTTGGGCCCCTACACGATCGTCAAGCCGATCGGTCGGGGCGCGACGGCCGTCGTCTACCTCGCGCGCCGCGCCGAGCGCGAGTACGCCGTCAAGGTGCGCGCGCGGGGCGATCCCGAGCTCGATCGTCGTTTCCTGAGGGAGTTCGAGGCGCTGCGCGGCCTCAGCGTGCCCGGCGTCGTGCGCGTGTTCGACGCGGGCATCGGCGGCGAGCTGTTGTGGTACGCCATGGAGTACGTGCGGGGCGAGCCGATCCGCACCTGGATCGAGGCTGCCGGGCCCCCCGAGCTGCGTGTCCAACGCCTGCTCCGGGTCGGTCCGCCGCTCCTCGACGCGCTCGCGGCGGTTCATCGGGCCGGGCTCGTCCACCGCGACCTCAAGCCGAGCAACGTGCTCGTCGACGCCGTCGGCAACCCGTGGGTGCTCGACTTCGGCGTCGTCCGATGGTGGTCCGACACCGACGCCCTCACCGGCGACGGCGGGCTGATCGGCACCCTCCCCTTCATGGCGCCGGAGCAGGTGGCGGGCGCCCCGCTGACGCCACGCGCGGACGTGTTCGCCGTCGGCCTGATGCTCCTCGAAGGCGTGATCGGTCGCCGTCCTCGGCCTCCCCGCCCGCAGGACTGGCTCCGCATCCAGTGCCTCGAGCGTCCACCGGTACTGGCCGCGGTCGTCCCCGACGCACCCCTCGCCCTCTCGGCCCTGCTCGCCCGCATGACCGCGCTCGACCCGAGCGACCGCCCGGACGCGTGGCACGCGGCGGCGCAGCTCCGCAGCTGCGCGGTGGGCGAGGGCCGCCCGGAGTGGCCGGAGCCTTCCGTGTACGTCGCGGAGTCTCGCGTGGGCATCCGCGACATCGTCGACGCCGTCCCCACCCGCGACGGGCCGCGCCTGTGGGTGCTGTCCGGGCCGGCGGGCAGCGGCCGCCGGCGCACGGCGGAGCAGGTTCGGCGTCGGGCGATGCTCGCCGGCGTGCGCGGCCTCCGCGGGGCGTGCCGCCTCGAGCGACCCGGCGGTGCGGTGCAGGCGATCCTCGACGCCGCGCTGGAGGCGCCGGCGGAGGACGGGTGGCGTCGCCGGGTCGCGGGCCTGGACGGGGCGTTGCTCCTCGATCTGTGGCCACACCTCCCGGTGCCGGCCACGGCGGGCGGGGTCTCGACGGACCCGGCGCGCGACGCCGTGCGCGCCTGCGCCGACGCGCTCGCGCGGCTCGGCGGCGAAGCGGGGATGTTGCTCGTGTTCGAAGACCTCGACGAGGTCGACACCTTCACCGCGAAGGTGCTCGAGCAGCTCGTGCGCGCGCGCCCGCGGGGCGTCATGATCGTCGCCACGCTCGACGAGCGATGGGCGTCGCGGCGCGCCCGCCGCCTCGTCGACGCGCTGACCACCGAAGGCCTCGCGAGCACGATCCCGGCGCGCGACCTCGACGAGAGCGCGGCGCACACCGTCGTCATGAACCTCGTGCTCGAGGGCGTGAACGACACCGTCCCGCCCGAGGCGGGCGCACCGCTGCGGGCGGTCGAGGCCGGCGTGAGCCAGCTCGCTGCGATGCGCGGGGTGCGGTGGTCGCCGGTGCCGCCGTCGGCCCACCCGGCGGCGCTGGTGGAGGTTCCGCTACCCGCCGGCGTTTGGGAGGCGCTCGGGGTCGATGTCGCGGCCGCGGTCGCTCGCGGTCACCTGCGCTCCGAGGCCGAGGGGTGGTCGGTCGCCGACGCGCTGCTCCGAACGGGGGCGCTCGCGCGCCTGCCGAGCCGCGCGGCCGCGGCACGGCGGTTGGCCGACGCGCTCGCCACGGTCGACCTGCGGGCGCCGAACGTCGCGGCGGCGCTCGCGCGCGCGCGCCTGCTCGCCGACGACCCCGAAGGAGCGTACGCCCCCGCGGGCCACGCCGCGCTCGAGGCCGAGGCGGCCGGCCGCTACCGCGACGCGCGCGGCTGGCTGCTGCTGATCGACCTCCTCCCCCGCGATCGCACGAGCGACGCGTACGCGCGCCTCCGGTTCCCGCTCGCCCGGTGCCGGGCATCGGTCGCCGACGCGACGGACGCGGAGCGCCCGCGCGCCGATCTCGTCCGTCTCGCAGAAGAGCGCGCGACCTCCCCGGCCGAGCGCGCCGAAGCCGGAATGCTCGCCGCCGAGCTCACGCGCCGCCAGGGTGACGCGCGGCAGGCCCTCGCGAGCTACCTCCGCATCGCCGCGCGCGCGGCGGACGAGGGCCGCCCGGAGCAGGCCTCGGTCGCCTCGCTCCGGGCCGCGGTGCTCCGACTGGAGCTCGGACAGCCGGAGGAGGCCGCGCGTCAGATCGCCCAGGCGGTCGCCCTGCCGGTGCCGCCCGAGGCCCGCGATCGGGTCGATCTGCGCGCCGATCTCGCGCGGGCGGACGTGGCCCTCGCCACGGGGGACGTGGAGCTCGCGGGCCATCACGCGCGGGCGGCGGCACGCCGGGCGCAGGCGAGCGGCCGCGCGCTCGCGCTGGCCGGGGCCTGGCGTCGGCTCGCGCAAGCCCTCCTCTACCAGGGCGACCGTTCCGGCGCCGAAGAAGCCGGCGACGCCGCGCGCCGCGCGCTCGTCCTCGCGGGGGAGCGGATCGCCGCGGCGGAAGCCGGGCTGCACCTCGCCGTGCTCGCCACCGCGCGCGGCGACGCCGCCTCGGGCGCCCTCCTCGCCGGCGAGGCCCTCGCCACCGCCCGGCGCCTCGGGCGGCCCGGCCTTCGCCGCCACGCCCTGGCCGCCCTGCTCGAGGTGGCGGTGGTTCGGCGCGACAGCGACGCGGCGGCGCTCCACCTCGCCGAGGCCGGCGAGGCGCCGGAAGACCCCACCGCCGCGAGCCCGCTTGGCGTCGCGACCCTGCGCTGGCTCCGTACCGGCGGCGAATCCACGCTCGCGCTCCGCGCGGCCCGTGCGGCGCCCACCCGCGGCGCCAGCTGGGCCGACGCCCTGTACGCGGTCGAGCGCGCGCGCACCGAGGTCGAGCTCGGTGAACCGGCCCGTGCCGCCCTCGAAGTGGAGCGCGCCACCGGGCTCGCGCGGGCCGGCGGCTTCCGAGAGCTCGTGCTGTACGCGGCGATCGTGGGGGCGGCCTGCGGCGCGGTCGACGCGGACGCCTGGGCGCGCACGCTCGCCGCCGCGACGCGCTCGCCGTGGGTCGAGCTCGCCCTCGTCGCCGTGCTCGTGGACGCGCGACGACGGGCCGCGCGTGGCGACGCCGTGGGCGCCGAGGCCCGCCGCGCCGAGGTGAACGCGCGAGCGGAGGAGCACGCGTTGCTGCACCTTGTGCGGTACGGCTCGAACTACAGGCTTTGAAGCAGGCATTTAGCTTGCGCCCCCCGGGGGAGGCTTTAGTAGGACGGCGTTCCCCGGACGGTCCTTCATGCCCACCCTCCTGCTCATCGGCGGCCACACCGACGCGTTCTCGTCGCTTCGCGTGGCGTTCGCCGAGATGAACGCCTCGCTCGTGGAGACCGGCACGGCCGCCACGGACGCCCTCCGCGCCGCGCGCGCCACGCGCCCCGATGTGGCGCTGGTCGACATCGGCGGCCCGATCGACGCCCTCGAGACTGCCGTGCGGGTCCGGACCGGCCTCCGCGTGCCGTTCGTGCACGTCGTGGGCGAGGTCGACGACGACCGCATCGAGCGCGCCAGGGCATGCGAGCCCGACGGGTGGATCGACGCCCTGGCGTCGCGGCGCGCCGTGCGAGGCACCCTCGAGGTCGCCCTACGGCGAAGAGACGCCCGGCGACGGCGGGCCGGCCAGGCGCCCCCCGCACAGGACCGCCTGTCGCCGATCGGGCCCCTCACGGCCGCGATCGCGCACGAGATCAACAACCCGCTGACGTGGGTGGTGGCCAACCTCGGGTTCGCCGTCGACGCGCTCGACGAAGAGCGTCGGAAGCTCGCGCTCGACGGGGCGGCGCAGCCGCGTGGCCTGGCGCGCACGCTCGAAGCGGTGGTGGCGTCGCTCGAGCAAGCGTCGGACGGGGCCGAGCGTATCCGCAGGATGGTCGCGGACCTGCGGAGCTTCGCGCGTCCGGACGAGCTGGACCGCTCGGCGGTGGACGTCCGGGAGGTCCTGGACATGGTGGTGCGGGTGTGCGGGAACGAGATCCGACATCGCGCGCGCCTCCGCCGGGAGTACACGGAGGTCCCTCCCGTGCACGCGAACCCGGCGCAGCTCGGCCAGGCCTTGCTCAACCTCGTCGTGAACGCCGCGCAGGCCATCCCGCTCGGCAACCGCGACGCGAACGAGATCGTGCTCGTCGCGCGCCGGGACGACGAGGACTCCGTCCGCGTCGAGGTCCAGGACACCGGCATCGGGATCCCCCCGGAGCACCTCGATCGCGTGTTCGAGCCGTTCTTCACGACGCGCCCGCTCGGGACCGCCAGCGGCATGGGGCTCGCCGTCGCGATGGGCCTCGTGACCGACCACGGCGGCACCCTCGCCGTCGAGAGCCGCGTGGGCGCCGGATCCACCTTCCGGGTGCACCTGCCGGCGCACCATCCGGTGGGAGCGCCTCCTCCCGCGCGTCGTAGCCCCCCGCCGCCGACGTCGCCGCTGACGCACCGTCGGGCGCGCGTGGTCGTGATCGACGACGAACCCCTCGTGCTCGACGTGATCCGCAGGATCCTGGAGGCCGACCACGACGTCCGCGTCCACACGGACCCGCGCGCCGCGCTCGCCGAGCTGCTGTCGGGGGAGCCGGCGGATGTCGTCTTGTGTGACCTCATGATGCCGGAGCTGACCGGAATGGACGTGTTCGAGGCGATCGAGCGCGCGCGCCCCGCCCTCGCGCCCCACGTCGTGTTCATGAGCGGGTGCGCGTTCTCGGATCGAGCGCTTGGGCTCTTGCGACGAACGTCCAACCTGCGACTGGACAAGCCGTTCGACACCGTCACGCTCCTGGAGGCGGTCCGCTCCCTGACGCGGTGAGTGTTGGTCGCGACGAACGCCGAGAGTTCGGCTGAATATGTTATCGATCCGCGGGGGCGTGGGTCCGGTGCGACTGTTCGAGTTCTTCTCCATGGCAGGGTTCATGCCGCACGGCCACTGCTACCTGTGGAACCCGTCCCTCGTGTTCCTGCACCTCCTGTCGGACTCCCTGATCGCGGTGTCGTACACCACCATTCCGATCACACTCGCGTACTTCGTGCGCAAACGAAAAGACCTGCCGTTCAATTTCATTTTCTGGTGTTTTGTCACATTCATCGTCGCGTGTGGCATGACTCACTACATGGAGGTTTGGACGCTTTGGCGGCCAGACTACTGGTTGAGCGGCGGCGTGAAGGCGGTGACCGCGGTCGCGTCGGCGTCGACGGCGCTGCTCCTCGTGCGCGTCCTGCCCATCGCCATCACGCTGCCGAGCCACGGCGACGTCATGCGCGCGCACGAAGCGCTGTCCGCGCGCGAGACGTTCTACCGCACCGCGCTCGAGTCGAGCCTGGACGGGTACCTCCTGCTCGACGCGGTCCGCGACAGCGCGGGGAACATCGATGATTATCGCTTTCTCGAAGCGAACGGCGCGGGCGTCGCGCTGCTCCACGCCCTCGAAGACGGCCCGCCGACCACGCGGGACGAGCTGATCGGCGCGCGCGTGAGCGCCCGTCTCCCGCGCCAGTTGGCGGTCGTGCGGCGCTGGTGCGACCCGGTCACCGAGCGAGGAGAGGCGCGGAGCGGGCAGATCCCCGTGGCGTTCGCCGACGGTCGCGCGCGGGTGCTCGAGGCGCGGGCGACCCCCCTTGGTGACGGCGTGGCGCTCTCCGTGGGCGACGTGACGGAGCAGGTGGCGCGCGACGCCGCCATCCGCGCGTCGCTCGAGGAGAAGGAGATCCTGCTGATGGAGGTTCATCACCGCGTGAAGAACAACCTCCAGGTGATCTCGAGCCTGCTCAACCTGCAGGCGGAGCGCGCCGCCCGGCCGGAGATCGCCGAGGTGCTGCGGGAGTCCCAGAGCCGGGTGATGTCGATCGCGCTCGTGCACGAGCGGATGTACCGGTCTCCGGACCTCTCGAACATCGAGCTCGGCGACTACCTGGCGGGGCTCGCCGCCGCGATCGGCGGGATGTTCCCGCACCGCGCCGCCGTGAAGATCGAGATCTCCGTCGTCCGGGTCACCGTCCCGATCGACGTCGCAATCCCGTGCGGCCTCATCGCCAACGAGCTCCTCACGAACGCGATGAAGCACGCCTACCCCGGCGGCGCCGCCGGCTCGGTGCGCCTGCACGTGCGGGTCGATCCGGACGCGGTCGAGCTCGAGGTCTCCGACGACGGGATCGGCTTCCCGGAGGACGCTCCCCCCGACGCACGTTCGTCGTCACTGGGGCTTCACCTCGTGTACCGACTCGTCGATCAGCTCGGGGGACGGTTGCAGGTCGCCACTCGCCCCGGTACTCGGTTCCAGCTGCGCATTCCCCGGGAGTCCGTGTGGCCAACGTCTTGATTGTCGAGGACGAGGGCATCGTGGCCATGGACATCGAGTCCACGCTGCGCCGCATGGGCCACGTGGCGCTTCGGGCGGTGCCCTCGGGCGAGCAGGCCCTCGCGGTGGTGCGCGACGCGCGCCCGGACGTGGTGCTGATGGACATCCACCTGCGCGGCGCCATGGACGGGGTGGAGACGGCCCGCCGCATCCGCGAGCTGCACGACATCCCCGTGATCTTCCTCACGGCGTACGGGAACGAGGCCACCGTCGCGCGCGCCCGTTGGACGGACCCCTACGCGTACCTGCACAAGCCCGTGCACGAGCGCGACCTGCGCACCGCCATCGAGCTCGCCGTGCACAAGCACGCCGCCGAAGCGGCCCTTCGCGCGAGCCAGCGGCAGCTCGCGACGACCCTCCGGAGCATCGACGACGCCGTGGTGACCGCGGACGCGGACGGCCGCATCACCGTGTTCAACCCCGCGGCGGCGCGGCTCCTGGGGCGCTCCGAGTCCGAGGCGCTCGGCAGGGGCGCGGCCGAGGTGCTGGTGCTCCTGGACGAGCACACCGGAGAGCCCCTCGGCTGGCCGCCCGCGCCCGACGCGCGGCCGATGACCGCGTTGCGGCCCGACGGGCGTCGCGTGGCGGTCGAAGCCACGGTGTCGCCGCTCATGGAGAACGGCACGGTCAGCGGGCACGTCGTCGCGCTTCGAGACGCAACGGAGGCGCGTCGCGCCGCCGCGCGCGCGCAGCTGGACAGCCGCATGGCCTCGCTCGGCACGATGACCGCGGCGATGGCGCACGAGATCAACAACCCGCTCACGTACCTCCTCGGGAACCTCGTCTTCGCGCGCGACCTCCTCGCCATCCGCGGCGCGCGCGACGGGGACGCGGCGGTGCGGCGCGTCCTGGAGGCGCTGGGGCACGCGGCGGACGGCGCCGAGCGAATCCGCTCGATCGTCGCGGACCTTCGGGACTTCGCGCGGCCTCGCCACGAGGAGTCCCGACGGGTCGACCTGGTCACCGTCGCACGCACGGCGGTGCGCATGACCGCGCACGATCTGCGCCACCGCGCGCGGGTCGAGTGCGACCTCGCGCCGGTGCCCACGGTCAGCGGCAACGAAAACCAGCTCACTCAGGTGGTCGTCAACCTGCTCATGAACGCCGCCCAGGCGATCGCGGCGGGCCGGGCCGACGACAACGTGGTCACCGTACGCACCTCTGTCGACGCGGAGGCGCGCGTGTGCGTCGCCGTGACGGACACGGGCTGCGGCATCGCTCCCGAGCATGTCTCCCGGATCTTCGAGCCCTTCTTCACGACGCGCGACGTTGGCGCGGGCATGGGGATGGGGCTCGCGCTCGCCCACGGGATCGTGACCGTGCTGGGGGGCACGATTGAGGTCGAGAGCGAGCTCGGACGTGGTTCGCGCTTCACGGTCCGCCTGCCGGCGTCGGCGCAGCCCGCGACCGCCCCGCCGCCTCCGCGCCCACAGCCGACGGGGCGCCGCGGGCGCGTCCTCGTCGTCGACGACGAGCCGCTGGTGCTCGACCTGTTCGCGCGCGTGCTCGAGCCGCACCACGAGGTGGTCCTGTGCGAATCCGGCCGCGCGGCGCTGGAGCGCATCGAGTCCGGCGAGCACTTCGACGCGGTGGTGTGCGACCTGCTGATGCCGGACACCACCGGCATGGACGTGTACGTACGACTGACGGCGAGCCGTCCGGCGATCGCCCGCCGCGTGCTCTTCGTGACCGGCGGCGCCGGCATCGGGCCGGCGGCGGACTTCCTCGGGCGGGTGCCCAACCAGCGCCTCGCGAAGCCGGTCGATCTCGACGAGCTGCTGCGCGTCGTGGGCGAGGTGGTCGACGGCGCGGGCTCCCGGGTCGGCGCGCCCTCGCCCTGACGGGGCCCGGGCGCATCAGCGCGACGGCGCCCGCTCGCGCGATGGGCCGCGCCCGACCGTCGCGACGTACACGACGTGCCGCGGCCCGTGCGGCGGAGGCGGCAGGCGCTCCCACGTGAAGCCCGCCTGCCCCAGTCGCCGCTCGAACGCGGCGTCCGGCTCCTCCGACCACACCGTGAACACGCCCCCGGGCGCCAGCGCCCGCTTCGTCCAGCTCAGCGCCGCGTGCCCCCAGAACGGGTCGTCGATGCCCTGGGTCGCCGCGTGGGGGCCCTCGTAGAGGTCGAGCACGATCGCGCTCCACACGGGCCCGCCCGCGTCGCGGATCGCCGCGGCGACGTCGCCGAGGATCAAGGTACAACGTGGATCGTCGAGGCTGTTGCCCGTCAGCGCCGCGAGCGGCCCGCGACACCACCGCTCCACCACCGGGTTCAGCTCGACCACGGTCACCGCGGCGTCGGCGGGCAGGGCGTCGAGCGCCGCGCGCAGGGTGAACCCCATCCCGAGGCCGCCGATGAGCACTCGCGGCGACGGCCCGCACCGCGCGCAGGCCACGGTCGCCACCTCACGCTCGGTGTGCACCGCGCCGCTGCTCATGAGCACCCGCCCGCCGACCGCGATGACGTAGTCCTTGGCGCCTCGCCGAAGGAGCTCGAGGGCGCCCTCCGGGGTCTCCACGCGATCGACGACGGTCCACGGACGCGGCATGGCGACTCCGCGCGCGGCCTATTCCGAAAGTGTGGCGAGGGCCCCGCCGCGATCGCGACCGGGACCGCAAGAATCGGGTGGGCGCGCGGGCGGAGGCCCCGTACGTGGGGGTCCATGTCGCTCGAACCCGAACCCTCCCACGACTACGCCGTGGTCGCCGCCGCGCTCGAGTGGCTCCGCGAGCACGCCGCCGATCAGCCCGACCTCGACGCCGTCGCCGCCCGGGTGGGGCTCTCGCCCTACCACCTGCAGCGCGTGTTCGCGCGCTGGGCGGGGGTGAGCCCGAAGCGCTTCGTGCAGCACCTCACGGCAGAGGCGGCCCGCGCGGCGCTCCGCGCCGGCGTCGACCCGGTCGAGGCGGCGCTGCACGTCGGGCTCTCCGGCCCGAGCCGGCTGCACGACCTGCTCGTCACGACCCTGGCCGTCACCCCCGGCGTCGCCCGACGCGCGGGGGCCGGGCTCGAGCTGAGCTGGGGCCTCGCTCAGACCGCGCTGGGCACGGCGCTGATCGCCGAGAGCGCCCGCGGCGTGGTCAAGCTGGCGTTCGTCGAGGGCGACGACGGCGCCGCGGCGGCCGCGGAGCTCCGCGCGGACTGGCCGGGGGCGACGATCGCGCGCGACGACCAGCGCGCCGCCGCCACGTCCGGCCGCATCTTCGCGCGCTACGACCGGCCGGAGCCCGTGTCGCTGTTCGTCCGCGGCACGCAGTTCCAGATCCGCGTGTGGGACGCGCTGCTGCGGGTCCCGGAAGGGCGTTTGACCACCTACGGGGCGCTCGCGCGCGACGTCGGGCACCCGACGGCCTCGCGGGCGGTCGGCTCGGCGGTCGGCGCCAACCCAATCGCGCTCCTGATCCCCTGTCACCGCGTCATCCGCGGCGACGGCGCGCTCGGCGGCTATCGATGGGGGCCGACCCGCAAGCGCGCCCTGATCGGGCGTGAGCTCGCTCGGCACGTCGGCGGAGGCGCCGGTGACTGAGCGCGTCGCGCGTGGTGCGCTCGCGGCGTGGGCCCACCGGGAGCCCGGCGCGGGGGGACTCTTCCACACCGTCGACGCCGTCGACCTCGGCGACGGACGCCCGCCGCGGACGCTCCACGTCTACCAGCCGGACCCCGACCGCGACGACGCGCCGGTGCTGCTCCTCCTCGACGGCGACGTCGCGTTCTGGCGCGGCGGCCCGGCGAACGCGACGTGGGACGCCGCGCGCGTCGCCGATCGATCGCGCGCCCGGCCCGTCGTCGTCGCGCTGCGGCCCGTGGACCGCAACGCGGAGTACACCCACACGGATTGGGCGCACGGAGAGCGGAGCTGGGGCGGCTTGCCGACGTTCGCCGAGGGGGTCGCCGAGCGCGTGGTGCCCCTCGTGGCGAGCGCGTTCGGGCTTCGGCCGCGCGGTTGGGGCGTCGGCGGCAGCTCGCACGGCGGCCTCGCCGCGTTCTGGCTCGCCACGCGCCACCCGGACCGCTTCTCCGAGGGCATCGCGCTCTCGGCGTCGTTCTTCAGCGGGCTCGACAGCTTGCGCGACGGCGGGCTCCGCGGCGCGGCGCGCCTCTCGCACGCGGCGATCGTCACCGGCGCCGACGCGCTGCTGCGCGACCGTTCGCGCCGCCCGCGCTTGTGGCTGAGCTGGGGGTCGCGGCGCGACGGCGGCGAACACAACCGCGTCGTGGAGGCCCTCGCGGCATGGCGCGGGCAGGAGATGGTCGAGCTGCTCCGTGGCGCGTACGGCTACGACCGTACCGAGCTCCGCGCGTGGGTCGACCCGCTCGGGGGCCACGATGAGGCCGCGTGGTCCTGGCAGCTCGCGCTCGCGATCGACGCCCTCTGGCGGCCCGTGGCGCGGTAGGCTGCGCGCGGAGCGACCCCATGGCCACGCAGCGCGCCCCCGCCCGAGAGATCTTCGGTTGGGCGATGTTCGACTTCGCCAACAGCGCCTACACGACGGTCATCGTCACGGTCGCGTACGCGCCCGCGTTCGCGGACGTGATCGTCGGCGATCGGGAGCGAGGGAACTTCCTGTGGAGCGTCGCGCTGAGCGTCAGCTACGCGATCGTCATGCTCACGGCACCGCTCCTCGGCGCGCTCTCCGACGCGAGCGGGCGCAAGAAGCAGCTCCTCGCGCTGAGCTGGATCTTCACCGTGCTCACCACCGCGGCGCTCGGCGTCCTCCGCCCGGGCGACGCGTGGCTCGGCGTCCTGCTCATCGCCCTCTCGAACCTCGGTTTCGCCGCCGGCGAGTCGTTCTGCGCGGCCTTCCTCCCGGACCTCGCCCCTCCCGAAGACCTCGGCCGGGTGTCCGGCATGGCGTGGGGGCTCGGCTACTTCGGCGGGCTCGTCGCGACGGCGGCCGTCCTGTTCGGCTTCGGTCCGTTCGATTCGGCGCACGCCGAGAACGTCGCATGGATCGGACCCGTCACGGCGGCGTTCTTCTTCTTCGGGGCCTTGCCCACCTTCGCCCTGCTCCGCGAGCGCCGGCCGGTCGTCGACGTCGACGTGGCGTCCGCGACCCGGGAGGGGCTCCTTCGCTTGCGCGCGACGTTCGCGACGCTCCCGCAATGGCGCGACCTGACGATGTTCTTCGCGTCACTCTTCTTCGCGCAGGCCGGGCTGAGCATCGTCATCGCGTTCACGTTCATCTACGGCACGCAGGTGATCGGCTGGTCCGACGGCACGCGCACGCTCACCTTCATCGTCACGCAGCTCACCGCCGCCTTCGGCGCCGTCGCCTTCGGCGTCCTGCAGGACCGCGTCGGCGCGCGCGTGACCTACGCGTGCACCCTCGGGCTCTGGGTGCTCGCGGTGTTCCTCATCCGCTTCACCAACGAGCTCGCCGGGGTCGTGGGGCTGCCCGCGGAGACCCTGTTCCTCGGCGTGGGCGCGCTCGCGGGCTCCGGGCTGGGCGCCACCCAGAGCGCGGGACGCACCCTCGTGGGCCTGTTCTCGCCGCCGGACCAGGCCGGCGAGATGTTCGGGTTCTGGGGGATGGTCGGCAAGCTCGCGGCCATCGTCGGGGTGCTCGGCGTCGGCGCCCTGCAGCTCTGGGTCGGCCTGCAGGACGCGATCTTGTTCTGCGGCGCGCTGTTCGCCGCGGCCCTCGTGTTGTCGTTCTTCGTCGACGAGCGCCGCGGGCGGGCGCGCGCGCGCGCCGCGGCCGGACCCGTCGCCCAAGTGTGACGCCGCGTACACTCCGGGGGTGTGGCCGTGCGCGCGAGGGCCACGACGACCATGCAACAAACCAGGTTGCATCGTGACTATCTCACTGGGTGGCGCGAGCGTCCCGACACGCATGTCGGGGATCTCCTGACAAAGATCGAGGCGAGACCCCGACTGCGCGCCGGCGGCGGAGGGCCTACCAGGGGGCACGTCTCAGGAGCCTCCATGTCCTCCCCCGCCCGCGCGGAGTCCACCTGGTCCCACGACCTGCCGGCAGGGCTCGTCGTCTTCCTGGTGGCCGTCCCGCTCTGCCTCGGCATCGCGCTCGCCTCGGGGGCGCCGCTCGTGTCCGGCCTGATCAGCGGCGTCGTCGGCGGCATCGTGGTCGCGCTCGTCGGTCGCGCGCCGTTGATGGTCAGCGGCCCCGCCGCCGGCCTCGCCGCGATCGTGCTCGAAGCCATCCATCGGCTCGGCAGCTTCGAGGCGTTCCTCGCCGCGGTGGTCGTCGCGGGCGCGTTCCAGATCGCCCTTGCGCTCGGTCGTACCGGCCGCTTCGCGAAGCTCGTGCCGAGTTCGGTCGTGACCGGCATGCTCGCCGCCATCGGCGTGCTGCTCCTCGTCCAGCAGATCCCTCGGATGATGGGCGTCACGCCTCCCAGCGCGCACGGCTTCGGGCTGTTCGCCCTGCCGTTCCTCGCGTTGCCCCAGGCGGCGCTCGCCCCGACCGCCGCCGGGCTCGTCGCGCTCGTCCTCGTGAGCTTCTGGGACAAGGCGCCCGCGCCCATCAAGAAGCTGCCTGGAGCGCTCGTCGCGGTCGTCGTCGGCACCCTCGTGGGCGAGGGGCTCGGCGTCGCGACGGCGCTGCGCGTCGACCTCCCCGACACCAGCCAGGGGCTCGGCGGCCTGCTGATCTTCCCGGACTTCGGCGCGCTCGCGTCGGCCGCGACGTGGACCGTCGCGGTCACGCTCGCCATCGTGGCGAGCCTCGAGAGCCTGCTCAGCCTCGAGGCGACCGACCGGATGGACCCGTTGAAGCGCAAGAGCGACGCGGACCGTGAGCTCACCGCGCAAGGCGTCGGCAACGTCGTGTCGGGCCTGCTCGGCGGCCTGCCGCTCACGGGCGTGATCGTGCGCAGCGCCGCGAACGTCGGCGCGGGGGCCCGCACCTGGCGCTCGGCGGTGGTCCACGGGGCGCTCCTCGCGGTGGCGGTCTTCGCCGTGCCGGCGGTGCTCGAGCGCATCCCCCTCTCCGTGCTCGCCGCGATCCTCGTCCACACCGGGTGGAAGCTCGCGCACCCGAGCCGGTTCGTGACGTCCTGGAAGCTCGGTAGCTCCCAGTTCGTGCCCCTCACCGTCACCGTGCTCGGCGTCGTCGGAACGGAGCTGCTCACGGGTGTGGGCCTCGGGATCGCGGCGTCGATCCTCATCACCCTCTACGAGAACGCCCGACACGGCGTGCTCGTGACGGAGCACCGTGCGTCCGACGGGCATCGTGTGTCGCTGGAGCTGACGGAGTCCATGTCGTTCGTGCACAAGACGAAGTTGAACGCCGTCCTGGACGCGGTGCCGTCCGGCGCCGAGGTGGTCGTGGACGGCACCCGCACCCGCGCGTTCGACCACGACGTCCTCGAGCTCCTGCACGCGTGGGCCGAGACCGCCCGCGAGCGGGGGATTCGCTACCAGCTCGTCGCCGTTCCCGCCCGATGACCGCAACTCACATTAAGGAGTCCATCATGTTCTGGAAAGACGTCCTCGACCGCAACGCGCGCTGGGCCGACGCCTACACGAACGTCGACCCGACTTTCTTTCAGCGTAGCGCCGCGGAGCACAGTCCCCGCGCCTACTGGGTGGGGTGCTCGGACGCCCGCGTCGCGGCGAACCTCGTGTCCGACACGGCCGTCGGCGAGCTGTTCGTGCACCGCAACATCGCCAATCAGGTCCTCCCGGCCGACGCCAGCCTCGCCGCGGGCTTGCAGTACGCCGTGGACGTCCTCGGCGTGGACGACGTGATGGTGGTCGGCCACCATGCGTGCGGCGGCGTGATGGCGGCGCTGTCGGCCGAGCAGGCCCCCGGGCACGTCGAGGCGTGGATCGCGCAGCTCCGGATGCTGGCCCGGCTGCACCGCGCCGAGCTGAACACGTTGCCGTTGGTCCAGCGCGTGAACCGGCTCGCGGAGCTGAACGTCGCGGAGCAGGCGGCCAACCTCGCGCGGAACCCCACGCTCCGCCGCGCCTGGAGCGCGGGTCGCGACATCCGCGTCCACGGCTGGGTGTACAGCCTCGCGACCGGCCTCCTCACGCCGACGGTGCTCATCGATTCGAGCGTCGCGAGCGAGTACACCGACATGTTGTCCGGCGTCGCCGCGCAGGCCAAGTAGGCTTCCCGGGCGAATGCCGCACGCGACCAGCCTCGCCGCGCGGGTCCTCCGGACGCCGCTCCTCACGAAGTTGATCGTGCTCGACACGGGGCTCAACCTGCTCGCGCTGGCCGTCATGCAAGGCGTGCCGACCGAGCAGGCGCCCATGGTCACCGTCGTGTCCCTGTTCGTCGTGCTGTTCCTCAACGCCGCGCTGGTGGCGTGGGCCCTGCTCCCGCTTCGCGAGCTGGAGGAGACCGCACGACGGGTGACCCGAGGCGAGTTCGACGCCCGCACGCGCCTCGGATCGACCGCGGACGCCAACCTCGCGCGCATCGCCGCGGCGTTCGACGCCCTCCTCGACACGGTGTCGGACGAGCGCGCGCGCGTGCGCGCCCTCGCCGCACAGGTGGTCGCCGCCGGCGACAACGAGCGCGCCCACATCGCGCGCGAGCTCCACGACGGCACGGCGCAGTCGCTGTCCGCCCTCGAGATGTTGTTGTCGTCGCACCTCAACGAACAGCCGCCCGGGCCCGGCCGCGATCAGGCGGCGTTGATGCGCGACGTCGCCCGCGAGGCGCTCGAGGAGGTTCGCGCCCTCTCCCACTCGGTCCACCCCCGCGCGCTCGACGAGCTCGGGCTCGCGGCGGCGCTCCAGCACCTCGCGCGGCGCGCGCGCGAGCAGAGCGGCGTGGAGGTGGACGTGGACATCGCCTGCTTGTCGGTCGATCCGCCGTCGAAGGCGCTCGCGTCGGTGCTCTACCGGGTGGCGCAGGAGTCCCTGCACAACTCGGTCAAGCACGCCCGTGCCGACGCCGTGCGGATCGCCCTGCGGAGCGAACCGCGCGGGTACTGCCTCGAGATCGAGGACGACGGGGTCGGGTTCGACCTCGCCGAGGTGACCCAGGCGCGCAAGGGGCTCGGGCTGTTCGTGATGGAGGAGCGCCTCGCCCTGGTGAACGGCGTGCTCGAGGTGCGGAGCACCCCGGGAGACGGCAGCCTCGTCCGTGCCCGCGTGCCCGCGGTCGTGAAGGGGGCCGCGTGAGGATCCGCGTGGTGATCGCCGACGACCACGCCGTTGTCCGCCTCGGGCTCCGCGCCCTCCTCGCACAGTCTGCCGACATCGAGGTCGTCGGGGAGGCGTCCGACGGCGCCGAGGCGCTGCGGAAGTGCGCCGAGCTGCGCCCGAACGTCGTGATCATGGACCTCTCGATGGAGGGCATGGACGGCCTCGAGGCGATCCGCCAGCTCACGCGACGCCCCGACGCGCCGCGCGTCCTCGCGGTCACGATGCACGACGAGTCGGACTACCTCGTGCCCGCGCTCGACGCGGGCGCCACGGGCTACATCGTCAAGGCCGCCGCGTCGACCGAGCTGCTCGAGGCGTTGCGGGCGGTGGCCGCCGGGCGCGCGTGGGTGCGCCCGTCCGCGGCCCCCATCCTCGCGCGGCGTTGGGTGAAGCGATCCGCGCAGGAAGACCTGCGCGCCGCGTACGAGCTGCTGAGCGAGCGCGAGCGCGAAGTGTTCCGCCTGACCGCCGAAGGGCACTCCGCGGCGCGCATCGGGGAGATCCTCCGCGTCAGCCCGAAGACGATCGAGACCTACCGCCGCCGGGTCAACGACAAGCTCGGCATCGCCGAGCGCCCCGAATACGTCCGCGTGGCGCTCGAGCTCGGTATCCTCGCCGCGCCCCCGTGAGGGGCCGGTCGGCGCGGCCCCCGAAACACGCTCAGAACATCGTGTCCAGCATGAGGTTCATCGTGTGCTCGGCGTCCGAGAACTCAGCCTCGTAGGTAGCGATCCACCCGAGCTGCGCCTTGAATCGGTGGCCGTTCAGGTACACGGCGGTGGCGGCGCCCACCTCGCGGCTCTGCTTCATCGCCGGGTCCGTGCCTTCCAACGGGCGAAGCTCGGCGTACCGAACCGCGACGTCCGCCTGCTCGTGGAACATGTATGCGCCTTGCGCGAGCCACCCCCATCCGGAGCGGGTCGGGGTCGACGTGCCGTCGTCGGCCTCGACCGCGTCGTCTTCGGCGACACGCACGACGCCCTCGCCGAGCAGGTAGATCCCGCGCCACTTGAACACGAGGTCAGCGGCGGCGTGGGTATAGGTCGTCGTGCCGTCGGTGAATGTCGCGCCCGTCGTGCTCTTCTGGCGGGTGGTGTCGAGGTTGACGGCCCCCCCCACGCCGAGCGCCAACCCCGGCGTGTCCCGGCGCTTCAGATCGCCCTCGCTGTCGTCGTCCACCTCGCCGAGGGGGCGGAGCTCGAGGCGGGCCACGGCGAGCGCGCCCGGTGGGTGCGCCGTGGTCTGGGCGATCCCGGCGCCGCCGAACACGCCGACCCGGTACGCCACGGGCGAGGCAGGCCCGCCGAGGTGCTCCGAGTACACATACGCGCCGATGTCGCGGTCGAGCGTCAGCTCCGACACCGGCTTCGCCCGCTCGGGGAGCTGAAGCGCGAACTCGCGGATCGTCCGCGCACGATCGAACGGCACGAACATCTGCCCGACGCGCACGCTCGCGTTCGGGCTCTGCGTGAAGTCGAAGTAGGCGTCGTACACGGGCGACGCGGTGGGCTCGCGGAAGTCCGCAGGCGCGACGGCCCACTGGGTGACGTAGGCCGTCTTCGGCGAAAAGACGTGCCCGGTGATGAAGAGCCGGGCGGTCTTGAGCTGGGTGAGGGCCGTCGTCTCGCGCTCGCCCGTGTCGTCCGGACCCGTGACCGTCACGGTTTCACGGAGCAACACGCGGGCGCGCACGTTCATCGAGAAGCGGTCGTCCGCCGACGTGACGGTGATGCCCTTTCCGGGGCCGGCGGACACGGTCGGGGGCTCGGCCGCCGCTGCGACGGCGAGCATCGTGGCGAACATCGGGGTCAACATGCGGCTCCTTCGGGTACGCGGTCGTTCGAAGCAAGACCTGTGCCGGCTCCGACCGCTCAGTCCGCGAGCGCGGCCATGACTTCACACTCGCACGCGAGGTGACCGTCCACCTCCGCGCGGGCCGCGAACTTCCACATGCCGCGCTTCACGGCCACCTTCTCCGCGGTGATGCGGACCTGGTCTCCCGGGGTGACCGGGCGGCGGAACCGCACCCCGTCGAGCGCCGCGAGGTACACGACGCGCGCGCCCAGGTCGGGGTGCGCGCTCATCGCGAGGGCGCCGCACGCCTGCGCGATGGCCTCGACGAGGAGCACCCCCGGGAACACCGGCCGCTGCGGAAAGTGCCCCTGCACCCACGGCTCGTTCATGCTGACGTTCTTGATCGCCACGACGCGGACGCCGGGCTCCACCTCGAGGATCCGGTCGATCAACAGGAACGGGTAGCGGTGCGGGAGCAGTGCGTGGAGCGCCTCGGCGGTCATCGGGATCCTTCCTTCAGGGCGTCGAGCTCGGCGCGGAGGCGCCGGACCTCGTCGATCAACTCGGGGAGCTGGGGCGTCGCGGCGGCGACCCGCAGCCAGCGTCGGTGTTCGATGGCGGGCACGCCGGAGCGGCGAGCGCCGGCCGGCGCGTCGTCCGTGAGCAGGGCGTCGGCCCCGATCTGCGCGCCGTCGCCGACCTCGAGGTGGCCGAGCACCCCCGCGCGCGCGGCGAGGACGACGCCGCGGCCGAGGCGCGTGCTGCCCGCCACGCCGGCGTACGCGACCAGCAGGGAGTGTGGCCCGATCTCGGCGCCGTGGCCGACCTGCACGAGGTTGTCGAGGCGGGCGCCCTCGCGCACGACGGTGTCGCCGACCGCGGCGCGATCGACGCAGGAGTTCGCGCCGATCTCGACGTCGTCGCCCACGATGGCGCGCCCGGTCTGGGGGATCTTCACCCAGCCGTCAGCGGTGGGGACGAAGCCGAAGCCCTCCCCCCCGATGACCGCGCCGGGGTTGAGCCACACGCGGTCGCCGACGGCGCAGCCGTCCATCACGACGGAGCCGGGCAACAATCGACATTCTCTGCCGATGGTCGCCCCGGCGCCGACGTATGTCCCCGGGTAGAGCACCGACCCCTCGCCCACCGTCGCGCCCGGCCCCACGTACGCGAACGCCATCACCGTGGCGCCCGCGACCTCCCCCTCGACCACCGCGCGCGCGTCCACCCCGGCCGCGAAGCGCCGCTCGGGCACGAACAGGCGCAACGCCCGGGCGAACGCGAGGTAAGGGTCGGCGCAACGAATCACCGTGCGCCCCGGCGCGCGGTCTTTCGGACCCACGAGGACCGCGCCGGCACGGCTCGTCGCCAGCAGCCGCGCGTACCGACGGTTGGCGAGGAAGCTCAGCTCGTCGGGGCGAGCCTCCTCGAGCCCCGCCACCCCGGCGAGGCGACAGGCGGCGTCTCCCTCGACGTGCCCGCCGAGCCGCGCCGCGATCTCCCCAGCCGAGTACACGCTTACTTTGCCGGGTTTGCCGCGTTGTACCGCTTGATCAGCTCGGCCGTGATGTCCACGGACGAAGAGGCCCACACGACCCCACCCTCGTTGATCTCGACGACGAGGGTGTAGCCCTTCTCCTGGCCGATGGTCCCGGCGAGGGTGCGCATCTTCGAGATGAGCGTCTCCATCGCGCCCATGTACGCCTGCTGCATCTCGCCCTCCGACCGCTGGTACGCGGACTGGAAGCGCATCTGCTCGGCGTAGAGCTCTTCTTCCTTCTGCTTGCGCGCGGCGTCGGAGAGGATCACCGCCTGCTTCTGGAATTCGAGCCCCTTGGCTTCGAGGTCCTTCCCCATCTTCTCGATGGCGGCCTTCTTCTCGGAGTACATCGACTCGAGCCGCGCGCGCGCGCTCGCACCCTCGGCGACCTCGTTCAGCGCGCGCTGGAAGTCGACCGTGGCGATCTTCACCTCGGCGAAGGCTGGGGTGGCGAAGGCGAAGAGGAAGGCGAAGGTGGCGAAGATGCGGGCGAGCATGGGCGCTCCGTGAGGTGCGTTCAGAAAGCGGAACCGATGGTGAAGTCGACGACCGAAGGCCGCTCGTCTTCATAACGACCGATGGGCATGCCCCACTCGAAGCGCAGCGGCCCGATCGGGCTCTGCCAACGGATGCCGAGCCCCCACGCGAGGCGCAGCCCGGCCGGGTCGTACGGCCCGACCCCCCACGGATCGCCGAAGGTGTTGCCGGCGTCGAAGAAGGCGACGAGGGCGATGCCGGCCGCCTTGATGATCGGCGACTCGAGCTCGAAGTTGTTCACCCAGGTCTTGGTCCCGCCGATGACGAGCCGATCGTCGGCGGCGCCCGGATCGTCGCTGCCCTGGAACAGGGTGCGGGGCTGGTTGTAGTCGCGGTAGCCGGTGGCGCGGATCGAAGGGCCCAGGGAGAACGGGTCGTACCCGCGCACCGAGAGGATGCCGCCCGCGCGATACCGATGGATGTACGGCACGATGGTGCCGTCGGTGCTCTGGATGTGCCCGAGCGAGGTGTTCCAGCGGAACACGAGCCAGTCGCCCTTGGGGATGAGCGGCTGGTAGAAGCGGAAGTTCGCCTGCGTCTGGAGGAAGTTGAAGTCCCCGCCGAAGAGGGAGACCACGGTGTCCTCATCCGCGCGGAAGCCGCCGGCGAGCTCCGACGAGACCGTGAAGCGGAAGCCGCGCGTCGCGTTGATGCGGTTGTTGCGCTTGTCGATCTCGAAGGTGAGCCCGACCGAGCTCGTCAGCCCGTTGCGGTAGAGCTGCCCGCCGAACAGGCGCTCTTTGTACGCGTCGAGGCTCAGCAAGCCCACGTCTTCGAGGGTGTAGTCGACGGCGAGGCGCACGTCGTTGCGCTTGTCGAGGTACCGCCCGATCTGGATGGTGCCGCCGCGCTGGTACTCGTCCTCGATGTACGAGCGTTGGTTGTAGAACCCGTCGACCCGGAGCGTCCACTGGCTGTCGAGGAAGTGAGGGTCGTAGAAGCTCAGGTTTCCGGTGCGGGTGCGCGCCGACACGTTGCCGGCGAGGCTCACGATCCAGCCGAGCCCGAGGAAGTTCGACTTCTGGACGTTGGCGGTGAACAAGAAGCTCTCGGCGCTGCCGTAGCCGGCGCCCACGGAGAAGCTGCCCGTCGGGCGCTCGCTGACGTCCACGTTCACGTCGAGCTCGTCGGGCGCGCTCCCGCGCGGGGTGCTCACCTCGACCGTCTCGAAGAACCCGAGGCGCTCGAGCCGCTCGCGCGCCTCGCGGAGCGCGGAGCCTCGGTACGTCTCGCCTTCGTTCTGCGGGATCTCGCGGCGCACGACCTTGTCGTAGGTGGGGTCGTTGCCGGTGATGTTGATGCGGCCGATCCGCATCTTCTCGCCACGCTGGACGTCGATCTGGAGGTCGACGATCCCCGTCTCGGGGTCGGTCTGCGGCAGCGGGGTCGCGTTCGCGAACGCGTAGCCCTGGTCTCCGTAGAGGTCGCTCACCCGCTGCATCGCGGCTTGGAGGGTGGTCAGCTTGAAGGTGTCGCCCTTGCGGAGCGGGATGCCGCCCGCCCGAAAGTCGAGGGGGTCCTTCTGGATCTCCGGCGTCCACGCCTCGGTGAACGGCACCCCGGCGCGCTGGTCGCGGGTGTGCGCGGCCTGCACGTCACGGACGCGGGTGCCGTCGAGCAGCGTGGCGACGGCGCCGGGGGTGAGCCCCTCGTCCGGCACGAAGTCGCCGGTGACGCTCACGTCCCCAAGTTTGTACCTTGGTCCTTCGGTGACGTGCACGGTGACGCGGATGTGCCGCTTGTCGGGCGTGAGGTAGACCTGAGGGTCGTCCACCTGCGCGTCGACGTGCCCCTCCTCGAGCAGCACCGACCGGATGACGTAGACGTCGTTCTCGAGGTTCTCCTCGACGAACGTGCCGCCCGACGTCAGCCACGGGACGAGCCCGCCCTCGCGCGTCTGCATGAAGCGCTTGATCTTCGCGTCGGGCACCTGCGTGTTGCCGGTGATGTCGACGGTCTGGACGATGACCTTGCGGTTCTCCGTGATCTGGAAGGCGAGGTCGACGAGGTCGTCGCCCACGGCCGTGATCTGCGGCTCGACCGTCGCGAGGTAGAAGCCCTTCTCGAGGTACTTCGCCCGGATTGCCCGTGCGACCTGGGCCACGCGCGCGTCGCTCGGCACCGTGAACGGCTCGATGTCCACCGCGTCGTCGAGGTCGTCTTCCTTGACCTTCTTCGAGCCCTCGATGCGCACCTCGCGCACCGCCGGCTTCTCGTCGACCTCGAAGCGCACGACGAGGCCGGACGCCCCCTCCTCGACCCGCACGACCACGTCCTCGACGTAGCCGGAGCGCCAGATTGCCCGGATGTCCCTCTGGATCTTCCAGTCCTCGAGCGCCTCTCCCGCCCGCAGCTGGATGACCTCGAGGAGGGCCGCCTCTTCCACCCGGCGGTTGCCGCTCACCACCACGTCGGCGACACGCCCGACGATCTCGACGGGCGCCTCGGCGCGGGCGCCCGCGGCGAGGGCGAGGAGCATCGCGACGTTCATGCGCCGTCCTCGATGAGCCGGCCGTCACGGAGCCGCGCGCGGCGCGGAAAGCGCGCCGCGAGGTCGGTCGAGTGCGTGACGACGACAAGGGTGGCGCGCGTGACGGTCATCAGGAGCTCGAGCACGTCGTTCGCCGTCGCGGGATCGAGGTTCCCCGTGGGTTCGTCCGCGAGCACGAGGCCCGGATCGAGGATGAGCGCCCGGGCGATGGCCACGCGCTGCTGCTCGCCGCCGCTCAGCTCGCCCGGCTTGTGATGGAGGCGCTCGCCGAGCCCGACGGCGCGGAGCCGGTCGGCGGCGCGGGCCCTGGCGTCCGCCAGGCGTTCGCCGGCGATGATCGCGGGCATGGCCGCGTTGGTGAGCGCGTCGTGATCCGGCAGCAGGTGATGGAACTGGAAGATGAACCCGACGCTGCGGTTGCGGTAACGATCGAGCGCAGCGGTGCCGCGGCCGCGCAGGGGCACGCCGTCGACGACGACCTCCCCCGACGTGGGCGGCTCGAGCGCGCCGAGGATGTGGAGGAACGTGCTCTTTCCGGAGCCGCTCTGCCCCATCAACGCCATCGCGTCGCCCGGGGCGAGCGTGAGATCCAGGCCGCGGAGGACGTGGATGTCCTGGCCGCCCTTGCGGAACGTGCGCGTGAGGCCGCGGACCTCGAGGCGCACGCCGCCCGGGGAGACGCGCGCGGCCGCTTCGGAGCTCATTCGTACCGGAGCCCCTCGACCGGCGGGAGCGCTGCGGCGCGGCTCGCGGGGTACAGCGTGGCCAGGAAACACGCCACCAGCGTGCCGATGACCGTGAGGACCACCGTGCCCGGCTCGACCACGACCGGGAGCGAGCTCAGTGAGTACACGTTGCGGTCCAAGGGGAATTCGTACCGTTCCAGGAAAGCGCAGGCGGCTAACCCGAGCACGGTCCCGAGGCTTGTCCCGATGGCGCCGACGATCATGCCCTCCATGACGAACACGAGGCGAATCGCCGCGGCGGAGGCTCCCATCGCCTTCAGGATGCTGATCTCTCGGGCGCGGGTGATCACCATCACGATCAGGTTGGTGACGATGCCGACCCCCGCCACGGTGACGATCTGGCCCATGATCAGGGCCATCACGTACTTCTCGAGCTTCAGCGCGGCGAACAGGCCCTCGTTCATCTCGAACCAGGTGCGCCCGAAGAACGGGAACTCGAGCGTACGCTCGATCTCGGTCTTCACGAGGCCCGCCTCGTAGAGCTGCTCGGGGTCGACCACCACCTCCACGCCCGTCACATCGCCTTCCTTCCACCCCAAGAACGCGCGAGCGTCGGGAATCGTGACCCAGCTCCACTTCGCGTCGTACTCGTGGAACCCCGTCTCGACGATGCCGGCGACCCGGAACACCTTCGTGGTCGGCATCGGCACCCCGAAAGGCCCGTAGCCGCCGCCGATCGGGTTGATGAGGAACACGCGGTCGCCCGGGTAAACCTTCAGCGTGCCCGCGAGACCCTCGCCGAGCAGGATGCCGGGAAAGGCCTCCGTGTCGTCCGCGGCCTGCGCGGGCCCGCGCGCCGGCGTGGCGAGGTCCGCCACGATGCGATCCTGCGCCTCTGGACTCGGTTGGCCCCCCTCCGGGCCCACCAGGATGTCGCGCGCCACCGCGAGCACGTTCCGGCTGCGCACCGGGTCGATGCCCTTCATGATCGCGCCCGCCGTGGCGTAGTTCGAGCGGATCATCACCTCGTAGTAGACCATCGGCGCGGCCGCGACGACGCCGGGCACGGACTCGACCTTGCGGGTCACCGCGTCGCCGTCGGCGATGACCCCACCGTGCTCGAGCACGATGATGTGCGCGCTGTTGCGCAGGATCTTCGTGCGGAGATCGACCTCGAAGCCCTCCATCACGCTCAGGACGATGATGAGCGCCTGCACGCCGATGGTGATGCCCGCGACCGACAGCACCGCGATCATGCTGATGCCGACGTCCTGTCTGCGGGACCTCAGGTGTGACCACGCGATGAGGAAAGGGAAGGTCACGTCGCGGACCGCGGGCGGAGCGTCGGAAAGAGGATGACGTCGCGGATCGTCGCGGAGTCCGTGAGGAACATCACGAGGCGATCGATGCCGATGCCCTCTCCCGCGGTCGGCGGGAGCCCGTAGGTGAGCGCCGTGACGTAGTCTTCGTCGAAGTACATCGCCTCGGCGTCGCCCGCGGTCCGGAGCCGGGCCTGCGCCTCGAAGCGCGCGGCCTGATCCACGGGGTCGTTCAGCTCGTTGAAGCCGTTGGCGAGCTCCCTCCCCGCGACGAACAGCTCGAACCGATCGCACACGTCCGGGTCGAGGTCGTTGCGCCGCGCGAGCGGGCTGAGCTCCGTCGGGAAGTGGGTCACGAAGGTCGGCTGGATGAGGGAGCGCTCGATGAGCGCGTCGAACACGAGCTCCCAGCAGCGGCCCAGGGTGCTCGGAAAGGTGGCGGGGTCGACGCCCGGGAGGCGCGCGACCATGGCGGAGGTGACCGCCGCCCGGTCTTTCGTGGTCGACACCGGGATGCCGAGGGCCTCGGCCACGAGCTCGTCGTAGCGGGCGCGCCGGAACTGGCCTCCGAACTGGATCGTGTGGCCTTGGTAGGCGACGGAGTCGCCGCCGCAGACCTCGTGGACCAGCCCAGAGAGCAGCTGCTCCGTCAGCGACACGAGGTCCTCCCAGGTGGCGTACGCCTGGTAGAACTCCAGCATCGTGAACTCGGGGTTGTGCGTCGCGTCGATGCCTTCGTTCCGGAAATTCCGGTTGATCTCGAACACGCGCTCGAAGCCGCCCACGACGAGGCGCTTGAGGTACAGCTCCGGCGCGACGCGGAGGTAGAGGTCGACGTCGAGCGCGTTGTGGTGCGTGACGAACGGGCGCGCCGTCGCGCCGCCGGGGATGCCGTGCATCATCGGCGTCTCGACCTCGAGGTAGTCGCGCGCCTCGAAGAAGTTTCGGATGTACCGTACGATCTTCGACCGGCGCACGAACGTCTCGCGCGTCTGGTCGTTGACGAAGAGGTCGAGGTAGCGCTGACGCTGGCGCACCTCCGGGTCGTTGACGCCGTGCCACTTGTCCGGGAGCGACCGGATGCACTTCGTGAGCAGGCGCAGCTCGGTCGCCAGGAGCGTGAGCTCGCCGGTGCGTGTGACCATCAGCGTGCCGACGACCCCGACGATGTCGCCCAGGTCGAGCTTCTTCCAGAGGGCGTACGCGTCGTCGCCCACGACGTCGCGGCGCACGTGGATCTGCATGCGCCCGGCGCGATCGAGCACCCGACCGAACCCGGCCTTGCCCATGTCGTTCTTGAACAGCAGGCGCCCGCCGAAGGAGTACGCGCCGAGCGCGGCGAGGGCCTCCGGCGCCACGCCCTCGGCGGCCGCGCGGAGCTCGCCGGACGTGTGACGGACCACGAAGCCCGTCGGGTAGGACGGCACACCTTCGGCCGCGAGCGCGCGCACTTTTTCCAGACGATCGGGGTCGAACTCGTACATGACCCGGACGGCTATCACGCCGCGCGCGTCACTCCGAGACGGCGTCGCCGCTCTTCAGCGTCCCCGCGGCGCGCTGGGCCAGCCACGCCTCGATGAACGAGGCGATGCGCCCGTCGAGGAACGCGTCGGTGTCGCCCGTCTCCATGCCGGTCCGCACGTCCTTCACGAGGCGGTACGGATGGATGACGTAGTTCCGAATCTGGCTCCCCCACTCGATCTTCTTCTTGGTCGCGTTCTGCGCGTCGACCGCGGCCTGCCGCCGATCGAGCTCCTGCTGGTACAGGCGCGCCCGCAACATCTTCATGGCGCTCGCCTTGTTCTTGTGCTGCGACCGCTCGCTTTGACACTTCACGACGATGCCGCTCGGCATGTGGGTGATGCGCACCGCGGAGTCGGTCATGTTCACGTGCTGACCGCCCGCGCCGCCCGAGCGCATGGTGTCGATGTGGAGATCCTTCTCGTCGATGACCACCTCGAAGCTGTCGTCGACGTCGGGGTACGCGCCGACTGACGCGAAGCTCGTCTGCCGACGGGCGTTCGCGTCGAACGGGGAGATCCGGACGAGGCGGTGGACGCCGATCTCGCCCTTCAGCCAACCGTAGGCGTACTCGCCCTTGATCTCGATCGTGCACGACTTGATGCCCGCGTCCTCCGAGGGGTGCTCGTCGATGACGTTGGCCTTGAACCCCATGCGGTCCGCGAAGCGGAGGTACATCCGCTTGAGCATCTCGGCCCAGTCGGACGCGTCCGTGCCGCCCGCGCCGGAGTTGATCTCCAGGACGGCGTCGGCGGAGTCGCCCTCGTCCGCGAACAGGCGCTGGATCTCGAGGTTGCGCACGTCGTCTTCGAGCGCGTGGAGGATGTCCACGCCCTCCCTCTCGATGTCCGCGTCCTGGGCCTCGTCCGCCAGCTCGAGGAGGGTCTCCGCGTCCTCGAGGCGCCGGCGCGCCGCGATCCACGTGTTCACGACCTTCTCGAGCTGCGCCTTGTCGCGGAGGATCTCCCGCGCGCGCTTGGCGTCGTTCCAGAACTCGGAGTGCCCGGCCTGCCGTTCGAGGTCCTCGATTCGGAGCTGACGTGTCTCTACGTCAAAGATGCCCCCGGAGCGCGTCGACGCGCGCTCGCAGGGACGAGAGGAGGGTGTTGACGTCCAGGGTGGCCATGATGCGGGTGCGCTATCAAGGATCCGCGGGCCCGGCCCGGTCGACGAGGCCCGTGATGCCCTCGCCGAGCGCGCGCAGGAGCTCGGCCTCCTTGGCGCGCATGGTCGCCGCGGCGTCGGGCTCGAGGTGGTCGTGCCCGAGGAGGTGCAGCAAGCCGTGCACGAGGAGCACCCGAAGCTCGCCGTCGAGGGTGTGGCCGTGCTCCGCGGCCTGACGGGCAGCGGTGTCGACGGAGATGACGATGTCTCCGAGGACGTCGGTGTTCAACCCGGCGTCTTCGCCCTCGCCCATCGCGAAGCTCAGCACGTCCGTGGGCTCGTCCTTGCCGCGCCACTGGAGGTTCAAGCCGCGGATGAAGGCGTCGTCGCACAGGAGGAGCGAGAGCTCCGCATCCGGGAGCCCGACGACCTTGAGGAGCCGACGCGCGTCGGCGGACACGGCCCGCGCCGGCGTACGCACGCCCTCCTTGCTCACCGAAACCGGCATCTCAGGCCTCGTCGACCGGGTTGCGCTCGTCGGCCGACGGGCTCGGACGGAGCGGGTTGAGGATCTCCAGGGTGATCGCGCCCTGGCGCGGGATCGGCGGCAGGCGGGCGCCGGTGCGCGCCGCGCCGGCCTCGGCGCGCGTGCCGGAGCTGATGTCGCGGGTCGAGGGGTACTCGATGCGGTGGTGGTAGATGCCCTGGATGACATTGGTGAACGTGTCCGCGATGACGTAGAGCTCCTTGAGGGTGAGCGGGCACTCCTCGAGCTGGCCGTCGTTCATCACGCCGTTCACGATCTGCTGGATCATCGCCCGGATCCGCTCTTCGCTCGGCTCGCGGATCGTGCGGCACGCGGCCTCGACCTTGTCGGCGAGCATGATGATGCCCGCCTCGCGCGTGTCCGGCTTCGGACCAGGGTACCGGAACGGCGCGTCGTCCACCGCGTCCGGGTCGAGCCCGTCCTGCGCGGCCTGCTCGCGCGCCCGCGCGTAGAAGTAGTGGATGATCCCCGTTCCGTGGTGCATGTAGATGTTGTCGACGATCGGGCGTGGGAGCCGGTGTTGGCGCGCCAGGGCGCCGCCGTCGCGCACGTGGTTGATGATGAGCGCGGCGGACGCCTCGGGTGAGAGGCGGTCGTGGCGGTTCGGGCCCTCGCGTTGGTTCTCGATGAAGTACTGCGGCTTGAGCCCCTTCCCGATGTCGTGGAAGTAGCAGGCGACGCGCGCGAGCAGGGCGTTGGCGCCGATCGACTCGCACGCGGCCTCGCTGAGCGACCCGACGATCACGCTGTGATGATAGGTACCTGGGGCACGAAGCATCAACTGACGCAACAAGGGGTGGTTGAGGCTCGCGAGCTCGAGGAGCTTGTAGTCGGTCGTGAAGCCGAAGAGCTCGAACGCCGGGGTGAACCCGAGCGCCACCACCGCGTTCAGGAGCCCCGCCAGCAGCGCCACCACGACGGAGCCCGCGGCCGTGCCGACGTCCAGCCCGACACCGCCGCCCGGCGCCCCGACCTGCACCGCCGCGAACAGGGCGGTCACGAGGCCGCCGGCGAGCCCGCCCTGGACCCCGGCGCGGATCGCGGCGAGCCGCTCGCGCGCCTGGCCGACGCCCCGCGTCGCGACGAAGGTCGTGACCAGGTGGTAGACCACGAGGGACACGCCCTGGTCGAAGGAGACCGAGCACAACACGCTCGCGACGAGCGCCCACACGAGCGCGCTCTCCGAGTTCACGAGGGTGCGCACGAGCATCGCGCCGCCTGCCACCGGAACGAGCAGGCCGAGCGCGCTGCGGTCCAGGGGGGGCGGAAGATCGAGGGCGGACCCGACCTCCGACAGGACGCGGGAGGCGAGCAGGACGAGCGCGAGCGCGAACCACATCGCCTCGCGCTCGCGCGCGCGGCCCGCGAACTTGCGGATGGTGGACTGGGCGAAGAGCGCGATGCTCCCGACGATCAACCCGACCAGGGCGGCCCAGGCCGCGAACGTGCTGGCGCGGCCGACGTCGCTGTCGAGCGCGCGCATGGCGGCCACGGCGCCGGCCTGCCCGGGCGTGACCACGTCCCCGGCGCGCACGATGCGCGTGCCACGCTGGATCGTGTGCTGGACCGCGCCCACCCCCTCCCGCGCCGCGGCTCGCCGCGCGAGGGTCGTCGCCTCGTCGTACCGCACGTTCGGGGTGACGAGCGCCCGCGCGACGGCGGCGGCCGCGTTCACCAGCCGGGGGTCCGCGGCGCCCTGAAAACGTTCGACGACCCGCAGCGAGATGGCCTGGCGGGCCTCCTCTTCGGTGCGGAGCAGCGAGACGTCGTCGATGACCGCCTCGTCTCGCCCGGACCCGAGCACGCTGACGAGGGTCAGCGGGCGGCCTGCGGGCGGCAGCGACGCGCGATCCGCGATGACGTGGCGGCGCATCCCGGCGCCGAGCAGCTCCACCACGAGGTCCTCCGCCGCGCGGTCCCACCCGGCGGCCGTCAGGACCTCCAGGTCGCGGTCGTCGAGCGACACCTCGAGCGCCGCGCTCACCGCGGCGCGGGCGTCGACCGGCGGCGCCGCTGGGTCCACCGGGGTCGGGACGGGGGTGGCGGCGGCGCGCCCGAGCTCGAACGCGTGCGCCACGCGCGACTCCAGTCGGCGGGCGAGCGCGAGATCCGCCTCGAACACGGGGAGCACCTGCGCCTCCGCGGCCGCGGCACGCTCGGCGGTGGTCGCCGTGTCGACCCAGGTGAACGAGATCGTGGCGCGAATGTCGGACGTCGCGACCTCCCCCGCGGCGACGGTCGGCGCCGGGAGCGCCACCACGCGGGTCAGCAGCGCGGCGCACACGATGCACCCGACCACGAACACCAACACGCGCCGGATCGCGGCCTCCGGGGCGAACGCCTCCCGGAGTCGCTCAGCGAGCCCCGTCATCCCCACCCTCTCGGGCCCGACGCGCTTCTTCGCGGCGCGCCTCGTCGCGCTCGTAGGCGCGGACGATGTCGCCGACGAGCGGGTGCCGCACGACGTCGGCGTCGGTGAACGTCACGATGGCGACCCGATCGAGGCCGTCGCACACGCGGACGGCGTCCGCGAGCCCCGAGCGCGTGTGGCGCGGCAGGTCGACCTGGGTGAGGTCGCCGGTGACCGCCGCCCGCGAGTCGTTGCCGAGCCGGGTCAGGAACATCTTCATCTGCTCCGGCGTGGCGTTCTGCGCCTCGTCGAGGATGATGAAGCTGTGGTTGAGCGTGCGCCCGCGCATGAACGCGAGCGGCGCGACCTCGATGATGCCCTTCTGGATCAGGCGAAGGGCGCGCTCTTCTTCGACCATGTCGTGGAGGGCGTCGTAGAGGGGGCGCAGGTACGGGTTGACCTTCTCGGCGAGGTCGCCAGGGAGGAAGCCCAGCTTCTCCCCCGCTTCGACCGCCGGCCGGCACAGGACGATGCGACGGACCTCGTCGCGGAGCAGGGCCGCGACCGCGACCGCCATCGCGAGGTACGTCTTGCCCGTGCCCGCCGGGCCGATGCCGAACACGAGGTCGTTGTCGACGAACGACGCCACGTAGTCGCGCTGGCGGGGCGTCCGCGGCTGGATCGCCCGGCGGCGCACGCCGGTGAGCACGGTCTGCCCTCGATAATCGAGGAGCTGCGCGTTCGGTTCGGTGCGGAGGAGGCGACACGCCTGATCGACGTCGATCGTGGTGATCGGCGTGCCGGAGGCGGTCAGCAGGTAGAGCTGCTCGAGCACGCGCGCCGCGAGCTCGACCGCCGCGACGGGGCCCGTGACCCGCACCTGCGCCCCCCGCTGCGACACCCTCGCGCCGGTGAGCTTGGCGATGATCTGGAGGTTCTTCCCGAGCTCCCCAGAGAGCTCGCGCAGCCGATCGGCGTCGTTGTGGTCCAGAACCCGCTCGATCGTCGCCGCCTCGTCCGTCACGCGTCGTTCGCCCCGTCGTCGGACGCTAACCCACCCGGTTAGCCGACACCGATGCGGATCAGCGTGGCGAAGGAGTCGTATACGTCCGAGGGCCGCGTCGCCGCCGCGCCGTCCGCCGTCCGGAGCCTCACGACCCGCGGCGCGGCGGTCCTCGTCGAGCAGGGCGCGGGCTCCGCGAGCGGCTGGCCCGACGACAGCTACATCCGCGCGGGCGCCGAGATCTGCCCCACCCCGGAGGAGCTCTACGGGCGCGCCGACCTCGTGTGGAAGGTGATGCCCCCCTCCCCGCACGAAGCCCGCCTCGTGCGGGAAGACTGTCGCGTGTATTGCCTCGGCCACGCGCTCCCGCCCGACCGCGCGGGCGCCGTCTCGCGGCGGGTCGCGCTCGACGCCCATCCGGCGGTGCGGGCGGCGATGGGGAGCATCGCGGGCCGGATCGCCGTCCACGCCGCGAGCCACGCCCTCCAACGCCAGAACGGCGGCCGCGGGCTCCTGCTCGGCGGCGTCGTCGGGGTCGAGCCGGCGGAGGTGGTGGTCATCGGCGCGGGCGACGCCGGCCGGGCCGCCGTGGCCGCGTCGCTCGGCGTAGGCGCGTCGGTGCGCGTCCTCGACGTGGACCTCGCGCAGCTGCAGGCCCTCCACCAGAGCCTTCCGGGCGCGCGCACCCTCGTGGCGACCCCCGCGGCCATCGAGCGCGCCCTCGCCGTGGCGGACGTCGTCATCGCGTGCGTGCGCGACGCGTCCGGGGTGGCCCCGCGCGTCGCCAGTCGCGACCACCTGAGCCTCATGGCGCGCGGCGCCGTCGTGGTCGACCTGTCGATCACCGACGGCGGGGCGTTCGAGAGCACGCCGATCACCGACCTCGATTCGCCGTTCCACGACGTCGAGGGCGTCGTGTTCGTGGGGGTGCCGAACTTCGCCGGGGCGGTGCCGCGCACGTCGAGCGTCGCGTTGAGCGCCGCGGCGCTCCCGATGATCGAAGCCGCGCTCGACTGAGCCTCACTTCTCTTTGGCGCGGGCCTTCAGCAGCTTCTGCGCGAGGGTGAAGACGACGCTCGACACGTTCTTGTTTCGGGAGAGCGACGCGAGATCGTTCGAGTGCAGGACGTTCACCAGCGACACCGCGACGCTCGCCGGCGTCTTCGGGTTGTTCGCCAGCGCGACCTTCACCGGGTACTTCCGCATCCACTCCCGATTGTTGGCGATCTCGCGCAGCAGCTCGTCGTTGAGGGAGCGGTTCCCCGCGAAGGCGAGCGCTTCGGCGTCCGACACGCGGCCGGACTTGAGCACCGCGTGCGACACCTGCTTGTTCCGGTCGCGGATGAGGATCGCCCGCGTCGACTTGTTGCCGAGGTAGGCGAGCTTGATCTTCTGCCCGACCGACATCGACGCGATGCGCTTCTCGATCGCGATCTTCTTGTCCTCGTCGGGGTCGCGCTCCTCCTCGTCGAGCAGATCGAGCGAGAAGTCGTCCTTGTCCTCGAAGTTGAACTCGAAGCTCGCGACGGGCACCCCGGGCGCCGGGGCGTCCGACAAGGCGAAGAGCTCGAGGCGCTTGCGCTCCTCCAGCATCGGGCTGGCCTTCCCCGCGAGGGCGGCCTCGATCTCGGCGTCGAGGTCGAACGCCGCGGCGGGCGCCGCGGCGGGCGCAGGCGCGGCCTTCGGCGGCTTCGGCGCCCTGGCCTCCCCCGCGCGAGGCCGCTCCGCCGGGAGGGCCGGCAGCGCGTCCTGCATCCGGAGGAAGCTGATCGCACGCTCGAGGGCGAGGTCCGTGCACGCGGGGTTCTGGTGCAGCGCCAGCACGACGTCGGGCGTGATCAACAGGCGCTCGTGGTTGTCGCACAGCTGCGCGCAGAGCTCGGCGCTCGCGCGGCCGGCGATCCGGACCGCGGTCCGGTCGTTCGTGTTGCGGATGAGCAGGAGCTTCTGGTCGAGCTCGGGCTCGGCCCGAACCTGCGCCACCAGCTCCAGGACCTTCGGGTGCGTGCGCTGCCCGACCGCGCCGACGAGGTTGGGGAACGCCTTCACGCTCGCCGTCGCGGCGTCGCGGATGTCGGCGTCATCGTCGGCGGCAAGGACGTACAACGCCGCGATCTGCGCGTCGGCCGTGGCGGGGAGCGCCATCTTGGCCGCGGCGAGGCGAAGCGGACGCGGCGCGTCGGGGGCGCACGCCGTGCGCAACGGCTCGCCGATGCCCAGCTTGTCCCAAGGAATGTCGGTCATAGTTGCTCCTCCGACCAGATGCGGAGACCGGTGAGGGTGAGGTCGGGGTCGACCTCGTCGATCTCGGCGCACGCGCGGCCGATGAGGTTGGACAGGCCGCCGGTCGCGATGCAGGGCACCGGCGCGCCTCCGCCGAGCGCCTCCTTGCAGCGCCGCGCGAGCCCGTCCACGAGGCCGACGTAGCCCCAGTAGACGCCGCTCTGGATCGCGGTCACGGTGCTCGTGCCGACGGGGCTGACGGGCCGCGCGATCTCCGTGCGCGGCAGGCGCGAGGTGCGCGAGAACAGCGCGTCCGCGGCGATCTGCAGGCCGGGGGCGATCGCCCCGCCGACGTACGCGCCCGACGCGTCGACGCAGTCGAACGTGGTGGCCGTCCCGAAGTCGACGATGAGGAACGGCGCCGGCAATCGCCGCCGCGCGGCGAGGGCGTTGATGACACGATCCGCCCCGAGCTCGGCGGGGTTGTCGATGCGGATGGGCATGCCGACGGTGCTCGACCGCGGGTCGACCACCTTGGGCGCGCGGTCGAGGTACCGCCGACAGGCCTTGTCGAGCGTGAACTGAAACGACGGCACCACCGAGCAGACCGCCACCGCGGCGATCGTGGCGGGGGCGACCCCGGCGTGACCGAGGAGCTGCAAGAGCGTGAGCCCGAGCTCGTCGGTCGTGCGCTCGGTGGTGCGCACGCGCCATTGTCGGACGAGCCGCTCGCCGTCGTAGAGGCCGAGCGTGGTGTGGGTGTTGCCGACGTCGAAACAGAGGAGCATCGGGGCCCTGCCTAACGCGGCGGATCGCACCCGAAGTGGGTCAGCACGGCGCCGGCGTCGTGCACGGCCAGGCGGCACCAGCTGCCTGGCGCGGGCGCGAAGCGCCGGGCGGCCTCGAGCGGCACCCCGAGCGCGGCGCAGAGCGTGACGCGGATGACCCCGGCGTGCGTCACGGCGAGCGCCCGCCCGCCGGGCGGCGTCGCCCCCAGCACCGCCGCCCAAACGGGCGCGACGCGCGCGGCGAGGTCGTCCACGCTCTCGCCCTCCGGTGGTCGCGCGCCGGGAGCGCCCTCGAGGAAGGCGCGCTCCTCCGCGGACGCCTCCGCCCACACCGGCCAGGACCGGCCTTCCCAGGCGCCGAAGTGCTGCTCTCGGAGGCGTGCGTCCGGGCGCGCGCCGGGAAATCGGCCCGCGAGCGCCCACGCGCGCGCCAGGTCGCTCCCCCACACCGTGTCCCAGGACGTCGCCCCCAGCGCCGCCGCGAGCGCCTCGGTCTGCGCGCGCCCTTCGGCGGTCAGCGGCGCGTCCAGCCAGCCGCGCGCCGTCCCCTCCCCTTCGGCGCGCGCGTGCCGCACCAGGGTGAGCTCGACGAGGTGTGGTGCGCGAATCATCCGCCTTCCATGCCGATTTCGCCGGTCGTCACCGGCACCCCGCCGACGATGAGCGCGCCGTCGTCGCGCAGGGCCTCGGCCACCCCTTCGACCCCGCCCACGCGGACGTGGCGGCCGAGGGTGTGCGCCCGCGCCCGCCAGACGTCGAGCCGCCCCGGGTCCTCCGCCCCACCGACGATGGCGTGGACCGCCGCGCCGAGCACCGACTCACGCTCCAACGGGCGCCCGCGCACCATCGCGAGGCTCGCCGCGTTCGGAAGATCGGGAAACCGCGTCTGGTTGACGTTGAGGCCGACGCCCAACACCACCCAGCGCACCCGATCGCCGTCGGTCTCGAGCTCCCCGAGCAGCCCCGCGATCTTTCGCCCGGCGCCGTCCACCACGTCGTTGGGCCACTTGACGAGCACGTCGAACCGCGCGGCGAGGGCGGCGGCGGCGCCGAGGGTCAACAGGGGCGCGTCGCGCGCGGGGCCGCGGGGGCGCAAGACCACGGAGAACGTGAGGTTCTGCCCGGCCTCAGACGCCCACGTGCGCCCGAGCCGGCCCCGTCCCGCGGTCTGTCGCTCCGCGATCACCACGGTGCCGTGCAGCGCCCCAGCCCGTGCCCGCTCGCGCGCCACGTTCTGGGTGCTGTCGACCTCGTCGTAGCGGAGCACGACCACCGATCGACCTCAGAGCAGGCTGGCCGCGGTCTCCGCGAGCGGGCTCCGCTCCCCCTTGCGGAGGGTCACGTGCCCGGCCATCGCGCTCAGACGGAACCGCTCGACCACGTAGGAGAGCCCGTTGGACGTCGCGTCCACGTAGGGGTTGTCGATCTGGTAGCGGTCGCCCGTGAGCACGACCTTGGTGCCCTCTCCGGCGCGCGTGATGACCGTCTTGACCTCGTGCGGGGTGAGGTTCTGCGACTCGTCGATGACGAGGAACTGCCTCGGCAGGCTGCGCCCGCGGATGTAGGTCAGCGGTTCGACCTCGATGATCTTCTGGTCGATCAGCGCCTGGTAGTGCGGGACGTGCTGCTTGTTGCGCCCGTTGCTCGTCGTCTCGCGCTCGTCGCCGCCCAGGACGAGGTCGAGGTTGTCGAAGATTGGCTTCATCCAGGGGTTCAGCTTCTCGTCGAGGCTGCCGGGGAGGTAGCCCACGTCGCGACCGAGCGGGAAGATCGGCCGGGCGACCACGAGGCGCCGGTACTTCTTCTCGTCCGCCACGAGCTTGAGGCCGCACGCGATGGCGAGCAGGGTCTTGCCGGTGCCGGCCATGCCGTCGAGGGTGACGAGCGGCACGGAGTCGTCGAGCAGGAGATCGAGCGCGAAGAGCTGCTCGCGGTTGCGCGCGAAGATGCCCCAGACCCCCTCTTTGTGGCGCCCGACGAGCAGGAGGCGGCGCTGACGCGCATCGAAGCGGGTCATCGCGGTCTGCTGGGGCTGGGTCTCGTTCTTCAGGATGACGAACTGGTGCGGACAGAGCCCGTCGCCCTCTTCGGGCATCCAGCCCCTCTGGTACACCTCGCTCACGACCTCGCCCGGCACGTCGCGCTCGATGACGCCCGTGTAGGCCTCGTCGATGTCGACATGGGCGTGCTCGTAGTCCTCGGCCGACATGCCGAGCGCGTCCGCCTTCAGCCGCATGTTCACGTCGCGGCTGACGAACACGACGATGCCGTCGGTCTGCTCGCGGTGGATGCGGAGGGCGGTGGCGAGGATGATGTTGTCGTTGTTCGTGGCCGCGCCGTGAAAGACGGTCCCGCCGTCGTCGGCGCGTGGAACCGCGACGCGCAGGCTGCCGCCGCCGGGCAGCGGCACGCCCTCGCCGATGCGGCCGGTGCTGCGCATGCGGTCGAGCGAGCGGGAGATCGTGCGGGCGTTGCGGCCCAGCTCGGTCAGCTCGCGCTTGAACTTGTCGATCTCTTCGATGACGGTCATCGGCAGCACGAGATCGTGCTCGTCGAACACGTTGATCGCGTTCGGGTCGTGCAGCAGGACGTTGGTGTCGAGGACGTAGGTACGCTTGCCCGGGGGATGGTGGGCGGAGGCTGGGGCCAAGGTTGCTCCAGGTGCGCGGAGAGTGGGGACGGGCGGGGGGGAGGAGAGGCGGGGGCGGTCAGCGCACCGTGAGGGTGTAGGCGCGCGGACCGAGGGGGTCGGAGGCTCGACGAGAGTAACGGATCTCTGGGCCGTCGAGGCGCAGGAAGGAAGAAGTTGCCGCACCGCGGCCGATGTAGACCGCGAGGGGCCCGCCGCCACCGAAGCCGGACGCGGCGCTGGGGCGCTCCGCGTTCACCACGACGGTGTTCGCGCCGGGCGCGAGCCAGGGCGCGAGGTCGAGCACGACCTGCGGATCGCCGCTCTTCACGCGCCAGATCGACACCCCGTTGACGCTGATATCGAGGGTGTGCCCGGAAGAAGCGGCGTCCTCGGTGACGAGGAACCAGGTGCCGGTCGGGACCTTCCCGGCCGCGGGCGAGGCCGTCGGCGCGGCGTAGGACGGCGCCGCCGCGGGGACCGGTGCGGGCGTGTACGCGGGGGCGGGCGTGTACGCGGGGGCGGGCGTGTACGCGGGGGCCGGCGTGTACGCGGGGGCCGGCGTGTACGCGGGGGCCGGCGCAGGAGGCGCGGCCGCGACACGTGCGGCGGGCGCGGGGGCGTCGCCCGGGTCGGTGACGCTCACTCGGAACCCGGGGGCGTCGATCCACAGGTTGCCGGCTTCGTCCACCCGGATCGTGGCGTTGGTGATGGTCGTCGCGGGGAGCACGTCGGCGCGCACGCCGTTCACGTAGACGACCGCGGCGAACACGGGGGCGATGGCGAAGAGCGGGATCATTCTTCCGGGTCGGTCCCCCCGTTGACGCGGATCCGGAGCTCCTTGCCGACCTTGAACACCGGCAGCACCTTGCGCTGCACGACGATCGGCGTGCCCGTCCGCGGATTGCGACCGGTGTAGCCCTCGTAGTGTCGGGCCTTGAAGCTACCGAACCCTCGGACTTCCACGCGGTCGCCCGCCACCAACGCGTCGCGGATCGTGTCGAACAAGACGTTGACCACACGTTCGGCGGTGGCCCGCGGCAGATCCTGCCGCCGCGCCACGGCGTCGACGAGCTCGCTCTTCGTCATTCGGCGACAACCCTGAGTAACGCCCCTGCCTTATGGAAGCGGGGGCGAACGGTCAAGGCTTCGCTGCGGGCGTCGTGCTCGAACCAAACCCGACCAGGGCGAGCAGCCGCGACTCGTTCTCTTTCAGGAGGATCATCAGCGGGCTCGCGACGTACACGGTCGAGTAGCTCCCGATGACGATGCCGATGAGCAGGGTCGTCGCGAAGTTGTTGAGCACCGGCCCACCGAGCAGCACGAACGGCACGAGGGCGAGGGCGGTCACGAAGCTCGTCATGACCGTGCGGCCGAGCATCTGGTTCATCGTGTCGTTCACGAGCTCGAGGAGCTGCTTGCGACGGTACTTCTCGCTGTTTTCACGGATGCGGTCGTAGATCACGATCGTGTCGTTCAGGGAGTACCCGACGAGGGTCAGCAGGGCGCTGATCGTCGACAGGTTGAACTCCTGGCGGGTGAGCACGAAGATGCCGCAGGTGATGACCGCGTCGTGGAACAAGCACGCGATCGCGCCCGGCGCGTACGCGAGGTCGAAGCGGAGCGCGACGTACACGAGCAGCAGGGCCATCGTCACCGCGAGCGAGGTGACCCCCGCGGCGCGCAGGTTCCCGCCGACCCGCGGACCGATCGAGTCGGTGCGCTCGAGCTCCGGCGCGCGGTCGCTCATAGTGGACTCGAGCGCGCTGGAGACCGCCTCCGCGACGCCCGGGAGCCGGATGTAGAACGCGTTGGGCTCGGTTCCGAGCTGCACGCGCACGCCTTCCACGGCCCGCACGGCCGCCTGCACCGCCTCCACGCCGACGGCGTCGCCCTTCAGAAGCATGCGGATCCGGGTGCCGACCTCGGTCTCGGGCTCGAACAGATCCAGCCGGTCCGCGCCGAACGCCGCCACGACGCCGGCCTTCACCGCGTCGATCACCTCGGGGCGCGCGCCGCTCTCCCCCTGCACGCGCACGAGGAAACGGGCGTCCGCGGCGTCGCCGAGCTGAACCACGGCATCGTCCGCGACGCCGAGCGGCAAGAGCGCCGCCCGGACCTCTTCGATGCGGGTCGCGACGCCGAACCGCGCCTGGACCTCGACGCCCCCGGTGAAGTCGATGCCGTAGTTGGGCCCGACGATGACGAAGAGCGCCACGCTCACCACCACCGCCACGAGGCTCAGCAGGGCGAAGAAGCCGCGACGGCCGACGAAGTCGATCCGTAGGGTGTTCGGGAGGAACTCGCGCATGTGCTGCATGGGGCGCTCAGATCGAGATGTGCGGGCGGTTGCCGCGGTTGACGAGCTCCATCAGCACGCGCGTGACGAAGACGCCGGTGTAGACGGTCGTGAAGATGCCGATCATCAGCGTGACGGCGAAGCCGCGCAGGGGCCCGGTGCCGTAGCTGTACAGCACGACGCCCGCGAGCAGCGTCGTGACGTTGGAGTCGAGCACGGCGACCGCCGCGCGGTCGAACCCGGCGTTGATCGCGTTGACCACGCTCCGCTCCGCGCGCAGCTCCTCGCGGATGCGCTCGAAGATGATGATGTTGCAGTCGACCGCCATGCCGACCGTGAGCGCGATGCCGCAGATGCCCGGGAGCGTGAGCGTCGCGCCGAACGCCGCGAGGGCCGCGATGACGAGGAACGCGTTGAGGACCAGGGAGACATCGGCGAGCAGGCCGCTGATCCGGTAGTACCAGGCGGCGACGAGCAGCACGAGCCCGCTCCCCACCAGCGCGGCGAGCGTGCCTTCGCGCACGGCCTCGGCGCCGAGCCCCGGACCGACCTTGCGGACCTCGCCCAGCTCGACGGGGGCCGGCAGGGCGCCGGACCGCAGCACGAGCGCGAGCATCGACGCGTCCTTCAGCTGCTCGTCGACCGGCTTGTCCGAGGACGTGATGCGCGCGCCGCCGCCCGTGATCTTCTGGACGATGTTCGGCGCGGAGCGCACGCGCCCGTCGAGCACGATCGCGAAGCGCTTGCCGACGTTCTGCCCGGTGATGTCGGCGAAGATCCGCGCGCCGTCCGGCTCGAACTCCATCACGACGTACCAGCCCTCGGTCTCGTCGAAGTTCGTGGACGCATCGGCGATGTCGTCGCCGGTGAGCAGGGCGCGATCGCGCAGGACGTACGGCGCGTCCCGCACGGAGGCGTCGCCGGTGCCGGTGTACTCCCACAGGAGCGCGCGGTTGGACTCCAGCCAGGCGTTTTCCGCGAGCCACTCGGAGAGCTTCGCGTCGTCCTGGAACGCCGCGGGATCGAGCGCCGCCTTGGCGGCTTCGACCCCGCGCAGCACCGCCGCGAGGTCGGCGTCTTCGTCCACGAGGAAGAACTCGAGCTGGGCACGGGTGCGCACGGCGGCGGTGGCGTCGTCGACGTTGGTCGCGCCCGGGAGCTGGATCGAGATCCCCCGCTCGCCCTTGCGCGTGACCACCGGCTCCTTCACGCCGGTCGCGTCGATGCGGGTGCGGATCGTCTCTTCGGCCTGCTGCAACGCACCTTCGGTGATCGCGGCGCGCTGGTCCTCGGTGACCTCGAACACGTGCCAGGTGACGCCGGCGTCGGTCTCGGACTGCAGGTAGGTGTAGGCGCGCGAGACCGACCCGAGCAGCGCCGTGGCGGCCGCGAGGTCGACGCCGGGGCCCGGCTGGATGCGCAGGGCGAGCCGCCGACGATCGCGCTCGACGTCCGCGACGGCGATCGACCGCTGCTCGGCCGCCCGCTCGACCGCGATGACGTCCCGCTGGATGTGGGCGCGGATGGCCTCGTCGGCGTCGACGTCGAGGGTCAGGTCGATGCCGCCCACGATGTCGAGGCCGTACCCGAGCGCGCGCGCCGGCAGGAACGGCACGAACCACTCCTCGCCCACCGGTGCCGGAAGATCAGGATTAGCGGCCCACTTTGCACGGTAGGCAAGCTGTTCCTGCACCTCGGGCCCGAGGAAGGTCGGGAGAAGCAGCCACACGCCGACGAGGAAGGAGGCGACCACGACGGCCGCGCGCAGGCCGAGCTGGCTCACGCGCCCGCCTTCGGGTCCGGCTTCGCGCCGTCGGGCTTCGGGGGGTCCACCTTGCGCTTCACGGAGTCGCGATCGACCGTGAGGTAGGAGTTGGCGCTGATCTCGAGCACCAGGGTGTCCCCACGGGCTTCGTGGACCTTGCCGTGGAGGCCCGAGGTGGTGACCACGCGGTCGCCCTTCTGCAACGAGGCGACCAGCTCCGCCTGCTGTTTCGCTTCCTGCTGCTGGGGTCGGAGGACCAGGAAGTACAGGATCGCGCCCATCAGGGCGAACATCACCAGGGACGAGGTGGGGATCCCCCCGACGTCCGCGGCGAGGAATTCAGGAGTCGGCATCGAGCGGTTCGTCCTCGTGGGGGGCCATCCACGACACGACTTCGCCGCGCAGCTCGCCGAGCGCCGTGACCCCAACCCCGATCGCATCCCGAACGCGCGCCATCAGGCGCTGGTACATCGTGACGTTGTGCAGGGTGAGGAGGCGGGGGGCGAGGATCTCGTCGGAAACGAAGAGGTGCCGGAGGTAGGCCCGGCTGAAACGGGCGCACGTATAACACGCGCAACGCTCGTCGAGCGGGCGGGGGTCCTCGCGGTACCGCGCGTGCTTGATCGCGAGGCGCCCTTCGTGCGTGAAGGCGGTCCCGAAGCGCGCCGTGCGCGTCGGGATGACACAGTCGAAGAGGTCCACGCCCGCGATCACCGCGTCGACGAGGTCGAGGGGGTACCCTACCCCCATGAGGTAGCGCACGCGGTCGGTCGGGAGCTCCGCGGCGGAGAGCGCCGCCATCGCGAGCAGCACCTCGCGCGGCTCGCCGACCGAGACCCCCCCGATCGCGTAACCATCGAGGTTCATGGACGCGATTTCTTGGGCGTGGGCGCGGCGGAGGTCGTCGTACATGCCGCCCTGCACGATGCCGAACAACGCGGTGTGCGCTCGCGCGCCGCGGGCCGCCTCGCAGCGCCCGAGCCACCGGGTCGTGCGCGCCGTCGATCGGGCCACCGCGTCGCGATCCGTCGGCCACGCGATGCACTCGTCGAGGGCCATCGCGATGTCGACGCCCAACGCTTCTTGTACTTCGACTGCGATCTCTGGGGTGAGGTGCCGCCACTGCCCGTCGACCGGGCTTCGGAAGTTGATCCCCTCCTCGGTCAGCTTGCGATGCTCACGCAGCGAAAACGCCTGGTACCCCCCCGAGTCGGTGAGGATCGGACCGCTCCAGTCCATGAAGCGGTGCAGCCCGCCGAGCCGGCGGATGGTCTCGTGACCGGGCCGCACCCAGAGGTGGTAGGTGTTCGAGAGCACGATCTGGGCGCCGGCGTCGTGCAGATCGACCGGGCTCAGCCCCTTGACCGTGGCCTGGGTTCCCACTGGCATGAACGCCGGGGTGTCCACGACGCCGTGGGGCAGGTGGAGCCGGCCGCGGCGGGCGGCGCCGGCGGAGGAGACGAGCTCGTAGCGGGCGGTCATTCGGGGCGCGCGGCTATCGCGGTCGCGGCGTCGCGCCACAGGAGCGTCGCGTCGCCGTAGCTGAAGAACCGGTACCGGCCCTCCACCGCGTGGCGGTACCCGGCCATCACCCGCTCGTGTCCGGCGAAGGAGCACACCAGGGCGAGCAGGCTCGAGCGCGGCAGGTGGAGGTTCGTGAACAGGACATCGACGCGTCGCCATGGCCACGCATCGCGGATGAAGATTCGGGTCTCGCCCGGGCCGGGCCCGGTCGCGGACTCGAGCGCCCGGGCCACGGTGGTGCCGACGGCGACGACCCGTCGCGCCGTGGCGACCGCGGCCCAGGTGGCCTCGGGGACGACGTACCGCTCGGGGTGCAGCTCGCCGGCGACGAGCTGTGCCTCCGTGAGCGGCTTGAAGGTGCCGAGCCCCACCTCGAGCGTGAGCGACGCGACCCGCGCGCCGCGCGCGCGCACCGCGTCGAGCAGCTCCGGCGTGAAGTGCAGCCCCGCCGTGGGGGCCGCCGCCGCGGCGAGCGCGCCCGCTCGGGCGTACACCGTCTGGTAACGGACGTCGTCGGCGTCGTCGGCCGGGCGGCCGAGGTAGGGCGGGAGGGGGAGCTCTCCCCCGGCGTCGGCGAGCGCGTCGGCGCTCGGCGTGCACGCCACGCGCCACCGGCCTTCCCCGAGGGCGGCCACGAGGGTCACGGCGCCGCCGGCGCAGCGCAGCCGCTCGCCGGCCGCCAGCTTCCGAGAGGGCCGGCACAAGGCCTCGTCGTCCCGGACGAGCATCACCTCGACCGCGCCCCCGCTCTCCCGACGCGCGCGCAGGCGCGCGCGGCGAACCCGCACGTCGTTGACGACGACGAGATCGTCCGGCTCCAGGAACGAGGGCAGATCCGGGATCGTGGCGTCGACACACCGGTCGCCGCGGAGGGCGAGCAGGCGCCCCCCGTCGCGGGCCTCGGGAGGCCGGTCGGCGATCAACTCGGGGGGGAGCGCGTAGTCCCAAGGCGCGAGGGGGTCTGGTCCGTTCAACGAGGTCCGCGGCGGGTCCGTGTGCGTAGCTCGTCGGGTGGCCCGGCGGCGACGCCGTCGACGCCGGCCACGCGCTCGACGTCGACCTCGCGCGGGGCGTCCACGCACACCCGAACCCAACGCCCGCGCACACGCCGGATGTGGAGCCGCACGCCTCCACCAATCTCGATCACGTCGCCCTCGGTGACGGACAGAACAAGCAACGTCTCACCCTTGCGCACGAAGTGTGACACGCCGCGCGCCGCCACGGACACACCTCGGCGTCACGACGCGCCCTCCACTCCCGCGCTCTTCGCGTTAGCCGGCTGGATCTCCGCGCGAAGAGGATCATGCCCGAACCGTACGACCGCACCCTGCGCCGTCGGCGCACCGCCGACCCCGCCGACGCCGCGCCCCCGGCGCCGCCGGCCGAGCCCGTGCCGCAGGTGCCCGCCACCGCCGTTGCGCCTGCGCCGGTCCCCCCACCGGCTGAACCGCGGCGCACGACCGACCTCGACGCGCTGCGCGAGGTCGCCGACATGGCCCGCGCGGACGTCGCCGCGATGATGGAGCAGTTCGCGCCGCGCCGAGGCTCGGCCGCGACGCGCCCCGGGCAACGGGTGAAGGGGCGTGTGACCCGCGTCACCGCGGACACGGTGTTCGTCGACATCGGCCAGAAGGCCGACGCCAGCATCGCGCGCGTCGAGCTCGACGCCTTCGTCGCCCTGGGCGACGAGGTCGACGCGTTCGTGTTGCGCACGGCTCACGGCGAGCTCATGCTCACCCTTCAGCTCGGCGGCGAGGCGCTGCGCGACATGTTGGGCGAGGCGCGGGAGTCCGGCATTCCGGTCCAGGGCAAGGTGGAGAAGGCGGGCGAGCACGGGTTCGACGTCACGCTCGGCGGGGGCGTGCGCGCCTTCTGCCCCATCAGCCAGATGAGCGGCGAGCTCGGCGACGCGGAGTCCTGGGTCGGTCGCACCCTGCCGTTCCGCATCCTCGACGTGCGCGGGCGCGAAGCGGTCGTGTCCCACCGCTCGTTCGCCGACGAGGCCGCGCGTGAAGAGAAGGCCCGACGCCTCACCGAGGTCGAGGTCGGCAGCGTCCACGACGCGACGGTCGTCACCCTCCGCGAGTTCGGGGCGTTCGTTCGGACCGCCGACGGCATCGACGGGCTCGTGCACATCTCGAACCTCGCGAACAAGCGCATCGCCCACCCGTCCGAGGTGGTCAAGGAGGGCGACACCGTGCGCGTGCGGGTGCTCGCGGTCGACCCCGCGCGCCGTCGCGTCGACTTCGGCGTGCGGCAGGCCGACACGGCGGCGCCGCCGCCGGCCGCCGGGTCCGGGCGCGCGTCGGGCGCCCCGTCGCCGAGCACCGCGGGGTCGTTCGGGACCTTCGGCAGCCTGCTCGCCAACGTGAAGCCCAAGAAGTAGCGCGACGTCGCGCGCTCATCCCGTGCGGCGTGCGAGCTCTTTCAGCTGCTCGAACGCCGCGCGCTTCAGGGCCGGCGCGGCGAGCAGCTCGTCCGGGTGCCACAGCCCGGCGGCCGCGTAGGCCCCCACACGCCCCCACTCGCCGGGCTCCACGCGGCCCATGGCGCGGGCGGCGGGCCCCAGGAGCGCGACCGCGCGTGGCTTGACCACATCCAGCTGCTCGATCGACAGCTCACGGCAACGCCCGCACGCGGTCGGCGTCACGAACAAGACGTCGGCCCGCTCCATCGTGAGGACGTTGACCAACATCCGTTCGAAGGTCTCCGCGGCGGGGCCTTCGATCGGCGTGGCGATGACAGCCAGGCGGGCGCGCGCGTTGCCGGAGGCCCGCGGCGGGCGCTCGCCACACGCGTCGCACCGTTGGGGCATCGCCTCCCGGACCTGCGTCAGGGTGACCGCCGGATCCACGAGGAATGCGCCCCACTTCCCGCCGAACCCGAGCGCGAGCCCCGGCGCCCCCGGGTCGACCGCCGGCGCGCTCGGCTTCGCCGCCGGCGCGCTCGGCTT
>CAMAXZ010000032.1 GCA_945862325.1 Klebsiella pneumoniae
CGCCCCGCGCCGCCGCGCGCGCCGCGGTCCGGTCCGCCGCCCGCGGCGAGGTCCCGAACACGCGCCTCGCGGCGGAGTCCCGCGCCCTCCGTGGGTCGCCGAGCGCCGCGGTGCTCGCGCGCCCGGAGCCCACGGCCGGCGCCGACGCCCCCGTGGACGCCTCCACCTCGTCATCGACGGGCGCCGCGCGCCCCGGAAGCGCCGCCCGAGCGGCGCGGTCCACCCTGCGCGACCCCGCGCCGCGGATGAGGGCACCCCTCGAAGACCGCCTGGGCACCGTCGCCGCCGGTCGACCCGACCCCACCACGTCCTGGGTCGACCGCGCCGAAGGCGGGTCCCGGATCCACAACGTCTCCGGCTTGCTCGGCGCCCTCGCGCGGGCCACCACCGCCGAAGAGATCGTGCGCGTCATCGCCGCGCGCGCGGCGCCGGATCTGCCGGCCGCGGCGTTCCCCCTCGATGCCCCGGCCCAGCAGATCATCCAGCAGGTCCGCGACGAGGCCCGCCGCGAAGTGGCCGAGCCGGTTCACGTCGCCGTCACGGAGACGCGCGAGTCCCGCCTCGCGGCGCCGCCCGCGCAGCCGCTGCGGCCGGGCTCGCCGTCCGCGCGCGAGGTCGAGCTCGGCGGCCGCCGCCCGCGCCGGGCGGTCACGGTCCCGACGCGGGGTCGCGCCGCGACGGGCGGCGACGATCGCCTTTCGAAGCTCGTTCGGCGCCTCCAGGACCTCGTCGTCCTCGCGGAAGAGCAGAGCCGCCTCGCCGAGGCCCGCAAGCAGGTGCGCATGGCGGAAGACACGCCGGACGCGCGGGCCGAAGGTCAGGGCGGCGGCGGCGCCGGCGCCCCCGGCGCGGAACAGAAGCAGGACATCGAGGCGCTCAGCCGCGAAGTCCTGGAAGCGGTCACGAAGGAATTGGAGCTCCGCCGCGCCCGGCGGATGGAGGACTCGGATGACTCAATCTGGTGGTAAGGCCAAGTTCATCAGCCTGGATGACGGCTCGCAGTTCGAGGTCCAGTACAACCCGAAGGAGTTCCAGGTCAACAAGAGCGTGACCTGGGAAGAGTCCAAGACGCAGGGACAGAGCGCGGGTGCGCTCCAGTTCCAGAAGGGCGCACCGATGACGGCCACCTTCGACCTCGTGTTCGACACGACGGCCGACGGCAACCAGAACGTGCAGACGGCCTGGGTCAACGGCCTCCTCCGCCTGACGAACAGCGACGTGGCGCCGAAGACCGGCGAGGCGGCCGAGCTCGAGAAGAAGCGCCCGCACGCGCTGAAGTTCCAATGGGGCAACTTCACCATGGACTGCGTGATCGAGTCCGTGAAGGTGTCGTACCTCATGTTCTCGTCGTCCGGCGACGCCGTGCGCGCCCGGTGCAGCGTCGCGCTCAAGGAGTGGACGCCGCCCACCAAGGGCTTCGGCGCCGCCACGCGCGGCAAGCGCAACGGCCTCGAGTCCGTGAAGCTGGTGCAGGTCAAGGGCGGCCAGACCCTCTCCCAGGTGGCGGCGTCCAACAACACCACCACGTCCGCGCTCGCCAAGGCCAACGGCATCACCGATCCGATGGCCGATCTGACTGGCAAGACCTTGAAGATCCCCACGTCCGTGTCCGCGTCCGCCAGCGCCTCCGCCAGCGTGGGCGGCGTGAACGTCTCGGCGAGCGCTTCCGCGAGCGCCTCGCTCAACCGCTTCGGCTTCGGCCGCTGATCGAGGCCCCATGTCGTCCGCACGCAGCGCCACCAGCTACGACGTCACGATCGGCGGCCGGTCGTTCAAGCAGCCGCAGTCCGACGGGCTCGAGGCGCTCTCCCTCGAAGATCACGTCGACATGGCGGACTACCTCTCCGTGCGGCTCGGCGGCGCGGAGGGGCAGCCCAACTTCGGGATCAACATCGGCGACCCGGTCGAGGCCAAGCTCGGGGCGGGCGGCGTCTCGCTGTTCAAGGGCGAGGTCGTCGCGCTCGAGCCGAGCTGGAACGCCGAGGGCCTCGCGACGTTGACCGTCCGCGCGCTCGACAAGACGCACCGCCTCGCCCGCGGCCGCAAGACCCGCTGGTTCAAGGACAAGAAGGACTCCGACGTCGCCACCACGGTGGGCGGCGAGAGCGGGCTCTCGGTCGACGCCGAGGCCACGGAGGAGCTCTTCCCGTACATCCTCCAGCGCAACGAGAGCAACCTCGCGTTCCTCAAGCGGCTGGCGGCTCGCAACAATTTCCAGCTCACCGTCGACGAGGGCAAGCTGCTCTTCAAGAAGGCGCAGTTCTCGGGCGCGGGCGTCACGATCACCATGGGTGAGAGCCTCCGCTCCTTGAAGCTGCACTTCAACACGCAGGATCAGGTCAGCAAGGTCATCGTCCGCGGGTGGGACATCCGCGAGAAGAAGGAGATCGTCGGCACCGCGAGCACGGGCGACATCGAGGCCATCGGCGGCGGGCAGAAGGGCGCCGACGTGGCCAAGAGCAAGTTCGGCGAGTCGACCGCGTACATCACCGACGTCCCGGTCAACTCGCAGGGCCAGGCGACGGTGCTCGCCAAGGCAGAGATCAACCGCCTCGGGCGGCAGTTCTGCCACGGCTCGTGCACCTCCGACGGCAACGACCAGCTCCGCGCCGGGGCGATGGTCACCTTCTCCGGGCTGTCCTCGGGGAACAACGGGAAGTTCTACATCGTGTCGAGCCGCCACGTGATCACGGCGCAGTCCGGGTACCTCACCGAATTCACGTTCTGCAGCAACACGCTCGGCTCGTAGCGGCCTCAGCCCTCCGCGCCGAGCGCCTGGCGAACCTCTTCGAAGCTCGTTTCTCCCGCGAGCGCGCCGTTGACCCCCGCCTCCCACAGCGTGGTCATCTTCGCCTCGCGCGCCGCCGCGAAGATGTCTTCCTCGTTGGCCCCCGCGCGCAGGATCGCGCGGAGGCGATCGTCCGGCTCCAGGAGCTCGTAGACGGCGAGTCGGCCGCGGAAGCCGGTGTTCATGCAGTTGCGACAACCGACGGGCACGCGGTAGCGGGCGTTCGCCACCTGCACCGGGGTGAGCTGGAAGCTGGCGGCCACGGAGATCGGCATCGGCTCGACCTTGGCGCACTTGGGGCACAGCCGCCGAAGGAGGCGCTGCGCGACGACGAGCTTCACGCAGCTCGCGAGCAGGTACGGTTCGATGCCCATCTCGACGAGGCGGGCGAAGGTCTGCACCGTGCCGTTCGTATGGAGCGTGCTGAGGACGAGATGACCGGTGAGCGAGGCCCGGACGGCGATCTCGCTGACCTCGCGGTCGCGCATCTCGCCGACGAACACGATCTCCGGGTCCTGCCGGAGGATCGAACGGAGCGCGCTGGCGAAGCTGACGCCGCCCTTCTCCTGGACACCGACGTGGTTGATGCCCGGGATGCTCGCCTCGACCGGGTCCTCGATCGTGACGATGTTCACGTCGGGCTCGTTGAGCAGGTTCAACATGGCGTGCACCGTGGTCGTCTTGCCGCTCCCCGTCGGACCGGTGACGAGCACGAGGCCCTGCGGCAGGGCCGCCACGCGCTTGAGGCGCAGGAGCTGGTCGCGGCTGAAGCCGAGACGGCCGAGGTCGGCGAGGTGGGCCTCCTTCTTCAAGAGGCGCACGACGACCTTCTCGCCGTAGGCGGTGGGCAGCACGGACACGCGGAAGTGCACGCTGTCCCCGTCGATCTCCAGCTGCATGTGGCCGTCCTGCGGCTTCCGACGCTCGGCGATGTCGAGGCCCGCGAGGATCTTGATGCGCGACGCGACGCCCGAGTGCAGGCGAAGCGGCGGGGTGAGCACGGTGTAGAGCGAGCCGTCCACGCGAAAGCGGATGCGGAAGAAGGTCTCGTACGGCTCGATGTGCACGTCGCTGGCGCGCGCCTCGACCGAGTGCTCGAAGAGCCAGGTACACAGACGAACGATCGGCGGGAGGTTGGCCTCCTCCGAGTCTCGGCCGGTGGGGGCCGTGCGCGCGATCCGCTGCAGGTCCGACTCGTTGAGCACCTCGTCCAGCAGGAGCGCGGTCGTGTAGTGGGTGCTGAGGAAGCGGCGGAGGGTGTTCTCCGTGATGAGCCGCGTCTCGATCTTGTTGAAGCCGAGGAACTTGAGCTCCTGCAGCGCCGTCTGATCGAACGGGTTGGTCATGCCGACCGTGAGGGTGCGGCCGTCCAGCGCGAGCGGGATGATCTCGCTTCGACGAATCAGCCGCTCCGGCACGAGCTTGAGCACGTTCGACGGCGGATGGATGCTCTCGACCTCGGAGACGGCGAGCCCGAGCTGGCGCCCGAGGCTCGACTCGAGCTCTTCTTCCGAGATGTACCCGAGGCTGACCAGCACCGAGCCGAGCCGTCCCCCGAAGCGCGCCTGGTGCTGCAGGGCGAGCTCGAGCTGGCCGGGGTCGATGACGCGCGCGTGGATCAGCATGTCGCCGAGGCGCATGCGCGCCGGCGCCGCCGTCGTGATCTCGGCCTTCGGAATCTCGTGCTTCGTGGTCATCGGCGCTCCGTAGCCGTACGGAGCATTCCGTACACGGGCGCATGAGGCAAGCCCGGGCGCCCCGCGGCTCAGTCGAGCAGGGCCGCGAGCCTCGCGCCGTAGCCCTCGGCCTCCAACAGAACCCGCGCGTGCTCCCGCTGTTCATCGAGGATTTCCCTAAGGATCTCGACGGTGGTGAGCGGATTTGCGAGGACGACGCGCAGCACGGTGACGACGTCGCCGCCGTGTGCGGCCGCCTCGAGCCGGGTACGCGACACGAAGCTGTGACCGGCGCGCCGCTGCCGTTTTTGGACCGCCTCCGTCAGCTCGGAGAGCACCGCGTTCAGCGCGACGCGACGCTCCGCGTCCACGACGGCGAGCGCCGCGCGGACCTTCGGCGGGACGTACCGGTACGTGAGCAGGTTCAGCTCGGGCGCCGTCACGCGCTCGAAGTCTTCCGACGCGTCGACGAGGCCGGCGAACGAGGCCGCGAGCTCGATGCCGTGGTCGATCAGGAGCTCGTAGCCCCGCCGTCCGATGATGCGGAGGCCGGCGTGCACGAGCAGGCAGACCCCGGGCCGCGAGCCCTCGAGCGTGTGCTTGCCGATGTCGCGCGAGCCCTTGCGGATGATGTACTGCGCGGTGAGCTGCACGGCGTCGAGGGCCTCGACGTCCCGGAAGAGGCACACGCCCGCGCCCATCGGCACGTAGAGCTGCTTGTGTGCGTCGAGCGTGACCGAGTCGGCCTGCTCGATGCCCGCGAGCAGTCCGCGGTGCCGCCGGGAGAACAGGGTCGGCCCGCCCCACGCCGCGTCGACGTGGAAGTGGACCCCTCGGGCGCGGGCGATCTCCGCCATTCCGACGAGCGGATCGACCGAGCCCGTCTCGGTGGCGCCGGCGACGCCCACCACGGCCACGACCCCGACGCGCCGCGCGCGGAGGTCGTCGAGGGTGCGACGCAGGGCGTCGAGCTCGATCCGGTGGTCCGCGCCGATGTCGACGGTGACGAGGTTCTCGCGCCCGAGCCCGAGGACGTCGGTCGCCTTGCGCAGCGAGTAGTGCCCCCGCCGGCTGACGACCACCGCGAGGTCGTCATAGCCGTGCGCCCGCGCCGCGGCGACGATCCCGCGCGCCGCAACCCCTTCGAAGCCCGGCTTCGGGCCGAGCAGGCGGTTGCGGGCGACCCACAGCGCGGTGACGTTCGCGAGGGTGCCGCCAGAGCAGAACACGCCGAGCGAGTGCGCGAAGTCCTGCGTCCAACGTTGATAGAACGCCTCGTCCTGCTCGTACACGAGCCGATGCAGCATGCCGACCGTCTGGCGCTCGAGCGGCGTGAACGCCTTGGAGGTCTCGATCTTGACGACGTTCTGGTTGAGCGCCACCACCAGCTTGGCGAGCGGCACCATGAAGTAGGGGATCGCGCTCGTCATGTGGCCGACGAACCGCGGCGACGAGGTGTGGACCGACTGCGACACGACGTTGTCGAGCAGGTAGTCGACGTGGTCGGCGACCCAGGTCGGCTCCTGCGGGATGGCGGTGTCGAGGAACCCCTGCTCGAGGTTGTGGGGCACGATGTCGCCCGCGACGATGCGCTCCTTCAAGAAATCGAGGACGCTACCCGAGATCTCGCGGTCGAGCCGCAGGAGCGTGGAGTCTTCGCCCTCCGGCAGGGTGAAGACGCGCCGCATGGTGGCCAGCGTCGCTTCCGCGCGCCGACCGCGTCGCCGAACGTCCTGCCCTTCGGTGGATCGCATCCATGGCGAGTAACGCGGTCGCCTACGCCCGAAACGTGCGCGGCTGCCGGCCCTGCTCCATCTCGCGGACCATGTGGGCCAGGGCACGCTCCCATCGGCGCACGAGCGCAGTGGTGTCGTACAGGGCGCTGTTCGGCGTTGCCCGTGCCTTGCGGGCGAGCTCCGCGCGCAGCTCGGGCTGCTGCGCCACGCGCACGGCGAGGTCCTCGTAGGCCTCCCAGGACTCGGTGACGAGCTCGGGGAGCCCCGCGGCGCGCAGCACGGAAGCGGCCACGCGGCCCGCGAAGGTGTCGCCGAGCCGGGTGATCACGGGGAGCCCGGCGAAGAGCGCGTCGCTCGCGGAGGTGTGGCCGCCGCACGGGTGCGTGTCGAGGAAGAGGTCGGCGGCGCCGTGCCGCGCGAGGTGCGCGGCCTGCGGCACGCGCCCGCAGAAGACGAGGCGGTTCGCGGCGATCCCGCGCGCCTGCGCCTCGCGGCGCAGGTTCGCGCGGGTCGCCTCTCCGTCGGCGAGGAGCCAGAGGCACGAGCCGGGCACCCGCTTCAGGACACGCGCCCACACGTCGAAGGTCGCGGGGCGGATCTTGTAGGAGTTGACGAGGGAACAGTAGACGAACGCGTCTTCCGGGAGCCCGAGCTCGGCCCGCGACGGGGCCGGCCCCGCCGCGGGGCGGCGGTCGTCGTTCGGCTGGTAGCAGCCTTCGAGCAGCGCGAGCGGCTCGGACGTGGCCTCGGCGGCCGCGCCTCCCCACACGACCTCGTCGCCGACGAACCAGTCCACACACGCGGGCGGCGCGGCGTCGACGCCGAGGGGCCCCGGGTACCCGACCCAGTGCACCTGCACCCGCGCGGGGCGATGGAAGAGCACGGGGATCGCCCGGTTCCCGCCCGTCGGTCCGTCCAGGTCGACGAGCACGTCCACGCCGTCGGCGCGCACGGCGTCGGCGACCTCCCGCGCCGTGGCGCCACCAAGCTCGCGAAGCGGCTCGCACCCTGCCGCGATGCGCGCGCGCATCGGGCCGGGCCCCGCGGGGCCGAGCGCGTACCCGACGACCCGGAACCGATCGCGATCGTGGCGGTCGAACAGCCCGGCGCAGAGGTGCGCCGTGGCGTGATCGCGGAACGCCGCCGACACGTAGCCGACGGTGATCCGCCCCGACACGCGCGGCGGGGGCGGCGGCAGCGGCTCGGGCCGGCGCGCGATGGCCATGAAGCGGCGGGCAGCGGCGCGCTGCTCTTCGGCGGTCGCGTCGATCGCGACCAACCGGTGGGGAGAGGCGCCCTCGGCGACGGCGTGCGCGATCCGCCACCGGTCCTGCGCGTCGAGGTCGAGCACCCGCCCGTCGATCCGCACCGGGCGCCAGTCGCAGACCACTTGCCGCATGAACAGGAGCGCCGCGACGCCTTCGGGCCACCGCGGCGCCACGGTGACGGCCCGGGTGAAGGCGGCGAGGGCGGCGTCGTCACGATGCGCCTCGCCGAGCACGTTCCCGAGGTTGTGCCAGGCTTCCGGGAGGGACGGCGCCGCGTCGACCGCGCGACGGAACGCGCGCTCGGCGTCGGCGGGGCGCCCGAGGGTGTTCATCGTCGAGCCGAGGTTCACCCACGCTTCGGCGTAGCCGGGCTCTCGGCCCACGGCGCGCTCGTAGGCCTGCGCGGCCTCGCCCGGCCGCCCGAGGTCCTTCAAGGTGTTACCAAGGTTGTAGGAATAGGATGCCGTTCTCGGCGAGAGGCGCTCGGCGTCCGCGAAGGCCGCGCGCGCCTCCTCGTGGCGCCCCAGCGCGCGCAGGGCGTTCCCGAGCTGGAACCGCACGTCGGCGTGATCGGGTCGGCCCGCCGCCGCCGCCGCGAGCACCGCCGCCGCGTCCGCGGGCTTCCCCGCTTCGCGGAGGTGGTTCGCGAGGCCCGTCGCGGCCTCGATCTGGCCCGGCCGGATCGACAGCGCGCGCCGCCACGTGAGGACCGCCTCGTCGTGCCGCCGCAGGGAGTACAGCGCGTTCCCGAGGTTGGTCAGCGCCTCCGGCCAATCTCCCCGCAGCACGAGGGCGCGCCGGTACGCGGCGACGGCCTCTTCCTGCCGTTTGTCGGCCCTCAGCGCATTACCGAGGAAGTACCATGGCTCTGCGCGTTCGGACGCGAGGTCGATCGAGCGTCGGAACGCGTGAATCGCGTCGGAGATCTTCCCAGCGGCGCGCAGCGCGCGCCCCCAGTCGTCGTGCCACTCCGCCCGGCCGTCCACCGCCGCGCACGCGGCCCCGAGGTGACGCGCGGCCTCCTCCGCCCGACGCGACTCCAAGCAGAGCAAGCCGAGGAGGTGGAGCGCGTCGGGGTCCGCGGGGTTCGACACGAGGGCGGCGCGACAGGCCTGCTCGGCCTCGGCCGGCCGTTTCTGAGCACGGAGCTCGCGGGCGCGAGCGAGCGGAGAGCGATCGGGGGGCATCCGAGACGAGCTTACCGTAGTAGACTCCCCGACCATGGCAGACCCCCGTGAAGTCCTGGGCCGCGGATGGGCGTTCCCGTTCCGACTCCACCCAGCGACGGGCTCGGTGGCGTACTCGGAGTTCGAGGAGAACATCCGTCAGAACATCAGCATCATCATCGGTACGCGGCCGGGCGAGCGACAGATGTTGCCCGAGTTCGGCTGCCGCATCCACGAGCTGATCTTCGCGCCGAACACGCGCGCCACGGCGTCGATGGTGGCGCACCACGTCAAAGACGCCCTGGAACGATGGGAAGAGCGCATCGACGTGCTCGACGTCCAGTCCCAGCCCGACCCCGGCGGCAGCGTGCGGGTCGTGGTGCAGTACCGGGTCCGCGCGACCGACGCGCTCCAACAGCTCTCCTACACCGTCTCCAACAGGTAACGATGCCGATCCGTCCGCCGAACCTCGACGATCGCCGCTACGAAGACATCCTTCGCGAAGCACGGGCGTTGATCCCGCAGTACACGCCGGAGTGGACCAACCTGTCCGACGCGGACCCGGGCATGACCCTGGTCCAGCTCTTCGCCTGGATGTCGGAGATGATCATCTTCCGCCTGAACCAGGTCCCGGACAAGACGTACATCCACTTCCTGAACTTCATCGGTGAAGATCGTCGCCCCGCCCGCCCCGCGGTCGCGCCGGTCACCTTCACCGCGCGCACCGACCGTCCGGCGGAGCTCCCTCCCTTCACCCGGTGCGCCACGCGTCAGCGCGAGGACTCCACCGCCGCCGATTTCGTCACCACCGACGGCCTCACCGTGCACAACGCCGCGATCACCCGGGTGATGGCGGTCCGTGGCGGCAAGCGCCCGGCGGTGCGCGAGATCCCGTTCACCTCGCTCGCGGACAACCGCAGCGCGCTCCTGTTCGCCGGCGGGCGTGGCGTCGACCTCTTCGACCTCGATCCGCTCGAATTCGGCCCCGACGCGTACACCGCCGACCAGTTCCTGTACGTCGCGCACAACGATCTGCGCCTCATGGACGTGGAGCCCGAGGACGGGCGGCCGATCGGGCGCCTGCGCCTGCGCCGCAAGGGCCGCGACGGCGACGAGCTGTCCGTCGCCGGGCTGTTCCAGTGGGAATACCCGACCGCCGAGGGGTGGTTGCCGATCCCCGCCGAGATCGAGCCGGACGGGACGCTCGGCCTGCCGGAGACCACCCTCGTCACCGCCCTCCCGGGCGTCGTGCCGCTCACGACGCTCGGCGCCGAAGGCGCCGCGTTCCCGCTCCCGGAGGCCGTCGCCGACCAGAAGTGGTGGATCCGCGGGCGCCTCGACTACGAGCGGGTCGTCGCGGAGCGCATGCTCGAAGACCTCGAGATCGACTGGCGCGACGACCGTGGCGGCGAGCAGCGCGCCATCAACAACTGGGAGGTGCGTCACACCGGCCGCTCCCTCGAGTTCTTCCTCCAGGACGTGCCGCCGATCCGCGGCGGCTGGAAGCTCCGGTTCTCCCTGATCGACCGCGCGATGCCCGCGGGTCGCACCGCGTACCTGCCGACGTACCGCTGGTACTGGCGCCGCGGCGACGGCTGGGAGCAGGTGCCGGCGGAGCGCGTGCGCGCGCAGGGCACCGTGGTGGAGATCACCGGCCCGCTCACGGACATGTCGACGGACGGGTACAACCTCCGCGCAGAGCGCGTGGAGACGGCGTATCTCCAGGGGTTCATCCCGGAGCTCGAGATCGAGGCGACGTGGGAGCGGCCGATCGAGGTGCAGATGCACGCCGGCGACGACCCGCGCCGCCTCGAGGAGCTCCTCGTCGGCGAGGGCCCGTGGTCGCCCTTCCAGCTCTCGCCCCTCCTGCCGCCGACCATCGGGCGGAAGTGGTTCGTCGGCGGCGACCTGCTCGAGAACCGCCAGAAGGCGGTCGTCGTGCTCGAGATTGACGTTTCGTTCGAGATGAACGGCGCGCCGATCCCCGAGCCGGCCGACCTCTACCAGCTCCAGCTCACCTACCGCGCCGAGGACAACTGGCGCGTGGTGTGGAGCGAGGACCGCATCTTCGCCGGCTTCACCTTCGCTTCCCTCGAGGCGCGCGACGGCAACCCCGACGCCGCCAAGGTCGGGGGGCCGCGCACGGTGCGCATCGTCCTCGACCCGAAGACCGCGCTCCGCGGCCTCGCGCGCCACGTCGTGAACAACCAGGAGACGACCTGGGTTCGCTTCGAGATGGTGAAGGCGAGCCTGACGGGGGCGGACGAGAAGAAGGTGCAGCACCCCATCGTGCCGCGCATCCAGGCCGTGCGCCTCGGGCTCGAGGGGCGCGGCGGCGCGAAGACCTACGACGAACCCCTGCCCTCTCCGCGCATCACGCAGGTCGACCACCGCGAGCAGAACCGGCGCTTGACGCGCGCCATCTCGCGCGCGGTCAACCGCACGACCGAGTGGTGGCCGTTCTTTCCCTTCGTCGCGCTGCGCGACGACACGCCCGGCGGCAGCGAGATCCAGGCGCTCTACCTCCAATTCGACCGCCCCCTCCCGCCGGGCCGACGCCACGTCGTCGCGTTCCGAACCCGAGGCGAGACGTTCCTGCCCGACGGCGTGCGCGTGGAGTGGGAGCTGCTCGAAGCCCGCGAACACGGCCGCTGGGGCTGGCGCCGCCTGCACGCGCCCGGCGACGGCTCCGCCGCGCCCTACCCGCTCACGGGGAACGGCACGCTCGAGTTCCCGCTGCTCGACACACCGGCGGTCGTCGCCGACGGGTTCTGGCTCCGCGCGCGCTTCGTCCTCCCGGCCGGCTTCCCGCTCGAGCAGCTCCCCTCGCTGCCCCCGGTCACCCACATGTTGTTGAACACGGTCGACGTGGTCAACCTCGTGAGCGTGCGCGGCGAACGCTACTCCGGCCTCGGGGTGCCGAACCAGGTCATCCAGCTCCGCCGCGCGCCCATCCTGCTCCACGAGATCGAAGGGGAACGCCCGCTCTTCGATGACGCCGCCGCGTTCCCCGACATCGTCGTGCAGGTCGAGCTCGACGACGGCACGGTCGAGCCCTGGCACCGCGTGCCGGAGTCCGCCCTGCTGACCGCCGGCAAGGACGACCGCACGTTCGTCGTCGATCCGGTCGAAGCGACGTTGACCTTCGGAAACGGCATCCGCGGCCGGATGCTCCCGGTGGGCTCGAACAACGTGGTCGTGGAGATCTACCGGGTCATCCCCGGCGCGCGCGGGAACGTGGCCGCCGGCGAGATCAACGTGGTCGAGGGCTACGCCGACCTCGTGCGGTGCGAGAACCTCCTCCCGGCCTCGGGCGGTCGGGACGCCGAGTCCATCGACGAGATCCTCCGGCGCGCGCCGAGCCTCCTCACCAGCCGGGATCGCGCGGTCACCCGCTCCGACTTCGCGATCATCGCCGCCGAAGCGTCGGGCGAGGTGGCGCGCGCGTCCTGCGACGGGCGGATCGGCGACGACGGCAACGTCGAGGTCGTCATCCTGCCGCGCCGCCGGGAGGGGGAGCGGTTCCCGGACCCCAACCTCGCGACCGGGCTCCGCGACCACGTCCAGGGCTACCTGAAGCGCCGCTGTCTGATCAACGTGAACCCCGTCGTCCGCGTCGCGGCCCCCGCGCTGGTCGACGTCAGCCTCACCGTGCGATTGCGGCCCAACGCCAACCTGCTCGCGGTGCGCGAGCTGGCGCAGCGCTGGGTCGAGCGGTTCCTCGACCCGTTCGACGGCGGGCTCGACGGGCAGGGCTGGCCGTTCAAGGCCACGGTGTACGCCCAGGACTTCGCGCGCCTCGTCGCCGACATCCCCGAGGTCCGTCACGTCGTCGACGTGGCGCTCTTCGAGATCGGCAAGGATCGCCGGGCCGAGAGCGACGTGCCGGGCTGGGAGGAAGGCGAGGGCGTGGACGAGCTGTTCCTCGTCGACGCGGACCTGTTCCTCGTGCGACGGGTGCGCGTGCAGTTCGAGGGCGCGGCCGAATGAGCACCGAGCTCGCCCGACGCGGCACCGGCTCCATGGGGCCGACCCGCGACCTGCGGTACCTCGAGGACCTCGTGCGCGTCGGCTACCCCGTGCGCGAGGCGGTCACGTACCTCACGCGCCACGTCGGCAACCCGGTCACGTACCGGCTCGTCGAGGCGCTCCGCGGCGAGCGGGTCGGCTGCGTGCGCGCGGTCGAGATCGAGCCCGCGGCCGGCGGCGAGCCGATCTTCGTTCGGGGGCGCCGCGTGCTCCCCGACGGGTCGCCCGCCTCGTACTTCACGCCCGACGATCTCGTGACGGTGTTGCCCGAGGTCGCCACCGCGGACGGGCGTCCGCCCTCGGTCCTGGCCCCGCGCGACCGCATCGTCCTCCATGTCCCGGTGCGCGGATACCTCCGCTTTCTGCCTGGAATCTTCCAAGGCGCCGTGCCCGCGCAGCGCCACGACGTGGTGCGCGCCGACGAGGTCAGCGCGCGCCGCTGGGGCCTCGCGCGGACGGAGGAGGTCGAAGCCACGGAGCTGCAGGGCTTCGACGCCGACGCGCTGCGGCGATTCCTGGGCATCTTCCAGCACATGATGACGACGGTCACGGACCGCGTCGACCAGATCCCCAACCTGATCGACCCGACCGTCACCGACCCGCGCTTCCTCCCCTGGATCTCGAGCTGGGTCAGCTTCGAGCTCGATGGATCGCTGCCGACCCATCAGCAGCGCGAGCTGGTGCGTCGGGCGATCCGCCTGTACCGCACGCGCGGCACCGTGGCCGGCATCGAGGAGATGATCCGCGTGCTGACGAGCGCGCCGGTGCGCATCGCCGAGCTGCACCCGCCCAAGCCGTTCGTCCTCGGCCGCAGCACGCTCGCCGGGGGCGGCGACATCGAGGCGCGCTACAAGAAGCAGGAGCCGGCGGCCAGCTTCCTCGTGGATCCGGACCGGAAGCGCACCACCTTCTTCGCCCTCGTGCTCGAGTCGATGCCGAAGTTCCGGCGCCGGTTCGGAGAGCAGGCGCCCGCCGTGCTGCGTCGCATCACGCAGATCGTCACCAACGAAAAACCCTCGCACGTCACCTTCACCATCCTCTTCGACGAGAGCCGCTGACCGTGGACCCGAAGACCCTGTTCCAACTCTCCCGCCTCCGCGCCTTCGAAGGCCTCGCGCTCACCGCGCGCGACCTCGTCGACGAGCAGTCCTACCACCGGCGCCACCTCCATCGGCACGCCTTCTACATGCACGGCCACGGCATCGCCCAGGGCCTGCAAGTGGAGGTCGAGCAGCGAAAAGACAGGTACGTCGCGATCATCCAGGCGGGCTACGGCCTGACCCGCCACGGCCAGGGCGTGCTCCTGCCCGATCCGGTCGCGGTGCCGCTCGAGGTGCCCCGTCAGGACGGCGAGTACATGCTCTGGCTGTTCCACGTCGAGACGCCCGACAGCGCCGACATGCGGCCGATCTTCGACACGAGCGAGCGCCGCGAGGTGCGTACGCGCGAGGCCGCGGCCCCGCGCCTGCACCCGATCGACGAGGACCAGCCGGACGCCGTCGCGCTCACGCGCATCAACGTGCGGCTCGGGCGCATGGTGCAGGTGCAGCTCCCCGTGCCGCGCGCCGGGCGGCAAGCCCGCGCGGCCGAGTCCTACCTCAAGCCGCGCGTCGTCGAGTTCATCCGCGTGAACAAGAACGTGCTCGTCAACCTGTTCCGCACCGCGCAGCTCCAGGAGCTGGACCTCGGGATGCTCGGGTTCTACAGCGCGCTCGTGAGCGGTGAGTTCCTGTTGATCGAGGAAGGAACAAGCGATCGGGTGCTGTACCGCACCGCGGGCACCCTCATCGGCTACGCGCACGACTTCTACGACGCTGTCCCGCGCAGCATCGAGCGCGTCGACAAGTTCCGCGAGTTCGTGCGCCGCGTCCACGCCGAAGTGCCGGGCGTCGAGCAGGGCGACGAGGTTTGGAAGAGCTGGTTCGAGAAGTTCGAGCGCCTGCTCCAGCCGCTCGGCAAGATCGCGGAAGAGCTCGAGCAGACGGTCGACGCGCAACGCTAGGCGTCGGCCTACCCGGCACACCGGCGCGCCCGCTCCTCCCGCGCCCACCGCGACGCGTCTTCGCTCGCCGCCCACGGTGGCGGGGCGGCGTCGCAGCCGTGCCGCGCGTACCAGTCGGCCGTGAACGCCCGGATCTCGTGCCGCGCGCCGTCCCGGCAGGCGCGTCCCCACGCAGCGGCGGGCTCGCAGGACTCGGGCTCGACGGGGCGGCCGGCGAGGAGGCGCGCGCGGGCCCACGCGCGCCAGAAGTCGAGCTCCGCCCTCTCGTCCAAGGCGTGCGCGCCGAGGCTCGTGCGCGCGTCGGTCGGCGCCTGGTCCGCCGCGGCCGCCGCAAGGCGCTCCACGGCGTGCTGACGGCACTGCCGTGCGAAGGAGACGCGTCCGCACGCCTCGAGCATCTCGTGGCCCGAATACTCCCGCTCGACCTGGAGGAACCCGCACTCCCCCCGCCACGGGTCGGTGGTGAGGGCGTCGCACGCGGACCACGCGCCGAAACGTTCGATGGCGCGGAGGAGGCACGCGTCGCGATCCGCCGGCGCGCTCATGCCGCGACAAGCGCCCTCCGCCGCTCGGAAGTCGATCGCCACCGACGCGTTCGCCGCGCGCTGGGCGTCGCTCGGATCCACACACGCGAGCAGGAGCGTCAGCACACGTCCCGCCGTAGCGCGACGCCCGAGGGGTGCCTACCCCTTCCACCGGGGGAAAGGAATGCGCATCGCCATCATCTCGACGCCCGCCGTGGCGGTACCGCCGCGCGGCTACGGCGGCACGGAGCTCGTCGTCGCGGAGCTGGCCGAGGGGCTCGCCGACGCGGGCCACGACGTACGGGTGTTCGCCACCGGCGACTCCAGCGTGCGCGTCCGTCGACGCGCGTTGTTCGACACCGCGGTCTGGCCCCCGTCCCCCTCGCACGAGATGGCGCACGCCGCTTGGGCCCTCCAGGAGCTCCGCCGTGAGCCGGTCGACATCGTCCACACGCACACCGCCGCCGCGCTGCTCGGCGGTGACCGAGCGGACGCGCCGGTGGTCCACACGGTTCACCACGGCCCCGACGCCGGGCTCGACGCCCTGTACGGAGTGTGCCGCGAAGGGTGCACGTTCGTGGCGATCAGCGAGGATCAACGTCGGCGCCTCCCGCACGCGCACGTGGTGCACCACGGGCTGTCCGCCGACCGTTACGCGGAGGGCGCCGGGGACGGCGGCTACGCCGCGTTCCTGGGGAGGTACGCCGAAGAGAAGGGCGCTCACGACGCGATCGACGCCGCGCGCGCGGCGGGCGTGCCCATCCGCCTCGGCGGGCGGTGCCACCCGCCCGACGAAGCCTATGCGGCGGCCGCGTTGCGGCCCCGACTGCTCCTGCCGGGGGTCGCCGACCTCGGAATGGTGGATCACCCGGCCAAGTGTGCGCTGCTCGGCGGCGCCGTGGCGACCCTGTTCCCCATCGCCTGGGACGAGCCCTTCGGGCTCGTGATGATCGAGTCGATGTTCTGCGGCACACCGGTCATCGCGTTCGCCCGTGGCAGCGTGCCCGAGGTCATCGACGAGGGCATCACGGGGTGGGTCGTCCGCGACGCCGCGGCCATGGCGGCCCGGCTCGCGTGGCTCGCGCGAGGTGGGGCGTTCGACCGTGCACGTTGCCGCGCGCACGCGACGGCGCGCTTCGGACGGCGCCGCATGGTCGACGCCTACGTGCACGTCTACCGCCGGGCGTTGTCGGGCCGCGCCCGCGCGGAGGCGTGTTGACGGGCCGCCTCGCGCTGGCCCGCGGCAACCTGTTCACCGTGACGACGGCCTCCGGGCAAACACCCTACGCTCCTGTCGTCGGGAACCCGGCCTGCTCGACGAGCCGGTGCAGTACCTGCACGTGCGCCGACGGCAAGTCCTCGACGGCGGCCTGTTCGAGCAGCTCGTGTTCTCCAATCACCTCGGGCGCGACGTCAGCTTCGAGGTGCGCATCCGCTTCGGAGCCGACTGGGCCGACGTGTTCGAGGTGCGCGGCGCGCGCCGGGTGACCCGCGGCACGCCGCTTCCGGCGGAGCTCACGGAGACGACGGCGATCCTCCGCTACACCGCGGTCGACGGCGACCCGTACCGCACCGAGCTGTCGTTCGATCCGGCGCCCGCGGGGCTCGACGCCACGGAGGCCCGCTTCGTGTTCCGGCTCGCCGCCGCGCAGAGCTGCCCGCTCGAGGTTCGGGTGCGCTGTGCGCGCGGCGAGGACCTGGACGCACCGCGCCGGCCGTTCGCGGAGGTGATCGAGGACGTACGAGGACAAGCGGCGGCGTTCCGTCGCTCGTGCACCCTGCTGCGATGCGACGACGCCTCGCAGCAGCGCGCGCTGGAGCGGAGCCTCGCCGACGTCTACGCGCTGCGGGTGCGCCACGAGGGCGATTGGATCGTCGGCGCCGGCATCCCCTGGTTCGCGGCGCCCTTCGGCCGCGACGCGGTCATCACGTCGATGCAGCTGCTTCCGTATGCCCCGCACCTCGCGGCGGAGTCCCTGCGCTTCCTCGCGCGCTGGCAGGGCCGGAAGGACGACCCGGCGCGAGAGGAACAACCGGGGAAGATCCTGCATGAGCTGCGGCGGGGCGAGATGGCGCGCGCGGGCGAGATCCCCCATTCGCCGTACTACGGCTCGATCGACGCCACGCCCCTGTTCGTGATGCTCGCGCACGAACATTGGCGTTGGACGAGCGACATCGCGCTGGTGAACGAGCTTTGGGGCCCCATCCGGGCCGCCATCTCCTGGCTCGACGCGCGCACGAGCGAGGGCCGCGACTTTCTGACGTACCAACGTACGATCCCCAACGGCCTCGAGCATCAGGGCTGGAAGGACAGCCGCGACGGCGTGTGTTGGCCGGACGGGGCCCGCGCGGAGCCCCCGATCGCGCTCGTCGAGGTCCAGGGGTACGCGGCGGCGGCGTGGGCCGGGGCCGCGGCCCTCGCCGACGCGCGCGGCGAGAGCGCGATCGCGGCGGTGTGGCGCGCACGCTCGGAGACGTTCGCGCGGCGGGTCGATGCGTCGTTCTGGTGCGAGGAACGCCGATTCTACGGGCTCGCGCTCGACGGGCGGGGACGCCTCGTTCCGACGATCGCGTCCAACCCCGGACACCTCTTGTGGACGCGAACGGTCCCGCACACGCGCGCGCGGCGGGTGGCGGAGGTGCTCACGGGCCCCGACATGCGCAGCGGCTGGGGGCTTCGCACCGTGGCGCGCGGCCAGCTCGCGTACAACCCGCTCAGCTACCACAACGGCTCGGTGTGGCCGCACGACAACGCGCTCATCGCGCTGGGCCTGTCGCGCTACGGGCTCTCCACCGAGGCGCAGAGCGTCGCGGCCGATCTGTTCGCCGCGGCGGAGCGCTTCGCGGAGCGCCGCCTGCCGGAGCTCTTTTGCGGGATGTCACGCGGAGACGACAACTTCCTCGTGCATTATCCGGTGTCGTGCAGCCCGCAGGCGTGGGCCAGCGGCGCGCCGTTCATGCTGCTGCAGGCGTGCCTGGGCCTCGAGGCCGACGCCGCGGGGGGCCGCCTGTGCATCCGCAACCCGAGCCTGCCGCACCGCCTCCGTCGCCTCGACCTCCTCGGGCTGCGGGTTGGTGGGGCGACCGTCGCGCTGCGCTTCGCGCGCACCGGCCGCCGCACCCACGCCGACGTGCTCGACATCCGCGGGGCGCCCGTGCGCGTCGAGATCGAGATCGAGTGACGCTCAGCGCGCCATCCCCACGACCCTGACGAACACCGCCTCCACCGCGTCGGGGTCGAGGCCCTGCGCGGCGCCGAGGGCCCGCACCCGGGCGAAGATCGCGGCCTCGCGCGGCGCGTCCCGCAGGGGCTCGCCGCGCGCCCGCTTCTGCTCCCACAACGAGGCCACGACCGCCGCGCGCTCCGCGAGCAACCCCACGATCGCGGCGTCCAAGGCGTCGATGTGTTCGCGTGGGGTCACGGCCGCACCCCATGGGTGCGCAGGGTGCCCGACGTGACGCCGAACTGTTCGTGCGCCGCCACCGCGCGCACCACCTCCGCGGGGGTCGCCTCACCCGCGAGCAGCCGCCCGTACGCCCGCAGCACCGTCGCGGCCTGATCGGCGTCCTCCCATACGAACTCGACACGGAACCGCCGGACGCCGCGGCGCGCGAGCCGCGGCACGGCGGACGCGGCGGACTGCGCCCGCGCCTCGAACACGGTGTTGCGGCACCCGACGTCGACGACGACGGGGTGCGCGCGCCCGTCGGTGTCCGCGAGCGCCACGCGATGTGCTTCGCACGGCCGGCCGCACGTGCGGAAGTCCTTGCCGTCGGAGAGCATGTGCGCGTACACGCAATGTTCCGTGTGGAACGTGGGAATGTGGTGGTGCGCCACGACCACGGCCCGCTCGGCGGGGAAGCGGTCGAGCACCGCGTGCACCTGCGCTTCGTCGCAGTCGTGCGCAAGCGTGACGGTGTCTGCGCCGTAGGCGAGGAGCTGGTGCGCCGTCACGGAATTCGTGACGTTGAGGGAGAAGTCTCCGTGGATCGACGGCCGCGTGGCGTCGGGCAGCGACGAGAAGTGGACGAGGCCCGCCCAGTGCCGCACGAGCACCGCATCCGGCCGAAGGCGTTCGACGCGGCGATCGTAAGCTTCCTCTCCCGGTTTGTGGACCCGGACCGTCGCGACGCACACGCGGAGCCCGGCCGCCTTCGCGCGCTCCACCGCGCCGCCGAGCCCGACCAGCTCCATCCAGTCGAGCTCGACCTCCGGCAGCCGCGCGGCGATGACCGCGTCGAGCTGGGCGTCGGTGCGGCACAAGGGCACCAGCACGGGGCGCTCCGGCGCGCCCCAGGGGCGCCGCGCGTGGATCGCCGCGGCGGCGGCGCGCACGCGGGGGGTGGCGTCGAGGGGGTCGACCGCGTGGCGGAACGCGGCGAGGTGGGCGGCGAGCAGGCGTGGCGAGAGGTCGCGCCGGAGCGCCTTGAGCGCCGACACGGGGACGAACGCGCCCGGGGCGAGTCCGGCGACGTCGATCGCCTCGAGCCGAAACGGGGTGCCGCCCTCCGGCGCGAGCTTGTCCCGCAGCAGCGCCTCGCCGAGCCCCTCTCCGCGCGCCGGAGCCAGCGGCGCCTCGGAGACGGCGTGCACCATGGCGCGGTCCGTCGCGAGCTGCACGTGTAGCGGCTCGCCGAGGGCGCCCGACACGCGCATCGTGACGGCGATGCGGCCCTCCGGCTCGCCGGCGGCGACGAGCCGCTCCGCGTCGCGCTCGACCCGCGGATCGGAGGTGACCCACGCGCGCATGCCGGGCCGGACCTTCGCGATCGTGGGGTTGTCCCTCGAAAATCCAAGCCACCACCCGCCCGGCGCCGGGCGAGCGTCCCACACCGCGCCGCCCGGCTCGTCGTCCTCGGGGCGGCCGTCGTCGAAGCCGATGCCGACGCCGGGCGCCACGTCGGGCGCGCCCGCCTCGAGCACCCCGGCGCGCGTCTCGTCGAGGCGCACCCGCACTCGCCCCCCGGCGACCTCCTCGACGACGCCGAGGAGCAGCCCACGGTGCTTCGGAAAGCGACCCTCGACGAGCGTGCGGTGGTCGACCCCCTGCAAAAAGCCGTCGGAGAACCCCCTCGAGTACGTGAGCGCCATGCGACGCGCCGCCGCGGCGTCGTCGGCGGGGGCGCCGACGAGCGCGGCGTCCACGCGCGCGCGGTAGGCCTCGACCGCGGTCGCCACGTAGGCCGGCCCCTTCAGGCGCCCCTCGATCTTCAAGCTCGCGACACCGATGTCCACAAGCGCCGGCACGGAGCGCAGCGCCGACTGGTCGAGCGGCGACAGGAGGTAGCGGACGTCGCCGGTGTCGCGCGGCTCGCCGTCGACGACGAGGGTGTACGGCAATCGGCAGCTCTGCGCGCATTGGCCACGGTTCGCGCTGCGGCCGCCCCAGGCCTCGCTCGTGAGGCACTGGCCGCTCCACGACATGCAGAGCGCGCCGTGGACGAACACCTCGAGCTCGAGCTCCGTCGCCGCTGCGAAGGCGCGGATCTCGCCGACGGAGAGCTCGCGGGGCACGACGAGCCGGGTGCAGCCGAGCGCGGCCGCGAACCGCGCCGCTTCGGCGCTGCCGATGGTCATCTGCGTCGACGCGTGCACTTCGAGGGTCGGCGCCACCGCGCGCGCGAGCAAGGCGACCGCCGGGTCCTGAACGATGAGGGCGTCGACGCCCGCGTTGGCGGCGACACGCACGAGCGACTCGACCAGCGACAGCTCGTCCTCGAAGACCAACGTGTTGAGCGTGAGGTACGCGCGGGCCCCGGCGCGGTGCACCCGATCGACCGTGGATGGAAGGTCGGCCGCCGGGAAGTTCGAAGCCCGAGCCCTCGCGTTCAGGCCCTCGTCCAACCCGAAGTACACCGCGTCCGCGCCCGCGCCGAGCGCGGCGCGCAAGCTCTCGGCGTCGCCCGCGGGCGCGAGGACCTCGGGGCGCTGGTGCGTGGAGCGCGACACTCTAGTACCCTCCGACAAATGGCATCGCGCCGACTCCTCGCCGAAGGCGAAACGCTGTTCCGACAGGGTGACCCGGCCGACACGGCCTATATCGTGGAGTCCGGCCGCATCCGCATCCGCGGGCTTCGTAAGGGCGTCCAGCTCGAGCTCGCGGACCTCGGCCCCGGAGAGCTGTTCGGCGAGCTCGCGCTCATCGACTCCGGGCCCCGCACGGCCGACGCGACCGCCCTCGAGCCCACCACCCTCTACGTCGTCACCCGCGCCCAGCTCGTCGACCGAATGGAGCGGGCCGAGCCGATGCTCGCCCTGCTGCTCCAGCAGGCGATGCGCCACCTCCGCCGCGAGATGGACGACCTCTACGGTGTCAACCCCCCGCCGCCGTTGACCTTCGAGAGCGTGCGCGCCGAGTCCGAGCTCGCGGGCGCGGAGGAGCGCGGGGAGCTGATGCTCTGGTACCAGCCCGTCGTGGACGTGGTCGCCCGTGAGGTGATCGGCTTCGAAGCGCTGGTTCGGTGGCGTCACCCCACGCGGGGGTTGGTGAGCCCCGCGGAGTTCATCCCCATCGCCGAGAGCAGCGGGCTCATCGTGCCGATAGGCCGTTGGGTGCTCGCGGAGGCCTGCCGCGCCGGGCCGGCGCTGCGGGCCGCGAGCCGCGCCGACGCCTACATCGCGGTCAACGTGTCGGGTCGCCAGCTCGAAGCAGGCGACTTCGCGGCGGCCGCCAGTGATGTGCTGGCCCGCACCGGCACCGCGCCGCACCAGATCCGCCTCGAGGTCACCGAGGGACTGCTCATCCAGAGCCCGGCCGCGCGCCAGGACCTCGTCGCCTTGCGGGAGCTCGGCACACGGCTGCTGCTCGACGACTTCGGGACGGGCTACTCTTCCCTGGCGTACCTCGAACAATTGCCGTTCGACGGGTTCAAGATCGACCGCAGCTTCGCGCGCCAGCTCGGCCGCGACGGGCCCTCGCCGCTCGTGCGCGCCATGGTGGGCATCGCCAACGGCCTCGGCCGCGGCGTCATCCTCGAAGGGGTGGAGACGGCCGAGCAGCGCGACGCGTGGCGGGCGCTCGGCGGGCGGGTCGTCCAAGGTTGGCTGTTCGGCGCCGCCAAGCCTCTGCCGGAAGCGGTCACGCTGGCGGAGTCGGCGGGGTCCATGCCGTGGGGCGCCGCTTAGGCGCGCTCGCGATGGCGCAGCTCTCCTTCGAGTTCCGCGCGGCGCCGCTGCTGTGCCGAGGGGCCCGCGCGAGCGAGGCTGCGCTCCTCGGGCTGGCGCGGCGGCTCAACGAAGAAGCAAAGAACGATCCTCGACTTCTCGCGCGTCCCGTCCGGATCGTCGTGCCGACGCGCGCGCTCCGGCGCCACGTGTCGGCCCGGGTCGCCGAAGCGCTGCGCCCCGCGGCCCTCGGCATCCAGGTGCAGACCCTCAACGCCGTCGCCCACGAGATCCTCGGGGCGCGGCCGGCGTTCGAGCACGGCGGGGTGGTCGAGCGCCTGTTCGCGCTCCGGTTCGCGCGCGAGGCGCCCGCGCTCGACGCGCTGCTGAAGAACTTCCAGGACGCCGAGGAGGCGGTCGCCGCGAGCGTGAGCGACCTGCTCGACGCGGCCTTCCGCGCGGCCCATGAGGACGCCGCCCTCGAGGCGGTCGCGAACGCCCCGGACCTCGCGCCGGGCGAGCGCGACCGCGCGAGCGCCCTCGTCCGCGCCGCGGCCCGCACCGACGCCATCTGCGAGGCGATCGGCGTCGAGACCCCGTCCCGCGTGCTCGAGGCCGCCGCGGACGCCCTCGCACGGCCCGGCGCGACCCTGCACGCGCGGGCGGTGATCGTGTACGGCTTCGCGGACGCCACCGGCGTCACCGCGGACCTCCTCGAGCGCCTCGCCTCTCAGCCCGGCGCGCGCGTGATCCTCGACGTCGCGCCCGACCCTGCGTCCGACGAGGACGTCGACGCCTCGAACAGCCTCGGGGTGCGCCTGCGCGAGCGGCTCCGCGCCGGGACGACGCCGGAGCGCGGCGCGCCCTCCCCCACGATCGAGGTGTTCGCCGCGGACAGCCCGGACACCGAGGCGCTCGAGGTGGCGCGCCGCGTGGCGGAGCGGATCGACGCCGGCGGCCGCCCGGAGCGGATCGGCATCGTCGCGCGCGACCTTCCCGCCCGCGCCGCGCTCCTGCGCCAGCACCTGAACGCGCTCGGCGTGCCCTTCTCGGCGGGCGATGTCCCGGGCCCGGACACGCCCGTGGCGCGCTGGCGGGGCCTCGTGGACCTCGTCGCCCTCGGTCCGCGCTACGCCGCCGATGGTTGGCTCGACCTCGTCGGGTCGCTCGCCGGCGAGCCGCTCTCCCCCGCGCGGCGCGGCGAGCTCCGCCTCGGGCTTCGGGCCGCCGGCGCCGCACGTCTCGGCCAGGTCGCCGGGCTCGACGCCGACCGGCTCCTCGGGTCGCGCGACGCGCTCCGCCTGCCCGGAGGCGCTGGCCTGGACGAGTCTCGGGTCTCCACGCGCAGCCTCCCGGCCGCGACCCTCCGCGCGGCCATCGCCGCGGCCCGCGCGTGCCTCGGGTGGCAGGACGGCCTCCCGGACGAAGCGCCTCTGCCCGAGTGGGGCGCCCGCCTCGACGCCCTGCTGCGCGACGCGCTCGGGCTCGACGAGGCGCACCCCGCGTGCGCGGCGCTCTCCGCGCTCGCCCGGTTCCCCGCGCTCCCGGTGCAGCTCGCCGAGGTCCGCCTCGCGATGCGCGAGCTTCTCCGTGGGGTCGGCGCGCACCCCCTCGGCGCCGCCGGGGGCGGCGTGGTGTTGCTGCCGGCGCGCGACGCGCGCGGCGTGTGTTTCGAGCACCTCTACTTCCTGGGCAACACCCGGAACGCGGGGTCGCCACGGGACGCCGTGCTGACGGACCCGGTGCGGGTGGCGCTGCGCGCGCTCATCCCCGACCTGCCGCTCCGTCGGGAGCGGTTCGACGAAGATCGTCATCTTTTTGCGTGGTTGCTGTCCGCGGCGGACGGCGTCACGTTGTCGTGGAGCACCGCGGATGCCCGCGGCAAGGGCACTGCGGTGTCGCCCCTGATCGAGCGGATGCGCCTCGCCCCGCGCGGCCTGCCCACGGTGCAGGTCGCCCGTCCGCCGTATCCGTCCAGCCCTCCCGCGGTGTGCGGGCCGGTCGCCGGCGCCGCGATCGCGGCGCTGCACGGCGGGGTCCCGGCGCTCACGCCGCACCTCCACGGGGCGATCGTGCACACCCGCCGCGGGCTCGACGGGTCGGTGGCGACCGTTCTGGGCTCCATCCGCGAGGTGGCCGCCGCCGCGGGCCGAGTCGTCGCCGAGAAGGATGGCGCGCCGCTGGCCGGCGCCGGCCCGTACCTGGGCTGGATCGGCCAGATGCGGGCCGACACGATCGACCCCCGCCACGCGCCGACCTTCGTCTCCACGCTCGAGGATCTCGTGCGTTGCCCCTGGCAGACCCTGCTGCTCCGGTATCTCCGGGTCGAGCCGGTGCCGGACCCCCTCGCCACCGTTCCGCAAGCCGACGCGCGGGTCGTCGGGAACGTGGTGCATGCCGTGATGGAGCGCCTCGTCCGCCGGGGCCTCGATCGCGGCCTCCCGCGGCCCTCCTGGCCCAGCGAGCCGGAGCTCGAGCGGGTCGCGCGCGAAGAGGCCCTTCGGGAGCTCTCCCGCGAAGGCGTTCACCTGCCGGGCCTCGCGGAGCTCGTGGCCATCCGCGTCCTGCCCTACCTTCGGTCTGCCCGGACCGCGGGCACCGACGCCATCGCCGGCCTCGAACCGGTGGTCGGGGTCGAGGTCACCCGGTCGGTGGAGGTGGGGGGCATGACCGTCCAGTTTCGCGCGGACCGAGAGGACGCCGCGTCCGTCGAGGCCTCCTTCGACGAGGCCCCGGTGACCAGCTCGGTCTTCGTCGACTACAAGACCGGGAAGCCCTACGAGGGCGCGCTGGCCGCGCTCGTGGCGCGTGGCACCGCCCTCCAGGGCGCCGCCTACACCCACGCCGCGCCGTGGGCCCAGGGCAAGTACGTGTTCCTGCGCGAAGACGGGGCTCCCCACGTCATCGTCCGCGTCACGCGCGAGGCGGTGGCGAGCGCCCTCCAAAACACGGTGGCGACGATCTACGGGGCGATCCGCGCGGGCACGTACTTCCCGCGCGTCGTCACCGACACCGACTCCGAGCCGAGGGCGTGCGGGCGCTGCGAGGTCGCGTCGGCGTGCGTGCGCGGCGACTCGTCGGACCGCGCGCGGGTGCTGCGCCAGCGCACGGACGACCCCAACCTCGCGGCGCTCTGGTCCTTGCCGAAGGAGCGGGAATGACCGACGACGACGCCCTCGGACGCGAGCGTGCGCGCACCGTCTTCGACCGCCCGGTCATCCTCGAGGCGGGCGCGGGCACCGGCAAGACGACGACGTTGATCGTGCGGATCTGCACATGGTGCCTCGGACCGGGATGGGACGCCGCGGCGCGCCCCGGAGACACCGACGACCAGGTCGCGGCGCGCACCCTCGACGGCGTGGTCGCCATCACGTTCACCGAGGCCGCGGCCGCGGAGATGGCGGAGCGGCTCGGCGAGGCGCTCGCCCGCGTGTCGCGCGGCGAGGAGGTCAAGGGCTTCGACGTGCTGCCCGTGCCGAGCGCCGTCGCGCAGCGTCGGGCGCGCGCGCTGCTCGGAGCCGTCGACCGCATCGTGCTCTCGACGATCCACGCCTTCTGCGCGCGCCTGCTCGCCGCGTCGCCGACGGAGGCGCAGCTGCATCCGGCGCACGTCGTCGACGCCGACGGGCGCCGACTGCGCGAGGTGGTGCACGAGGTCGTGATCGACTGGTTCACACGCTTGTTCTCGGGGTCCGTCGACCCCGAGCGCGGACGCCTCGTGGAGCTCGCCAAGGCCGGCGTCCGCTCGGAGACGGTCATCGACGCGGTGGTCGCGTTCGCGACGAAGGCGGTGCCGGCGGCCGCGCTGCGCGCCGACCCGATGCATCCGGAGGCCCTGCGCGCGCTGGCCGAACGTGCGCGATCCACCGCCGACACCTGGCTCGCGCACGTCGGCGTGCACCTGGACGAGGTGCGGGCGGCGCGGCCGCTCCTCCTCGCGACCCGCGCCCTGCAGACCTGCGAGCCCTCCATCCCCGCGCTCCGCATCGCCGTGCAGGCGTTCGGCGACGGGCGCGGCTCGCCGCTCGACGTGCTCACCGCCTTGGGCCGCGCCGTGCCAGACGCGCACGAGATCCGCGTGGCCCTCCAGCGCTGCCCCGCGTCGGCGCGGATTCACGCGAGCCGCCGGCTGCTCGACACCGTGCGGCACGTGCGCAACCTGCAGCCGGAGCTCCTGCTCGCCGCGCGGACCGTCGTCGCCGATCTGCTCGAACCGGTGGAGCACGAGCTTCGGCGCCGCGGGATCGTCACGTTCGACGCGTTGCTGCGCGACGCTCGGGACCTCCTCGCGCGAGACCCGGCGGTCCGCGACCGGGTGCGCGCCGGCATGCGGCAGCTGCTCGTCGACGAGTTCCAGGACACCGACGCGGTGCAGTGCGACATCGTGCGGATGCTGGCATTGGAAGGCGATCGTCGGCCAGGGTTGTTCATCGTGGGCGACCCGAAGCAGTCGATCTACGGCTGGCGGAGCGCCGACCTCGTGGCGTACCAGGCGTTCGTCGACGCCGTGACCGCGGGCGGCGGCGTGCTCCACCGCCTGAGCGTGAACCGTCGGTCCCACGCGGACATCCTCGCGGAGGTCGATCGCGTCGTGGGCCACGTGATGGCCCCCGAGCACGGATACCAGCCGGAGTTCCAGCCGCTGCGCGCCGCCGGAACCGCGAGCGCCCCACCGAAGCCGTGGAACACCGTGGAGTATTGGGTCTCCTGGCGCGTCGACCCTTCGGGCGTCGTGCACCGCCGCGCCCTGGACGCGACGGCGATCGAGCCCGCCGCGCTCGCCGCCGACATCGCGCGCGTGCGCGCGGCGACCCAGTGCGAGTGGTCGGACTTCGCGCTGCTCTTCCGCACCGCCACCGACCTCGACCAGTACATGAGCAAGTTCCGCGACGCCGGGATCCCGTACGCCGTCGAACGCACGAACAGCTACTTCCGACGCCGAGAGATCATCGACGCCATCGCGCTCGTCCGCTGCATCCTCGAGCCCGAGGACACCCTCGCGCTGCTGACCGTCCTGCGGGCGCCGCTCGTGGGGGTGCCGGACGCGGCGCTCCTCCCGCTTTGGGCCGAGCGCCTTCCGACGTTGATGGCGAACCTCCACGGGGACGACGTGCTGACGCTCGAGACGCTCCGCCTCGCGGCGGAAGGAGCGGCGCGCGCCGCCGACCAGGCCGCGCCCCCGGGCATCGAGCGCGTCCGCGGGTGGCCGGACCTGCTCGTCGAGGCGGCCGCGCACATCGGTTGGCTGCGTTCGGCGTGGGAGCGCCTGCCCGTCGACCGCTTCGTGGCCGAGCTCCGCGAGCGCTTGCCGCTCGAAGCGTGCGCGGCCGGTCGATACCTGGGCGACTACCGGCTCGCGAACCTCAGTCGGTTCTACGCGGACCTCGTCCCGGCGCTCGCGCGCGGCGACAGCGCGTCGGCGCTGCGGGCGCTCCGCGACGGGCTCGCCGGCCGACGCGAGGCCGACGACGCGCGCCCCGGCGACGCGACGGCCCGCGCGGTGCGTGTGATGACGATCCACAAGTCCAAAGGCCTCGAGTTCCCGCACGTCTACCTGCCGCAGCTCCATCGAGGACGCCGCGAGACGAACGACCGCCCCGCCTTGGACGAGTTCGACGCGCGGGAGCACGACGGCGGCTGGGAGTACAAGCTGTTCGGCACGCGCAGCCTCGGCTGGGATCGTGTCCACGAGCACGTCGCCCGCATCGAACAGCGTGAGCGTGTCCGCTTGCTCTACGTCGCGATGACCCGGGCGAAGTCGCGCCTCGTGCTCATCGGCGCGCCGCCGGAGAAGTGGACGCCGAGCGCCGAGCCGGTGACCACCGCGACCTCCCTGCTCGACCTCGTGCTCGCGCGACCCGACGTGCCCTCCCTCGACACGCTCCAGAACGTCGGCATGATCCAGGATGGTGCGGCGGTGTGGCGGCTCGCCGACGACACCCCGGCCGACCGCGTGAAGACCGCGCCCCGCGAGTGGTCGTACCCCCCGGTGGACGCCGCGCGCTGGACGCAGCGCGTCGAACGCGCGGAGGCGACGATGCGGCGGCCGTTCAGTCGGGCCGCCTCGGAGATGGCGCACGGGCCGGAGCCCGAGCCGGCGCGCGTTGGGGGGAGCGCCGACGGGGCCGCGATCGCTGCGGCGGTCGGGACCGCCGTGCACGCGGCCCTGGAGCACATGGACGCGGCCGCCTCGGCGTCGTCGGCGCTGACCGCCGCGCAGACCGACGCCCGCGCCTCCCTCGACGGCGCCGGGCTCGACGCGGCGGCACGCGCGGCGGCCGAAGCCCGCGCGGCCGCGTTGATCGCACGCTTCGTGCGCGGGCCGCTCGGCGAGCGCTTTCGGGCGCTGCGCCGCCACATCGTGGCCCGCGAGCTGCCGCTGCTCGCCGCGCCGCCGGACGGGGCCGATGCCCCCGTGGGTTTCGTGGCCGGCGCGATCGACATGCTCTACGAGGACCCCGCCACCGGCGCGTACGTGGTGGTGGACTACAAGACGGACCACCTGCCTGACGCCGAGGCGCGCGACGCGCGCGTCGCAAGGTACGCGCTCCAGGCGGGCGTCTACACGGCCGCCGTCCGCGATGCCCTCGACCTGCGCGCCACCCCGCGCGCGGAGCTCTGGTTCCTCACCCGCGACGAGATCGTGAGCCTCGAATGACCGCCGAAACCGATTGGCTCGAGCTCCTGTGCGCGGCCAGCCAGGACGCCCTCCTGGCGATCGACGGCGCCGGTCACGTGATGCGCCTCAGCGTGGCCGGGGCCGCCCTGTTCGAGCGGGAGGCCGCGTCGGCGGTGGGGCTCCCGGTGGCGGCGCTCCTGCCCGAGCTCGAAGACGACGACGCGATCGCCCGCGAGACCGTCGCGGTCACCGGCGGCGGGCAGCGGTTTCCGGTCCGCGTGACCACGCGGACCGGCGTCGCCGCGGGCGCCCCGGTGCGCGTGGCGAGCGTCCGCGACCTCCGCGAGCTCCGTCGCGTCGAAGACGCCCTCCGAGACGCCCAGCGCATCGACGGGCTCGGCATGCTGGCGGGCGGCGTCGCGCACGACTTCAACAACTTCCTCACGTCGATCGTCGGCTCCGCCGATCTCACCCGCCGGTGTCTGCCGCCCGACCACCCGGCCCTGGTCCCGCTCGCCGACGTCGTGCGCGCGAGCGAGCGCGCCGTCGCGACGACCCGGCGCCTCCTCGCGTACGCTGGGCGCGGCGAGGCCCGGCCCGGCGCCGCCGACCTGAACGAGGTCGTGACGGACATCGTGTCCCTGCTGCGGAGCAGCCTCCCGCCCGGCGTGTCGGTCGAGGTGGACCTCGCCCCGGACCTGCCGATCCTGTGGGCCGAACGCGGGCACCTCCAGCAGGTCGTGATGAACCTCGTGCTCAACGCCGCGGAGGCCAGCGCCGCCGCGCGGACCGCGGTGCACGTCCGCACCCGCCGGTCCGTCGGCGCGGTCGAGCTGGTGGTGGCGGACGCGGGGGTCGGCATCCCGAGCGACGTCGTCCCCCGGATCTTCGACCCGTTCTTCACGACGAAGGCGCACGGTCGCGGCCTCGGCCTCGCGGCCGTCGCCAGCATGGCGCGGGCCCGCGGCGGCACGGTCGACGTCGCGAGCGAGGTCGGCGTCGGCACCACGTTCCGCGTCGTGCTCCCCTCCGGCGCGATCTCGACGGTCCCCGCGGCCGAGCGGGCCCCCGTGCCTCCGCGGCGGCGCGGGGTCCGCATCCTCGTCGTCGACGACGACGACGATCTGCAGGAGTACGTGGGCGCTGTCCTGTCCCTCCAGGACCACGTCGCGAACGTCGCAGGGTCCGGCGAAGCGGCCTTGGCCATCGCCGATCTGACCTCCTTCGACCTCGCCTTCGTCGACATCGTCTTGTCGGGCATGGACGGGTTCGAGGCGGCCGCTCACCTTCGGGCGCGCGCCCCGACCCTCCCCATCGTGATGATGAGCGGCTACGGCGACGACCTCTCGGGCGACCCGCGCCTCGTCGCCGGGGCGCGCGTGCTCGCCAAGCCGTTCTCGCCGGCCGAGCTGCTGGGCATGGTGGACGTGATGGCGCGGTGAGCGTCAGCTGCCAAACTTCTGGAGCTGCCCGAGGACGCCGTTGCGCTCGAGTATCCCACGAAGATGCTCACGGATCGCCGGATCGCCCAGGACGCGGTTCGGCAGCCCAGCCTCGGTCGTACCCGGGTACCACTTCGCGAGCTGGGCAAACGCGTACGACTTTCCGTTGGGCTTCTCCCCCAGAGGTTCGCGCTCCAGCCAGTTGGCGACGTCGGCGGCTCGCGCCGGGTAAGCGCGGATGAGCGCGCTGCAGATCACACGCGCGAGGTCCTGCTGGTCCGCCAACCAGAGGGTACCCGCGGGGTCGTCGGTCGACCACCTCGCGACCGCACAGGGCAACGCGTGCTGCCGCGGCGGGTGGCCGGCGGGCCCGTCGTGATCGACGCATGCGAGCATCTGGTCGATCGGGTGAGTCGTCTGCTTCTGGCGGAAGTCGAGCGCCGCCCGTGCGACGTTGTCCACACCATTCGCGCTTCCGAGCAGCCGACCGTCGTACCCCTCACAGATGAGCACCGACCACGACGGCAGGACGGTCATCGAAGGTCCGCCTCGATCTCCGACCTCGCGAACCGGAGGTCGTCCCCCGCGGCCCGGTTGTTCACCAGCACCCCGTCTCGCAGCGCGAGGTTGAACACGGCGAGCGAGTCCAAGTGCCCGACGTCACGCATCGCGGAGATCAACGCGTCGATCATCTCCAGGCTGTGCGTCGTGAGGACAACCTGAGTGCCCCGCGTCGCCGCGCCCACGATCGCATGTGCGGAGCAGCGTAAGGCCGCAGGGTGCTGGAACGACTCGGGCTCTTCTACGAGCGCCACGCCACCGTCGAACTCCGCCAGCCCGAACGACAGCCGCAAGAACGCGCGAAGTCCGTCCCCGATCAGCGCCGCGGGCACCGCGCCGACACCCGAGGCCACGTGAAGCACCGGCGCGTTCGACGGGTCGAGCAGGATCTCCAAGCCGATCGTGCCCGGCAGTAGACGCGCCAGCATCTCGACCGTGATCGCTTTGCGCCCCCGTCGCACCGCCTCCGAGTACGAGCGCTCGAGGGAGGTCCAGGTGCCCGGGTCGATCAGCCCACCAACCTCGAACGCGCTGCCCACGTCGCGACCGGGCTTGTACCCGATGTTCTCGCCACGATCGTCCGCGCGCACGGACGCGATTTCACTCCGGAGCACCCCATCCTGGCGGTACACGCGCACCAGCCGTGACGCGCCTTCCACCTCGAGCGTGACCGAGCGCACGAACTCGACGTCGATCCCGTTACGACTCTGGCCGACCGTGACACGCGCGACGGCACCGTCAGGCGCTCGAAACAACCAGCGCGCGGGATCCGATACCGCGCCACGCCTGCGAAGCGAGCTCACCACCGCGCCCGTGACGTCCGTGGCCCCCGCCAGAAGGATCGCATCCAGCACGGTGCTCTTGCCACAGCCGTTCGGCCCTGTGAGAACGGTCACCGGCGCCAGACCGTCCAGCCGGCCGCGCGCCACACCCCGCAGGCCCTCGACGCCGACGGCCCCCACGTGCACCACCAGCCCGGCTCATGGCACCTCTGCCCACCCTTTCTTCACGTTCTCGGCGATCCACGCCTCGACGATGCGATCGATGCCCTCGCGGTCCGCGGCCACGCGAAGCTGCGTCTGAAGCGGCTCCTTGCGGCCGTGCGACCAGTCGGTGAAGTGCGCGACGAACGCTGGATATTCGCTGTCGACGCCGCCGCGCTGCGGGTCGACCACGACGACCTTCCGCACCGCCGTCGAGCCCTTGGTCACCTTCGTCCACACCCGTCGCGCAACCACCCGACCACCCTGCGGCGTCGTCGCCACCGCGTTTTCGCTCGGGCCCTCCGCGATCAACGAATAGACCTGCTCGACCCCGACGTGCGCCGCGTCGACCGGCTTGTCGGGTCGCTCGCGCTCGAACACCGGGAACAACATCGACGCGAGGTTGTCCAGGCCGACCGGGGTCCAGCCGCCCTGCGGGTCGAACCGCACGACCATGCGCCGGATGGGCTGATCGCGCGCGTCGGTGTCGATGACCTCGAACACCTTGAGCTGCACCACGATCTCCGGGCGCACCCAGCGGCAAAGGGTGCCCTCGGCGCTCGCCATCCGGAACTGGCTCGGCACCACCGAAGGCTCGAGCCGATGAAGCCAATAGATCCGCTTCTCGGCAGACAAGCCGCTTCCGACCGTGCCGAGCACGTGGTAGCTGCCGTCGTCACGGACGAGCCCCACGAGCAGCTCGCGCACCTCCGCGTGCACCGTGCCGTCGTCGTTCGCCGCGCGCGCTTCGCCGAACCCGAGGACCACGGCGTCGAGATCGAGGGTGTTCTTGACCTTGAACACCGTGTTGTCCGCCTCGACCCGCACGACGAGGCCTTCGAACTTGCCCGAGTCGACCCACTCCGCGAATCGCTGGTGGACGGCGTCGCGCCCCCCGGGAACCGTCGTCACCGGGGCCACACGCCTCCCGCTGCCGAACAGCGCCTGGATCCGCTCCCATCGCGCCGCGTACGGGAGGCGCTGCGCGTCGTCTTCGCCGTCGGACACGACGTCGAAGACCTTGAACCCGAGCCGCGCCGCGAGGTTCCCGTCGGCGTGCGCGCGCGCCACCGCCTTGACGCGCGCGCGCTCGTTGGCTCCCGGCAGCGCGAACAGCTCGCCCGCGACTACGATGTCGCCGACCGCCGCGAGGTGCTGCGCCGCTTCGTCGGTGAGCGGGATCCCCTGGATCACCCGGCCGGTCGGCGAGCACAGCGCGACCTCGTCGGCGAGCTTGCACAGGTACCACAGCTCGCCGTCGACCTTCGTGGAGATCGAGAGGTCGACCTTGTCGGGGATCAGGTCCTCGACGCGCGACACCTGCACGAAGCGATAGCGCTTGGCGACGTTGCGACGGTACGCCTGGAGGCGCGCCTTCAGCGACGCGGGGAGGAGCGCGCCGATGGGCGCGCGGCGCCCGGGGCCGTACGGCTCCCATTGCGAGGCGAACACGCTCACGGGGCCTCCACGGGGCGCTTGAGCTCGAGGTTGGAGAGGTGGAGCACGAGGCGGTACCCGGTGTCGTCGGCGCGGCCCTCGAGGAAGCCGCGAAACGGCGACCCGTTGCGCTGGAACACGAGGGGCTCGTTGCCACGATCGCCCGCGCCCATGAGCAACATGGCGCCCGCCTGTTGGAGGTGCTTCGCGATGGCGTGGAGGTAGTCGAAGGTCAGCCCGTTGATGTGCCGAAGCTGGTATTTCCGGGAGAACGCGAAGTTGCGCACCACGCGCTCGACCGGGACGAGCCGCCCGGTCCAAGGGAGGGCGCGCTCTTCGAGCACCGTGGCCTCTTTGTCGATGAAGTCGGCGCGCGCGATCTCGGCGCCGTGCGGGTCGAGGGTGACGCGCAGCGCCCGCGCCGCGTACAACACCTTGCCGTCCGGGCCGATCCACACCTGGGTCGCGGAGCCGACGCGCCGGCCGACGTGCTCGAGGTCCACCTCCGGATCGCCCTCCACGAGGGCCCGCGCCAGGCCCTCCGGGTCCGGATACCGACGGGTCAACCCGAGGAGGTCACGGCCCTCCGTCGCCTTCACCAGGCGCACGTTCCGCACTGGTTGGTTCGACGGGCCGACGTAGCTCCAGTCTTCCCGGCTCCGCGGGCCCTCGGCCTTGATGATCGCGTCGCGTCGCAAGTGGTCGGTGATGTTGAGGAAGCGCGGCATCACATCATCCCGAAGTCGAGATCGTCGTCGTCGTCGTGCTCCGCCGTCTCGGGGGCGAGCGGGCTGTCGCGGCGGAGCAGGTCGAACCCCGTGGGCTGACCGACCAGGGCGAACACGCCATGTTCGTTCTTGACGAGGAACATTGCCTGATCTTCGTGTCCGTCCCTGTACGCGAACCGCGTCGCGTAGATCTCCCCGCGCGTGAGCCCGGCGAGCAGCTCCGCGCCGAGGTCGGTCGGGTCGAGGAGGTACACGACGGGCGTCGCGTGGTCGAGGAGCTCCGCCGGCGGCACCGGACCGCGGAGGGGCATCGGGACGCCGAGGGTGCTGGGAACCCGGGGAAGCGGCGTGCCGTCGCGACCCACCGCGGTGAGCTCCGCGCGCTCGACCACGTTGAACCGCTCGTCCACGTAGAGGTCGGCGGTCGCGCCCGGCGGCAGGAGCACGCTGCCGTCCTCCGAGAGCAGCCCGCGTTCGCACGGGTTGCCCTCGTCGTCGACGACGACACGGCGCTGGCGCCCGTAGAGCTTTTCGCGATCGACGCGGGTGAGATCGAACGCGCTCGTCTCGTTGCCGAGGGTGAGGACGACCTGACGTGCCATGCCTCCGCCTACCCCGTTCCCCGGATCAACGCTCCGTGGCGGCTTCGTCCATGGGATCGAGCGCCGCCACGACGTCGCGGCGGTCGGTCACGACCGTGCCGGCACCGTCTTCTGCCGTCAGCTCTACCCGCAGGGTCTCCCCGGCCAGCAGCTCCGGCGGGGTGTCGCGCTCGCCGTCGACGAGCGCGGCAACGTCGAGGATCGCGTACATCTGCGGGAAGTAACCGCCACAATTCTCGTGTTCGACGAGCAGGACGCGGAAGAGCTGGCTGCTGATGCGGGCGCTCCGCGCGACCCAGTCGACCGTGAGGGTCAGCGTGACGATCGGCTCGGTGTTGCGGACGTCGGCGGCCGCGAGCAGGTGCCAGCCGCCTTGGGGGCCGTGCACCATCGTCTGCTCGCTGCCCGCGGGCATGTCGATCCAGATCGGGAGCCCGTCGGCGTCGAAAGCAGAGGAGCCCAGGAACAACGCCGAACCGCCACAACCCGTGTCGTCGGCGCCGGAGTCGTCGTCCGGGCCCGAGCAGGCGAGCAGCAACAGGGTGAGGATCACGCGATGCTCCTACCCGCGCGCAGCCGGCCCCGCACGCGGGGCCTAGCTTGGTCGTACCGGGCACGGCGGATCGACGGGGGGTCGCCGCGCGCGCTCGGCACAGGAGAGATCGAATGTCTGCGAGTATTTTCGGCCTTGCCGCGCTCACCGCCGTCGTCGGGGCGACGTCGGTGGCGCACGCCGCGCCCTCCTTCCCGAAAGGGGCGTTGATCGTCGATGACGACGGCGCGGACTGTCCTCGCGCCCAGTTCGACAGCATCCAGGACGCGGTCGACGCGGCGCAGCCCGGGGGCGTCGTCGGGGTGTGTCCCGGCCTGTACGAAGAGAGCGTGCGGGTCGAGAAGACCCTCGCGATCCTCGGCCCCAAGCGTGGGAAGGACGCCCGGAAGCGCTCGCTCTCGTCGTCCGGCGAGGCCGTGGTGACCTCGGACTCGCCCTTCCTGCTCCTGGCCGACCGCGTCGTGCTCGACGGGTTCACGATCATCACCGACCTGGACGACAGCGGGGAGGGCTCCGGCGTGCTCACCTGGTTCGAGTACAGCGGGTACGTCATCCAGAACAACGTCGTCGACGCGGACGGCGTGACGGCGATCTTCCCCGGGACGAGCGGAGAGCTTCGAAGCCACATCCGACGCAATCACCTGTACAACCGCTTGGGCGTCGCGACGAGCGGCGACGAGCCCTTCGCCCCGGCCGTCAACGTGCACATCGTCGACAACCTGTTCGAGTACTCGACGCTGCTCCTCGCCAGCGGCGAGGACGATGGCGTGCTCGTCGCTCGAAACACGTTCATCGAGGGCGGCGGCATCGTGATCCGTGGCGGCAGCGCGATGCTGGTGCGCGGCAACAAGGTGTACGACCCCGATGGCCCCGCGATCGAGGTGGGCGAGACCCAGGAAGTGACGATCGAGCGGAACATCCTGCGCGACGGGGCCGAAGAGGGCATCCTCGTGCACGACGCCACGGTGCGGATCGTCGACAACAGCGTCGAGGGGATGAACGCCGCAGCGGTACGCCTCGTCGAGGCGGGCGGGACCCTCGTGAAAGAGAACGAGCTCGAGGACAGCGCGGCCGGGGTCATCATCGAGCAGACGTCGGGCGCCCGCGTGGAGCGCAACTCGATCGAGGACAACGCCGGGGCGGGTGTGTCGATCGACGGGTCCAGCGCCGGCAACGTCGTCAAGGACAACGAGGTCCGCGGGAACGGCGAGCCGGCCGACTGCGTGGACACCTCGCAGGGCGGCGGTACCTCGGGGACGGCCAACGCGTGGTCGGGCAACGAGGGCAGCGACGCGGAGCCCGAGGGCCTCTGCGAAGACTGAGCGCGCGCGCGGACGCTACACGTGCGCGGCCGGCCGCACCGGCCCGGTGAGGGTGATGCCCTCACCGGCGGGACGGTAGCCGCGCCAGATCTCGGAGCCGGGGACGGCGTGCGCGCCCGCGGAGGAGAAGTCGCGGCGCCACGCCTTGCCCGTGTGATCGTCCGGGTCGAAGTAGGCGAAGTGCTCGGGGAAGTGCTTGAAGTCCATGACCGGGCCCGGGCAGTAGCTGTCGTAGATGCGTCGGTACGCCCGGCGCATCACGTCCTCCGGGAGGCCGTTGTAGTTCAGGAACTCGTCGCGCTCGAGCGCCTGCTCGATGGCCAGCCAGCGCAGGTGGTCCACCTCGGAGCGGATGTGCCCCTTGGCGAGGCCGTCGTGGTAGACGGTCGTGCCGGGCATCGCGGACAGGTACTTCACCCGGGTGATGTGCTGGTTCGCCTCGGCCCACTCGCTCATGTGGTCGAGCGACTCTTCTGTCTCGCCCGGCAGCCCGACGATGGTGAGGCCGCCGTAGCGGATGCCACCTTCGGCGGAGTGCCGCATGGCCTTGAGGACGAGGTTCTCGGTGGATCCCTTGCGCGCCCCCTTGAGCGCCTCCTTGCCGAGGCTCTCGACGCCGAAGAGCGCGATGTCGCAGCCCGTCTCGCCCATGCGGCGCGTCACCTCGGTGTCCACGTCGGCGTTGCGCGTGAGGCACGTCCATCCGAGCTTGTATTGCCCGATGACGTCGAGGTACTCGAGGGTCTGCGGCTTGTGCGCGGTGAACGTGAGGTCGACGAAGAAGACGAACTCGGTGCCGTACTGCTGCTTCATCCACCGCAGGTCACGATCGAGGATCGCCGGGGACTTCACGCGCTCTTGCGGGGTCGTGCGGTAGCAGAAGCTGCAGTCCATCTTGCAGCCGCGGGAGTAGCTCGCGATGATCTGCGGCTGGAGGCCGCGCGCGTCGCGCGACTGCGGCCACAGGTCGAGCCGCATGCGCGGCAGCGAGTCGAGGTTGGGCATCTGGCCGCGCGCCGGGTTGCGCGTCACGGCGCCGTGCGCGTCGCGGTACCAGATGCCCCGGATGGTGGCGAGGCTGGACTCCCACCCGTCGCGGACGTAGGCGTCCATGACCTCGAGGATGGTGAGCTCGCCCTCGGAGATGACCGCCACGTCCGCTTGCGTCTCGGCCATGAACACGTGCGGGACCGACGTGACGAGCGACCCGCCGAGGATGATCGGCACCTCGGGGCGGCGCGCCTTGGCCGTCGCGATGAAGTCCTCGAGGAAGGGGTAGCAGTCTTCGTAGGTGGCGAGCCCGATGACGTCGGTGTCGTGCTCGATGGCCGCGAGCGCCGTCTCGAGGGGGGTGCGGTCGTAGCGGACGTCGATGATGCGGACCGGGAAGCCGGCGTTGTGCAGCACGGTCCCGATGTAGGTGACCCCCTCGTACGGCGAGGTGAGGAAGAACTCCCACCCGCGCGGCATCGAGAACGGAGACGGCGGCACCACGAGGGTGATGCGCGGCTTCCGCGCGTCGGTCGGCTCGGGCGCGACGTCTTGCTCCGCCATGCGCCGCATGAGCGCGGCGTCGACGTCGGTGCTGGCGGACACGTACAGGGCGGGGTCGAGCGAAGGACGGTATGCCATTCCGGCATCGTACCAGACGACCGGGGGCGTCGGCGCGCGCGCGCGACGAGATATGCCCGCGCCGTGACCACTCCGACATATTTTGGTGACGCAGCCGACGCAGTAGGGTTGCGCGGGCGCGCCGGTCGGGCGGCGAAGCCGAGCTTGGTCGGGTGGTTCGACACGGCGCACGACGGCACGGTGACGCTCGGCGACCTCGAGGCCCTCGCGGCGCCCGGCTTCGACGCGACGCGCGTCGACACGAACACCGACGGACGCGTCGACGAGGCCGAGCTGAGCGCCTGGTTGCGCACGGCCGCTGCGAGGCCGCCGCGCGCACACGTCGGAGAGGACGTTGCGGCGTCGCTGTTCCCCGGGATCGTCGGCCCTCCCCAGGGCCGCGAGACGCCCCCGCGCATCGAGTCGCTCACGACGTCCGTCACGTCATCGACACCGAGCACCGTCGTCATCGTGCTCGTGTTCGCCACCCTCGCGCTCGCCGCGGGGATCATCGGGCGCCTTCGTGTACCCCGCGCCTACCGTCGACGGTTCACCCGCTGATCACCCTCCTCGTCCTCGCCGCGTGCGCCCAGAGCGCGCCCGCGCCGCGCCCGAACGTGCTTCTGGTATGCCTGGATACGGTCCGTCCCGACCGCACGAGCCTCGCCGGGGCGCGCGACACCACCCCCGCCCTCGCCGCGCTCGCGCGATCCGGGACGACCTTCGACCTCGCGTTCAGCCCTGGCAACGAGTCGCTCTACGCGCACGCGGCGCTCTTCACCGGGCGCTGGCCGAGCGAGGTCGCTGTGCCGACGTACACGCGCTTCGGTGTGCCCGACGCCACGCCGACGCTCGCCGACGCCTTGCGACGCGGCGGGTACCGCACCGCCGCGTTCACCGGCGGCGGGCACGTCGTCGCCAGCTTCGGGTTCGATGCCGGGTTCGACACGTTCGAGGCGGCGTCGGAGGACTTCGGCTCGCTCTTCGACTCGGTGCCGCGCGCACTCGCGTGGATCGGGACCGCGGACGAGCGTCCGTGGTTCGCCTTCGTGCACGGCTATGACGCCCATACGCCGTGGACGGCGCCGGGGCCGTTCCTCCACCGGTGGGCGGAGGCGCCAGCGCGCCCCGAGGTCGAGCAGATCGCCGCCGATCCGCTCGCGATCGAGCGCGTTCGCGCGGACGTCGGCGGCGGGGCGTGGTTCGCCGAACGGCCGCTGGACGACCTCACCCACGTCGCCGGGCGCCGACTGCTCGGCCTCGCCGCGTACGAAGAGCCGTGGACCCGGCGCGCGGACGAGCACGTGGTGCCCCTCGCGGCGTCGGACGTCGCGCACCTGCGCGATCACTACGACGGCGGCGTGTCGTACGGGGACGCGTGGCTCGCGGTCCTCCTCGCGGAGGTCGACCTCCGATCCACGGTCGTCGTCGTGGTGGCGGATCACGGGGAGGACCTGTTCGACCACGGGGTCGCGAATCACCGCGCCGGCTTGTGGGACAGCACCACGCGGGTCCCGATGGTCGCGGCGGGGCCGGGGTTCCCGGCGGGCGCGCGGGTCTCCGCGTTCACGGATCTGCGCGACGTCGCGCCGACCCTGCTCGCCGCCGCCGGCCTGTCGCCGCTCGCGGGCGCCGCGGGGGTCGACCTGCGCCACGTGGCGTCCGGCGAGCTCCCCGGCCACACCGCCGTGTACGCCGAGGGCGTGCTCGGGATGGTGTCCGTGCGCGACCGCGAGGGCCGCCTGACCGCGCGCGTCCGCCTCGACGACGCCGCCGACGTCGCCTCCCTGGCGGACGCCCCGATCGACGGCGGTCGCTTCTCGCTGTGGGACGTCCCCGACACCGGCGACCGCCTGCGCACCCCCGACGCGGCGGCACGAGCACGGGCGGAGTCCCTGAGGGCGTCGCTCCTCGCCTGGCGCGCGACCTTGATCCCGTCCGACCGCGGGCTCGACTCCGCCGAAGGCGACGCCCGACGCGAACAGCTCCGTCGCGAGGGCTACTCGTTCGAGCCCGGGCCGGGGACCGCCGGCCCGTAGCGCATGCGCGCCCGCAACGCGGCGTGCACGCGCGCGCGCACCGGCGCGTCGAAGTCACGCGAAGCGCCCGGAGCCGCCCGCGGGAGCGCCGCGCGAAGGTCGCCCGCCAGCACCGCCGCCTCGAACGACGCCGCGTCCGGCGGGGCACCACCGGCCGCGACGGCCGCGTCCTCCCGAGCGCCGATCGCCTCCCACGCCCAGACCTGCGCCGGCTCGAGCGCTCCCGCAGCGCTCCCCGGCGCGCCGCCCGGGGCGCCGCCGGGGGCGCCGCCCGGCGGCACGGCGACGCCATCGAACCCGACGGGATCGACCACGTCGAGGTAGGTCGCGAGCTCCGACGTCGAGAGCACGCCGTCGCGATCGAGGTCGACGCTGGCAAAGGGCGGGCTGGCGTACGCGGCGGCATCCCAGTCGGCGCGGCCCACACGACCGTCGCCGTCCCGGTCGAAGCGCGTCAGGTGCGGCGCGAGCGCGGTCGCGTCGGTCCAACGCGGCGGGGCCGCGCAACCCGCGACCGCGAGCGCCACGACGAACGCGTGGCGCGGCGCGACGAACGCGCGGCGCGTCACGGCGAGCTCCAGTACCCCGCCCGACGGGACGTCTCGACCGCCGCGGGCGCCGGAGCGCCCGACGCGCGGGGCAGGCGGGCGCGCCAGGCCACGAGCGCTTCACGGAGGGCGGGATCGCCCCGGTAGAGCGGCGCGTCGGCGGGGAGCCCCCGCAAACCTTCGACCAGCCAGGGGTTGTCCGGGGACAGGCCCTCGGCGACGAGGCGGCGCGGGCCGTCGGTCACCCCCAACAGGCGCTCGGCGCCCTCGGCGTAAGCGAGCGCGGTCGCGGGGACCTCGCCGCGCGCCCACGCCGCGAGGTCGGGGCCGAGGGCGCCGGCCGGGGGCCCGAGCCCGGCGTGGGCGAGCACGGTCGGCACGATCGCCGTGAGATCCACCGCCGCGTCGACCGCCGTGCCGCCCCGCGCGCCGTCGGGGAAGCGCACGATCAACGGGACGTGGGTCGTCGAGTCATCGAGCGCGAAGCGGTGGTGGTACACGCCGCGCTCGCCGAGCGCCTCGCCGTGATCCGACAGCACGACGACCAGCGCCCCGTCCAACCGCCGCTGCGCGTCGAGGTCGGCGAGGAATCGCCCCAAGGCGGCGTCGACCCAGCCCACCGCGCCGTCGTAGAGGCCTCGGACGTGGGCCACGTCGGCGTCCGTGAGCGCGAGCGCGGCGAGCGCGGGGTCCGCACGCACGGCGGCGTCGTCGAAGCGCCGCCGGCCGCGGGTCATCAGCTCGAGCGTGCCCTGCTCGAGCGTCAGGCGGTCGGCCACGATGCCGGCGGTGCCGTCGGGCAGCCGGCCGGCGAGCCTCGCCCGCCCGGGATGATCGACGTCCGCCCTGGAGTATCCGAACGGCGTGGGCTTGAGGTACCGCGGGTGCACGTCGTAGCCGTGCACGAACAACAGGGTGGGCTGGGTCGGGTCCTCGGCGGCGAGCCACGCGGCGGCCGCGCGCCCCGTGTCCATCAGCGAGCCGTAGTCCCAGCGGTCCTCGAACACTTCGAAGCCTTGGTCGAAGCCGTACTCACGCGCGACGTGGCCCCCCGCGACGAACGCCGCGGTGCGCCACCCCTGCGCCCGCAGGATCGTCGCGAGCGTCGGGGTGCCCGGCGGCAGGTGGAAGCCGTCGTCGAGCGGCTGGAGCTCGCTCGCCCAGCGCCCGGTGAAGATCGAGGCGTGCGAGAAGCGCGTCTCGTTGGACGTGGCGTACGCGTGCGTGAAGACGACGCCCTCCGTCGCGAGACGATCGAGGTTCGGGGTCAACCCCGGCGGGCCTCCCCACGGGCCGCACCGGTCCGCGCGCAGGGTGTCGAGCGACACCACCACGACGAGCGCCGGCGGCGGCGAGGCGCAGGCGAGCGCGAGCGCGAACGCGACGATCAATAGACGGGGATCGGGGTGTCGGCGCGCCCGAGGTACGCGGTGGCGTCGGTGCGCCACCCGAGCAGGTGCCCGCGGAGCTCCTGCTCGAGCTCGTAGGCCTCGCGCGCGCGCTCCTTGGCCAGGTCGGTCTTTTCGCCGGGGTCCTTCGCGAGGTCGAAGAGCTGGACGGTGCCGTCCTCGAGGTCGAGGATGAGCTTCAGATCGCCCTTCCGGATCGCGCGAAGGTGGGCGTAGAGCCGGTAGTCCGTCTCGGCGAGCAGGGGGCCCGGCGGATCGGCTTCGCCGTTGAGGAACGGAAGCAGGCTCGCGCCGTCGCTGCCCTCGACCGGGGGCAGGCCGAGAGCGTCGAAGATGGTCGGGAAGAGGTCGATCGTCCGCACCGTCTCCCGCACGTCGACCCGCTCGGTCTGGCCGGGGAAGTGGAGCATCATCGGGACGTGCAGCTGCTCCTGGTAGAGCGAGTAGCCGTGATCGATCGACCCGTGCTCGCCGAACTCCTCGCCGTGGTCGGACATCAACGCGACGATGGCGTGGTCCCACACGCCGGTGTCTTTGAGCGTCTGCACGACCTGCGCCATCCGCGCGTCCGCGATCTGCGCTTTCTTGTCGTAGATCGCCAGGAGAAACGCCCAGTCGTCCGCCGTGACGACGCCGTCGAGCGTCGGGTCCTGGCCGGGCTTCTGGATGGTGGCGAGCGCCTGCTCGCGGAGCTTCGCCTGCTCTTCGATGCTCCCGTCCATGGGCCCGGCGTACCCGGGCATCACCGAGCGCGCCGAGACGTCGGCCGGGAGCGGCGCCTGCCCGTGCACGTCGTAGCCGTGGAAGAACAGGAACAGGCGCCCGTCCTTGTTCTCCTGGAGCCACGCCACGGCGGGCGGGCCCGAGTGGTCCATGCCGCCGAACTTCTTATCGTCCACAAACGCCGAGAATCCACGACCGTACCCGAAGCGCGCGGACACCCCGGCGTCGCCGGTGTACGCGGCGCCGAGCCAGCCCGCCTTCATCAGCGTCTCGCTCCAGAGCGGCACGTCGTCGCTCACCCGGGCGTCGACCATCTTGGTGGGATCGGCCGGATCCGGCGCGAGCTTGTTGACCAGCCCGTGGCGCGTGGGCCAGCGCCCGGAGAACACGGCCATGTGCGCGGGGACGGTCCACGCCGCGGGCGACATCGCGTCGTGGAACACGACCGACGACGCCGCCAGCGCCTCGAGGTTCGGCGTACGACCTTCGTTCCCGGCCGCGAGCCCCGTGCGGTCGTAGCGCAGGCAGTCCATCGAGATCAGCACGACGTCGATGTCGGCCGCGCGGGCCGCGAGGTCCGTCAGGGAGGCGGGGACCCGGACGGTCCGCGCCGACGGCGCGGGGGGCGTGGGCGCCACCGGGGAGACAGTGGGCGCGGGCTCGGTGGCGCAGGCGAGCAGGAGCGGGAGCAGCATGTGCCGTTGCATAGACCCCCGCGACCAATGACGCAACTCACGCGAACAAACGCGCCTGGCGCGACGGGCGTGACCACGGCGACACCCGGCCGCCGCGCTGCACGATGGCGCGTTCGGTCTCTACCGTGCACGCGGATCCGCGGAGGTGCACCAGCGCGCCCTCGACCAGCTCGGCGGGCGGGTCCGGCTCCGACACCACGCGCATCGGCCGCGCCGGCACGTCGACGAACCGCCACGTCGGCGTCGCGCCGAAGTGCACCTCGACCACGCCCTTCACCTCGTCCGCCTCCACCGCCGCGGTGCGCTCCATGGCGCCCGCGTGGACCACGGTGGTGTGGCCCAGGGGGAACGCCTGCCGCGTGTGCACGTGCCCGGAGAGCACCAACGGCACGCCCGGGGGGATCTGGCTGGCCGCGACGGTCTCCGCCGAGCTGCGCGCGCGAAACACGAAGCCGGGGACACGCGAGCCGTCGAAGCTCTGGTGGGCGACGAGCAGATCCGCGCCTTCGCCGACGGCCTTCGCGGCCGCCGAGGCCCAGTCGGCGCTCTCGCGGTACCACGGCACGCACGCCACGCGGAGGTCGCCGACCCGCACCTGCTCGGGCTCGTCGCACAAGATGACCCCCGCCGCCGCGCCGAGGTGGCGAACGATCCCCGTGCGATCGTGATTTCCCGGGATGGCGACGACCGGGACGGCGCGCGCCGCGGCGCCCAGCAGGGCGACGGCCTCGTCGACGGCCTCGGGCGGCGGCGAGGACCGATCGAACACGTCGCCGGAGAGGATCACGAGGTCGTAGGCCCCTTCCATGGCGGGCGCGAGCACCTTCGTCAGCAGGTCACGATGGTCGTGGGCGCGCCGCCAGCCCGGCGGCCCGCCGCGGTAGAAGCGCTCGATCCCCAGGTGGGTGTCGGTGACGTGGAGGATGCGCATGGCGGCTGGATCCCAGATAGCCCCGTCTCGCTCGAGGCTGCCGTGAAGTTTCCCACATCCGCGTTCGCGCTCGCGATCTGTCAGCCCGGCATGGAGCGCGCGCTGAAGGCGGAGGTCGGGCGCGCGCGCCCCGACCTGCGCTCCGCCTGGAGCCGGCCGGGCATCGTCACGTTCCGCGCGAGCGGCGGAGTCTTCCGCCCCGACGAGTCCGTCGACGCCGTGTTCGCGCGGCGCTGGGCGTGCTCCGGCGGGAGCGTGGCGTCGTTCGAGCTCCTCCTCGCGCACCTCGACACCCTGCGCCCGGCGCGCGTCCACCTCGGGCCCCGCGATCAAGGCGTCCCGGACGAGATCCCGCCGGCGCGCCAGGCCGCAGCGGACAGCGACGCTCGCGCCCTGTCCGAGCGGCTCGCCGCGGCACGCCCGGAGCTGCCGCAGGGGCCCGGCGGAGAAGACGGATGTTTGATCCTCGATGTGATCACGTCGCCGGATGAGCCGCCGGCGATCGGCTGGCACGTGAAGGCCGACGAGAGCGGGCCGCTCGGCCGCTGGGACTACGCGGTGCCCGACGACCTCCCCTCACGCGCCTGGCGCATGGTGGTGGAGGGGCTCCGGTGGTCGCGCGCGCCGCTCCTCCCGGGCGATCGGGTGTTGGAGATCGGCGCGGCGCCCGGCGGGGCCACGCGCGCGTTCGCCGAGCACGGCGCGCGGGTCCTGGCGGTCGATCCCCAGCCGATCGACCCCGCCGTGCGCGCGATGTCCGGCGTCACGGTGGTCCAACGGCCCATCGGCGAGCTGCGGCTCGAGGACGTCCCGGACGACGTCCGTTGGATCGCGTCCGACGCCGGGATCGCGCCGCCGCACGTCGTCGGGGCGATCCGGCGCATCCTCCCGCGGGTACGCGGCGGGCTGCGCGGGCTGCTGTTGACGCTGAAGCTCAACGACGCCGCCGCGATCGCCGGGCTGCCCGCGGTGTTCGCGCAGCTCGAGGCGCTGGTGGGCGGCCGGGCGCGCGCGTGCCAGCTCCCGGCCAACCGCAGGGACGTGTTCGTGTACGTCGCGATCGAGCCTTCGGCGCGTCCCTGACCGTTCCCGTGTCGCGCCCCCGCCGTTTCGGATAGCGAGGGCCCGATGGAAGCCGGGACCACCGTCAACCTCCGCGTGCAGGTCATCGACCTCACCCCGGTCACGTTGGATCTCCAGGTCCCGACGTACCTGCCCGCGCGCGACCTCACCCAGCGCGTCGCCCGCGACGCGGGCCTCGAGGCCTTCTGGCCCGACGGCCGGCGGCGGCTGTATTGGCTGCGCGCCCGCGGGCGCCTGGTGCGGGACGAAGAGAAGTTGTCCGACTTGAACGTGGTCAACGGCGAGCTCGTGTACCTGCTTCCGGAGCCCCCGGCGGGCTCGGGCGTCGTGGAGCGTCCGCCGGAGCACCCCGAGACCCACGACTACGGCGGCCAGGGCCTCCCCGTGCTGTTCGGTAGCTTGCTCCTGGTACTTGCGTGGAGCATCGGGTGGGGCGCGGCGCTCGCCCAGTCGCGCACCCTCGCCGTGGTGACGCTCCCCGGGCTCGCCCTCGGGCTCTTCTGCACCGCCCTCGCGCGCCACGCGTGGGGCGGAGCCGGCAGCCGCGTGCGCATCGTCGCGACCGGCCTCGCGCTGCAGCTCTGCATCACGGTGATCGCGTTCCTGTCGCCGGTGTTGTTCGCGAGCGCGAGCGTGCTCGACGTCTACCGCGAGAGCGTGCCCGGGCTGATCCTCGGCATGTTGGGGGCGTTCGTGGGGTGGGCGGCGTGGTGGGGCGCGGTCGAGCCCCTGCCCGCGCGCACCGCCCAGGCGGCCGCCGCGGTCGCGCAGACGATCACCACCGTGCCCTGCGGCATCTGCGGCGGGCCGGTCGAGCCCGACGTGCGCTTGGACTGCACCCACGCGTGCGGGCAACACTTCCACAAGGGGTGTTGGAACGCGCGCCAGGCGGTGTATCGGGGCGATCGCGGCCGTTGCGCGATCTGCACGCGGCCAGTCGGCGGCGCGCAGCCGCGCGCGGTCGGCTGACCGCGCCTACCCGCCGAGCTCGCCCCAACGTGCCTTCACGACGTTCGCGGCGCCACCTGCCCCCGCGCCGGCCAGCCACTCCGCGGCCACCTCGAGCGGGCGGCGAGGCGGATCGTACGCCGCGGTGAGGTCGATCGCCGCGCACGCCACGGCGAACGGAAGATCGAGCTCCATCGCCAGAGAGAGCCGCTCGATGGCCTCGGCGGGTCGCAAGGGCTCGCCGCGCGCGAGGGTGTCGGCGTCGGCCAGGGCGCGCGCGGCGAGGCCCACGGCGCCACCGACTCCGGCGGCCTCGCGCAGCGGCCCGGCGGCGGCCTCCGGGAACCCCGCGCGCAGCTCGGCCGTTGCCCGCTCGAAGGCGGCGGTCGAGAGGCCCACGGCGTGC
>CAMAXZ010000033.1 GCA_945862325.1 Klebsiella pneumoniae
CGTCCCCGCCCGCCGCGCCCGTCGCCTCGTCGGCCGCGCCGCCCGCCTCGGACCCGCCGCCCGCTGTGGCCGACGCGCCGGCCACGCCGGCCGACGCCGCGTCCGGCTTCCTGAACCTCACGTCGGAGCCCAAGGGCCTCGAGGTCTCCCTCGGCGGCCGCGTCCTCGGCATGACGCCGCTGCGCATGGCGCGCGTGCCCGTCGGGACACACGAGCTCCTCCTGCGCGACCCGGCGAGCGGGCGCACCGTGCGCCAACGTGTCGAGGTGCCGTCGATCGGCGTGTCCACCCCCTACGTCGTGAGGCTACCGTGACCGTACGAACGAACTTCGACGTGGCACTCCGTGCGTTCCGCGAGGGGGACGCCCTCGCCGCGGCGGCCGCGGCGCAGGCGGTGCTGGCCGACGACCCCACGCACGCGGACGCGCTCGTGCTCCTCGCGGCGCTCGCCCGCCGGTCGGGCGACCTCGGGGACGCGCGCGGGCTCCTGGAGCGCGCGATGGCGGCCGACCCGGAGCATCGGTCGGCGGCGACCAACCACGCGGCGGTGCTGCTGGCCGCCGGCGATCTCGCGGCAGCGGACCGCGCCTACGTCGCGTTGCGGGTCCGTTGGGACGGCCCTGAGGCGGCGTTGGGCCACGCGCGGGCCCGAAGGGGCCTGGGAGATCGTGCGGGTTGGCGGGCGGCGGCGGAGGCCGCGGTTCGGCTCGCGGGGGGCGATCCGACCGGGCGCTCCTTGCGCAGCGGCGGCCCGTCGGAGATCGCGGCGCTCCGCGAGCTCGGTTTCGCGACCTTCGACGACGATCCGGAGGCCGGTCGGGCCATCCTGTCCCGGGTGGCGCTCGTCGGAGACGCCGCGTCGGCGCTCGCGCTCGGGCGCGCGGACGCCCGACGCGGGCCCGAGGCGGCGGTCCGCTGGCTGCGCGTGGCGGCGCGCGCGGAGCTCTCGAACTCGGACGACGCGAGGCCGCAGGTGCCTTCGGCGGCGGTGCGCGAGCTCGTCGACGCGGTGTCGGGCCTCGTCGAGCCGCTGCCGGAGCTCGCGCCGGACCTCCCGCGCCTCGCGGAGCTGGACGGCATCGACCCGCAACGCCTCGAACCCGCGATGCGCGCCCTCGTGCTGTCTCGTCCGGAGGCCCGACGCATCCTCGAAGGCGCGGGGTCCGGCGTGGATCTCGCGCGCGTGCTCGGCGATTCGCTGTTCGTGGCGTGGTGCACGCGGACGCTCGTGTGCGGGGTCGACGCGGAGACCCTGCTTCGGAACGTGCGCGCCGCCCTCGCCGACGACCTCGTCGATCGCGGGGTGGTCCCGCTCGGGGGCGTCGTCGCGCTCGCGCACCAGGCGTGGCTGACCGACTTCGCGTGGCCGACGACCGAGGACGATCGCGTCCCCGACCCGTCGCCGGACGAGCTCGGGATCGCGGTGAGCGCGTGCTTCCGCCCCTTGGCGGAGGTGTTGCGCGACGCGGGCCAGGACCCCGTGGTCCATGCGTTCGGGCCGCTCGCCCCCCTCGTCCGGGCGCAGCTCGTCGAGCCGGCGGAGGAGCGCGCGCTCGCCGCGTCGATCCCGTCCCTGCTGCCCGGCCCTCCGGACCCGACGTCAGCCGTCGTTCGCGAGCGCTACGAGCGCCGCCCGTACCCGCGCCTCGTCCCCGTCATCCGCGGCGAGAACGCCACGTTCGACGAGTGGCTCGGCGGCTGTGTCGGGGAGGTCGGGCCGACGGCGAACCCGCGGGTGCTGGTAGCGGGCTGCGGGACCGGTCAACACCCCGCGCAGCTCGCGGCGCGCCTGAGCACGACCGAGGTCGTCGCGGTCGATCTCTCCATCGCGAGCCTCGCGCGCGCCGCGCGGATCGCGCGCCGCGCCGGGCTCACGAACCTCCGGTTCCAGCAAGCGGATCTCCTCGACATCCGCGCGTTGGGCCTGACATACTCCTTCGTCGACTGTGTCGGGGTCCTGCACCACCTCGCCGACCCCGCGCGCGGGCTCGTGGCGCTCGCGGCGGTGCTGCGGCCCGACGGCTGGCTGCGCCTCGGCGTCTACAGCGCGCGTGCGCGGGCCTACATCGACGCGGCGCGCGCGCTCCACGGCGACGCGCCGACCACCGACGACGGCCTCCGCGCCTTCCGCGAGCGGGTGCGCGGCCTGCCGCCGGACCACCCCGCGGCGCCCGTGCGCGCGAGCATCGACTTCCACTCCCTGGCCGGGGTGGCCGACCTCGTGTTCCACCCGTGCGAGCATCGGTATTCTCCGGTTTCGGTCGCGGCGCTCGCGCGCTCCGCCGGCCTGGAGCCTCGCTTCATCCAGCCAACCGTGCCGGCGCAGCGCGCCGCGTTCCGTCGCCATTGGGGCGACGCGGCCATCCCGGACACCCCCGGCGCCTGGGAGGACGTGGAGCGCACGACGCCCTCGGTGTTCGCCGGAATGATCCACCTCTGGTGCAGAAAGTAGGCGGCTCGCGGCGCTCAGTTCAGCCGGAGCAGCACCCGCTCGCCGTCGTCGGCGACCCGCGCGGCGCCCGCCTGCTCGAGGGCACGGACGAGGCCCTCCGCGTTCGCCCTCAGCTCGGCGCGGTGCACCATGACGTCGCGGACGCCGGCCGCGCGCGCGCCGGCGACGTCCGGCGGGGTCCGGGTGGAGCGGGTGAGGGGGTCCCACGAGGCGAACGTCGACAGCCAGTCCGGCGTCGGCGTCGCCGCCACCCCGTTGAAGTCCGGCGCCCACGGCGACGCCCGGCCGTGGTGGAGCTGGTAGTACAGGAGGTAGCGGGAACGTGGGCGTGACGCGTTCATCACCCCGGGGGGCATCGCGACCGGCCCCGGCACGTCGAGCAGCACGGCCCCCACGACGTCGTCGTAGATCGCCGGCACATCGGCGGGCGCGCTCGGCAGGATCGGCTCTACCGGCGAGAGCAGCGCGCCTTCGACCACGGGGACGAGCGCGAGCGCGGTGCCGAGCGCGGTGCGGGTCCCGACGCCGCGCACGCGCGCGAGCAGGGCGTCGAGGCCGTGTCCCGCGACCAGGGCGAGGCAGAAGAGCGTGCCGGCGTGCCAGCGGTAGGGGAACCGGATCGACGCGAGGACCGGAAGCTCGTAGTGGGGGCCGACCCCGAGGGACAGGAACGCGAACAACGCGGCGCCGAACAGGATCGATCGGCGCTCGCGGGCGGCTGGGAGCGCCAGGAGCGGCGCGGAGAGGCCGACCCAGGCGCTCAGGGCGAACGGGTTGGTGCCCTCCAGCACGCCCGGGGACGCGATCCGCAAGGGCGCGCCCATCGCCGCGCGGATCTCGTCCGGGAGCGGCGTGGCGCCGCTCATCGCGCGCGTGAACGCCCACGCGAACGGGGCCGCGAGCGCGAGCCCCATCGCGGCCGATGTCCACGCGCGCCGGTCGACGAGGCCCCAGCCAGCGGCCACCACGACCGCGACAATACCAAGGTACCAGCTCGATAAGGGGATGAGCGCGAACGCGAGGCCCGCGGCGACGGTGCGCCCGCGGAGCACAGCGAGGGCCCAGAGCGGGAGGGTCCACGCGTCGGTGCCCTCGACGATGCCCTCCACGGCGTACCCGTGGAAGAACGGAGATGCCGCGTAGATGCCCGCGGCCGCGAGGGCGCCCTGAGGGCCGATGCCCGCCGCCCGGAAGCACGCGAACCCGACGACGACGCCGAGAAATCGAGCACCGACCAGGGTCGCCGTCCAGGCGAACACCGGCCCGCCGACGAACGCCAACGGAGTGGCCGCCCACCCGTGGAGAGGGGAGCTGTAGTAGAACGGCATGCCGTCGGGCGCGGCGAGCTCGGTCGCGAACAGCGGAAAGCCCGGCTGGTGAGCGGCGAACCAGCCGAGGCCCCACACGCTCGGGTAGAGGTCCGTCCAGGGGGAGCCCGGGATGGCGCCCGCGGCGAGGGCCGGGAGCACCGGCGCGAGGGCCCACACGAGGGCGAGGGTGAGCGCGGCGGGCCAACCGCCGCCCGGAGGTGCGGACATCGAGCGCCGCCTATCGGGTTCGGTTACGTCAGGTGGATGCTGCTCCCGAAGCCCCGCCCGTTCGACCGCGCCGCCGAGTCCGCCGCGCGAGCCCGCCTCGACGACCTCACGAAGCCGCCCGGCAGTCTCGGCAAGCTCGAGAACCTGGCGGCGTGGTGGGCCGGCGCCACGGGCCGTTTCCCGCCGCCCCCGCCCGAGAAGGCGCGCTGCTGCGTGTTCGCGGGCGATCACGGCGTCGTCGCGCAAGGGGTGAGCCCGTACCCGAGCGAGGTCACGGTGCAGATGGTGCGGAACTTCCTCGCGGGCGGCGCGGCCGTGAACGTGTTCGCGCGGCACCATGGCGTCGAGCTGGTGGTGATCGACGTCGGCGTGTCGGGCGATGTGGGGGGTTCGTTCTCCACGTCGTTCCTCGATCGAAAGGTGGCTCGGGGTACCGCGGACATGACGCGCGGCCCCGCGATGACCCGCGCCCAGGCGGAAGCGGCCGTGGACGTCGGGATCGCGTGCGCCGCGCAGGCCGCGGCCGACGGTGTGCAGCTCCTCGCCGCCGGCGAGATGGGCATCGGCAACACCACGTCCGCCGCGGCGGTGCTCAGCGCCGTCACGGCGATGCCGGGCAAGCTCACGGCGGGGCGTGGCACGGGGGTGGACGACGCGGGCCTCCAGCGAAAGATCGCGGCGATCGACGCCGCGTTGGCCCTGCACGACCCGGCGCGCGACGACGCGTGGGCCATCCTCCAGGCGGTCGGCGGCTTCGAGATCGCGGCGATCGCCGGGCTCTGTATCGGAGGCGCGGCACACGGGGTGCCGGTCGTCGTCGACGGCTTCATCTCCACGGCGGGCGCGTTGATCGCGCACGTGTTCGATCGCGACGTGACGCCGCACGTGCTCGTCAGCCACCGCAGCGCCGAAAACGCCCACTGGGCGATGAGCCGCTACCTGGGCAAGGAGCCGCTGCACGATCTCGACCTGCGCCTCGGCGAGGGCACCGGCGCCGTGCTCGCCGTCGACAGCGTGCGCCTGGCCGCCAAGGTGCTCGTGGACATGGCCACCTTCAGCGGCGCCGGCGTGAGCGGGCGCGCGTGAACGTGCTGGTCGTCGCCCTCGTGGCGTGTGCGGCGCCCGACGTGCCCACGCCCGGGCCCACCGTCGACGGCCTCGTCGTCGAGGTCCCCGCGGACGGCCTCCCGGTCACCCCCCAAGCCGCGAACAACAACCTCGCGACGCTCGATCACGAAGGGCGTACCTGGCTCGCGTGGCGAAGCGCGCCGAGCCACTTCGCCGACCCTGGGGTCGAGCTCCACGTCCTGTCCCGCGGCGAGGGCGAGGCGTGGCGCCACGAGACGACGATCGCGCTCGGGACGGACGTGCGCGAGCCGCAGCTCGTGGTCATCGGCGGCACGCTTCGGCTCTACTTCGCGGTGCTCGGCGGAGACGCGGGGGACTTCGAGCCGCAGGGCATGAAGATGAGCGAGCGGACCGAGGCGGGGTGGAGCCCGCCGGAAGACGTCTACCTGCCGACCTTCATCCCGTGGCGCACGCGCGTCGTGGACGGCATCGCGACGATGATCGGCTATATCGGCGGGGAGAACGTCTACGTGGCCGGCGGCGACCCGATCGAGGTGCACTGGCTCCGCACCGAAGACGGCCGGACGTGGACGCCGATGATCGGAGGCTCCGCGGTGGTGCACCGTGGCGGCGCCAGCGAGGCCGACTGGGTCTGGTTGCCGTCTGGCGGCGTGCTCGCGGTGATGCGCAACGAGGCCGGCCAGGATGGCGCCTTCGGGTCGCGGATCTGCACCTCGCCCGGCGCCTCGCCCGCGGCGTGGGACTGCGTGGACGACCCTCGAAAGTTCGACAGCCCCCTGCTCTTCGAGGAGGGCGGCCGCTACTGGCTCGTCGCCCGGCGCACGCTCGGACACGGCGGCCGCTACGACCTCGGTGACGACGGCCTGAGCCACGCCGAGGCGTACTTCGCCTACCAGATCGCCTACTGGCAGGAGCCGAAGCGATGCGCGCTCTGGGAAGTGGACCCGCAGACGCGCTCGGTCGCGTGGGTGCTCGACCTCCCGAGCAGCGGGGACACCTGCTTTCCGGACCACATCGACCGTGGCGGCGGACGGCACGAGGTGTGGAACTACACGTCGCCGCTCGAAGGGCCCGACTTGTCCTGGGTGGAGGCGCAGCACGGGCCGACGTCGATCGGGCGCGTGACGCTCGACCTTTCGGGCGCCTGAGCCGGGCCGCTCAGCCGGCGGAGCGCTGCGGCGGCTCGACGCGGCCGCTCGCGAAGTCCCGCACGCGGAGCCCTTCGCGCCACGCGAACAGCACGCCGGTGGTGGTGACCGGCAGGAAGCTGACCGCCCAGAACACGATGCCGAAGGCCTTGGCCGGGCCACCGGGCTCACCCCACAACACGAGCGTCGTCTCGACGGCCTTGTGAAACACCCCGGAGAAGCCCGGCGCTTGGGGTAGGGCCACCGTGAGCGCGATCGCGACCGTGGTGAAGCACGCGGCCGCGGCGGGGAGCGCGATCGAGAACGCGTGGAAGAGCAGGTAGATCGAGATCGACCCGTTCAGCCAGTGCACGAGCGACAGCGCGGCGGCCTCGAGCAGGGCGCGCGGCGACCGCACGCTCTCGAGGCCCTCGACGAACCCGTCGAACAGCGCCACGGCGCGGTCGCGCGCCGGCGGCGGGCCGAGCGCGGCGAGCCGCACGAACACGCCGCGCGCGGCCGAGCGCTGCGCCGCGAGCGCGAGGAAGGTGCCGAGGCCGAGCACGGCGACGACCGCGAGGACGCCGCCGTAGAGCTTGAGGTTCGTGACGAGCGGGCCGTGCGCTTCGGGGTTGGCGGGCAGCAGGAGCAACATGAGCACGAACACGCACACGAGGCCCACGAGGTCGAACACCCGCTCGATCACCGCGATCGTGATGAGGGCCGGGATGCTCACCCCCGTCTCGCGCCAACCCAGCCAGGGCCGCGCCAGATCGCCGGCGCGGAGCGGCAGGATCACGTTCAGGCCCATGCCGATCACCGTGGCCACGAACAGCCGCTCGATGCGCGCCTGGGGGGCGAGCGGGCGGAGCAGCACCTTCCAGCGCAGCGCGCGAATGTAGAACTCCGAGTACAGCACGGCGGCGCTCGCCGCGAGCCACTCGTAGCGCATGCCGCGCAGCGCCCCGCCGATCTCGCCCCAGTGGGCGTCGGACAGGAACCACCAGGTGAACGCGACGCTCACGATGATGCCCGGCAGGAGGCGTCGAAGGGGGCTCTTCACCGTCGGGGGAGCGTACCACGCGCGGCCGCCGGTGTCGGTCGTGTCACGCCGGGGTGCGTGGCGGGGGCCTCGCGGCCGCGCTACGGTCGGGTGCCTCGGGAGGAACGGTGTCGTACGAAGCGGTCGGGCTTGGCAACGCGATCATGGACGCCCTCGTGCGCATCGACGACGACGCGCTCCTCTCCGAGCTCGGCCTCACGCGCGGCACGATGCACCCCGTCGATCACGCGCGTTGGCACGAGGTCTACGAGCGGGTCGCGCACCTTGGCGTCGAGGTGCACAGCGGGGGCAGCTGCGCGAACACGATGTGTACGATGGCGCTCCTCGGCGCGCCCGTGCTCTACCGCGGCCAGCTCGGCGAGGACCGCTTCGGGGAGATGTACGAGTCCGCGATGACTCAGGTTTGCGGTGGTCATTCCCTCGTCCGTTCGCCCGGCCTCCCGACCGGAAAGTGCCTGTCCCTGATCTCGAGCCGCGACGGCGAGCGCACGATGCTCACCGACCTCGGCGCCGCGGTGCACCTCTCGGATCTCGACGGCTTCGACGACCGCATCCGTGGCGCGCGCGTCCTCCACCTCACCGGCTACTTGTTCCTCGGCGGCGCGATGCGGGACACCGCCTACCGCGCGGTCCGCATCGCCACCGAGGCGGGCGTGCCCATCTCGCTCGACGTGGCCGACCCCTTCGTCGCCCGCACGATCACCGCCGACGTCCGCACGTTGATCCAGGAACACGCGTCGATCGCCTTCCTGAACCGGGAGGAGGCCGAGGCGGTCACCGAACGCGAACCCGAAGCGGCGGCCGAGGTGCTCGGCGAGTGGTGCCGCACGGCGATCGTCAAGCTCGGCGGGCGCGGCTCCTACGTCCGCTCCGGCGGCGTGACGCACCACGTGCCCGTGTTCCCCGTCACCGTCGCCGACACGACCGGCGCGGGCGACGCGTACGCCGGCGGGTTCCTGTACGGCTGGCTGCGCGGCTGGGCCGCCGACCGGTGCGGCGAGCTCGGCTCGCGCGTGGCGGCGCTCACCGTGTCGCAGGTCGGGGCCGTGTCGCGCGACCGCGCCGCCGTTCTCGCGGCGCGGGACCTCGCGGATCCCGACCTCGGATGAACCTCCCGGTAGAGGTCATCGACGCCACGCGCGCCGGACGGTGCGTGTTGTTCCTCGGGTCGCGCGCGACCTCGGAGGCCGCCGAGCTCGCCGACGCGCCGTGGGTGGACGCCTCGGAGCTCGCGAAGGAGCTCGGTTGGCGGAAGCCGAAGCCGGTCCCGGGGCAGAAGCCCAAGGTCGTCGTCCCTTCCGTGATGGAAGGCGCCGCGGCGTTCGAGGCCGCGCACGGGCGGGCCGCGCTGGTCGCCCGGGTGGCCGAGCGCCGTGGGGCGACCGGCCTCGCGCCGACGGACGCCCATTCCCTCGCATTTCGCCGTTACCCCGTCATCTTCACGACGACCGTGGACGACCTCGTGGACCGTGCCGCGGACGCCGCCGGCCTGCCGGTCGATCGCGTCGGCCGCGGGGAGCGCATCCCCGACGCCGACCCCACCCGCCGGGTCGTGGTGCGGCTTCGCGGCGAGCTCGGGCGCCCCGACACCCTCGCCCTCACGCCGGCCGACCTCGCGGCCCGGCCCGCCACCGCCGAAGACCGGCGCCAGATGCGCACGATCCTCAGGAACAACGTGGTGTTCTTCGTCGGGTACCGCCCGGACGAGGAGGAGTTCGAGCGCCTGTTCGAAGAGCTCTCCGACGCCTACGGGGGCGAGCTCCCCCGCTGCCACATGGCGGTCGCGCAGGGGAGCATGGACGACTACCTCTGGCAGAAGTGGGTCTGGCGGGGGCTGCTTCTGTTCACGGCCGATCCGGCGGAGTGTTTGCTGGCGCTGGATCGCGCGCTCGTCTGAGGGGTTGACATGTACCGGCTCGTACGTGGATTTTCGGAAGGTGCGCCGTACTGGGCCTACGAGGAGGCCGGCGTCGGCCACCGAGTGCTCACCGCGGCGCCATGGCTGGGTGGGGTGCCCACGGGCGAGCTCCGGTACGGCCGCCTGCTGGCCCCGGTCACCCCGTCGAAGATCATCGGGATCGGCAGTAACTACCGCGATCATGCCGCGGAGATGGGCAAGCCCGTCCCGGCGCGACCCAAGCTGTTCCTGAAGCCGCCGAGCGCCGTGGTTGCCACGGGCGACCGGGTGGCGATCCCGCCGCTGACCGAGCGGGTCGACCACGAAGCCGAGCTCGGCGTCGTGATCGGCCGCCGCGCTCACCGGGTCGCGGAGGCCGACGCGCTCGAGTTCGTCTGGGGCTACACCTGCGTGAACGACGTGACGGCACGCGACTTCCAGAGGGACGACGGGGTCTTCGCGCGTGCCAAGGGGTTCGACGGGTTCTGCCCCGTGGGGCCCGCCGTCGTGCGCGGTCTCGATCCGACGGCGCTCGACGTGGCCTGTTTCGTCAACGGCGTCGCGCGCCAGGCCGGCAACACGCGGGACATGGTCTTCGGCGTGGCCGCCCTCGTGGCGTTCGTGTCGAGCGTGATGACCCTCGAACCGGGCGATCTCATCGCCACGGGCACGCCCGCCGGCGTGGGGCCGGTCGTGAGTGGCGACACCGTCGTCGTGCGCGTGGCGGGCATCGGCGACCTCCACACGACCTTCCACGACCGCGACGACCGATGATCGTCGAGGTGCTGCGCGACGCGCTCCTCGGCGCGGCGATCGTGGGCGCCTTCGCGGTGGTCGCGCGGCTACCGGCGCGGTTCGCGCTCGTCCTCGCGCCGTTCGTGCTCGCGGGCGGTGCCGTGGCGCTTTCGCAGCTCGGAATCGTGCATCCATCCTGGTGGGCCGCGTCGTTGTGGCGCGACCCCCCGTGGATCGCGGCGGCGGTGCTCGCCGCGTGGGTCGCCCAAGGCGAGCTGGCGTGGATGCGGGCCCGTTCGTGGTTCGCGGTGCTCGGCGTGACGGTGCTGCTCGGCGACGTGCTCGCCACCGCCGCGGTCGCGGCGTCCGAGCCCGATCCGCGGCGCCGCGCCCGCCTCGTCGTCGCCGCCAGCGGCGCGTCGCTCGTCGGCTACGCGAGCGGCGCCGCGAACGTCGCGCTCGGCTGGCAGGGGGCGGACGGGGTGATGCTCGGGCTCGCGCTCGCCGGGATCGGCTTCTCCGCCGGGCCGGGGGTCGCCTCGGTCGGTGCGGTCGAGCGCACGTCGGGTGTGCGCGCCGGGCTCGCGGCGGCGGTCACCCTCCTCGGCGCGGGCGCGGTGTGGTGCGGCATGGTCAGCGGAGCGGCGGAGCTGATCGCGACCCAGCTCGAAGCGGCGCCCGTGTTGCTGCCCGGCAGGGCGGCGCTCGCCGCTTTCGGCAGCGCCCTCGGGCTCGGCGTGATCGGGGACGAGGTCGTCCTCTCGCTGTTCGCGAGAGAGATCCTCGCTTCTGGCCTCTCGCTCCGGGGCGACTGGTGTGCGGACGCGTTTCGTGTCGGCCTCGCGGTGGGCGGGGCGCCCGCGCTCCTGGTGGCCAGCCGCTCCAGCCTCGCGGTAGGGATCCCCCTGTGGCTCGCGCAGGTCGCGCTGGCGACCGGATGGATCTGGTGGACGTATTGCTCCTGAGGTCGCGGGTCGTCGTGGCGCTCCTCGCGGTGGGCCTGCTCGTGGCGTCGGCGGCGGAGGCGGCCCCCGCGCGGCGCGCCGGGGCGGTCGCGGCGGACCACGTCCTGGCGAGCGAGGCCGGGGTGGCGCTGCTCGCCGCTGGCGGAAACGCCGTCGATGCGGCGGTGGCGGCGGCCCTCGTGAGCGGGGTGGTGCAGCCCGCGGGCTCCGGCCTCGGCGGCGGGGGCATGGCGGTCGTCGTCGGGCCAGGAGTGAAGACCACGCTCGATTTTCGCGAGGTCGCGCCGGCGGCGGCCACGCGCGACATGTACGCCGCCCGTTCGTCGACGCGCGGCGGCGCAGCCGTCGCGGTTCCGTCGGAGGGCATCGGCCTTTGGGACCTGCACGCCCGCTACGGTCGTCTCCCCGCGCGTCGCGTCGCGGAAGCGGCGATCCGCCTCGCGACCGACGGCTTCGACACCGGGCCGCACCTCGCCAAGGGGCTCCTGGCCGCGCCGGAGATGAGCTCCCTGTTCGGGGCGGCGAACCGCCGCCCCGGGCTCGCGCGTGCGCTGCGGTCGTGGGTCGACACCCGCGGTCGTGCCTTCCGTGACGGCTGGGTGGCGCAGGACCTCGCCGACAGCGCCACCGCGGCCGGCGGCGTGCTCACCGTCGCGGACATCGCGGCGTACGAGGTCCAGGTGCGCGCGCCGATCGAGCTTGGTTGGGGCACGCGGCGCGTGGTGGCGATGGGCCCGCCGAGCAGCGGGGGCATCGCGTTGGCCCAGCTCCTCGGCGTCGGCGCACGCTCGGCGCACTGCGAGGTCGAAGCGGCGAAGTTCGTGATGGCCGACCGGGCCCTGCGCGGGGGCGATCCCGCGTTCGTGCCCCCTGATCTCGAGGCCCGGCTCGACCCCGCGCGACTCCGGGCGTGGTCGGAAGACTGCGGAGAACGAACGTTCCCCGCGGATCACTACGCGCCGACGCTCGTGGAGCCGCCTCGCGACGACGGCACGCTCCACATCTCGGTCATGGACGGCGCGGGTTGGGCGGTCGCCCTCACGACGACGATCAACACCGCGTTCGGCAGTCGGGTCGTGGGCCGCCAATCGGGGATCCTCCTGAACAACCAGATGGACGACTTCGCCACGCGCCCGGGCGTGCCGAACGCGTTCGGGCTCGTCCAGGGAGAGAACAACGCCGTCGCGCCGGGAAAACGCCCGTTGTCGAGCATGAGCCCCACCGTGGTCCTCGACGCGGACGGCCGCCCGGAGGCCGTGGTCGGGGGCAGCGGCGGCCCGTTCATCATCACCGCGACCTACCAGGTGACGCGCGCGGTGCTCGAGGGCGGCGCGTCGGCGTCTCGAGCGGTCGCCGCGCCGCGCTGGCACCACCAGTGGATGCCGGATGCGGTGCTCCTCGAGGCGGGGCACCCCGACGAGGCGGCGCTCGCCGCCGCCGGTCACGCCCTCAAGCCCGTCGATCCGTTCTCGTCGGTGCAAGTGGTGGTGCGGCGCACGAACGGGTTCGAAGCGGCGTCAGACCCGCGGAAGTTCGGACAGGCCGCCTGCGTCGGCTGGTGCGCGCCCTGAGTCCGGCGAGGCTCAGCCCTCGGAGAACCCGGTGTCGAAGCCGTCGGTCTGCAGCGTCCCCAGGAACTCGCCTTCCGCGCCGGTGATCCCGGGGCTGCCGTCGGACAGCGTGTCTTCGTAGGTGAAGGTGCCGCCGAGGTGATCGCCGACGAACACGAGGTTGGCCGTGTACGAGAAGGTGAGGGCTTCGGCGCTGGTGTTCCACGTGCCCGCGAGCTCGAGGTCCAGGCGGTTGCACGACGCTTCGTCCGCGGTCAGGGTGCCGCTGTAGCTCTGCGCCGGCGGGTTGATCGCGCTCAAGTCGCCCTGCCGCTCGTTCGCGTCGGTGATCGTGAGGTTGACGGTGCCGGAGGTCGTCCAGGTGACCTCCCACTTCGTCCAGCCGTTCACGAGGGCCTCGTACGCCGGCCAGGCGGGGTCGGGCACCGCGCCGTCGCCGCCGCCGTTGAGGATGGCCTGGTACACCGCGTAGGTGCCGTTGATCCGCGACGGATCGTCGCACTCGGAGGAGCAGCCGGTCAGGGACAGGATGATCATCAGGGGCAACGTCGTTCCCACGGGCACGGTCCTCAGCGGCGCAGCGTACCACGGTCGGGTCGGCTACGGTGCCCCATGCCCGCGCGGTGGCCTCAGCTCGATCCGAGCGCCTGCGTCCCTTGCGGCGCGTGCGAGGTCGCGTGCGTGTCCGCGCGCACCGGGCGCGCCGATCTTGCACCGGGCGACGTGGTCGTGCTGGAGCAGCGTCGCCTCGCCATCCGCGTGGTGGCGGGCGTCCCGAGCCTCGACGTGTGCGTTCACTGTGCCGACAGCCCGTGCGTGTCGGTGTGCCCGCACCACGCCCTCCTGCGGTACCCCGACGGCCGCGTGGAGCTGCTGGAGGACCGCTGCACCGGCTGCGGAAAGTGCGTGACGGCCTGTCCGTTTCAGGCGATCCGCCGTGTGAACGCGCTGGACGTGGCCGTGAAGTGCGACGCGTGTCGAGGCGTGGGCGGCGCGCCGGCCTGCGTGCCGGCGTGTCCGAGCGGGGCCCTGCGCATGGTGGAATCGGGGTAGTCCCGGCGTGCGCGCCACGGTACGACGCCCGCATGGCCGCCTCCCGCATCGACCTCCGCTGCTTCACCCCCATCGACGTGCTCCAGCCGCAGACCGCGGCGTTCCTCGCGACCGTGTCGCGCGGGTACATGCCCCTGAAGCGCCAGGCCGCCGTGTTCTTCGAGGTGGCCCCGGGGATGGACATCAACGTCGTGACCGACATCGCGCTCAAGCGCACGTCGTGCACCCCCGGGATGCAGATCGTGGAGCGTCAGTTCGGCTGCTTGCAGCTGCAGCACGACGATCACGGGCAGGTGCGCGCGGCGGGCGACGCGGTGCTCGGCGCCCTGGGGCTCGCGCCCGCCGATCGGCTGCGCCCCCGCGTCGTGTCCGCGCAGACCATCACCGGCATCACGGGGTACCACGCGCAGATCACCAATCGGATGCGGCACGGGAACATCGTCGACGAGGGGCAGACGCTCTGGATCCTCGAGGTACATCCTGCGGGGTACGCGCTGCTCGCCGCCAACGAGGCCGAGAAGGCCGCGCGGGTCGAGGTCCTGGAGATCGTCGCGTTCGGGGCCTTCGGGAGGGTGTACCTGGCGGGCGGCGAGGAGGACGTCGCCCAGGCGGCGCGTGCGGCGCTCGCCGCGCTCGAGGCGATCGACGGCCGCGAGAACCCCGGGCCCGGCGCCGCGTTCTACTGACCCGCTGCCCCCCGCAGAAACGCATGGCGCGGGCGCTGCCGCGCGCGCGGGCGTGTTTACATTCCGCCGCCATGTACAACGTCGCGATATCGTTCGGCGCCGCGGTCGCCGGGTACTTCCTGGGCTGGCTCGTCGCCGGCTGGCTCGCCGGTTTCATCCCCGCCATCCTCGCGTTCGCCGCGGTGTTCATCCTGCTCGGTCGTCGCACCATGCAGCAGGTCGAGGCCGTCGCGCGCGAGGCCATGGCCGACATGCAGGCCGGGCGTGCGGACGCCGCGAAGCAGCGCCTGCTCGCCGCGATCCCCCTCGGTCGCTGGCAGTTCCTCGTCGCCGAGCAGCTCTACGGCCAGGTGGGCATGATCGACTACATGCAGGCGGTCGGCCTGAAGATGCAACGGCAGCTGACGCCCGCCGCGGCGCGGCTGGCGGAGGCGCGTTCGCACCTCGAGAAGAGCTGGACCCGCGACTGGCGCGCCCGCGCCGCGCTGGCCGTCATCCACCACCGGGAAGGCCGCGTGGACGACGCCGTCAAGGTGTTCGAGGGCGCGAGCGGGGGCGGCGCGGCCGAACCGATGTTCTGGGGCTTGTGGGCGCACGTCCTCAATGAGGCGAAGCGGCGGGACGAAGCGCTCAAGGTGGTCGGCCGCGGTCTCGAGCAGAACAAGGGGTCGGCGCCGCTCGTCGAGGTTCAGGAGGCGCTCTCCAACCGCAAGCGCCCGGCCTTCAAGAAGGCGTTCGGCGAGGCGTGGTTTCAGTACTTCCCGGACGACATGTCCCAAGAGGAGCTGATCGCCATGCACACCGCCGCCACCGGAAAGCCACCGCCGGGCGCCCCGGGCGGCGGCGCGCCGAAGGGGCGCTCTCCGAAGACCTGGCCCATGCCGCGTCGGTAGGCGCTTTTTAGACTCGGTCTCATTTACGGTGCCGCCGCACCGGATTAGGACCGGGGCGCGCAACAAGCGCCACCACCGTAACGGAGCGTTCAATGAGCATCATCGGCAAGCCCGCGCCCCTCTTCTCCGGCGACGCGGCCCTCAACGGCGAGATCGTCCCGCTCAACCTGGCCGACTACCGCGGCAAGTGGGTGGTCCTCGTCTTCTACCCGCTCGACTTCACGTTCGTCTGCCCCACCGAGCTCGTGGCCTTCTCCGACCGTGCCTCCGACTTCAAGGCGATCAACGCCGAAATCGTCGGCATCTCGGTCGACTCCGTGCACACCCACCTGGCCTGGACGCGCACCCCCCGGTCCGAGGCCGGCGTCGGCGACCTCGCCTACCCGCTCTACGCGGATCTCGACAAGAGCGTGTGCGCCGCCTACGACGTGCTCGCCGGCCCCGTGGCGCTCCGCGGCGTGTTCATCGTCGACCCGGAAGGCAACGTCCAGACCGGCACGGTCAACAACCTCCCGGTCGGCCGCAGCGTCGACGAGGTGCTCCGCACCCTCAAGGCGTACCAGTACGTGCAGTCCACCGGCAACGTGTGCCCGGCCAACTGGCAGGAAGGCCAGGAAGGCATGAAGGCCACGCTCGAAGGCGTCAAGGGCGTCATCGGGCACTGAGCGAGCGCCCCCGCGCGTCCCGCGCGGGGGGGCCCCCGGGGCGGCGCGCCGCGCCGCCCAATCCCCTTTCGACGGAGCGACATCATGGCGGTCAGCGAGCTCGACGACACCACCTTCACGGCGGCCCTCGCGGAGGCCCCCCTCGCCGTGGTCGACTTCCACGCCACCTGGTGCGGTCCGTGCATCATGTTCAAGCCCAAGTTCAAGCGGATCTCCGCCGACTACCCGGACGTGGCGTTCTTCATGGTCGACGGCGAGAAGTCTCCCGCGGCCCGAAAGACCGTCAATGTGGAGAACCTCCCGTACTTCGCCGTCTACAAGGGCGGGGCCTTCGTCGAGGGCGTGAGCACCGACAAAGAAGACGTGTTCCGGGCGCTCATCGCGCGCCTTCGGGGCGGCGCGTGAAGGCGCCGGTCGTCCGCGATCTGGCCGAGCGCTACGACACGGCCGCGCTCGAGGCGTTCGTCGAGGCCATCGCCGAGCGCGAGGAGGACCCCGCGGACGTCGGCGGGGACGACCCGGGCGAGAAGCTCACCCACGTCATGTTGGCGCTTCGTTGCCGCGCCCGGATGGAAGCGGGCGAGTCGTTGAAGGACGCGTTCCGCGCCGAGATGGCGGGGGTTCGCGAGGTCCTCAAGAACGGCTGACCGCGCCGGGCCCCGCCTCAGTCGACGACCATGACCTCGTCGCGGCTGACCCGGGAGATGAGCTCCCCGAGGGAGCGCGCGCGGCTCTCGTCGTCCGCGTACACGGACTTCAGCTGCCCGACGAGATCCTTCGCGCGGCGGAACGCCCCCACGAGGTCGCCGCTGACGTCGGTGGGCGCGTCGATCTCGGTGAGGATGTCGGCGAGCGGCTTGCCCGAGGCCCACATGCGGCCGAACGGGATCATCTCCGGGCACCAGGTGACCGGCGTGCCGGTCACACGTTCGGCCCCGGTGACCACCGGGCCCTGGCGGACGCGATGGGCGTTGCGGGCGAGCTCGAGGTCGGGGCCGCGGAGCGCGCGGGTGCGCACATCGCGGCCGAACTCCTTGTTGACCGCGCACATCAGGCCGAACAGCAGCTCGTCCGCGGCGTCCTCGAGGAGGCCCGAGAGGATGAGCTCCGTGACGAAGATCTCCTCGATCTGCACGTGCTGGAGCACCCGCGCACCGGCCCCGAAGCCGCCGTCGGCGTCGAGGTAGCCGACGTGCTTGAGGAACTCCACCTTGGCCTCGAACTCCGACCAGGAGAGGTTCTCGTTCTCCTCGGCGCGTCGAACGAGCTTCGAGACGTTCTTGAGCTCCTTGCGCGTCGCGTTCGGGTCGCGTTCGCGGAGCTCGGCCTCGCGCATGATGCGCTTCGACTCCGCTTGGCGGGAGTAGCTCAAGAAGCTCTTGTCGACGATGTCGCGCACCCGCTCCAGCGGGTTCGCGCGAAGCAGGTTGACGACCGAGTTGAAGCTGAGCGAGAAGCTCGAGCGCACCGGCTCGGGCTCCGCGCGCAGGTAGGACGAGAGGTTGTCGCGGCAGTATTGCCAGTCCGCGTGGTCCATCTTCACGAGCACGGCGCCGTTGTCGTCCAGCCCGCGGCGACCCGCGCGCCCGGCCTTCTGCATGAACTCGCGGACGGTGAGCGGACGAAGGGTCTGCCCGTCGAACTTGCGCAGCCCGTCGAACGCGACGGCGCGGGCGGGCATGTTGATGCCGAGGGCGAACGTGCTCGTGCAGTAGAGCATCTTGACGAGGCGACGTTCGTACAGATCCTCGACCAACGCCTTGATTTGGACGTGGACACCCGCGTGGTGGAACGCAACGCCCTTGCCGTACATGGCGCGGAGCTCGTCGTCGAGGACGCGCCCGGTGTCGGTCGCCGCGAACGCGTCGAGGTGGACACGGACCCGCTCTTGCTCGTCGGGGCTGAGCAGCGAGCGCCGCAGGCGGCTGGCGAGCCCGCGGGCGTACTGCTCGACCATCTTGCGCGAGAACGCGAAGTACAGGGCCGGGAGCAGGTCGCCCTCGCGCAAGGCGTCGAACACGTCGCTGGTGGTGGTCGAGGGGCCTCCGCCGCCACGCCCGCCCCCGCCGCGACGGCGTCCGCGGTCACCGCGGCCCCCGGCGCGCTCCAGCTCGGCCGCGTGCTCCTTGCGCCACCGCTGGTGGGCCTTGTCGAACGCCTCGGGCGTGACGACGCCCTCCTCGAGGTTGCATACGAAGAAGCTCAGCGGAACGGAGCGACGTGTCTCGGTGACCACCTCGACGGGCGACCCGCGCACCGCCCCCAGCCAGTCCGCGAAGGCCCGCTGGTTGGAGAGGGTGGCCGACAGGCCGACGATCTGGACGTGCGCCGGCAAGTAGATGAGCACCTCCTCCCAGGTCGTCCCGCGCTCGCGGTCGTCCAGGAAGTGGATCTCGTCGATGACCACGGCGTCCAGGTCGGTCAGGGGCTCCCCGGAGAGGAGCATGTTCCGCAGGATCTCCGTGGTCATCACGCGGCACGGGGCCTCGCGGCGGATGACGAGGTCGCCCGTGATGAGGCCGACGCGGGCTTCGCCGAACCGCCGGCTGTAGTCGCGGAACTTCTGATTGGACAGGGCCTTGATCGGCGCCGTGTAGATGACCGAGCGGCCGCGCTCGAGGGCGCGATCGACCACCCAGTCGGCCACGACGGTCTTTCCGGTGCCGGTGGGGGCGCACACCAGCACGGAGCGACCCTCCGCGAGCGCCTGGATGGCGGCTTCCTGGAAGGGGTCGAGTGTCAGGCCGCGGTAGGTTTGCATGTTGCCGGCCTCGCGGGAAGGCGCCTGGCGTCGTGAGGCGCCCGCGCGCAAAGAAAGAAGCCCCGCCAGGGTGAACCTGGCGGGGCCCGATGGTACTCCCAACGGGATTCGAACCCGTGTCTACGCCGTGAGAGGGCGTTGTCCTGGGCCTCTAGACGATGGGAGCAAGCTATGTGGTTGAGGCGCTAGGGGTCGAACCTAGAGTCTTCGGGGCCAGAACCCGACGTGTTGCCGATTACACTACGCCTCAGCGCGGTGTCGGCCTTCTATGGTGTCGCGCGAGCGGTGTCAACTGCGGCGCGCAAGCGTCTCAGCGAAGCCTCGCGGCCGAGCGCCACGAGGGTCTGGTACAGGCCGGGTCCGACCTTCTGGCCGCACAGCGCCACGCGAACCGGCTGCGCGACCTTTCCGAGCTTGAGCCCCTCCGCGGCGCACCAGGCGACGACCGCGGCCTCGAGCGCGGGCTCCGTCCAGTCGCCGGACGCTTCGAGGAGCGCGTGCACGCCGTGCAGGATCGGAAGGTTCGCGGCGTTGAGGAACGCCGTCACGGCGGCCGGGTCCCGCTCCAGCGCGTCGTCCGGCAGGTAGAGGAACGCCGCCGCGGCCGCCATCTCGACCAGGGTCCGCGCACGTTCGCGGAACGCGAGGACCGCGGGGACGAGGTCGCGCGCGCCCGGGTCCGCGCCGCGGGCCACGAGGAACGGCCGGAGTCGCTCGGCCACGACCGCGGGGTCGAGCCGCTTCATCCAGTGCGCGTTGACCCACTGCAGCTTCTCGACGTCCCACTTGCTGGGGCTCTTGCCGATGTTCGCGAGGTCGAACACGGCGAGGATCTCGTCGAAGGAGAACACCTCCATGTCGTCGCGGCTCCAGCCGAGGCGACAGAGGTAGTTGACCAGCGCCTCCGGATGGATGCCGAGCTCGCGGTAGGACGCCACGCTCGTCGCGCCGTGGCGCTTGCTCAGCTTGCTGCCGTCCTGCCCGAGGATGAGCGGCATGTGGCCGAAGCGCGGTGGGGTGAGGCCGAGCGCCCGGTACAACAGCACCTGCTTCGGCGTGTTGTTCAGATGCTCTTCGCCGCGGAGGACGTGGGAGATCTGCATGTGGGCATCGTCGACGACCACGACGAAGTTGTACGTCGGGACTCCGTCCGTGCGGACGAGCACGAGGTCGTCGATCTCCGCCGCGTCGTAGGTCACCGTCCCCTTGAAGAGGTCGTCGACCACGACGGCGCCGTCGTGCGGGACGCGCAGGCGGACGCAATGTGGCCCGCTGTCCTCGCCGAGCCCGAGGTCACGGCAGTGCCCGTCGTAGCCGAGGTGCTGCTTGTTCTCGAGCTGCACCTTGCGGAGGGCCTCGATGCGCTCGGGCGTGCACGTGCAGCGGTAGGCCGCGCCCGACGTGAGCAGCGCGTCGAGGGCGGCGCGATAGCGATCGGCGCGCTCGGACTGCCGGTAGGGACCGAAAGGGCCGCCGACCTCGGGGCCCTCGTCCCAGTCGATCCCGCACCACCGCAGCTCGCGCAGGACGACGGCTTCGTACTCGAGCGTACTGCGGTCCTCGTCCGTGTCCTCGATGCGCAGCAGGAACACGCCGCCGGTGGTCCGCGCGAAGAGCACGTTGAACAACGCCGTGCGCACACCGCCGATGTGGAGGTTGCCGGTAGGGCTGGGGGCGAAGCGGACGCGGACGGACATCGGAGCTCCGGGGCCCCCGCGCTATCCGGCGCCCGGGAACTGGTCGAGCGCGGTGCCGTGCGGCGCGAGCCAGGCGTTGGCCTCCCGCACGAAGGCCTCCTCTTCGACCTTGCTCTGGAGGTTCCGCTTTCGGGCGGCGTCGAACGCCGCGACGTCGTTGGCCGCCCAAGCGTCCGCCATCGCCGCGTAGGCTGCCGCGCGCTCCGACCACGCGTGGCGAAGCTTCGCGTGCAGGTCGCCGAGCGCGGGGTCGGCGGGCTGGATGCGCCCGGCCGCGGCCTCGAGCTTCTGGGCGCGGGGGAGGAGGTCCTGGGTCATCAGCGCCGCGACGGCCGCGCCGTCGGACTCGCCGCGCTTGAGCTTGCTCGCGAGGTCGAGGAAGGTCTGCGAGAGCGCGAGGTTGTCGGCGAAGGCCGCGTTGACCTCGTCCGCGTAGCCGCGCGCCGCCGTCGTGGCCGGATCGTCGCCGCACGCCGTCACCGTCGAGGCGAGCCAAACGCCCAGGGCGAGCCACCAGGCGATAGATACACGTCGGGCGTTGGGCATCCCGGTCGGGATACCGCGCTGGAGGCGGATTGTGAAGGCCCTTGAGCAGCAGCTCGTCGCGGCGCGTGCGCGTGTTCGCGGCCTGCGCGCCCGTGTCCCGTTCGGGCCGGTCGGCGCGCCCGCGCGGATCGACGTCCGGCTCGACGATCTCGACGCCCCGCCCGGCGCGGCGCCGCCGGAAGGTCGCCCGCTCGACACGGATCAACGGTTCGACGCCATCGTCGACGTCGTCACCTGGACCGGCGCGCTGCCGGCGCGGGTCATCGCCCGCCCGACGCACCCCGCGCTCCCGGAGATCGTCCGGTTCCTCCATCGCCTCGAGTGTCCGGTGACCCTGCGGACGTGCGCGCGCGGCCTCGACGCGCGGCGCGCCGACGAGCTGGTGGACGCCGGCGTCTCGCGGGTGTTCGTGCGGGTCGCCGGGGGCGCGGATGACGCCGGGGGTGTCGCCGAGACGCCGGACGAGCCGCGCGCGGCCTGGACGGCGCTCATCGGCGCGCGGCGGTCACGGGGCGCACGCCTCGACGTGCTCGCGGAGGTGGTCGTGCGCGCCGACGCTCCCGACGGCGTCCGGCGGGCCTTTGCGGCGGCGCGCGAGGTCGGCGCGGACGGCGCGACGCTCGCCCCGCCGTGGGTCGGCAGCCAGATCACCGCGGTGAACCGGCCCGACCTCGCCTGGGCGGCGACGCAGCGCGCGCCGTTTCATCGGACACCGGGGCCGGTGATGCGGGCGCTCCTGGCGCTCGCGGCCTCGCCCGAGAAGGGGCCGCTGCCCGGACGCCGCCGCGACGCCGGGCTTCGCCGCTGCGCCGTGGCCGGCTCCCGCATCGAGGTCGGTCCCACCGGGCTGGCGAGCGCGTGCCCGTTCAAGCCCGGCGCGTGCGCGACGTCCGCGCTCGCCGATGGCGCCGGCCTCGTGGGGCACGCCGCGGCGGTTCGCGCGTGCGATCGGGAGTGTTGGCACCCCGACGTCCGCTGAGCCCGCTCGCGCGGCGCGGGGTTGCGCGGCCGCGCCGCCTCGGATAGCCGCCCCGGTCCGCGCGGGCTCCCCCGTGTGGCGCGCCGCGGCTCGGCCTCGGCTCGCGCCGCCGCTCGCCCAGTCGCTTCGCAACGTGTCGCCATGAGCTTTCCTGTCGTCTCCCTCGAATCCGTGCCGCCGCAGGGCCTCGACGTGCCCGTGGCGGCGGCGTGGTCGCGCGCCGACGCCGAGGTGGCGATGGAGGGCCCGCTCGACGCGGTCAGCGGTGCGTTGCACGTCACGCGCGAGGGCAAGGACCTCGTGGTCGTCGGCACGATCGTGGCCACGGCGTCCGTCGGCTGCGGCCGCTGCGCCCGAGTCGTGCCGCTCACCGTCCGCGCCGACGTCGACTGCCTCTACCTCTCGCCGCGCCCCGACGACGCGCCGGACCCCGAGACGTCGCACGCCGAGCTCGGCGAGTATGACGGGGTCGCGCTCGATCTCGCCCACGTCGTCGGGGAGTCTCTCGCGTTGGAGCGCCCGGCGCGCGTACTGTGCGCCGACGTCGATCCCGCCGAGGACGCCGCGTGCCTCGCCCGATGGCGGGCCGCCACGGCGACGCCCGAGCCCGACGGCCCGGTCGATCCGCGCTTCGCGCTGCTTCACTCGCTCAAATTTCCGAATCAGGAGTAGGTCATGCCCGTTCCCAAAAAGCGCACCTCCCGCGCCGTCCGCAACCAGCGCCGTGCGCACGACTTCCTCGTCGCGTCCGCGGCGGTGGAGGCCTGCCCCGACTGTGGCCAGCCCAAGGAGCGTCACCACGTGTGCCCGTCCTGCGGCAGCTACCGCGGCCGCAAGGTCTTCGCCGACAACGACGAGGCCGTCGCGGCGGAGTAGTCCGTGGCGGACCCGAGGCCTGTCGCGCTCGACGCCTTCGGAGGCGACGGCGCCCCTGACGCCGTGATCGAGGGCGCCGTGATGGCGTCCCGTCAAGGCATTCCTACGCTGCTCGTCGGCGACGCCGCGCGTCTGCGCGGGCGTGTGCCCCGCGGTCTCGAGTTCGTCCACGCCCCCGAGGTGGTGGAGATGGACGAGCCGGCGCATACGGCGATCCGGCGCAAGCCGGGTGCGTCGGTGCGTCGCATCATGGAGCTCGTGCGGGACGGCACCGCGCTCGCCGCGGTGTCGTGCGGCAACTCGGGGGCGGCGATGGCGAGCGCCGTCCACGTGCTCGGCACCATCCCTCCGATCGACCGTCCGCCGCTCTGCACGGTCGTGCCGCGGCGCGACGGCGGCCAGCTCGTCCTGCTCGACCTCGGCGCGAACGTCGACTGCAAGCCCTTCCAGCTCGCGCAGTTCGCCGTGCTCGGCGAGGCCTACGCGCGGGCGGTGCTGGGGCTCGAGCGTCCGCGCGTCGGCCTGCTCGCCAACGGCGAGGAGCCCGGAAAGGGCAACACCCAGGTGCGCGCCGCGTACGCCGAGATCGAGGCGCTCGACCTCGACTTCGTCGGCAACGTCGAGCCGCTTGGTGCGCTGCGGGGCGGGTGCGACGTGCTCGTGTGCGACGGGTTCGTGGGCAACGTCATGCTCAAGACCGTCGAAGGCACGGTCGAGGTCGCGTGGCGGGTGCTCCGGGAAGAGATCCGCCGACGCCCGTCGGCGCGCGTCGCGGCCTGGCTCCTGCGGGGGGCGATCTGGCGGTTCCGCGAACGTACGGCGTACGACGCGGTCGGGGGAGCGCTCCTCCTCGGCATCGACGGCGTCGCGGTCGTGGGGCACGGCCGCGCCGACGCCCGCGCCGTCGCCAGCGCCGTGCGATTCGCGCGGGCGTGCGCGGGTGCCGGGCTGGTCAACGCGCTGCGCCACTTTGCGGTCGACCGGCTGCCGCAGCCGCCGCGGCGGTAGCCGTTGACCGGCGGGTCGGTTACTCCGCCCGCTCGCTGCCGGAGTCTCAAGTGGAACAAGACATCGTCCGCCGCGTCAAGGACCTGATCGCCGAGTCCCTCGGCGTGAGCAACGACGAGGTGAAGCCGGAAGCTTCGTTCATCGACGATCTCGGTGCGGACTCCCTCGACATCGTCGAGCTCGTGATGGCGATCGAGAAGGAGTTCAAGATCGAGATCCCGGACGAAGACGCCGAGAAGATCACGACCGTCCAGGACGCGATCGACTACATCTCGAACAAGGCGCCCTGAGTCCGGTCGGGAACGATCGGGCATCGGCGTTCGCAGGGCGGAGGGCATCTTGGGTCGGCGGGTCGTCATCACCGGTCTCGGAGCGGTCAGCCCCTGCGGAAACGACGTCCCGACCACCTGGCAAGCGCTGCGCGCGGGCCGGTCGGCCGTGGGGCCCATCACCCGCTTCGTGTCTGACCTCCCCGTGCGCATCGCCGCGGAGGTGAAGGGCTTCGACGCCGAAGCGCTCCTCGGGCGAAAACTCGCCAAGCGCCTCGATCTGTTCGCGCAGTTCGCGGTGGTCGCCGCGCGTGAGGCGCTCTCGGACGCCGGCATCGGCGCCAGGGTTGCCGGCGAGGCAGGCAATCCGCGGATGGGCGTCTACATCGGCTCCGGCATCGGCGGCCTCAACGAGATCGTCTCCGGCGCGCGGTCGCTCGAGCACGAGGGGTGGCGGTCGATCTCGCCGTTCTTCATCCCTCGCTCGCTGACCAACCTGGCGGCGGGTCAGGTCGCGATCGAGTACGGGGCCGAGGGCCCTTCGTTGTGCGTCACGACCGCGTGCGCCACCGGCAACCACAGCATCGGCGAGGCGTGGCGGGCGATCCGGCTCGACGACGCGGACGTGGTGGTGGCCGGCGGCGCCGAGGCGGCCATCACCCCCATCGGCATGTGCGGGTTCGCCGTAATGAAGGCGCTCAGCCGCCGCAACGACGACCCGGAGAGCGCGTCGCGCCCGTTCGATCGCGACCGGGACGGCTTCGTGATGGGCGAGGGCGCCGGCATGGTCGTGCTCGAGGAGCTGGAGCACGCGCGGGCCCGTGGAGCCCGGATCTACGCGGAGGTCGTGGGCTACGCGCTCACCAACGACGCGTACCACGACACGGCGCCGGCGCCGGGTGGCGCGGGCGCCGCGCGGTGCATGGCGGCCGCGCTCCGCAGCGCGCACATGGCGCCGACGGCGATCGATTACATCAACGCGCACGGCACGAGCACCGCGCACAACGACGTCAACGAGACGCTCGCCATCAAGTCGGTGTTCGGCGATCACGCGCGCGCGCTGCTGGTGTCGAGCACCAAGTCCGTCACGGGCCACCTCCTCGGCGCCGCGGGCGGCCTCGAAGCGGTGGCGACCGCCCTCGCGCTGCAGACCGGCTTCGTTCCGCCCACGGCCAATCTGCGAAATCCCGACCCAGAGTGCGATCTGGACTACGTCCCGCTCGTCGAGCGCGAGGCGCGTCCGCGCGCCGCGCTGTCCAACGCGTTCGGGTTCGGCGGTACCAACGCCACGATCGTCCTGCGCCGCTGGGAGGGCTGACATGCGTTTCGTCGCCGCTTCGGATCACGCCGGCTTGAACCTCCGTCGTCACCTCGTCGAGCGCTTGCGTGCCGCGGGTCACGAGGTCGTCGAACTCGGCATCCACACCTCGACGTCCACGGACTACCCCGACTGGGCCGCGCAGGTCGCGCGCGCCGTCGGCGCGGCCGAGGCCGACCGCGGGCTGCTCGTCTGTGGCACGGGGCAGGGGATGGCGATGACCGCCAACCGGTTCCCCGGCGTTCGCGCCGCCCTCGCGCACGACGTGTTCTCCGCGCGCGCCACCCGCGCCCACAACGACGCCAACGTGCTCTGCCTCGGCGAGCGCGTGATCGGCACCGGTGCCGCCGACCTCGTGCTCGACGCCTTCGTCGAGACCCCGTTCGAAGGTGGCCGCCATGCTGGGCGAATCGCCAAGATCGCATCGTACGACAAGGAGCGCCCGTGAACGACCTCGCCTCTGTCGATCCTGACGTCTGGGCCATCATCCAAGCGGAGGCGGCGCGTCAGCGCGAGGACCTCGAGCTGATCGCCTCCGAGAACTACACGTCCGCCGCGGTCATGCAGGCGGTGGGCTCGGTGCTGACGAACAAGTACGCCGAGGGGCTGCCCGGCAAGCGGTACTACGGCGGGTGCGAAGAAGTGGACAAGGTCGAGGAGCTCGCGCGCAGCCGCGCGATCGCCCTCTTCGGAGCCGGCGGCGCCAACGTGCAGCCGCACTCGGGTGCGCAGGCCAACGCCGCAGTGTACCTCGCGACGCTCGCGCCGGGCGACACCCTGCTCGGGCTCGACCTCAGCAACGGCGGGCACCTCACCCACGGCAGCGGCGCCAACGCGTCGGGCAAGCTGTACCGCGCCGTCCACTACAAGGTGAACGCCGACGGCCGTATCGACATGGATCACGTGCGTGAGCTCGCGCTGCGCGAACGCCCGAAGCTGATCATGACCGGCGCCAGCGCCTATCCGCGCCTCTGGGACTTCGAAGCGTTCCGCGCCGTGGCCGACGAGGTCGGCGCCATCCTCGTCGCCGACATCGCTCACGTGGCCGGCCTCGTGGCGACCGGTCTGCACCCCAACCCCGTGCCATGGTGCGACTTCGTCACCACGACCACGCACAAGACCCTCCGCGGCCCGCGCGGCGGCTTGGCGATGGCGCGTCCGGAGCGGATGAAGGCGCTCAACAGCGCGGTGTTCCCTGGCTCGCAGGGCGGTCCCCTGATGCACGTCATCGCCGGCAAGGCCGTCGCCTTCGGCGAGGCGCTCCGTCCGGAGTTCCGCGTGTACTGCGAGCAGGTGTTGTCGAACGCGCGCGCGATGGCGGATCGCCTCCTCGCTCGTGGGGTTTCGCTGGTGTCGGGCGGCACGGACAACCACCTGCTCCTGCTCGACCTGTCCGACCGCGCACTGAGCGGGAAAGACGCCGAGGAGGCGCTCGGGCGCGCGGGCATCACGGTCAACAAGAACACCGTCCCCAACGAGAAGCGGAGTCCCTTCGTCACGAGTGGCGTGCGCATCGGCACGCCCGCGGTCACGACGCGCGGCCTCGGCGTCGCCGAGGTGACCCAAGTCGCCGACTGGATCGCCGACGTCCTCGAGCACCACACCGACGCCGGTCGCCTCGCGACGATCCGCGCCGAGGTGCACGCGCTCACGGCGCGCTTCCCGGTGCCCGGCCTCGGGTAGTCGTCGTGCAGTGCCCCGCCTGCCAGCACGACGACACCCGGGTCGTCGACTCTCGCGAGGCCCGCGACAGCGTGCGCCGTCGTCGGGAGTGTGGTGCGTGCGGGAATCGCTTCACGACGTTCGAGCGTGCGGAGTACCGCCTCCCGACGATCGTGAAGCGCGACGGGCGCAAGCAGCCGTTCAGCCGCGACAAGCTGCTCGCCGGCCTGCGGCTCGCGTGTCGCAAGCGCCCGGTGTCGGAGGACGCCCTCGACGAGGTGGTCACCCGCGTGGAGCGCCAGCTCTCCAAGCGCGCCGATCGCGAAGTGCCGACGGCGGAGATCGGCTCCTTGGCGCTCGACGAGCTCCGCGCGCTGGACCACGTGGCGTACCTGCGCTTCGCGAGCGTGTACCACGCCGTTCGGACCCCGGCGGACTTCCTCGAGGTGCTTCGCCCGCTCCTGGAGCCTCCGGAGTGACGGACGACGAACGGTGGATGGGCGTGGCGTTGGAGGCGGCGACGCGCGGGATTGGCCGTACCACGCCGAACCCCGCGGTCGGCGCCGTGATCGTGCGCGACGGCGTGTCGATGGCGGAGGGGTGGACCCAGCCACCCGGGCAGCCGCACGCGGAGCCACACGCGCTCGCCGCGGCCGGGCCGCGCGCGGTCGGCGCGACGCTCTACGTCACCCAGGAGCCCTGCTGTCACTGGGGCCGCACGCCGCCGTGCACCGACGCCATCCTCGCGAGCGGCGTTCGCCGCGTCGTGATCGGCATGATCGACCCGTTCCCTCTCGTGGCGGGGCGGGGCGTCGCCCTGCTTCGGGCGGCGGGGATCGAGGTGGTGGTCGGGGTTCGGGAGCGGGACTGTCAGCGCTCCAACCTCGGTTGGGTGCGCGTCGTGCAAGGGGGGCTTCCAGAGGTGACCCTGAAGGCGGCGGTGAGCCTGGACGGCCGAATCGCGGCGGAGGACGGGCAGAGCCGTTGGATCACCGGCGCGCTCGCCCGCGCGTCGGGCCACGCCCTGCGCGACCGCCACGACGCCGTCCTGGTGGGGATCGGCACGGTGCTCGCGGACGACCCGGCGTTGACGACCCGCATCCCTGGTGGGCGCGACGCGGTGCCGGTCGTGCTCGACACGGAGCTGCGGATCCCGGACGGCGCGCGCCTCCTGTCCGCTCGCCCATCGTCACAGCCGACGCCGATCGTCGTGTGCGCGGAGGACGCGCCGGAGCGCACGTTGCCCGCAGAGATCGTCCGTGTGCCCCGCGCCGCCGCCGGGGTGGACGTCCGCGCCGCGCTCGCGCGCCTCGGCGTCAAAGGGCTCCACCGGGTGCTCGTCGAGGGGGGCGGCCGGGTCGCGCGGTCCTTGCTCGACGCCGACGCGGTCGACCGTATCGAGATGTACCTGAACCCGAGGGTGCTCGCGGGGGGACCCGGGTGGGCGGCCGGGCCGGGCTACGGGTTGTCGTCGGCCCCGGCGTTCCGCTTCGAGCGAACGGAGCGACTCGGGCCGGACCTGCACCTCACGCTCGAGCGTGGCGAGGAGTCCTGATGTTCACGGGGTTGGTGGCGGAGCGGGGCACGGTCCTGCGCGCGGCGGCGCGCGGCACGGGGCGAGAGCTCGAAATCGAAAGCTCCTTCCAGGATCTTTCGGTCGGCGAGAGCATCGCGTGCGACGGCGTCTGTCTGACGGTGGAGCGCTTCGACGGCGGCCGCTTCGTCGTGCTCGCCGGCGACGAGACGCTCCGCCGCACCACGCTCGGCCACGTCGGTGTCGGCGCGGCGGTGCACCTCGAACGCGCGCTCCGGATGGGCGACCGTCTGGGCGGTCACTGGGTCAGCGGCCACGTCGACGACGTCGCGACCGTGCGCGCGGTCACGCCCGGCCCGGAGTGGACCAGGATCGACATCACGATCCCGGCGCACCTCCGGCGCTACGTGGTGGCCAAGGGGAGCGTCTGCCTGGCGGGCGTGTCCCTGACGGTCAACGAGGTCGACGCCGAGGGCTTCTCCGTGGGCATCGTGCCGCACACCCTCGAGGTCACGGCGCTCGGCGCGTTGCGGCCGGGCGACCCGCTGAACATCGAGGCCGACATCCTGGCGAAACACGTGGAGCGCCTCGTTGGCGGCTTCACCGGGGAGGGACGATGGACTTCGAAGTGATGGCGCCCGACGCCGACCGTCGGGTGGCGGTGGCGGTCGAGGACATCCGGGCCGGCAAGATGGTGATCCTCGTCGACGACGAGGACCGGGAGAACGAGGGCGACCTCACGATGGCGGCCTCCGCGGTGACCCCGGAGGCGATCAACTTCATGGCGAAGCACGGGCGGGGGCTCATCTGCCTGACGCTGACCGAGCAACGGGTCGCCGAGCTTCAGCTCCCGATGATGGCGACGAACAACCGCTCGCCGTACGCGACCGCGTTCACGGTCTCCGTCGAGGCCCGTGACGGCGTCTCGACCGGCATCTCGGCGGCGGATCGCGCCCACACGATCCGCGTCGCGATCGACCCCGCGTCGGGGCCGCCGGACCTCATCAGCCCCGGGCACGTGTTTCCGCTCCGCGCTCGCGACGGCGGGGTGCTCGTCCGCACCGGCCAGACCGAGGGCTCCGTCGACCTCGCGCGGCTCGCGGGCCTGGACGCGTCGGGCGTCATCTGCGAGATCATGAACGACGACGGCACCATGGCGCGCTTGTCCGACCTGGAGCGCTTCGCCGCCGAGCACCGCCTCCACATCGTCACCGTCGCGGACCTCGTCCGCTGGCGCCTCCGCACGGAGCGCCTCGTCCGTTGCGTCTTGGAGACCGAGTTTCCCACGGAAGAGTTCGGTACGTTCCGCGGCCGTGTGTACCAGGATCACGCGCGGGGCCTGCACCTCGCCCTGTTCCTCGGCGACCTCCGCGCCGGGCCCCTCCTCACCCGCATCCAGGCGAGCACGGGCCCGGTCGACGCGCTCCGCGCGCTCAGCTCGGACAGCAGCGGGCAGCTCCGTGCCGCGCTCACCCAGATCCGCGACGAAGGTCGTGGCGTCCTCCTCTACCTCCACATCGACGGCGGGCCCTCGCCGGAGGCCTTCGTCGCGCGGATGCGCGAGCACCTCCTCCCGGCGGCCGAGCCTGCGCGCCCCAATGGCGACGACGCCCTGCGCGAGCTCGGCACGGGCGCGCAGATCCTGCTCGATCTGGGCGTGCGCGAGCTTCGCCTCCTCACGAACAACCCCAGGAAGATCGTGGGCCTCGAGGGCTACGGCCTCGAGGTCGTCGAGCGTCTCGCGCTCCGCGCAGCGCCGCACCCGGATAGGGAGGGGTTCCTGTCGGCGCGGCGGTCCGCGCTCGGACATCTTCTCGAACGTTGAAACCCGGAAGGTCGCCCGTGCCACGCACCGTCGAAGGCTCCCTCGTTGACGCGGGTGGTCGCTATGCCATCGTCGCGCCGCGATTCAACCACTTCATCGTCGATCGTCTCGTCGAAGGCGCGATCGACACCTTGGCGCGCCACGGCGCCGACGTCGTCGACCTGCCGGTGGTGCGCTGCCCGGGCGCGTTCGAGCTGCCGATCGTGTGTCGGACGCTCGCGGAGTCCGGCAAGTACGACGCCGTGATCGCGCTCGGCGCGGTCATCCGGGGCTCCACCGCGCACTTCGACTTCGTGGCCGGGGAGGCCGCGCGTGGCGCGTCCGCCGCGTCCGCCGCCACCGGCGTGCCGGTCGTGTTCGGCGTGCTTACGACCGACACCATCGAACAGGCCATCGAACGGGCCGGGACGAAGATGGGCAACAAGGGCGCGGAGGCGGCCGCGACGGCGATCGAGACCGTGAATCTCCTCCGCCTGCTCCGGGAGGGCGTCGCGCGATGATGGGGCGTCGCCGCGCGCGCGAGTTCGCGTTGCAGGCTCTCTACGCGGTGGACGTCGCGGGCGGGGCGGGGCCGGGCGCGCTTTCTGGCCTGTGGTCGAGCCGCCTGGACGCGGAGCTGGTGGACGAGCCCGCCACGCCGGAGGAGACCGAGTTCGCCCAGGCGATCGTGCGGGGTGTCCTCGAGGAAAAGGACGTCATCGACGCCAGGATCGAAGCCGCCAGCCTGCACTGGCGGTTGCCGCGCATGCCCACGGTCGACCGCAACATCCTCCGCATCGGCGCGCACGAGCTGGCCTCGCGTCCGGACATTCCGGCGTCCGTCAGCATCAACGAGGCGATCGAGCTGGCCAAGCGCTTCGGCGGGGCCGAATCGCGCTCCTTCGTCAACGGGATCCTGGACCGGATCGCTGCGGAGGTCGGACGCGGAGGTCGGCGCGCGCGCTGACCGCCCACGCCAGCACGTTGCGCGCCAGCTGCGCGCCGTGGTGGGTGCGCACGCTCTCTGGATGAAACTGGACGGCTTCGAGCGGCCGCGCGCGGTGGCGGAGGCCCATGAGGACGCCGTCGGGCGCCCACGCCGTCGCCTCGAGGCAAGCGGGGAGCTCGGTGACGGCGAGGGAGTGGTAGCGGGTCGCGCGGAACGGGGAGGGGAGGGGGGCTTCGGGCCCGCCGAAGCACCCGGCGCCGGCATGGCGCACCGCGGAGGCGCGGCCGTGGCGCGGCACCGGCGCGCGCCCGACGCGCGCGCCCCAGGCCTCACCGATGGCTTGCATGCCGAGGCACACGCCGAACACCGGCGCGGGCGGGTCGCGCGCGATCGCGAGGTTGACGGGGCGCTCGGCGGGCGCACCCGGACCGGGCGACAGCAGGATGAGGGTGGCCTCGCCCAGCGCGCCGGTGTCCGTCGCGTCCCACCGATCCCAGCGGATCCGCGCGCCCTGCATCCGAAACAGCTGTACCAGACTACCGGTGAAGCTGTCGTCGTTGTCGACGACCACCACCAGGGGTGAATCGGACGATAGATTGTCCATCAATCTGACACCCGGAGGTCCGCCGTGCAGGAAGAGGCCATCAAGATCGGCAACGCGAACGTCGTCGCCACCACGGACGAGTCGGTGCCCGTGCTCCAGCTCACCGAGCAGGCGATCGGGCACATCCGTCGGTTGCAGGGAGAAAACGGCATGATGGGCTTCGGGCTCCGCTACGGCCTTCAGGGCGGCGGCTGCTCCGGCTACACCTATCTGCTCGACTTCGAGCCCGAGCCGCAGGAAGACGACGAGGTGCTCGCGTTCGACGATGTGCGCGTGTTCATGAACCCGCTGCACATCGCGTACCTGCGCGGCACGACGCTCGACTACTCCGATTCCCTCATCGGAGCAGGCTTCCAGATCAAGAACCCCAACGTGAAGCGTCAGTGCGGCTGCGGAGCCAGCTTCGACGTCTGAGCCGGGAGTGGCATCGTGCGTTGCCGCGTCACGTTCGAGGATCTCGGCCGCACGGTGGAGGCCGAGGTGGGCACGACCCTGCTCGCCCTGTGCGACGCCAACGGCCTCCCGATGGAGACGGCGTGCGGAGGGTTCGCGGCCTGCAATTCCTGCCGCGTGCGGGTGATCGACGGCCTGTTGTCGCCCCTGCTGGAGGTCGAGGCTCCGTTCTTGGACGCCGCAGGACAGCGGCTCGGCTGCCAGGCGGAGGTGGTGGGCGACGTCCGCCTTCGCTTGGAGCCGGGCGCTTGACACCCGCGCCGCTCGCGTTAATAGCGCTTGGCTTCGGCGATGGCCTCGGCCGGGTAGCTCAGTTGGTAGAGCAGGGGATTGAAAATCCCCGTGTCGGCGGTTCAATTCCGTCCCCGGCCACCATCCGCCGGCGATTCGGTCCTGTCGCGATGCTGCTCGTCGCGCTCGTTGCGCCCGGCTGCGCCGACGACCCCTGCCGTGCCCTCTGCACGACCCTCGCCGCCCGGATCGACACCTGTCGAGGAGACTGGGACGTCACGTGGGAAGACCTCGGCGCCACGTCGCGCCGGTCGTGGCGCGTCGCCTGTGAGAACGGGTGGGACACCACGCGCTCGGACGTCGATGCGCGCGAGGTTCCGCCCGCGGAGGAAGCGTGCGAAGACGCCACGTCGGAGCTCGCGGATCTGGAGTGCGACGGCCTGCGCGCGCTCTACTTGTAGGTCACGTCGACGCGCTCGATGTTCAAGCGCTGGATTCGATAGTTCAGGTTGCTACGGCTGATGCCGAGGCGCTTCGCGGCGCGCGCCTGCACCCCGCCCGCCTCCCGGAGGGCTTCGACGATGACCTGTCGCTCGTAGCGGTCGAGCTCTCCGGGCAGCCCGAGGCGGGCCACCGCCTCCAAGTCGGCCTCCGAGCGCCCGACGACGACCGGCGGCGCTTCCGCGGGCCGATCGAAGGCGACGGTCTGGATGTCGCCGCCGCCGCCGAGCAGGACCGTTCGTTCCACGAAGTGCTCGAGCTCGCGCACGTTGCCCGGCCAGGCGTGGGCGCGCACGGCGCGCATCGCCGCCTCGCTCAGGCGGGGCTCTTGGCGGTTGTGCTTGCGGGCGAACCGGCGCATGAAGTGCTCCAGGAGGAGCGGGATGTCCTCCGGGCGCTCCCGGAGCGGAGGGAGCCGCAGGCCGACGACGTTCAGCCGATAATACAGGTCCGCACGGAATGTCCCGCCTCGAACCTCTTTCCACAGGTCCCGGTTCGTGGCCGCGACGATGCGAACGTCGACGCGGATCGTCTGCTCCGCGCCGACGCGCGTGACCTCGCTGCCTTCGAGCACCCGCAGCAGCCGCACCTGGACCGCGGGCGGCACCTCCCCGATCTCGTCGAGGAACAGGGTGCCGCCGTCCGCTTGTTCGAACTTGCCGGGGTGGGCGCGCACCGCGCCGGTGAACGCGCCCCGCTCGTGTCCGAACAGCTCGCTCTCGAGCAGGTTCTCCGGCAAGGCGCCACAATTCACGGCCACGAACGGCGCCCGCGCGCGCCGCGACCGGTAGTGGATCGCGTGGGCGATCAGCTCCTTGCCGGTGCCCGTCTCGCCTTGGATGAGCACGAGGGCGTTGCTGTCCGCCACCGCGGCGACCTGATCGTAGACCGCCCGCATCGCGGGGGACTCCCCGACCATGTTCGCGAAGCCGTAGCGCTCGTCGACCTCGACCCGAAGGCGGTCGAGCTCGCGGGCGATCGCGCGGGCCTGCATCGCGCGATCGAGGAGGAGGAGGAGCTCGTCGCGTTGGATCGGCTTGATGATGTAGTCGGACGCGCCGGCCTTGATCGCGGCCACGGCGTCCGACACGCTCCCGTGCCCCGTCATCACCACGACGCGGACCTCCGGCCAGTGCAGGCGGGTGTGCGCGAGCAGCTCCAGCCCGGTCACCCCCGCCATCTTCACGTCGGTCAGGAGCAGATCGAAGGCGGCGGCGCGCATCGCCTCGATCGCCTCCTCCGCGCTCGCGACCACGGTGACGTCCCACCCGGCCTTGCCCAGGTTCACCGCGAGGGCGCTGCGGACCGACCGATCGTCGTCCGCGACCAGGACACGACGGGTCAACGGATGGTCACGGTCCAGGGGAGCATCGCGAACACGTGCTCGTCCCGGAGGGCCGCGAGCTGCCAGAAGGGGGTGAGGGCCTCGGGGAGCTCGATCTTCGGCGCGAGGGCGCGAGCGAGGTCGCGCGGCGCGCGTACGACCCGCGCCGGGAGGTCGTCGCCGTCGGGCACCCACGGGTCGAACACGACGAGCGAGTACGGCACGTCCGCGCGGAGGCCCGCGTCTCGCCTCGCGCGCTCCACGGCGTCGTAGAAGCCGCCGGTGTCGTCCACGAGGCCGCGCTCGCGCGCGGCCTTGCCGCTCCACACGTGGCCCTGCGCGAGCTCCTCGACGCGCTCCGGCGTGAGGTTGCGACCGACCTCCACCTTGCTCTTGAACTGGCGGTAGCCGTCCGCGATCATGCGGTCGAGCGCCGCGAATTCGCTGTCGTCGAAGGGGCGGGCGATGCTGTACATCGCGGCGTGGCGGCCGCGGGTGTACGTCTCCACGGTGACGTCGATCTTGTCGAGCAGGTCCGCGCCGTTGAACTTGCCGCCGTAGATCCCGATCGAGCCGGTCACCGTCGAGGGCATGGCGTAGATCGCGTCGGCGCCCGCGCTGACGTAGTAGCCGCCGCTGGCGGCGTAGCCGCCCATGCTGACCACGAGCGGCTTGCCCGTCTCCTTGAAGCGCTCCACCGCGCGCCAGATCTCGTCGGACGCGAAGGCCGAGCCGCCAGGGCTGTCGACCCGGAGCACCACCGCCTTGACGGCGTTCGCGCGGGCGGCCTGCTCCAGCGCCTTGACCACGGTGCGGCTGCCGGTCGCCGCCCCGCCCAGCAGGTTGCCGGGGCTCGAGCTCCCGGGCGCGATGACGCCGTCGACGACGATGACGGCGATGGCGCGCTGCGGCGCCCAGCCGCTCGTGTCCGGATCGGCCCCGTACGCGTCGTTCGGATTCCATCGTTCGGGGAACACGCCCTCCAGGGCCTTGCCGAGCTCGTCGCGGTACAGCGCGCCGTCGACGAGGCCGCCCGCCACCGCCTCCTGGGCCGTGTACGGGCCGCCGTCGATCAGGGCCTGCACGTCGGCCGCGGGTCGGCCGCGCCCGCGGGCCACGGCGTCGGAGAGCACCCCGGACAGATCGTCCAACAGCGCGCCCATCTGCTCGCGCGCGGGCTCGCTCGACTGGCTGCCGATGAACTGCTCGGGCGCGGACTTGTACTTTCCGCGGCGGGCGTACTGCGCCTCGACGCCCACGAGGTCGAGCGCCGACCGCAGGTACATCATCTCGGCGCTGAGGCCGACCAGGTCGAGGTTCGCGGCGGGGTGGACGTAGATCCGGTCGCACGCCGTGGCGAGGAGGTAGGCGCCGTTCCCGGCGTTTCCCTTCAGGTATGCCGCGATCGGCTTGCCTCGGGCCCGCGCGTCGAGCACGAGCTCGCGCAGCTCCTCGATCTGGGCGAAGCTGAACGGGAGCTCGTCGAGCTCGAGGAGCAGGCCGCGCACGCGATGATCGCGCCCGGCGTCGCGCAGGCGGCGCAACAGCGAGAGATACCCCTCTTCGGGCGCCGAGAGCAGGCCCCCCTGCGGCTGGTAGGGCCAGCGCTGGTCGAACTCGAACACGGCCACATCGCGCCCGCTGAACATCAGCTGGTCGTCCCGCGGGATCGTCTGAACCCAGCCTCCGAAGCCGACCTGGGGCTCGTCCTGGCCGAGCGCGGCGCGCCCGTTGACGCCCACCCCGACGTCCGCGGCGTTGATCTGGATCGACGCGCCGAGCACGCGATTGTCCAGGTTCGACAGGTCTTGAGAGCCGAACACCCGAACCCACAGGCCGGGTGTCGGACGAACGCGGAAGCTCGCTTCGAGGTTGTGCGCGGCGTCGGTGTCAGGCGGGGCGGTCATTCGCCAATCGGCGTTGAAGGTCAGCGCGTCGCCGAAGGGGCGAAGCGCCGCGCCCGCACCCCACCGGGTGGCCACGCCCAGGTCCGGCGCGGGGTTTCCGAGGTTCTCCACCGAGCCGGCGATGCCGAGCCACGGCGTCGGGCGCCACGCGGCGCCGAGGTCCCAGCTGACGAAGTTGTTGTCGCCGCCGTCCGGGAGCTGCCAGTTCACCGTGCTCCCGAAGGCGAGCTGACGCGCGATGCGCAGCGACGCGCCGCTCGACACCGTCCACCAGCCGAGCGGGTCGTCCGAGCCGAGTTGGCGGTAGCCGACCCCGGCCCCGACGCCGCCGCCGGTCGTGGCGAACGTCAGCCCGTCGACGGAGCCGTCCGCGCGCGTGTCGTAGTACGCCCCGAGCCCGGCATCGCGGTCGAAGTTCATCAACGCCGGGTTGATGTAGAGCGTGTGCACCCCGTCTTCGCCGGCGAGCCCGCGGAAGGGGAGCGTCGGGCGCTCGACCGACTGCGCGGCGGCGACGTGGGCGAGGGCGATCAGCAGCGGCGCGGGCATGAAGCTCCGTCGTGGGGGTTCGGACAACATAGCGACGCGCGGCGCCGCTCGCCGCGCCCACGCGCGCTCTCAGGGCTGCTCGCCCGCTGCACGTGCCAACAGAGGGGCTCGATCACGCCCGAGGTGATCGCACCCAAGTGCTTATTTCGCGCCTTGTATTGCGCCCACGACACGCATCGGCGACAATGGAGCGCCTCCCCCTGTTCCCGCTGTCGCCGCCTCCCGGTGTCTGCACACCGGGCGTTCCCCTCAGGTGCTCCATGCGCATGCCGTACTGGTCCCCGCTCCTCGCGCTGCTCGTTTTTCCGGCGTTCGCCCAAACTCCCGACGAGGAGGGGGGCGGGCTCCCCGGCGTGGATGCGGGCGAGCTCGTCGCGGATGGCGCGTCGTCGGCCCCCGAGGGCGAAGCGCCGAACCAGGCGGAGGCGTGGCCGTCCGGGGCGGCGCTCTCCGCCGCGCCCGTCGCCGCGCCCGTCGCGGCGCCGATGGCCGGCGTGACGTCGCCGCTCGCCGCCGCCTTGGCCTCGCTGGCACAAGATCCGATCTTCGCGTCGGCCACGGTCAGCGTTCAGGTGGTCGACGTTCGAACGGGGGAGGAGGTGTACCAGTGGGGCGACGACAAGGCGCTCGCCCCGGCGAGCGTGATGAAGGTCGTCACCACGGCCGCCGCCCTGAAGCGCCTCGGGCCGAACTACAAGTTTCCGACGTGGGTCCTGCACGACGCCGCCGAGCCGCCGTCGACCGAGGGTGTCCTGGCCGGATCGCTCTACGTGAAGGGGCAGGGCGACCCCACGATGGTCGTCGAGCGGCTCTGGCGCATGGTGTTCGATCTCCGCATGCGCGGCATCCGCGAGATCAAGGGCGACGTCGTGTTCGACGACGCGTACTTCGCGGGTGGCCCGCTGGTCCCCGGTTGGACCAAGGCGGAAGATCTCGCCAATCCACCGACCTACTTCGCGTCCCTCGGCGCGCTGAGCGTCAACTACAATCTTCACGCCGTGGTCGTTCGGCCGGGGGCGTCGGTCGGCGCCGCGGCGGCGGCGGATCTCGAGTTCCCGACGCCCGGTGTCACGCTCGACAACAAGTTGACGACCGGCAAGGCGGGGTCGAAGGCTTGGGTCAAGGTCGAGCGCGCCCACGACGACGCGACCGACGTGTACACGTACACGCTGACCGGCAACGTGCCGCTCGAGGCGAAGCCGGACACGATCTACCGGCCGGTGGCCGATCCGACGGCTCACTACATGGCGGTGTTCGAGACGATTGCGCGACAGCAGGGAATCAAGGTAAAAGGTCGGTATCGGCGCGGTGCCACCCCCACGGACGCGTCGGTCGTGCTCCGCTCGGACTCGGAGGCGCTGTCCGAGATCGTCTCGACGACGAGCAAGCAGTCCAACAACCTCTTCGCCGAGCAGCTGCTGCTGGCGATGGGGGCCGAGGTCTACGGACTGCCCGGCACCACCGACAGCGGCGTGCGTGTCGTCTCGGAGTACCTTGCGTCGTTGGGCGTTCCCTCCGACGCCTTCCACCTCGTGAACGGCTCGGGGCTCTCGCGCGAGATCCTCGTCCGGCCTTCGGCCGTCGACGCCGTGCTCGTCGACATGGCGCGGGATCCGGACCGGGCGCCGGAGTTTCTCGCGAGCCTCTCCGTCGGCGGCCGCGACGGGACATTGTGGAGTCGATTCCGGGCGGATGGCCTCGAGGGGCGGGTCCGGGGCAAGACCGGCACGCTCGACGGCGTACACTGCCTGGCCGGATACGTGCGCGCCGCCGACGACGCGCTCTATGCCTTCACCTTCCTGGTCAACGACATCGACGGCTCGCCGGCGCGGGCGCGCAAGGCCCACGATCAGCTCGTCATCACCCTCGCCGGAACCACGGACAACCTCGCGGACGGCGGGGAGCCGGAACTGCCGGGCCGTTGACCGCTGGCTCCGCGACGGTTGACACGGTATGACCGTCGCGCTTTCATGGCTTCGCTGCCGGCTCGGCAGGAGAGAACGAAATGCCCCGCTTGACCGTGTTCGCCCTGGCCTCCCTCGTCGCTCTCGCGGTCACCCCCGCCCTCGCGCAGGACGGCACGGCCTCGCCTCCGGCCGAGGGGACGCCCTCCGGCCAGTCCACCGCCGACTACAACCGTGAGCTGCTCACGGTCGAGCAGTCGGTGGAAGACCTGAAGGAGCGCGTGTTCCGCTCGAAGGCCACGCTGCAGCTCCTCCGCGAGATCGTGGTGCAGGGCGGAAGCACCGGCGCGCGCGCCACCATCTGGCACGTCAATCGCCTCGGGTCTTCCTACAAGCTCGAGAGCATCACCTACCTGCTCGACGGCCAGACCCGCTTCAGCAAGGCGGACCCCGCGGGCTCCCTGTCCGAGAGCAAAGAGTTCAAGATCCACGACGGCGCGCTGCCGCCCGGCAACCACAACCTCTCGGTCGACTTCAAGATCCGCCCGACCGGCATGGGCATCTTCAAGTACGCGCAGTCCATCGAGATCGACGTGCGCAGCAACTACGCGTTCGAGGCGGAGCTCGGCAAGGCCTGCACCGTGCGCAGCATCCTCACCGACCGTGGCGGCGCCGCCGAGTCCTTCGAAGAGCGCGCGCGCGTCGACTTCGAGCTGAAGTGCGATCGGATCGCCGATGCCTCGCCCCGCTGAGCGCCTCCTCCAACTCGGCGCGCTCGCGCTGATCCTCGCCGTTCCCGGTCGTGCCCTGGCGGTCGACAAGGGCACGTCCGATCGTCTCCGCGATCTCGAGGCCGAGATCACGGGCCTCGTCGACGAAGTGGCGGCGCTGAAGGTCAACTTCACCGAGCGGTCCGGCCTGATCGGCGTCAACGAGGCGCGCGAGCGCTACGAGGACGCCGTCTACCTGTACCTCGTGGGCGACTACGAGCCGGCGGCCACCAGCTTCTACATCCTGGTCACCTCGCGTGCGCTCGGTAACGGCGAGCTCGCGCGCGACAGCGAGTGGTACCTCGCGGAGTGCCTGTTCGAGCTCCAGAACTACGCCACCGCCGAGCAGGCGTACGGCGCGATTCTGAAGGTCGGGGCCTCGCACCCGTACATGGCCGACTCCGTGCGGCGCCTGCTCGAGATCCACGGCCTCACGGGCGACGTCGCGGCCTTCGATCTCCTCTACAACGAGTGGATCGCGTCCGGGCGCGTACCGCCGACCGAGCTCGTCACCTACACGCTCGCGCAGTCGTTCTACCGGCGCGGCGAGGCCGGGCGCGCGAAGGGCGCGTTCGGCTCCCTCCCGCCTGCGAGCCCGTATTATTCGCGTTCCCGCTACTATCTCGGCGTCCTGATGATCCTCGAGAAGGACTACAAGCAGGCGCTTCGCGAGTTCGACGAGGCGGTCAAGGCGCCCGTCACCGACGACACCCAGAAAGCGGTGAACGAGCTCGCGATGATGGCCATGGCCCGCGTGCACTACGAGCTCGGCGAGTTCGAGCAGGCCGGCACGTGGTACGGCAAGATCGGCAAGGACAGCCCGCACTTCGCCGACCGGCTCTACGAGGCGGTGTGGACGTACGTGAAGCAGGCCGCCATCGAAGAGCGCAAGTCCACGGCCGCCCGCGACCTCGCCGAAAAGGAGAAGGTCGACACGGAGGCCCGGAAGCGCCTGGATGAAGCGTCGGTCTTCGACGCCGCGGCGCGCGCCGCCTGGGGGCAGGCGCTGGAGCAGGCGGGGGTCTTCCTCCTGTCCTTCCCCGAGAACCAGTACACCGTCTCGCTTCGGCTCCTGCAGGGGCACCTGCACATGAAGCTCGAGTCCTTCGATCAGGCGCGCGCGGCCTACGAAGGGGTGGTGCAGGAGTACACGCCGATGATCGCCCGCCTCGAGGGCGTCGCGGGTCAGAAGGCCGAGATGGCCGACCTGCTCGCCAGCATCAGCGGCGCCGCCGGTGCGCGTTTGCCCGGGTACGCCTCCGAGATGCTGTTGAGCCGCGACGACGTCTCGCGCGCCACCTCCGCCTGGAAGGAGTTCGAGCGCCAAGACACGGATCTGGTCGCGAGCGAGCGCATGGTGGCGGATCTCCAGCTCGCCACGAGCGGGGGCAGCGACATCCTCGGCGCCTTCGTCGACGCGCGCTCCCAGCTCACCCAGGCGCGGGGCTCCGTCGTGACCGTGCAGGATCGGCTCCTCGAGGTCGAGGCGAACTACCTCCGCACCCGCGTACCCGCGTCGATCAAGGCCGACCTCCAGACCCTCCAGCGCGACCGTGCCGCTGGGCTCGCGCTGCTCGCGGAGGCCGGGCAGGGCGCCTCGGACGATTCGGACCGAATCTCGGCGTACGAGGCTCAGGTACGTGAAGTCCAGCAGCGCGCGTTCCGGGTCGGGCAGGTCGTTCAGGAGCTGCGGGCGAGCGCCGGCGCCATCGCCGATCAGCTCCCGCAGTCCAAGCTCAACGCCACCGAGGCCGAGAAGGTCCGATTGGAGTTGGCGGCCCAGCAGGAGGAGCTGGCGCGCATGTCCGCGGAGGTCGAGCGATTCCAGTCCGACGTCGTGAAGCGCAAGATCATGCAGACGATCCGCCCGGCTTCCTCCGACGACACGGCCGGCGCACGGGCGACGGTCTTGACGCGTCACCGGGAGCTGCGCACCCGCCTGCAGTCCTGGCGCCGCTACGCGACCGACGCGGACGCGGGGGCCGTGTTCGCGCAGATCGACCGTGTGTGGGCGGCTGCCGAGAAGTGCGACGCCGCCACCGACGACACGCGCCGCGTCCTGGAGACGGCCGAGAGCCGCGAGCTGACCTCGGTTCAGCGCGCCATCGCGGCGGAAGCGGCGCGCGTGCAGGCGCTCCGCGGCGAGGTCGACACCGGCGGCGAGAACGCCGAGACGGTGGCCGGCGGAATCCTCGTCGCCAGCCTGGACGAGCTCGAGCAGGGGTTCCGTGACGACGTGCTCGAGGCCGACAAGGGCATCGTCGACGTCTACTGGCTCCGCAAGACCCAGAGCGCCGACGACCTCACGCGCCTCGCGAAGGAGCAGTCGCGGCTCATCCGTGAGCTCCAAGAGCAATACCGCATCGTTCAGGAGAACCTCGAGCGATGAAGACCCGGACGATCCTCATCGCCGCCCTGGCGTCCTTCACGGCGTCGTCGGCGGTCGCCGCCGACAAGCCCATCGCCGCGGACGCGTTGGAGTGGGCCAGCTTCCGCGACACGCTCACCCGCTACTCCGAGCGCATGAAGGAGTTCGAGGGAGAGGTCGGGGAGATCCTCGACGCGCAGGAGCGCGACGAACGCGAGAAGATCGCGGCGGCCTACGGCGCGGCGATCAAGCAGACGGAGGACTCGGAGGCCGCGCTCCGGCGCGTGGCCATCCAGCGCCTCGAGGCGTTCCTTCAGAAGTACCCGCGCACGCAGCACACGCCCGACATGCTGTTCCGACTCTCGGACCTCTACTTCGAAGAGTCCGAGGTCGAGTACTCGGCCCGCATGGAGGAGTACGAGGCGCTCGAGCGGCAGCTCGACGCGAACCCGACGATGGTGCTGCCGGAGCCGCCGAACAAGAACTACTCCAAGTCCATCGGGATGTATCGGCAACTGTTGCGCAGCTGGCCCGACCACGAGCTCGCGCCCGACACGCTCTACATGCTGGCCTGGTGCCTCAACTCGAACAACGCCGACCAGTTCGACGCAGAAGCGGCGCGCGACGTGTACAAGGTCATCGCGGAGCGGCACGCCAGCTCGCCGTTCGCGAACGACGCGAACATGCAGCTCGGCGAGTACTACTTCGACCAGCCGAGCATCACCCAGACGCCCACGGCCATCCGCTACTACGAGGCGGTGCTCACGGACGGTCCCGACGGCCGCAATTACGACAAGGCCATCTACAAGCTCGGATGGTCCCACTACAAGCTGAACAACTACGATCGGGCGCTCGCCTACCTCGTTCAGCTGCTGGACACCTCCGACGCCCAGCTCCTGCAGACCGGCAAAGAGTCGAACATGCGGCCGGAGGCCGTGCAGTACCTCGCGATCTCGTACGCCGACATCGCGGACCGCACCGGCACCGACGCCGTGTCGGTGCTCCGGAACCACTTCCGTCAGATCGGCGACCCACGCAAGTGGCAGCACGACGTCGCCGAGCGGCTGGCCGAGATCCTCTGGGTGCAGGCGCGGTGGGAGCAGTCGATCGCCGCGTACGCGTTCCTCCAGGACAACTGGCCGAACCACCCGACGAACCCGATCTATCAGCAGAACATCGCGCTGATCTGGAAGGGCTCGACGCGCAACGCGTTCACGCCGCCGCGCACGGACCTCCCGCCGATGCCCTTCCCGAACGAGGCGGCGTCGGACGCCGCGTTCGCGCAGCTCTCGAAGAAGTACGTCGACGGCTCGGACTGGGCGAACGCCAACCGCAGCAACCCCGACGCCATCGCGGCCGCGCGCAAGTTCATCGAGGACTCCCTCGCGCAGGTCGCTACCGGGCAGCTCGCGCTGGCCCAGGAGACCCGCAGCGTCGACGACTTCCGCGAGGCCGCCCGGCTCCTCGACGACTTCCTCGACAAGTTCCCGTTCGCGGCGAGCTACGACGAGTACGAGTGGTACCGCGCCTACGCGCTCTTCGAGAGCCGTCAGTTCCCGGAAGCCGATGCCGCCTACACCCAGATCCTGAAGAACGAGCGGTCGCCCTATCGGGACGGTGCACGGCTCCAGCTCGTGGCCGCGCGCAACCAGGTCGTGCTCGACAAGTACGGCCGCATCGACATCCGCTCCCCCGACGCGATCGTCGAGCGCACCGAGACCTCCGCCTGGGGCAAGGAGCTGGTGCGCTACGTCGTGTCCGACGAGCAGCGCGCGTTCATCGCGGCATGCGACGACGTGCTCAATCGCGACTTCAACGATCCCGAGCACGCGCCCAACGCGGAGAAGGATCGTCCGGCGCTCGCCTACGCGGCCGCGAACATCCACCTCGAGTACGGCCAGATCCCGGAGGCCCGCGAGCGCCTCAACGCGATCATCGCGCGGTTCCCGCGGCGCGACGAGGCGGTGTACGCCGCGCAGCAGATCATCGCGTCCTACAGCGCGGAAGGCGACAACGCCAACGTCGAGGCGCTCGCCGGTCGGTTCCGCGCGATGGACCTCGGCGAGTCGCCCGAGGCCAAGCTGACGCTCAAGACCTTCGAGAACGCCGAACAGAGCGCGGCGTTCGTCATCGCGTACGACAAGGGGCAAGCCGGCGACAAGTTGGGCGCGGCCGCCGCGTACCTCGACTTCATCAAGCGGTTCCCGCAGTCGGAGTTCGTCAAGGACGCCCTGTTCAACGCCGCGAACAACTACGACGTGGGCGGCAAGGCCGAAGAGGCCATCCGCTACTTCGAGCAGTACATCCAGAAGTACCCGACCGACGACCGCTCGAAGGGGCTCTACTTCCGAATCGCGAGCACGTACTCGGCCACCCTGGACCTTCCGAAGGCCATCTCCTACTACGACCAGCTCGCGAAGAACTTCCCGGATCACCCGGACGCGCCCGCCGCGATCTTCAACGCGGCGTTCCTCCGCGTCGGCAACGGCGAGCACGACGCCGCGGCCCGCGGGTACGAACGGTACGCCACGCTGTACGCCACGAATCCGGACGCGGAGCCTACGTTCTGGCGCGCCGGCGAGCAGTGGGAGGCCGTGGGAGAGGCGCAGGCGCTCGACTTCTACCAGCGCTACCTCAAGCGGTATGCCGCCCAGGACCCGAACCACGCCATCCAGGCGTGGCACAAGCAGGCCAAGATCTTCGAGAAGCGCAAGGACACACGTCGCTTCACGCAAGCGTGGGAAGGCATCCAACAGGTGTTTGGGTCGGCGGATCCCGCGCGCCTCAGCGCCCGTTCGCGCAGCCTGGCGGCCGAGGGCGCCCTGACGGGGCTCGAACAGCGGTACCAGGCCTTCACCCAGGTGAAGTGGGGCCGCACCGAAGCACAGAACGTCGAGATCCTGCTGACGAAGAAGCCGGAGGAGCTCAAGTCCCTCACCGACGAGGCGGTGCGCCTCATCCAGGTGTACCAGGACTACGACACCGCCGCAGCGTCGTTGTACTTCCAGGGCCTCACGTACTTCGCCTACGCGGACATGGTCTACAACGTGCCGGCGCCTCCGGGCTTCTCCGAGGACGAAGAGTCGATCTGGCGGCAGGCGCTCGACGACCGGCTCCGTCTCCCGGCGGAGGACAAGGGGCGCGCGCGCCTCGCCGCGGCGCTCGAGAAGTCCCGCGCCGAGAAGCGTTGGTCGACCTGGAACAGCAAGGCGCTCGCCGCCCTGAACGACCGGTTCCCCAAAGAGTTCCCGGCCGAGCACGCGGAGAGCCGCGGCAAGGTCGCGGGCGGCACGGACGCCTTCGGCGGCCCTGTCAGCCTCGATCCGGTCGTCAGCACCGCTGGCGCCGGCGGCGCGAGCCCCGCGCCGACCCCCGCGCCCGCGCCGGCCCCCGGAGGCACCCCGTGACCCTGCGCACCCTCGCCCTCGTCGCGATCTTCCTCCCCGCCTGCGCGCCGAAGGCGCCGATCGCGTCACCGCCCACGGTCGAGCCCGCCCCGGCGCCAGCCGCGGCGCCGACGCCGGTCGAGGCGGTCGCGGCGCAGCCCGAACCCGCGCCGATGCCCGTCGCGGCGTCGCCGCCGCCCGCCGATGGTTCGCTCGCGGCCGACGCGCGCCGCAACTTCGACGACGCCGTGGCGCTCCTCACCGCGAACGATCCCGCGAAGACGCAGCGCGCGCTCGATCTGCTCGCCGGGCTCGCGGGGCAGTACCCCGAGATCGGGGCCATCCACTACAACATGGGCGTCGCGTACCAGGCGCTCGGTCGCGACAGCGAGGCGCGTCGCGCCTGGACCCGCGCCACCGAGGTCGAGCCCGCGACGGCGAAGGCGTGGCTGAACCTCAGCGTCCTGGCCGCCCGCGAGAACCGCCCAGAGATCGCGCTCTCTCAGGTGCAGAGCGGGCTCCGGTACAAACCGGAGAGCATCGAGCTGCGCGTGGCGCTCATCTCCTTGCTTCGAAAGACGGGTCGCCACCCCGAGGCGATCCGCGAGGCGAAGGCCGCGCTGCAGATCAGCACGCGGTCGGTGCCCATCTACACCAACCTCGCCCTGGTCTACATGGACCTCGGTCAGCTCGACCTCGCCAAGTTCGCCCTCGAAAAGGCGCAGGCCGACATTCCGGGCGCCGATCAGAACGCACAGCTCCAGGCCCAGCTCGGCGAGGTCTACCTTCGTCAGAACTTCCCGGGCGACGCCCTGAACGCCTTCAAGAAGGCGCTCGAGCTGGACCCGCTGAACCTGCCGGCATTGCAGTTCCTCGCGAGTTACCACCTGGACAATCGCGCGTATGTCGACGCGCTCCCCCTGCTCGAGCGCGCGGCCCAGCTCGCGCCGAACGACGCCGGCGTGCGCATGTCCCTCGGCATCGCGCTCCGCGGCGTCGGTCGGTACGACGACGCCCGTCGTGCGTACGAAGAGGCCCTCCGCCTCGACCCGGGCAACGCCGAGCCGCACCGAAACCTCGCGGTCCTCTACGGCGACTACATGGTCGATCCCGCGACCGGGTCCAAGGAGTACGACAAGGCGGTCGCGTCGATCGAGGCGTACCGCAAGGCGGGCGGCGGGCCGCCGGCCGACCTCGACGCCTGGGTCGTCTCCGTCCAGAAAGAGAAGAAGAAGATCGAGGACGCGAAGAAGCGCGCGGACGCCCGCAAGCAGCGCGAGGCCGAGGAGGCCGCCGCCGCGGCGGCGGCGGCGGCGGCCGCTCCGGCGGTCCCGGTGACCGAGCCCGTGCCGGCCCCGGTCGACGCGTGGGGGGCCCC
>CAMAXZ010000034.1 GCA_945862325.1 Klebsiella pneumoniae
GCGCCCGCCGCCGCGCCGGCCGCCGCGTCGCCGTCCGCCGCCCCGGCCGGCGCCTGCGCGGTCAACATCAACAGCGCCGACGCGTCCGCCCTGCAGACCCTCCCGGGCATCGGCGAGAGCAAGGCCGCGGCGATCCTCCAGGATCGGAAGGACAACGGTCCGTTCGCCACCTGCGACGACCTCGACCGCGTGAGCGGCATCGGGCCGTCGACCGTCGCGAACCTCAAGGCGTGCTGCGTCACCAAGTGATCACCCTCGCCTTCCTTGCCGTCTTCGCCTGCACCCCAGACGACGACGCCGACGACACCGGGGTGGACGCCACCGCGGACTCCGACTCCGGGAGCGACTCCGACTCCGGGGGCGACTCCGACTCGGCGACCGACACCGTCGACACCGCCGAGTGCCCAGAGTTCGAAGAGCCCGGCGCGCCCGCCACGCGCGACACCGGCGACGGCCCCCGCGCCGCGCACACGCTCGACGGGACCGTCACATGGACGCTCTCCTTCGACGACGACGCCGAGGCGGCCGGATACCGAGACTGTACCTACACCCGGCAATACACCGAATTCACGGAGTCTACGCTCCACGGCCACCTCTGCCCGGAATGCTCCCTCCTCACCCGAGGGTTCGCCGAGGTGATCGACGGGTACGACGACTGCTTCGCGCAGATCTCGACCGCCGACGCGATCCGCCCCGAGGCGCTGGGGCTCGCCGAGGTCGACGGGGCGTGGAGCTTGTTCCGCTCCGGCTCGCTCAACGTCAGCCTGGGCGACATGGGCCCGATCACGGGCGATCCGACGGGATCGTTCGCCGTCGCGTGGACCGACGAGTCCGCCCTCGACGAGGGCGGCACGATGGTTCTCTCCGCGGCGGGAACGCTGCAGCGCGCGACCAGCGCCACCGCGACGGTGCCGGACCCCGACGGCGCGCGCGCGGAGCCGTACAGCTGCGGGTGGCCGCAGAACAGCCCCGGCGGGGCGAACGCAAGCTACGACGTCGCGATCGGGAAAGTGCTGCCGAACGTGCGCCTCGAAGACCAGTGCGGCGAGCCCGTCGACGTCTGGGACTTCCGCGGGTGGTGGTTGGTGATCGACGCCGCCGCGACCAACTGCGGCCCGTGCCAGGCCATGGCCGCCGAAGCGGACGCCTTCGAGGAGCGCATGCGCAACCGCTGCGTCCCCGTCAAGAACATCACGCTCCTGGCCGAGTCGCTCAGCGCGATCAACGTGCCCGCCACCATCGACGTCCGCCAGGATTGGGCGGCCACCTTCGGCGTCTCCAGCCCGGTGCTCGGCGACGAAGGCTTCGGCTACGCGTTGTTCCCCGACATCCTCGGGGACACCGACGGGGGCATGAGCTACCCGACGGTGGTGGTCGTCGATCCGGACGGCCTCGTCGTCTGGGCGGGTACGGGCTTCGGCGGCTGGGAAGAGGTCGAGGCGATCATCCTCGGGCAGTGACGCGGCGCCGCGCGAGCGCGGCCGCGAGCACCAGGGCGAACGGCGCCAAGGACGGAGCCCCGACCGCCGCGCAGCCGCACTCCCCGATGATCGCGACGCCGTCGTCGTCGACCGCGGTGTCGACGTCGCCGGCGCACGCGGCGTCGGCGCCGGAGCAGTCGTTGTCGATGCCGTCGCCGCAGACCTCCGCCTGGGTGACGCCCACGGCCGCGCTGCTGTCGTCGCAGTCGGGGCCGCCAACGGTCGCCGAGGGCTCGCCGTCGCCGTCGACGTCGACGAGGTCGAGGCCGTCGCAGTCCTGATCGATGCCGTCGTACGGCACCTCGGTGGTCGGCACGCCCTGGTCCGGGTCGGCGTCGTCGCAGTCGGTGCCGCCCCACGTCTCGGCGACGAGGCCGTCGCCGTCGGCGTCCGCGTCCTCCGACGTGAGGATCATGTTGTAGTAGTGGTTCTCCGGGCGCTCGTCGAAGGTGGCCGGGAGCGGATCCGCCTCCACCTGGTAGCTGCCACCGACGTCGGCGAACCACGGCGCGTCGGAAGCGCCGTCGGTGTAGAAGTAGTACCAGGCGCTGTCGATCCAGACGCCCACGGCGTAGGTGACGCCGGGCTCGACGAGCCAGGTCACCTCGGGCGACTCCGCCCACTCGATGTCCCGGGACGGCGCGGGGTAATCGTCGGCGAGCACGCCTTCGACGAGCTCGAAGCTGTTTCCGGCCTCGCGGTACAGCACGAACCAGATGTCGCCTTCGTCGCCTCCGGCGTACACCGCGAAGTCCACGGCGGTGATGACCGCCGCCTGATCGACCTCGAGCTCCACGAGCTTGAGCATGTCGCCATTGTTGTTGTACACGGCAGTCCCGCCGATCTCGTCGACCTCGGTGGCGGACGCGACGGACACGGTCAGCAGCAGGCTCAGCATCAGGACCTCGGAAGCGGGCCAGTGTAGCCGGATTGCGCGCTAGTTGGCGGCGATCCAGTCCTCGAGCAGATTGCTGTTCTTCACCATGCTGTTGATCACGAGGTTCAGGGCGATGTCGTCGTCCACCTCGTCCTCGCCGAACTCGGCGACGACCCAGGTCGCCTGGATGCTCCGGGTCTTCACGCCGGCCGGCGCGTCGTCGCCCGCGGGGATCGCGGCCCACATGAAGTACTGCTGCTGCACGCGGAGATCGAAGATCGACTGGACGTCCGCCGGGGACCGCAGCCAGGTGCGCTCGACCACGACCTTGCCGAGGTCGGTGTCGACCCAGCGGTACTGGACCATCGAGTTCGTGGACACCTGCACGACCCCATAGTCGAACTCCGCCCACACCTCGAACTCGATGCGATCGCACTCCTGCTCCATGAAGCAGCGGATCTCGCGGCTCTCCGCGTCGCGGCGGTTCGCGAGGTACACGCCCGGGTACACATCGAGCGGGTCGTCGTTGATGATCGCCTCCATCAACGTCTCGACGTCGTACGCCGACTCGTGGCCGACGGCCGCGCCCGCCAACGCCTCGACCGTCGCCGCGTCCTGTTGCGCGCCGCCAAGGGCGTTGATCGCCTCGAGCGACAGGTCGTCGACCGAGTAGCCCTCGAGCGTCTCTTGGAGGCGCTTGTCGAGCCAGGCGTCGGTGTTGACGGCGCCCACCTGGAGGTAGTCGGCCTCGTCGTCGTCGACGTGCTCGAACAGGAACCCGACGAGTTGGTCGAGCTCCTCCGGCGCGTCGGGAGGGGCAGGCTTGCACGCGACGAGGGCGAACAGAAGGATCATGCACAGAGCGTAGATCGGGCGCACCTCGCGGCGCAAGGATCTCCGTCACGGCCGTGACGGATTCGCGACGCCGTCGGCGGCAGCCGTGCGATCGCCGGACCGCCGAGCATCCGCGCGCGTCACGCGGGGGGGCGGCGGCGAGAGCCGTAACTATCCAGTTCCTACACGGCATTTGGGCAACCGCCCGGCCTCACCTGGAACTCACGGAGGTACTCGTGCTCCTCGCTCTCCTCGCGCTCACCGCTTGTGGCATCAAGGACGCCGTCACGGACGACGTGTCGGACACCGACACCGACACCGACGCCGACACCGACACCGACACCGACACGGATGACACCGACACCGACACCGACACCGACACCGACACCGACACCGACACCGACACCGACACCGACACCGGCTCTCCGTACGGCGCGTGCGGGGACCTGCGCGCCCCGCACATGATCGCCACCGCCGAGGACATCCGACGGGTCTGGGCGGAGGCCGACGGCACCGCCGAGCCGGCGCTGTTCGCCGCGATGACCCTGGTGGACACCTACGGTGACGGCACCTGCCCGATGGTCACCACGGACGCGACGACGACCACCGTCGACGCCGGCACGTCCTGCACGACGGCGGGCGGCGCGACCTTCACCGGTACCCTCACGATGACCGAGGACCCGGCGATGTTCTCGTGGGCGGCGTCGTCCTTCTCGATCGTGGCGGAAGAAGCTGCCGGCGACTTCGTGGAGCTCGCCGCCGACGGCGAGATTCGCAGCGAAGCCGACGCCACGGCCGGCACGGTCACGGTGACCGAGCAGCTCTGGCACCGCTACCGCGGCATGGGCGACAACTTCGACGACAGCTACCGCGTCGGCGAGTTCATGCGCGACGCGGTCCTCATCTCCGACGGGCTCGGCGGTCTCGACTTCTCGGGGTACGTCCACGTGTTGCCGGACATGCCGGAGGCCGAGCCGCACGACCTCTGCTTCGGCTACGTCGTGACCTCCGTCGACATGTGCCCGGAAGAGGGGGACGGCACGCTCACGCTCGAGGGCGACAAGACGGCGATCGTCACCCTGGACGGCTCGACGGGCTGCGACGGCTGCGGTGAAGCCACCATCGCAGGGTCACCCGTCGGCCAGGTCTGCGCCGGCGAGGGCTGACCGAGGCTCAGACGCGCTCGAACACGGCCGCCGCGCCCATCCCGCCGCCGATGCACATGCTCACGACGCCATACCGGGCGTTGCGGCGCGGCATCTCGTGCAGGAGCGTGGCGGTCAGCTTCGCGCCCGAGCAGCCGAGCGGGTGACCGAGGGCGATGGCGCCGCCGTTCACGTTCACCTTGTCGGCGTCGATGCCGAGCTCACGGACCACCGCGACGCTCTGCGCCGCGAACGCCTCGTTGATCTCGAACAGGTCGACGTCCGCGAGGGCGATCCCGGCCTTGGCGAGCGCCTTCGGGATGGCCGCGACCGGTCCGATGCCCATGATCTCCGGCGGCACGCCAGCGACCTGGTACGACCGGAGCACGCCGAGGATCGGCAGCCCGAGCTGCTCGGCGAGCTCGCGGGCCATCACGATGGTCGCGGCGGCGCCGTCGCTGGTCTGCGAGCTGTTGCCGGCGGTGACCGACCCATCTTGCTTGAACGCCGGCTTCAGCCGGCCGAGCCCCTCGACGGACGTGTCGGCGCGGGGGCCTTCGTCCACCGAGAAGACGAGGTCCTTCCACGCATCCCCGGCCCAGAGCCGCGTCGCGACGGGCACGACCTCGTCGGCGAACCGACCTTCGCGGATGGCCGAGAGCGCGTTCATGTGGCTGCGGAAGGCGAACGCGTCCTGGTCCGCGCGCGAGACATCGAACTTCACCGCCACGTTCTCGGCGGTGATGCCCATCGGCGTGTAGGTCTCCGGGCGGTTCGCGATGAGGCCCGGGTGCGGCGAGGGCTTCTGCCCGCCCATCGGAATCTGGCTCATGCTCTCGACGCCACCGGTCAGCGCCACGTCCTGCCAGCCCGCGGCGATCGCGGACGCGGCCTGCGCGAGCGACTGCAGCCCGGAGCTGCAGAACCGGTTGATCGTCAGGGCGGGCACGCCGTCGGGCAAGCCGGCGATGAACCCGGCGATGCGACCGAGGTTCATGCCTTGCTCGGCCTCGGGCATGGCCGTGCCGACGACGACGTCGTCGATCCGGGCCGGGTCGAGCGCCGGCACGCGCGCGAGCGCGCCGGTGAACACCTGGGCGAGGAGCTCGTCCGGGCGGGTGTCCTTCAGCGAGCCGCGCGGCGCCTTGCCAACCGCGGAGCGAACGGCGGAAACGATGACGACTTCACGCATGGGTCACTCCAATCAGTTGCGAAGGGGCTTGCCCTTCTCGAGCATGTGCTGGATGCGGGCGACGGTCTCGGGGTTGCCGCAGAGCGACACGAACGCCTCGCGCTCGAGGTCGAGGATGTCCTGCTCCGTGCGCACCGCGCCGAACGGGATGTCGCCACCCGTCAGGACGTACGCCAGCTTCTTGCCGACGACGAGGTCGTAGGGCGTGATGTACCCGCCTTCGCGCATCTGGTAGAGGTACAGCTCGATGGCGGCGCGGCCGCTGGTGCCCGGCAGGCGGAAGCTTCGGGGGCGCGGCGGCGTGTACCCGCCGGCGAGCAGGCCGAGCGCGGTGCGCTTGGCGTCCCCGATCAGGCGATCCGGGTCGAGCGTGAGCCGATCGGAGGGGCGGAGGAACCCCGCATCGCGGGCCTCTTCGCCGCTCGTCGCCACCTTCGCGGTGCCGATGTGCTCGAACGCCTTCTGCACGAACGGGTTCGGGTCGTAGGCGACGCCGGCCGGAAGGTCTCCCAGGTAGCGGCTGAGGATCTCCTTGCAGCCGCCGCCCGCGGGGATGAGCCCGACGCCGACCTCGACGAGGCCCGCGTAGAGCTCTCCGGCCGCCTGCGTCGCGGCGGAGTGCATCGTGATCTCGACGCCGCCGCCGAGCGTGAGGCCCCAAGGCGCCGTCACCACGGGCTTCGCGCTGAACTTGGCCCGCTGGAGCAGGTTCTGGAGGCGAGACACCCCGCCCTCGATGGCGGCCCAGTCCTGCTGGAGCGCGTTCATGAGGATCATGAGGATGTTGGCGCCGGCACAGAACGCGTTGCCGCCCTGGTTCCCGACGACGAGCGCGTCGAAGCGTCCGGCGTCGAGCATGTCGAGCGCCTGCTCGTACATGGGGATGATCTGGTCGTCGAGCGCGTTCATCTTCGCGTGGAACTCGAGGCAGGCGACCCCGTCGCCCAGATCGAGGATCGACGCCGAGACGTTGCGCTCGACCTCGCCGCCGCGGGCGCGGATGTCGTCGAGGGAAACCTGGCCCTGCGCCATCGGCACACCGCGGACGCCACCAGCCCAGAACGTACGTTCGCCCTCGACACGCTCATAGAAGCGCGTGCGACCGGAGGCGAGCATGTCCTTCACCCACGCCGGGACCTCGCGGCCTTCGGACTCCATGCGGGCGACCGACTCCGGAACGCCGAGGGCGTCCCAGCTCTCGAACGGGCCCATCTCCCAGCCGAAGCCCCACTTCATCGCGTTGTCGACGTTGCGCACGTCGTCCGCGATCTCTCCGACCCGACGCGCCGCGTAGAGCAGGGTGTCGGCCGTCACGTTCCACACGAACGCGGCGACCGCGTCCGACCCGCCGCAGATGATCTTCAGGCTCTCGCCGGGCGTCTCCGCCTTTCGCGCGGCGCCGAGGCTCTCGAAGCGCACCTTCTCGGCCTGCGGCACGTAGGCGCCGGTGGCGAGGTCGAGTTGGAGGATCTCCGACTTGCCTTCCGCGTTCTTGACCTTCTTGTAGAAGCCCGCGCCGGACTTCTCGCCCAGCGCGCCGGCCGCGATCAGCCCGCGCAGGAACTCCGGCACGACGAACGCGTCGCGCGACTCGTCGTCCGGGCACCCGGCGTGGATCCCCTCGACGACGTGCGCCAGGGTGTCGAGGCCCACGAGGTCGGCGGTGCGGAACACCGCGGACGCCGGACGCCCGGTGGGCTTGCCCCAGATCGTGTCGACCTGCTGAACCGTGAACCCCTTCATGTGGCGGAACACCGACGCGATGCCGTAGGTGCCGACACGATTGGCCACGAACGCCGGGGTGTCCTTGCCGTACACGATGCCCTTGCCCAGGACGCGCTCGCCGAAGTCGTGCCAGGTCGCGACCACCTCGGGCGACGTGGCGGGCCCGGCGATGAGCTCGAGCAGCCGCATGTAGCGGACCGGATTGAAGAAGTGGGTGACGAGGAAGCGGGACCGCAGGCCCTCGTCCATGTCCGCGGTCATCGCCGCGATGGGGATGCCCGACGTGTTGGAGGACACGATCGCGTCCGGGCGGGCGTTGGCCGCGACCCACGCGAACACCTTGCGCTTGACCGGGAGGATCTCCGCGACCACCTCGATGATCGCGTCGCACTCGGCGAGGCGGGCCGCGTCGGCCTCGTACTCGCAGGGCGCGATGCGCGACACGTCGGCCGCCCGGTAGAGCGGCGCGGGCCGGAGCTTCGCGAGGTTGGCGACGCCAGCCTTCGCGAGCGCGCGCGGATCCCCCCCATCCCGCGGGGGGATGTCGTAGAGCAGGCTGGAGATGCCCGCGTTCGCGAGGTGGGCGGCGATGCCCTGCCCCATGACCCCGGCGCCCAGAACGGCGACCTTGCGGATGCCCATCGACACTCCTGAATGAAGCCTCATTCAAGTATGGCGGCAGGAGCGGGAGGGCAAGGACGCGCCGCGCCGGAATTCTGCGCGCCGACGGTGTACCAACCCCGCGTCGACGGGCCTACAACCCGGCTTGGAACATCAGATCGTCGACCCAGTAGATGCCCTGGAGGTCGGCGTCGAAGGCCTGCGCATGCGCGCGGACGAACTCGGCGAGCAGCGGGTCGCGCTGGAAGGCGGCGGCGATCTCTGCCGGGATGGGACGTTGCCCGTCGGGGGCGCCGAGCGCCGTGAGGGCGAGCTTGAGCTCGACCCACCGCTCGCGCCCGCCACGGATCACGTACCGACGGAACGAGGGCCAGCGCTCGCTGAGGATGACCCAGGCCCACTGCCCGGCGGTGAGCTCGCGGAACAAGCGTGCTTCGAGCGCGAACTCGGCGAGCATCGCGACCCGCGCGGCGAGTCGCTCGATCGCGCGCGGGATGCCGATCGAGCGCTGGGCGCAGGTGGTGGCCAGCACGCCGAGCGACTCGTCCCCGAAGGCCTGCCGTACCACGAGCTCGCCCGAACCAAGGTAGCGACGCAACAACGCGCCGATGCGCCGCACTTCGAGACGCGGGACGGTCACGCACAGGTCCGTCAGCTCGTCGAGGATGCGCGACGCGGCGACCTCGGAGACCTCGCCTTCACGCGCCCGGATCGACGCGAGCACCGCCTCGCGCCCCAACGCGATCACGAAGGCGCAGTCGGGCGCCCCGAGCGTCGCGAGGCGGACGCCGTCGAGGAACGTCATGCGCTGCGCCGCGGGGAGCTGATCCAGATCGGACACGAACACCACGAGGCGCCCGCGCTGCCCGCTCTTCGCGCCGTCGACGAGCAACGCGAACGCGCGTCGAAAGCGCTCGATCGGCTCGGGATCGCCCGGGCTCAGCCCCGGCCCGCCGAGCTCCGCGGGCACCCCGTCGAAGCGCATGCGCCCCATCTGCGTGACGAGGTCACGCCCGCGATCGAGGAGCCCCGCGTTGTTCGCCCCGCCCACACGCGCGATGTTGGCGACGAGACCGGCGAGGGCGCTGCCTTGGTGGGCGTAGCTGCCGGCGTTGAACCATACGGCGACCGGGTGGAGCTCGGCCGCGGTCTCGATGCCGAGCAGCTCGTGATCCGACTCCACGTAGTGGAGACATCGGCGCATGAACTCGTTCTTGCCAGACCCCGGCGCGCCCTGGATGTGGGCGACCGCGCCGGGCCCGAGCCGGGTGAGCGTTCGAAGGAAGGCTCGGGCGAGCCGGTCGAACCCGAGGGCGTCCTCGTTGGCGACGCGCCCGCGCAGCTCGCGGGGCGTCAGGGTGTCCGCGATCGGCATGCGCAACCCTACGACGGACGCCGCGGCCCCGCAAACGGAGACGGCGCCGTGGCCGTGCGATCAGTCGGAGCCGACCTCGACGTTGCCCTGCTCGTCGATCGTGAGCGGGACGATGCCGAAGGGCGTGTCGATGTCCATCGACCCGCCGAGGCCCACGCGGATCGGGGTGCCCGACGCGGCCGCGGCGATCGCCGCCGCGGCGTCGACGTAGTCGACCTGGAGCGGGAGGCTCACCGTGCGGCTGTCCGCCCCCGGCACGCTCCCGAGGGAGTCTGCCCGGCCGCCGCCGACGCGGACGCCGGCGACGGACATGTCGAACGCGAAGGCTTGGAGATCGAGCGGCGAACCGTGGTCGTTGTCCACGTCGAGGTCGAGCGCGAACTCGACCCCCGTGCCGGAGGGGGGGCCGACGCGAAGCTCGCCCAGGTCGATGCGCGGGGTGCGGAGCGCCGGGAAGTCGCCACCTTCGTCGAACGCGACGTCCACGGGCCCGATGTCGGTGTCCCAGCCGAAGCCGCCGCGGAACGCGAACGGCACCGTGTCGACCCCGCGCGTGGCGTCGATCAGCTCGAAGATGCTCGCGAAGGTCAGCGAGACCGGGAGCGCGAGCTCGGACGTGCCGTCGGCGACGAGCTCGAGGCCGTCGGGGTTCGCGCCGGAGATGATCTCCACGTCGGCGAGGTCGAGCGCGTAGGCGAAGCGGTTGAGCGGGAACCCGATCGGGTTCGGATTGTCGACGTCGAAGACGAAGTCGACCGAGATGCGCTCGAAGTCGACAGCCTGCAGGTCAAACCGCGAAAACTTCACAGTGGGCAGGAGGGAGGAGAAGTCCCCGCCGCACGCCACGAGCATCAGGAGCATCATCGAAAAAGGTCCTCCGCGCGGATGACGGCTTGTACGCCGCCACCCGCCATCTCTTCACGCGTCGGGGCTGCTTCGACCACCACCACCGTCGACATACCCACGAGGCCGAGCCCGGCCGCGGCGGCGATGGCGCTCGCGACGGGGGACTCGAGGGTCACGTCGAGGCGACGCAGGTCCCACGGCTCGACTCGCGCCGACGCGAGCGGGCCGCCGCGCAGGGCGGGGCCGAGGACGTCCGGCGGCGTCGGGAACGGCGGGCGCGCCCCCGCGACGCCGGCCACGGCGCAGGGGCCGAGCGCCGGGGCGACCACGAGCAGCAGGCCCCTGTCCACCGCGGCGCGCGTGGCCGGGGTCGCGTGCGGCAGGGTGACCGGCGCGAGGCGCCCCAGCCCTCCGACCGCCGGAGCGCCGGACGGTGCGACGCCGATCCGGACCGACTCGCGGACGTAGTGCCGGGCGATGAACGCCGACACTTCGCCTTCGGTCAACGAGGCGCGGACGCTCGAACGGCCAACGGTCGGGTGGCCATAGGGATGACCCGCGTAGGCCCAGGTGACCCACGCGGCCTCCGCGACCGTGCCGCAGTCGGCGCCCAGCAGCCACGCGTCGGCCTTCGAGCGCGCGCGATCCAGCTCGGCGCCCTCGACCGGCCGTGTCAGGGCTTCGCCAAGAGTAGCCGCGGCGCCGATCGGCACGGCCAGACGCACGACGTCCTCGCCCACCTCGACCACCGCCCCGAGGCGATCCGCCAGGACGTTCGCTGCGATCCACGCGATCCCCTCGCGCCCGGGCGGGTCGTGCGCGCTGCCGGCGCGCGCGACGACGCGCACCTCGTCGACCAGGCCGTCGACCGCGACCGCCGCGGGCTCGGCCTGGGCGAGCACGAGCCGCGGCGGAGCGGCCATTCCCACCGGGGGCAGGCACGCGAGGGCGAGCAGACACCACATCCGCGCCCCCGTTATTCCGAAAGCCGATCCGTGGCTGTTCGGGTCGAGCCGCGTGGTATCGTTCGTGACGGCCGCGTGACACGTGGCCGCGGAGACTGGATGACGGGTTTCGCGCACATCGACTCATCCGTGCCCACTCGCGACCTCGTGCGGATGTTGAGGGTTCCCCCGGCCAACACCGACGGACTGCCCGAGAGCATCCTCTGGCGCAGCTTCATCGAGCTCCGTCGCCGCGGCGAGCCGGAGGCCGCCCGGCAGTTCATGGCGAGCCTGCGGGCGCTGCATCGGCGCCGCACCCTCGGGTCGAACGAGCTTCCGGTGGTCGACGGGCACCCGGACGAGCACCGCCTCGCGGAGGACCCGTACCTCGGCGAGCTCTGGAAGAGCTACAAGCGGCTGGTCTGCAGCAACCGCACCGGTCCCGCCGCCCAGATCCTGCGCGAGGTCGAGCAGCAGATCGGCGCGTGAGCACGGGCGCGGTTAGCAGCCGACGATGAACCTCGATTGGGCGGACATCCGCGCGCGCGGCCAGCGCGGCGAAGGCATCTCCTGGGACGAAGCGCGGGCCGTCGTGGCCCTCACCGAGCCCGCCGACCTCGACGCGCTCTGGGAGTCGGCGCAGGCCGTGCGCCGGCACTTCAAGGGCAACTTCGTCAACACCTGCGGCATCAGCAACGCCAAGAGCGGCCGGTGCCCCGAGGCGTGCAGCTTCTGCAGCCAGTCGGCGCACTTCAACACCGACGCGCCGAAGTACCAGATGAAGGACGCCGACACGCTCCGCGCCGAGGCCCGCGAGGCCTGGCAGAGCGGCGTCCGCGAGTTCTCGCTGGTCGCGAGCGGGCGCGCGATGACGTCCCCGCGGGAGATCGCGGTGCTCAAGGAGGCCCTCGACGGCATCCGCTCCGAGACCGGCATGCAGACCTGCGCGTCGCTCGGCTTGATGACGCGTGAGGCCCTCGCCGACCTGCGCGAGGCCGGCCTCCAGAGCGTCCACCACAACCTCGAGACGGCGCGGTCGTTCCACGCCAACATCGTGACCTCGCACAGCTACGACGACGAGGTCGATACGATCAAGGCCGCGAAGTCGCTCGGCATGTATACGTGCTCGGGCGGCATCTTCGGCATGGGCGAGTCCTGGGACCAGCGCATCGAGCTCGCGATGGACCTTCGGGACCTCGACGTCGACTCCGTGCCGTTGAACTTCCTCAATCCGCGCCCCGGCACTCCCCTCGCCGAGCAGCGCGACCTCACCCCGCTCGACTGCCTGAAGATCATCGCGCTCTACCGCCTCGTCCTCCCCACGAAGGACCTCATCGTGTGCGGCGGGCGCGCGGTCAACCTCGCGGACCGCCAAGCGGAGATCTTCACCGCCGGCGCCAACGGCGTCATGCTGGGCAACTACCTCACGACCGCCGGGCGCCCGTTCGACGCCGATCTCGACATGATCGAGGCCAACGGCATGGTCATCCGGCCGCCGCCGCACCAGCCGCACCCGCCGAGCCTGCGCCCCTCGGTGCGCTCCGAGGGCACCGACAGCAACGGCGTTGCCTGAACGTCCGGAGGCGCGCGCCCTCCGAGCGCGGCTGGCCGCCCGCCTCGCCGCCCTCGACGCCGCGGGCTTGCGCCGTACGCTGCGCGTCGTCCGGCCGATCTCTCCCATCGAAGCAGAAGTCGACGGGAGCCGCGCGTGGGTCTTCTGCTCGAACGACTACCTCGGCCTCGCGACCGAGCTCGAGGGGGCATGGCGGGAGGGAGGCGCGGGGGCTGGCGCCTCGCGCCTGATCTCGGGCAACCGCCCCGCCCACATGGCGCTCGAGGCCGCGTTGGAAGAGCGCTTCGGCGCGCCGGCCACCCTGTTCCCATCCGGCTTCGCCGCCAACCTCGCGTTGTTGTCGCTGCTCCCCGAGGCGTCCGACGTCGTGGCGTCCGACGCCCTGAACCACGCCTCGATCATCGACGGCCTCCGCCTCTCGCGCGCGCGTCGCGTCGTGTACCCCCACGCCGATCCGGGTGCGTTGCCGCTCGACGCCACGATGGTCGTGACGGAGTCGGTGTTCTCCATGGACGGAGACACGGCCCCGCTCGAGCGATTTCCGACCGGACACCTGACCTTCGTCGTGGACGAAGCGCACGCCGTGGGCGCGATGGGCCCCGACGGCCGAGGCGTGTGCGCGAGCCGCGGGCTCTCCCCCGACGTCCTGGTGGGCACCCTCGGGAAGGCCTATGGAGCTGCTGGCGCGTTCGTGATCGGCCCGCCCGAGCTCAAGCCGCTGCTCGTCAGCCTCGGGCGGGCCTTCGTGTACACGACGGGCATGCCGGAGCCGGTCGCGCGCGCGGCGCTCGCCGGCCTCCGCGCCGCGACCGACGCCCGTCGCGAGGCGCTGGCCCAGAACGTCGCGCGGCTCCGCTCCGGGCTGGCGCAGGTCGGCGTGGCCGCGCTGGGCGACACCCACATCGTCCCGGTTCGCACGGGGCGAGACACGATGTCGGTGGCGGCGAGGCTCCTGGAACGCGGGATCTTCGCGCCGGGCGTGCGGTGGCCCACCGTGGCGAAGGGCGAGGAGCGCGTGCGGCTGACCGTCAGCGCCGCGCACACCGACGAGGCGATCGACCGCTGCGTCGAGGCGGTCGGCCAGGTGGTGGCCGGAAGGTCGTGAACGAAAAGTGCTTCGGCGGGCTTGCGCCCCTTTGATGCGCAGCGCATATAAAGGGCACCCCGAGGCCCGCATGCACCTCAGCCTGATGACCGACCTCTACCAGCTCACCATGGCGCAGGGGTACCACCGCGCCGGACGCGGCACGGACGAGGGCGTGTTCCACGTGTTCTTCCGCACCGCGCCGTTCGGCGGCGCGTACGCGGTCGCCTGCGGGGTCGATGCCGCGATCGACTGGCTGGGCGATCTGCGGTTCGACGACGCGCAGGTCACGTGGCTCGCCACCCTGCGCGCGGGGGACGGCACGCCGCTGTTCGGTACCGACTTCCTCGATCATCTCGCTGGCCTGCGGTGCACGCTCGACGTCGACGCGGTGGCGGAGGGCACCGTGCTGTTCCCGAACGAGCCCGCGATCCGGGTGCGCGGCAACCTCATCGAGGCGCAGCTCGCCGAGACGGCGCTGCTCACCCTCTTCAACTTCCCTACGTTGATCGCCACCAAGGCCGCGCGTGTCACCGAGGCTGCCGGCGGGGGCCCGGTGCTCGAGTTCGGGCTGCGCCGCGCGCAAGGGCCCGACGGCGGGCTGACCGCCTCCCGCGCCGCCTACATCGGCGGCGCCGCCGCCACGAGCAACGTCCTCGCCGGACAGCGCTTCGGTGTGCCCGTTCGCGGCACTCACGCCCACAGCTGGGTGATGTCCTTCGGCGACGAGCTGGAGGCGTTCCGCGCGTACGCCCACGCGCTCCCCAACAACGTCGTGCTCCTCGTCGACACCTGGGACGCCGAGCAGGGCATCCGCAACGCGGTCACGGTCGGCAAGGAGATGGCCGCGCGCGGGCAGGCCCTCGCGGGTGTCCGCCTGGACTCGGGCGATCTGGTGGCGCTGTCCAAGCGCGCGCGCGCGGAGCTCGACGCCGCCGGCCTCACGGACGCCCGCGTCGTCGCCAGCAACGACCTCGACGAGCACGTCATCGCCGACCTCCGGGCGCGGGGCGCGCGCGTCGACACGTGGGGCGTGGGCACGCGTCTCGTCACCGGAGGCGAGCAGGCCGCGCTCGGCGGTGTCTACAAGATCGGGGCGGTGCGGTCCGCGGGCGCGGCGTGGCGCCCCTGCCTCAAGGTCAGCGAAACGCCTGCAAAGACGTCGATCCCCGGGCAGCTTCAAGTGCGGCGCCTGCGCGACGCCGACGGGCGTCTCGCGGGCGATGTCATCTGGAACGAGGACGCCCCGCCGGGCGACCGTGTGGAACGCGTGCACGCCGGCACCCGCGACACCGTGGGCCCCGCGCTCGTCGGGGTCGACCTGCTGCAGCCTCGCCTCCGAGGCGGCGCGCGTCCCTCACCTTCCCCCGGACTCCACGAGCAGACCGCCCGCGCCCGGGCGCGCGCCCACGACGATCTCCTCGCGCTCGCGGAGCCGCATCGACGCCTGCACGACCCCCTCCCCTACCCGGTCGCCCTCGAGGCGGGGCTGCACGACCTCCGTGTCCAGATGATCGAGCGGGCGCGCGGCGCGTCGAGCCCCCGATGATCGCGGCCGATCCGAACGTCGCCCTCCGCGTCGCCGCGGCCGTCCTGAACCAGACCCCGCTGGACTGGGAGGGCAACGAGCGCCGGGTTCGGGAGGCCCTCCAGGCGGCACGCGCCGGCGGCGCATCCCTCGTGTGCCTGCCCGAGATGTGCCTCACCGGCTACGGGTGCGAGGACACCTTCCTCAGCTTGGACGTGGTCGAGCGGGCCGAGGCAGCGCTCGTCCGCCTCTTGCCGGCCACCGAGGGCCTCGTGGTGAGCTTCGGACTCCCGGTGCTGGTCGGGCGCGGGTTGTACAACGCCGCCGCGCTCGTGGCGGACGGGCGCCTCGTCGGCCTCGCAGCCAAGCGGCACCTCGCGAACGACGGCATCCACTACGAGGCCCGGTGGTTCAAGCCGTGGCCGGTCGACACGCACACGCGCGTTCATCTCGCGGGTCGCGACGTGCCGATTGGTGATCTCGTGTTCGAGGTCGGCGGGGTGCGCGTCGGCTTCGAGATCTGCGAAGACGCGTGGGTGGCCGTGCGCCCGGGCGCCGCGCTGGCGTCACGCGGGGTCGACCTCCTCCTCAACCCCTCGGCGAGCCACTTTGCGTTCGGCAAGATCGAGGTTCGACGTCGATTCGTACTGGAAGGTTCCCGCGCCTTCGGCACCGCGTACGTGTACGCCAACCTCGTCGGCAACGAGGCCGGGCGCGCGATCTACGACGGGGGCGCGCTCATCGCCGCCAACGGCCGCATGCTCGCGGAGGGCCCGCGCTTCGGGCTCGAACAGGTGCGCCTCTGCTTCGCGGACGTCGACATCGCCGAAACACGCATGGCCCTCGTGCGCAGCGCGTCGCATCGCCCGAACCCCGAGGGGCCGGGCGAGCGCCTCGTCGAGGTCGCGTTCACGTGGCCCGACGTCGGCCCGCTCCCCGTGCGAACGCCCCCTCCGCCGACGCCGACGCTCGCCAAGGACGAGGAGTTCACGCGGGCACAGTGCCTCGCCCTGTGGGACTACCTCCGCAAGAGCCGTGCGGCCGGGTTCGTCGTGTCGCTCTCGGGCGGGTGCGACTCCGCGGCGGTCGTGGCGCTGGTGAACCTGATGCTCCGCCGGGCCGTGTCGGAGCTCGGGCTCGACGCGGTGGTCGACGAGCTTCCGTGCCTCGTGGGGTGCCGTTCGGAAGAAGAGGCGCTGCGACGCCTGCTCACCACGGTGTATCAGGGCACGTCCAACAGCAGCGCGGTCACGCGGGACGCGGCGCGCTCCATCGCGACCGCGGTCGGCGCACGTCACGTCGAGTGGGACGTCGAACCAATCGTGGCGGCCTACCTGGATCTCGGCGAGGTGGCCCTTGGGCGCCGCCTGGACTGGGGGCGCGACGACATCGCGATGCAGAACATCCAAGCACGCGTCCGGGCACCCGGCGCGTGGCTCGTCGCCAACGTCGAAGGCAAGCTCCTCCTCGCGACGAGCAACCGGACGGAGGCGGCCGTCGGGTACGCCACGATGGACGGCGACACCGCGGGGGGGCTCTCGCCCCTCGCCGGCATCGACAAGGCCTACCTCCGCCGCTGGCTGGTCTGGCTCCAGTCCACCGGCCCGGACGGACTCGGCCCGATGCCCGCGTTGGAGGCCGTCACTCGCCAGCGTTCGACGCCCGAGCTGCGTCCAGCGGCCGAGGCCCAGACCTCCGAGGAGGACTTGATGCCGTTCGAGGTGCTCGATCTCATCGAGCGCCTCGCGATCCGCGACAAGCTGGCCCCTGCGCAGATCTACGGCCGCCTCGCGGCGACCTGGCCGGAGCGTCGGCCAGCGGTGCTCTTCGCGTGGATCTCCCGCTTCTTCGTACTGTTCGCACGAAACCAATGGAAGCGCGAGCGCTACGCCCCCTCGTTCCACCTCGACGACGAGAACCTCGACCCCAAGACCTGGTGCCGCTTCCCGATCCTCTCGGGCGGCTTCGCGAGGGAGCTCGCCGAGCTTCGCGCACACATCGGAGGCCTCGAATGACCCGCGCCCTGCTCCTCGTGGATCTGCAGAACGACTTCTGCCCCGGCGGCGCGCTCGCCGTCGCAGGGGGCGACGACACGATCGCCGTCGCGAACCGCCTCATGCCGGCGTTCGATCTGGTCTTCGCCACCCAAGACCTGCACCCGGCGTCGCACGGGAGCTTCGCCTCCAACCACCCCGGCCGCGCGCCGTACGAGGTCATCGACCTCGCGGGCCTGCCGCAGGTGTTGTGGCCGGCCCACTGTGTCGAAGGCACTCCGGGCGCCGACCTGCACCCCGCGCTCGACCGCTCGCGCATCCGCGCCACGGTTCCCAAGGGCACCGACCCGGCGATCGACAGCTACTCTGGGTTCTGGGACAACGGCCGTCGTAAGTCGACGGGGCTCGCCACGCTCCTCCGGAGCCATGCGGTCACCGATCTGGTCGTGATGGGCCTCGCCACCGACTACTGCGTGCGCGCCACCGCGCTCGACGCTCGGGCGGAGGGCTTCGGGGTGACGCTGCACCGTGCGGGGTGCCGGGCGGTCGAGCTTCGGCCCGGCGACGCCGCCGCGGCCCTCGCCGAGATGGCCGCCGCGGGGGTGATCCTCGAATGATCCTCGCGGTCGACGTGGTGCTCCTCACGGTGCGCGAGGCCCTCGAGGTGCTGCTGCTGCGTCGCGAGGAGCCCCCGTACGCGGGGGCCTGGGCCCTCCCCGGCGCCTTCGTACGCCCGGACGAGGGCATCGAGGCCGCGGCCCGCCGGGTGCTGCGCGACAAAGTGGGGCTCGCCGACGTCTACGTCGAGCAGCTCTACACCTTCGGCGAGCCAGAGCGGGACCCTCGCGGGCGGGTCGTGTCCGTCGCGCACTACGCCCTCGTACCCGCGGCGCGGCTCGAGCTACCGTCCGACGACCTCCACCTCGCGCCGGTGTACGTCAGCCCCCTGCCGTTCGACCACGCGGACATCCTCGCCACCGCGGTCCGACGCCTTCGCGGCAAGCTCGACGCGTCGCCCGTCGGCTACGAGCTGTTGCCGGAGCGGTTCACGCTGTCCCAGCTGCAGCGGGTACACGAGCGCATCCTGGGGCGGGGCGTCAACAAGGACTCGTTCCGACGGCGGATGGTCCAGAGCGGCGAGCTGGAGCCCACCGGGGAGCTCCGACAGGGCGCGGGGCGCCCGGCGGAGCTGTTCCGACACGTCCGCTGAAGCGTCAGCGGCGGTACGCCTCGATCAACACGTCCGCCACCTCGCCGCGCATGATGCGCGGGTCGGGACGCTCGCCCGCCACCAGCTGCTCGCGCACGCGCGTGCCGGAGATCGCGTAGGGCTGCTCGCCGGGGTGGTCGTCCGTGAGGTCGACGCGGCCGAGGCTCTCGTAGAAGGCGGCGAAGCCGACCTTCACCGGCTGGGTGTGCAGGTTGCCGGCCAGCGCGGAGAAGATCTCCTGCGCGTCGAAGTCGCCCCAGATCGCGGACTTGTCGTAGTACGGCGCGTCGGCGTGCTTGCGGCCGACGACGATGTGCGAGAAACCGTGGTTCTGCCGGTAGATCGCGTGCATGACCGCCTCGGCGGGGCCGCCGTAGAACATCTTCATGTCGAGGCAGACGAGCTCGAAGACGTCGTTGAGGTCGTAGCCCGCCGCCGCCCACACCGTCGGGTCGCTGTCGCCCTGGCCGAGGAGGCGGTTGTCCCGCAAGATGCGGTAGGTGCGCACGCGCGTCGAGGCGTCGACGTCGTCGCTCTTGAGCTGTCCGACCAGCGGATTGAGCACGACACCCGTGTAGGCGCCGGTGCGCGTGAGGGTCTCCGCGCCGTAGACGAGCGCGTACTCGTGGGCGCGGTGCAGCGGGTTGCGGGTCTGGAACGCGAGCGCGGCCTCCCACTTGCGGTCGGCGATGAGGGCGCGCGTGCGCGCCGGCGACAGGAGGAGGTCGCCGTATTCGGCGTTGTTGCGCGGCGGCAGCACCGTCAGGGCGCCGCCGACCAACGTGCCGCGGGGGTCGTCGGTGACGATCGCCGCGCCCGGGTGATCGAGGCGCGACGTGCCGTACACCTTCTCGACGTAGCGCTGCTTGTTCCACGCGAAGATGCTCGTCACGTCGAGCACGCCGAAGAACTGGCCGCGGCTGTCGACCAGCGCCGCCTGCTTGCCGACCGCCAGGGCGCTCGCCTCTTCTTCGGTGACGGGCAGCGCGAGCGGGATGGTCCACGCGTAGGGGACCCCGTCGACGAGGATGCTGCGCTCGTCGAGCACGCGGTTGTACGTCTGCTCGCCCATGAAGCCGGCGAGCGGCGAGAGGGTGCCGTCCGCGATGCGGTACACGACCGAGAGGTCGGCGTCGCTCACGACGATTCGCGGAAACTCGGCGGCGACCGCGAGCAGCGCCCGACGCTTGGAGTGGGGGACGATACGGTCGACCGGCGCGGAAAGGCCACCGTGGACGGGCACGAGAGACATGCGACTCCTCCGAGTCGCGGCACCTAAGACACCGGATTATCCGGCGCCATGACACGCGACCTGCTGACGCGCGATTACGCACACCTGTGGCACCCGTTCACCCAGGCCGACGAATGGGAACGGCAGGACAACCTGGTCATCGCCAGTGCGGACGGCGTGTGGCTCGAGGACACCGACGGGCGTCGCTATCTCGACGGTACCAGCTCGTTGTGGTGCAACGCCGTGGGACACCGGCACCCCCGGGTCGACGCGGCGGTGCGCGCACAGCTCGAGCGCGTCGCCCACAGCACCCTGCTCGGCCTCACCCACCCGGGCGCCATCGAGCTCGCGACGCGCCTCGCCGCGCTGACCGGACTCCCACGGGTGTTCTACAGCGACTCGGGCTCGACCGCGGCGGAGGTGGCGCTGAAGATGGCGTTCCAGGCCGCTCAGCAGCGTGGCGAACACGGGCGCTTCCGTTTCGCCGCGCTGACCGACGCATACCACGGCGACACGCTCGGGAGCGTCAGCGTCGGCGGGATCTCCCTGTTCCATTCCATCTACCGCCCGCTTCTGTTCGACGCGGTGCGCGTCCCCGCGCCCGAACGCGCGGATCCCGAGGAAGAATCGCTTTGTCTCGCCGCGGCGGAGCGCGTGTTCGCGGAGCACGGACCGAGCCTCGCGGGCTTCATCTTCGAGCCGCGCGTGCAGGGCGCCGCGGGCCTGCGTTGCCACTCCGCGAGCTTCCTCCATGAACTCTGCGCCATGGCGCGAGGCGCGGGGTGCCTGCTCATCGCCGACGAGGTCGCGACGGGATTCGGCCGCACCGGGCCCATGTTCGCGTCTGCCGGAGTGCGCCCGGACCTCCTGTGTGTCGCCAAGGCGCTGACCGGGGGCTACCTGCCGCTCGCGGCCACGCTGGCCACCGAAGAGGTCTACGACGCGTTTCGCGGGCCGTACGCCGCGCACCGAACCTTCTTCCACGGCCACACGTACACCGGAAACCCCCTCGCGTGCGCCGCGGCGCTCGCCACGATCGACGTGTTGGAAGATGGTGTTCTCGCCGGAGTCCCCGCACGAGCCGCGGCGCTGCGCGAGGCCCTCGACGCGATCGACCACCCCGCGGTGGCCGAGCGACGCGCCGTCGGCCTCATCGGGGGGGTCGTCATCGGCGGCCAGGACCCGACCCGCCGGGCCGGCCACGCGGCCGCGCTCGCGACGCGGCACCACGGCACCATCGTGCGAAACCTGGGAGACACCGTGATGATCGTCCCTCCACTCGTGAGCTCGGAGGTCGAGATCCGGTCGATGGTCGCCGCGGTACGGGCCGGCTTGGAAGAGGTGTTGCCACGATGAGAGATGGGTGAGAGATTCGGAGCCCGCACCCCGGATGTACACGTCGGGCACGGAGATGCCCATGCACACCCTTGCATTCCTGTTCCTCGTCGCGTGCGCGGCCCCCGACGCCGAACAACCGGTCGACACCGACGCGGACACCGACACCGACACCGACACCGACACCGACGCGGACAGCGACACCGACACGGACACCGACAGCGACACCGACAGCGACACCGACAGCGACACCGACAGCGACACCGACACCGACAGCGACACCGACACCGACACCGACACCGACACCGACACCGAGCTCGACATGGACTTCGTCGAGAACGGGCCGGGCGCGGGCGTGTTCTTCTTCGCCGACGTCCTGGACATGGGCGACAACGGCTGCGAAGTGAACACCAACCCCATGAGCCTCGACATTCGGGACTCGATCACCGTGCTCGACGTGGACCCCGGACCGCAGCAGTTCGACGAGCAGGCGACGTCGAGCGAGAACCAGATCGTGAGCTGCGAATACACGCTCGATGGCGCGTTCACCTGCTCCGCGCCGAGCCGCGGCATCAATCTCGGGAGCTACGGACTGGACGCGACCATGAGCTGGAGCCTGGCGATGGCCGGCACGTTCCAGCCGGCCACGATCGACGTGGACGGCGCGCCGCACACGTTCTCCCAGCGCTGGGCGGCCGAGCTCGCGTGGTCGTTCACGATGACCTGCGCAGGGTCGGACTGCGACAGCGCCGAGGGCATGGCGGGGATCGACGTGCCGTGCGAGACGATCGGCCGGGTGACGGTCGTCAACTACGACGACCCGACGCTCGTTCGGAGCGAGCGCTGACGGCGCCGCTCACAGGCGAAACAGGAAGTCGAACAGCTCCACGTGCGCGAAGGCCGCCGCGGCGTCGCGACCCCAGGTCGTGAGGCCGTGATCCCGCAGGAGCACCCCCGGGATCTTCGGAGGTGACGCAGCGAGGCGGGCCCGCAGCTCCATCGCGACGCGCGGCACGTCGAGGTGATTGGCGAACACCGGAAGGTCGGCCGCCGGCGCCTCTTCCCACACCCCGAGCCCCTTGAGCATCTCGTGGCTCGGCATCGGGTACACGTCGCCCTCTGCGCCGGGGACCGCCCGCCGGGACGCCCGCGCGGCCTCGACCGTGTGCACGTGAAAGCACGCATTGGCCTGCGGGAACAGGGCGTACACCGAGAGGTGGATCGACGTCTCGGCGCTCGGCCGCGCGCCCTCGCCGGCCTCGAGCAGCGCGCCGTCGAGCCCGACCCGAACGAAGTCCGGCCGTCCGAGCGCGCCCTTATGGCCGCCGGAGGCCGTGATCCAGACGCCGGAGGCGTCGCGCAGAGAGAGGTTTCCGCTCGTGCCGAGCATCCAGCCGCGCGCGTGAAAGTCGCGCGCGACCGCCGCGAGGACGTCGCGCGGGTCGGCCCCGGCCGATCGGCGCGAGAGCACTGTCGCGAGGTCGATCATCCCCGCCCCGCGGCGGCCAGCATGGCGCGGACCCCGGCCGCCGGGCCGCTCGGGTGGTCCATGATGCCCGTACCCGCGTTGAGCACCACGTCGGCCCCGTACAGGTCGAGCAGGGCGGGGACCACCCCAGGGTGCACGCCGGCGCTCGGCACCGGCGCCAGCCCGCGGGCCCGCAGCGCGTCGCGCACCCCCTCCTCGTCTGCCCGGGAGAAGGGCAAGCTGCCGACCGACGACGGGTGCAGGACGGCGTCCGCCCCGGCGAGCCCAGGGAGGGTACCGAGGAGGACCGACCACGCAAAGCCATGATCTGGCGCGGCGGCCAGCGCGCCCGCCAGCGCCGGGTGCAGGAAGACCGGAACGTCGACCGACGCCGCGAGGCTCTCGAGCACGCTCCACCCATGCGTGAGGCCATTGAACAGCAGCGCGTTCGCCCCGGCGTCGACGAGCCGGCGCGCCCGGTCGAGCACCTCGTGCGCGCGGCCCGTGACGTTCACCGCGTACAGGCAGCGCTTGCCGGTCGCGAGCGCCACCTCGTCGATCACCGGGCGACACGCGCGCACGCGGTCGAGCGCCGGACAGCCGGGAAGATCGCCCAAGATTTCGTCGTCCTTCACGATGTCCACCCCCGCGAGCGCGACCTCGCGCAGCAGCGCGGCGTGGTCGGCGGCCGTCAGCCCGAGCGCGGGCTTGAAGATCGCCATGACGATCGGGCCCGAGGAGACCCCGGTCAAACGCCGAATTCCGGCGAGGCCGTGACGGGGAGCGACGCCGAAGCCGTCGGGCACGCGGAGCCCGACCACCTTCGCGGGGCCCGCCATCGAGTACTTCCCGAAGATCATCGTGAGGAGCGTGCCGACGTCACCCTCGACGTTCGCGAGGGGGAATCGAACCGTCGCCACCCGATCCGCCACGCCGACGACCTCACCGAGGTGGGCGCGCAGGGAGGCGTCCCGGTGCGCGAAGCGCTCGCTCCACGTGCCCGCGGTCTGCCCGATGGCGATCACGCGCGCCTGGATGTGCGGGTCTACGCCGGGTGTAAACCGATAATCTACTTCGATCCAGCTCATTCTTCGACCCGACCCAGGGCGGTGGAGGTGTACCGGGGCACCCAACCGTCGGTCCCCGAGAAGTACCGCACCGCCTTGATGCGACGCACCGCGGTCAGCTCGAACCAATGCTCGGTGTGCTTCGGGACGCGGATGTACTCGCCCGGGAGCACGGTGACCCGCAGCTGCTCGCCGTTCGGAAGGACGAAGCCGAACATTCCTTCGCCGTCCACGATGTAGCGCACCTCGTCGTCGTCGTGAGTGTGGGGCTTGTCGAAGCGCGCCATGATGGCGTCGAGGCCGGGCGTGTCCGGGTGGAGCACGATGAGGTCGCGCGACGTGTAGCCCTCGGCGGTGCGCAGGGCGTCGAAGTAGTGGTCGTGGGCGACGAGCACGCGCTCTTTCTCGTCGGCGTCGAGGCCCGGCTGCGCCAGGAGGGCGCGCGCGTCGCGCGCGTCGACCGGCCAAAGCGCCAGGTCGACCCCGATCGGCGCGAGCGCCTGCCGGATGGTGTCGGTGTCGGTCGTGCGGACGGAAGTTCCGACGAGGCGCGCCATGCTGCTCCCCTGCCGCACGGGAATGAGGTAGACCGCGCGGACCGCCAAATCTATCCTGGTGCCGGCCCCCGGAGTCCCCATGACGCTCCTCCCCCTCGCGCTCTCCTTGCTCGGTTGCAGCGAATACGATCTGAACCCCAAGGTGGAAGACGGCGACCGCGACGACGCGGACGACTCCGGAGCCCCGGACACCGACACGGACGACGACACCGACGGCGGCGACTCCGACGGCGACGGCGAGTGCGATCCTCCGGACCTCTCCTCGCGCTCGGTCACGGTCGACGACTCCTGCGAAACGCTCCCCGTGGGGACGTTCACCCCCCAGCTCGAGTGGTCCAACTCCGGCGTCGGCGACGCGTACACCACGCCGGTCGTGGGCAACCTGACCGACGACGACGGCGACGGCCTGCTCACCGCCGCGGACATCCCGGACATCGTCGTGGGCAACGCCGCGGGCGAGTACTGGGTGCTCAGCGGCGACGGTTCCGGCGTCCACTGGCGTTCTTCCACGAACTTCGGCAGCGAGCCCATGACCGCGGCCATCGGCGACCTCGACCTCGACGGCTGGCCCGACGTGGTCGCGGCGGGAACGACCGCCGTCGTGGCGTACGACGGGCGTGACGGCACCGAGAAGTGGCGCGGCGAGGCCCCGCCCGCCGCACAGTGCGGCGCCGTCGCGATCGCGGACCTCAACGCGGACGGACGGCCCGAAGTGGTCATCGGGGCGACGATCTACAACGGCCGGGAGGGCCGGGTGATCGGCCGCGGCGCCCAGGGCACCGGCACCGGGTACGCGGGCGGCGTCGCCGTCAGCATCGGCGTCACGGCGGACGTCGACCTCGACGGCGACCAGGAGGTCGTGGTGGGCAACGCCCTCTACGACATCACCGGCGCCACCCTGTGGACCAACCGGCAGAACGACGGGTTCGTGGCGGTCGCCGACTTCGACGGGGATCCACAGGGCGAGATCGTCGTGAGCGGCGGCGGGCGGGTGCGGCTCCAGGACGACGACGGCAGCGTCTTGTGGAGCAACAGCTACACCGGCGCCACCAGCGGCCCCCCGACGGTGGCGGACTTCGACGGCGACGGGGACCCGGAGATCGGGGTCGCGGGCAACGACACCTACGTGGTGCTGGAAGCCGACGGCACGCGGAAGTGGATGCGCGCGACGAACGACCAGTCGTCCGGCTTCACGGGAAGCGCCGTGTTCGACTTCGAAGGCGACGGATCGGCCGAGGTCGTCTACGCCGACGAGAACGACGTCTTCGTGTACGACGGGGCGACCGGCGCGATCAAGATGCAGGAGTCGCGGCACTCCTCGGCCACGTGCAGCGAGTACCCGGCGATCGCCGACGTCGACAACGACGGCCACGCGGAGATCATCTTCACCTCCAGCGCGTACTCCGGCGGCGAGCGCGGCGTGACGGTCATCGGCGACGCCGACGACTCGTGGATGCCCGGCCGGCCGGTGTGGAACCAGCACGCCTACGCGATCACCAACGTCGACGACGACGGGGCGATCCCCACGACCCCCGTGGTCAACTGGTCGCTGTACAACAACTTCCGCTCGGGCGACCTCGGCGCGGCGACGGGTGGTGTGGCGACCGACGCCCTCCCGGCCCTCAACGAGATCTGCAACGTCGAGTGCGAGGACGGCAAGCTCCGTGTGGTCGTGGTCGTCGCGAATGCCGGCACGGAGCCCCTGCCCGCGGGGGTCGCGCTCTCGGCCTACGCGGTCGACGGCCGGGCCACCCTGCTGTCCACGCAGTACACCCCGTCCGAGATCGCCTCCGGATCGAGCTCCGAAGGGCTGATCTTCCGGGTCGACCCCGCGGAGCTCGGCGCGGGACACCTCGAGTTCCGCGCGGACGACGACGGCGGAACCGGGGCCATCCTCGAGTGCGACGAGGACAACAACGTGCTCGTCGTCGACGACGGACTGTGCCCTTGACGGCGTTGACCCTCCTCTTCCTCACGGCCTCGGCCTTCGCGCTCGACGCCGACACGTTCGAGACCTCCGGCGCCGTGGGCGCGGGCGGCGCCGGCCTCCAGCTCGTCGACCCGGCGGTCGGCTGGCCGGGCGCGCGGTACGCCGGGCTGATCCTCAGCTATGCGCACGATCCGCTGGTCCGTGAGGTGGGCGGCGAGGTGCTGCCCGTGGTGCGCACCCAGCTCGCGACGCGCTTGATCGGCGGCTACAGCCTCGGTTTCGCGCGAATCGACGCCGAGCTCCCGGTGTACCTGTACAGCGGCGCGGCGGGCACGGTCGGCTCCGGCCCCGCCCTCGGGGACCTCCGGGTCGCCGCGATGATCCCGGTCTATCGGCTCGAAGCGGCCGCGCTCAGCGTCGGGGTGCTTCCGTCGCTCGTGGTGCCCACCGGCGCGCGCGCCGACTTCACCGGCGGCGAGGGCGTCGGCGCTGGGCTCGTCGGCGCGGTGCGCTGGGACGGGGTCGAGCGGCTCGCGGTGACGGGGAACCTCGGCTTCGAAGGCGCGCCCGCGGGGCGCCTGGGCGACGTCGAGTACGGCAGCGCGCTGGTGTTCGGCGCGGGGGCCGCGTACGACGCGCTTGACCGCGTGCGCGTCGGTCTCGAGCTCGACGCGCGCGCCACCGTCGCCGGCAGCTCCGGCGGAGCCGCGAGAACCCCCGTCGAAGCCCATCTCTGGGGGGCTTGGGGCGCCGCGCGCGGGGTGTTCCTGACCGCCGGGGTCGGCACCGGGCTCGTCGCCGGCCTCGGGACGCCGGACGCCCGCGTCGTGATCGGCGGTGGGTGGCGCGAGCCGGGCAAGGAGCCGGTGTTCGATGCCGACGGCGATGGGCTCGTCGACGCGTCCGACACGTGTCCGGTCGACCCCGAAGACGTGGACGGGGTGGAGGACACCGACGGGTGCCCCGACCTCGACAACGACGCCGACGGGATCCCCGACGCGCAGGACGTCTGCCGCAACGACGCCGAAGACCGCGACGGCTTCGTCGACGGCGACGGGTGCCCCGACGACGACAACGACCAGGACTACGTGCCCGACGCGGCGGACGCCTGCCCGAACGCGGCGGGGCCCGCGCAGACGCGCGGGTGCCCCGACGGCGACGCCGACCGCGTCGCGGACGCCGACGACGCGTGCCCGACGACCCCCGGTCCCGTCGAGCTGCGCGGCTGCCCGGACGCCGACGCGGACGGCGTGCCCGACCAGCGGGACAAGTGCCCGAACGAGCCGCGCGACCCGGCCGAGGATGTGACCCGGTCCGACGGCTGCCCCAAGCGCGTCGTGGTGACGAAAGAGGCCATCGTCATCAAGGACCGCATCTACTTCGACACGAACAAGACCACGATCAAAGCGCAGAGCCACCAACTGCTCGACGAGATCGCGGGCGTCTTGCGCGCCAACACCGACCTCACCCGGATCGAGGTGGGCGGGCACACCGACAACGTGGGCGACGAGGGCAAGAACCTCCGGCTGTCCGACGGGCGCGCCCGCGCGGTCGTCGAATACCTCGTGCAGAAGGGCGGAATCGACGCTTCACGGCTGACCCCGGTCGGCTACGGCGAGACCCAGCCCATCGACACCAACGGCACCGAGAGCGGACGCGCGACCAATCGTCGCGTGGAGTTTCTCATCAAGGGCGGGTGAGCGGGCGCTACCAGCCGTAGAACCCGTGCCCGGTCTTCTGGCCGAGCTTGCCCTCGGCGACCATCCGCCGCATGAGCTCGGGCGGTTCGAACGCCGCGTTCTGCAGCTCCCGCGCGAGGTATTCGCCGATGGCGAGACGGACGTCGAGCCCGACCATGTCGGTGAGGCGCAACGGCCCGACCGGATGCCGGTACCCGAGGACCATCGCCTTGTCGATGTCTTCGGCGCTCGCGACGCCCTGCTCGACCATGCGGATGGCCTCCATGCCCAGGCAGACACCGAGGCGCGACGTCGCGAACCCCGGAAAGTCCCGGACGACGATGCACTCTTTCCCGATCGTGGAGCCCCAGGCCGACACGCGCGCGAGGACCGCCGGGTCGGTGCCGGGGTGCACGACGATCTCCAACAGGGTCATGATGTGGACCGGGTTGAAGAAGTGCGTGCCGACGACGAGCTCGGGGCGCGGCGCCGCCGAGGCAATGGCGGCGACAGAGAGCGAGCTGGTGTTCGTCGCCAGCACGGCGTTCGGCGCGACGGCGCCGACCCGCGCGAAGAGCTCTTGCTTCCAGGCGAGCCGCTCGGGGATGGCCTCGACGACGACGTCGCAGTCGGCGAGCGCGTCGACGCTCGACACGCCGTGGAGCCGCGCCGAGGCGGCGTCGCGGTCGGCGGCGGCCACCTTGCCCTTCTCGACGCCCTTGTCGAGGTTGGACCGGATTTTGGCGAGGGCTGCGTCGACGCGCCCGGCGTCGGTGTCGCAGAGCTTCACGGTCTGCCCGGCGAGGGCACACACGTGGGCGATGCCGTGGCCCATGGTTCCGGCGCCGACGACGCCGACGGACGTAAAGGACATTGGAGCGCTCCGGGAGGTGGCGCGCCTATCACGCCGTTCAGGCGCGGTAGTGTCGTGTCGTCAGCTCGGCGATGACCGCCGGGTGGGCTCCGAAGGGCACCACCCTGCGCCCCGTGTGGTCCGCGATCTCGGCGACGGCGGCGGTGTCGCCCGGGTCGACCATGGCCACGGTGATCTCCGCTTCGCGCACGGCCACGGGGATGCAGCGGTGCCGCTCGACGAGGTCGCGCGTGAGCAGGTTGAGCGTGGCGTCGGCGATTCGGGTGCGGAGGAGGTCCGCCCGGGCGCGGCCCTCGAGAGGGCGCCCGGGGTCGGCGAACGCGCCGTCCGACGCGTCGTCGTCCGCCGAGGCGTGGTCGAAGTCTTCGAACCCCTCGAACTCGCGCGCGCCGCGCTCGGCCGCGCTGCGCGGCCGTGCCGGGCTCGGCGCCGGTGAGTCGGAGGACGGGTCGGCGAACGCGGGAGGCACCGACAGATCCATGCTCGAACGTCGGGGCTCGGGCGTGGGGGCGACGCGCGGCGGCGTCGCGAGCCGCACGACCCGCGCCGGCTCGACCTCCGGCGCCGGGTCGGGCGCGCGCGGCAGCCGCTTCCACCCGGACGGTCCGGGAGCCACGCCGGCGTCGAGCAGGGCGGCGACCGCGGCGTGCAGGTGGTCCGTCCACGCCTCGTCGGGGATGACGCGGTGGACGAGGCCCGCGGCGCGCGCCTCCACGGCGGAGGCGGGGCCGTCGAACACCCACTCCAACGCCCGCGCGTCGCCGATGCGCTCCGCGAGGCGCGCCATGCCCGTGGGCGCCCCCACGGCGTCGACCCACGCGCGCCCGAACGTGGCGCCCGGGCGGGCGATGCGGACGTCGGCGGCGAGCGCCACATCCAGGGCGGGCCCCACGCAACGCCCCTCGATCGCCGCGACGACCAGCTTGGGCGTACGCGCGATGCGTTCGAGCGTCTCGGCCGCGTGGAGGTGGACGTGCCACGGGGCGCGGGGGAGCGCCGCGCCGACGGCGCCGCCGTCGGTCAGACGAAGGACGATCGCGTCGCACGCCGGGTCCGCGCGCAGCTCGAGCAGCTGCGCGTCGATCGCGCGGAACATCGCGTGCACGTCGCCGGGGTCGGACGGGCGGAAGACGGCGATGACCCCAGTACGACCGCGATCTTCGCGGAGGACGAGCGCCACCTCAGCGGCCCTGCGGCCAGCGGAGCAGCGTCGCGACGCCCTGCCCGACGCCCACGCACAAGGTGGCGACGCCCCAGGTGGCGCCCTCCCGCCGCATCGTGCGCGCGAGGTGGCCGAGGATGCGGGCGCCGGAGCACCCGAGCGGGTGACCGATGGCGATCGCGCCGCCATGCACGTTGACCCGCGCCCCGTCGAGCGCGAGCTCCCGCACCACCGCGAGCGACTGCGCGGCGAACGCTTCGTTGATCTCCCAGAGATCGATGTCGGAGGCCGTGAGCCCGTGGCGGGCGAGCAGCGCGCGAACGGCCGGCACGGGCCCCACACCCATCACCCGAGGGTCGACGCCGGCGGACGCGGCGCCGACCACCTCCGCCAACGGATCGAGCCCGAGCTCGCCGGCGGCGTCGGCGGCGACGACGAGCATCGCGGCGGCACCGTCGTTGAGGCTCGACGAGTTGCCGGCGGTGACCGACCCACCCGCGCGGAACGCGGGCTTCAAACGCCCGAGCGCCTCGACCGTGCTGTCGGTCCGAGGCTGCTCGTCGCGGACGACCGGGTCGGCTTTGGCGCGTCCGACCGCGACCACCTCGTCACCGAGGTCGGCCGCCGCCGCGCGGCGATGGCTCTCGACGGCGAACGCGTCCTGGTCGGCGCGGGAGATCCCGTAGCGCTCGGCGACGTTCTCCGCCGTCTCCCCCATCTGCTCGAGCGGGAACAGCGCCTCCATCCTCGGGTTCGGAAAGCGCCAACCGAGGGAGGTGTCGAAGGCGGTGTAGCCGCCCACCTTCGGCGGCTGCCGCGGCAAGGCGAACGGCGCGCGCGACATGCTCTCGACGCCGCCGGCGACCGCGACCCGCGCCTCGTCGCAGCGGATCATCCGGGCAGCCTGGTTGACCGCCTCGAGCCCCGACGCGCACAGGCGATTGACGGTGACGCCCGGCACGGCCTGCGGGAAGCCCGCGAGCAACGCGGCCATGCGCGCGACGTTGCGGTTGTCCTCGCCCGCCTGGTTCGCGCAGCCGAAGAACACCTCGTCGATCGCGGCGGGGTCGATGCCCGTGCGGTCGACCAACGCCCGCAACACGAGCGCCGCGAGGTCGTCCGGGCGGAGCTCGGCGAGGGCGCCGCCGAAACGTCCGATAGGCGTGCGCAGAGGGGCACATACGACGGGAACGGCCACGGAGCCTCCGATTTGGCCGCTGGACGTAACCCGGCTATCCGCCGTCATGCTCACGACCCTCCTCGCCTGCGCGACGCTCCGCGACGTGCTCCCCGGCCCGCCCGCGGCCGGCCCCGCGGAGCGCGCCACCTTCGACGCGCCTCGGCCCGCCGACGTCCGGTACACCGGCGAGCCGCGCGTCCCCTGGCCGATTCTCCCGCTCCAAGCATGGGGACTTCGCTACGACACCGACATCGTCCTCGTCACGCGGCACCCGAGCTGGACGATGCACGAGTACGCCCGGGTCACCCTGCCGGACGGGTCGCTCTGGCTCGCGAAGGACGCCGACGCGCAGGGGCGTCAGTCGATCGTGGCCGACCTCCCCGACATCGGGAGCTGGCTGTCCGAGGCCCCGATCCCGCGCCGCTCCGGCGAGGTCCGCGTCGACGACCGCTCGGCGAACGGCCGCTTGGACCTCGATCTGTCGTACGTCAACATGGAGGGCGTCCCCGTCACCGTGCGCTGGTCGTCGCCCGAGCCGCGCGTGCCGAGCCGGCCGCGCAACGGCAACACGATGGGCCACTCTCGTGACAGCGTCGCCGTGCTGCTCGACCTGCACCGCTTCCGCGTCGGGGGCCGCGCCGAGGTCACGATCGGCGGGGAACACCAGCAAATCAAGAAGCTACTCGGCCTCGTGCCGATGAAGTTCGCCCTCGCGCAGACGCAGGCCGGGTTCGCGATCGCCAGCCACTCGACCCGGGGCGACGACGTCAGCTTCACCCTCACCCGGCCCGTGCCGGGGGCGGAGTGGCCGACGCACGGGGCGGAGGCCTGGAGCCGGGTCGGCGACGCGACCTGGCAGACCGAAGGGCCGGTGTCGGCGCAACGGTGGACGTTCGAGGGCCGCGAGGCCACGCACGTCGCGGTGGACCAACGCGCGCCGGAAGGGTGGGCGCGCCTGTTCGACGCGCACTTCCAGCCGGCGCTGCCCGACCTGAGTCGGCCGTTCGAGGGCGAGGCCGTGTCGCGCTTCGTGGCCGATGTGGCCGGGCAGCGCGGCCACGGCCTCGGCGAAGTGCGCGCGCGCTGGACCGGGGAGGACGAAGTCACCGTCGACTTCGTGCCCACCGCGCCACGCTGGTTCGCGGACCGGCCGATGCGCGGGACGATCCGCTATTGGGGGGACGGTACGGTGACGACGACCTTCGCGCGCGTGCCGACCGCCGAGGGGCGATAGATCCCCGCCATGCTGACCATCGCCGACCGAACCTTCCGCTCCCGACTGCTCCTCGGCACCGGGAAGTACCCGGACTTCGCCACGATGCGCGCCTGTCACGAGGCGAGCGGCACCGACATGGTGACCCTCGCGATCCGCCGCGTGGACCTCGGCGCGCCGAAGGGCGAGAACATCCTCGACTTCATCGACCGCGAGCGCGTGGCGCTGCTGCCCAACACCGCCGGCTGCTACACGCCCGAAGACGCCGTGCTCACGGCCGAGCTCGCGCGCGATCTCCTGGGTACGAACTGGGTGAAGCTGGAGGTCATCGGCGATCCGGACACCCTCTTCCCGTGCGCCGAGGGCACGCTCGAGGCCGCGCGGGTGCTGGTGAAGAAGGGCTTCATCGTGCTGCCGTACGTCAGCGACGACCCGGTGCTCTGCAAGCGCCTCGCGGACATCGGCTGCGCCGCGGTGATGCCCCTCGGGGCGCCGATCGGGTCCGGGCTCGGCATCCGCAACCCGTACAACCTCCGAATCATCCTGGAACAAGCAAAAGTTCCCGTGCTCGTGGACGCGGGCGTGGGCACCGCGAGCGACGTGACGCTCGCGCTCGAGCTGGGGGTGGACGGGGTGCTGTTGAACACCGCCGTCGCGAGCGCGAAGCACCCCGTGGCGATGGCGCGCGCGATGGCCCTCGCCGCGGAGGCGGGCGAGCTCGCGCGCGGGGCCGGGCGAATCCCGCGCAAGCTGTACGCCAACGCCTCGAGCCCGCTCGACGGCGTCGTCGACGCGGGGTGATCCGCCTGCTCGGCGTCACCTGCGGCGGCGATGACCTCGTCGACCGCATCGAGGCGGCCCTCCGGGCGGGGGTCGACGCCGTGATCGTCCGCGAAGCCCAGCCCCCCGCGGGCCTCTCGAAGCTCACACCGTACGGCGCCCGGGTGCTGATGCACGCCCGAATGACCGACGCCGACGCGGTCGCAGGGTCCCTCGGGTTCGGCCTGCACCTCCCCGGACACGCCGACGTGCGCGCGGCGCGTCGCCATTGGGCGGGCCGGCTCTCCCGCAGCACCCACTCGGCGGCCGAGGCGTCCCGGGCCCTCGACGACGGCGCCGACCTCGTCCTGCTCTCTCCGGTCCGTCGCAGCGCGAGCAAGCCCGACGACACGCGTGCGCCCCTCGGCTTCGACGTGTTCGCGCCGCTCCGCGGGCGCCCCGTGCTCGCCCTCGGCGGCATGCGCCCGGAGGACCTCGCCGTCGCCCGCCGCGCCGGCGCCGCGGGCATCGCCGCGATGGGCGGGCTGTTCGGACCCGAGGCCGCGCTGCCGGCCTACTGCGCCGCGAAGACGAACAGCGAGTCGTCGTAGCAGGCGCCGGCCTCGATCTCCTCGCACGTGGACGACACGATGCACCGGAGCTCGGCGTCGAGCGCCGCCCGGAGCTGGGTGTCCGTCCACCGGTCGTAGAGGTCGTCTTCGGCGACGCAGGCCTCGCCGCACTCGTCGGCCGTCATGCGCTCGGCGCCCACGCCCCCACACGTCTCGACCAGCTTGAGGCACGCGGTGTCGCAGCTCGGCGCGCAGCCGGCGCCGAGGGCGCCGACGAGGAGCAGGGCCGCGGCGCTACGGGAAGTTGGTGACCGGCGCACAGAAATTCTTGTTGAGATCCTCACAGGCCGTCTCCGACACGCAGTCCATCCACAACGCGGCTTGCTTCTCGTTCTCGAGCGCGACGGCGTCGCTCGCGCTCGTGCGCTCGTTCGGCTCGTACGTGCCGACCTCGCCGTTCCGCGCGAGCGCCTGTTCGCAGTGCGAGACGCACTCCGCGGTGAGCTCCTGGATGCCCGACGCGTCCGCCTTGCCGGGGATCGTGATGTTGCACTCTTCGGCCTTGGTGCCGAAGATCTTGTCGCACGAGGACTGGCAGTCGGGGCCGCAGCCCACGGTGAGGGCGACGAGCGGCAGGACGACGAGAGAGAGGAAGGGGTGACGCATCGGTGCAGGCCTCGCGGCCCGGTAGGATACTTCGCGCCCACCGTCGGGTCAATCCTGGGGATACGGCCGTGCCCATGCGCGTCCTCCACGTCGCCGCGTGCTACCCCCCGACCTGGGCCTACGGCGGCATTCCACGGGTCGCGCACGGCCTCGCCCGCGCGCTCCGGCGCGCCGGGGTCGACGCGCGCGTGTGGACCACGGACGCGTTCGCGGCGGACGCCCGCGCGCCCGTCGGGCGCGAGCACGTCCTCGACGGGGTGCCGGTCACGGTCTCCCCGAACCTCTCCAACCGGCTTGCCTGGGCGCACCAGCTCTACCTGCCGACCCGGCCGCCGCCGGATCTCGCGGGCTTCGACCTCGTCCACCTGCACGGGCACCGCCACCTGCTGAACCTCTGGGCCTGGCGCCGGGCCAAGGCCGCCGGCAAGCCGGTCGTCCTCACCGGCAACGGCACGGTGCCCCGCATCGAGCGAAAGCAAGGGGTGAAGGCGATCTGGGACGCCCTCGCCGACGGCGAGGTGCCGCGCGCGGCCGACGCGGTGGTCGCCGTGAGCCGCGCCGAGGTGGGGCAGCTCCTCGCCTACGGGGTACGCCCCGAGCGCATCCGGCGCATCCCGAACGGGCTCTGGCTGGAGGAGTTCGACGCCCTCCCGGCGCGCGGCGCGTTTCGGGCGCGCCACGCGCTCGGCGAGGGACCGATCGTCGCGTACCTCGGCCAGATCTCACCTCGGAAGGGGGTCGACCGGCTCGCCGCGGCGTTCGCGGACGGCGCGCTCGCCCCGGCGACGCTGGTGGTCGCCGGGCCCATCCGCGGCGCGCGGCTCCCGGCCGGCGTGCGCCACGTCGGGGTGCTCGAGGGCCCGGACCGGCTCTCGCTGTTGGTGGACGCCGACGTGCTCGCGTATCCCTCCACCGACGAGATCTTCGGGCTCGTCCCTTTGGAAGGGCTGTTGTGCGGAGCCCCCGTCGTGGTCGGCGGCGACTGCGGCTGCGGCGAGATCGTGGCCGAGGCGGGCGCAGGCGCGCTCGTGGACGGGACGGTGCCGGCGCTGCGGGACGCCCTCCGGCGCCTGCTCGCCGACCGCGCGGCCGCGGCGGAGATGGTGGAGCGCGGGCGCCGATGGATAAGGGCAAACGCTGATTTCGAGCGAATCGCGGCGCGCCATGTCGCGCTGTACGCCGAGCTGCTCGCATGATCGCCCGCCGCCACCTCGCCCTCGCGGCGGTCGTCGCCGTGGCGGTGCTCGTGTACGTGCCCGCGCTGCACGGTCCGTTCACCTACGACGACCGCATCGAGGTCGTCGGCAATCGGGCGCTCCGCGACATCGCGGCGTGGGACAGCATCTTCCGCTACAACCCGTCCCGAGCGCTCTTGATCGCCTCCTACGCCGTGAACTGGGCGGTGGGCGGCCTCGACCCGTTCGGCTACCATCTCACCTCCGTCGCGATCCACGCGGTGAACGTCGCTTTGGCCTGGCGTCTGTGCCGACGCACCCTGGGGCCGGAGCATGGGGCGCTCGCGGCGGCCTTGTGGGCGGCGCACCCGATGGCGAGCGAGGCGGTGGCCTACATCGCCGGCCGCTCCGACGCGCTCGTGGCCACGTGGTGGCTCGCCGCGGCGAACGCCTGGATCGACGGGAGGCTCCTGGCGGCGTTCGCCGCGTGGGCCGCGGGCCTCGCCACCAAGGAGACCGCGGTCGCGATGCCGCTGCTGGCGTGGGCCCTCGAACCCTGGCGCGCGAAGGCGCCCGACGACGGCGCGCGCCTGCGCACGGTCGGGATCGCCGCGGCGACACTGCCGATGCTCGCCGTGGTGACGCGCCTCCTGGTCGGCGGGTGGCCCGCTCCCGAGGTCGCGCGTTCTCTCGCGGAGCAGGCGGTCGGTCAAGCCGGGTCGTGGGGGCTCGCGGCGAAGTTGTGGGCGTTTCCCGTCGGTCAATCCGTGCTCCACGACCTCGGGGCGCGTGTCGACGCGGGTTCCGTCGCGGGCTTCGGAGTCGCGGTGGTCGTCGTCCTCGCGGCGCGCCGTCCTGGCCCGGGCCGGCTCGCCGCGGTGCTCTGGGCCGCGCCGCTGATCCCCGTCGCGATGTTTCCGGCGCGCGAGGTGTTCGCGGAGCACCGTGCGTACCTCAGCGGGCTCGGGGCCACGGTGGCGCTGGCCGCGCGGATGCCGGACCGCGCCCGCCGCGCGGCGCTCCTGCTCGTCGTGCCCCTCGCCCTCGCCACCTGGGCGCGCGCGGGGGTCTGGGCCGACGAGATCGGGCTCTGGACCGACGCGGCACGAAAGAACCCGTCGAGCCGGGACGCCGCGTACGGCGAAGGTGACGCGCGGCGGCTCGCCGGAGATTGGACCGGGGCCGACGACGCCTACCGACGCGCCATCGCGCTGCGCCCCGGCGACGTCGACGCGCGCTTGAACCTCGGCATCGTGCTGGCGCAACGTGGCCGCGACGACGAGGCCCGGGCCACCTGGGGCGACGTGCTCCGCGACGCCCCGCGCACGTGCGCCGCGCACAACAACCTCGGCGCCTTGTCCCTGCGACGCGGCGACGTCGAAGCGGCGGTTCGCTCCTGGACCTCCACCCTGCGGTGGTGCCCGGACGACCCGCTCGCCCACCTCGCGCTCGGCAACCTCGCGGCGGACCGCGGCGAGCTGCCGAGAGCGGTGTTTCACCTTCGCAAGTTCGTCGAGCTGGCACCGTGGGGCCACCCCGCGGAGCGAGAAGCCCGGGAGCGGCTCGCGCGACTCACGCGCGGATGAGGCGCTCGCCGTCGAGGCGGAAGCCCTGGGGGAGGTGGGCGGAGAGCCACGGATCGTCCGGGATCGCCCAGCGACGCGCCATGAAGATCTCCGCGAGGCGCCCGCGGATGCGGGTGCTCTCTTCCTTCGGATTGGCGAGCGCGGCGCCGAGGGGCCCTCGCGCGTCGTCGCCTTCCTGGGCGGCGACGGCCTCGACGGCGGCGTTCCGGACGCCCTCGTTGAAGTCCGAGAGGAACGCGGCGGCGTTCGCCAGGATTCGAGCGTCCTTGCGCTCGGCGAGCGCGATGAGGAGGTGGTGCTTCTTCTCGGGCTTGAGCTCGTTGTCCACGGACTCCCGGGCCAGCATGTCGAGGAGCAACGCCGTCGCGGCGTCGGAGCCCTCGACGCGGTCGACCACCTTCACGGCGTACGCGAAATGGAGGTTGGACTGCGCGTAACGGCGCGCGACCGCGGCGCCGACCATGCCCTTGCCGCACAGGAGCTCGAACACGAGGTCCTTCTCCTTGCGGTCCTTCATGCCGTGCTCGAGCTGTAGCGCGAAGCGCCCGCACAACGCCAGGAGGGCCTCTTCGCCGCCCTCGTCGGCCAGCCAGTTGGCCGACGCCTCCCGGTCCTCGGGCTGCGAGTCGCGGTCGGTCACGCGGCGCGCGTGCCGCTTCAGGGGAGAACCGGTCAGGAAGTCGAACCAACCCATGGAACCCTCACGGGCCCGGACAGCTAAACACCATCCCCCCGCTCGGGAAGAGCTCGGACCCCGACCGAGAGCGCGACCGCCCAGTCGGGCGCCGCCGGACTCAGCCCACCGAACACGCCGAGCCGTCCGAAGGCCGTTCGTCCCACCACGACCTCCGCGCCCACACGCGACCGCGCCGGGTTGCGGGACGTCGCGACCTCGAGGTCGAGCCGGGGCCCCACGACGACGTCGCCCGCGCGCACGTCCCCCTCGAGCCACGCGTGCGGCACGTCGTCCTGGCTCGCGAACCGGAGGGGGTTCCCCAGGATCTCCAACCCCACTCCGCCGCGCGCCGCCAGCGGCCCGCGAGCCCACGCCACCCACGCGCCGAACCCCACGTCGGCCTCGTCCGTGCCGAGGGGGGCGCTCGCGTTCGGGAGCTTGACGCTCCACCCCACGCCGGCCCCGGTGAGGTCGACCCGCCACGCCCAGTCGGCGCGAACGCACACGCGCGCGCCGAGCCACCCCGCCACCGACGGACCGAACGCGATCCGATCGCGCTCGCCGACGCGGAACGCCGGCACGGCCCCGCGCTCGAACGAGGTGTCGAAGGACGCGGCCGCGCCGCCGCGCGCCATCGACGCGCCGCGCGCCAGCGAACCGGGCGGTGACCACGACGGCGCCCCATGTGCCAACGGAGCCACGGAGGCCGAACACAAGGCCACGAATCCGACGATCCGCGCCCCGATCGCAGGAAGGTGTTGACGGCTGCCGTTGCTCATTCGTAAACTGGCGTACCCGTGTCCCTCACACGACGCCCCCCGTGCGTCCACCTGCTTGGAGTCGACCACCATGCACCACCACTCTCGCGCCCTGATCGCGCTCCTGGCCGCAGGAACGTTGTCGTCGTGCACCAGCGTCAAGACCCCTGACGAGACCGGCTCCGCACAAGAGTGCACCGGCCCCGCCATCACCGAGCGCCCGGACAACCAGTCGGTGGCCCTGGGCACCGAGGTCCGCCTCGAGGTGGGGGGGACGACCTGCACCGACGGCGAAGTCCCGAACTACACCTGGAACCTTGAGTCCCAGCCGGTCGACTCCGACCTCACCGCTGGCGACCTGATCATGGGCGACACGGGCAACGTCATCTCCGTCACGCCCGACGTGGTGGGCACCTACGTCGTCAGCGTCATCGCGTCCGACGACGAAGGCAACGTTTCGTCCGTGGTCAACGTCGTCATCGACGTCGGCGCCACCGACGCCGCGCCGATCGCCGACTGCGGCGGCAACCGCACCGCCGAAGAAGACCAGCGTGTCGACCTCGACGGGTCCGGCTCCCGCGACCCCGAGGGCGCCGAGCTCGAGTACGCCTGGACCCTCGCGTCCGCGCCCGACTGCAGCGACCTCGACGCCGGCTCCGAGGCGGTGTTCAACGGCAACACGGTCACCGCGTCGGTCGTGCCCGACTGCGCCGGCGTGTTCGTCATGGCCCTCGCCGTCAGCGACGGCGCCCAGTGGTCCGACGCGTCCTACTGCTCCGTGAGCGTGGCGGCGGACGACCGCGCGCCCGTGGCGGACGCGGGCGACAGCGACGCCCACAGCCCCTGCACCAACCACGACTTCGAGCTCAACGGCTTCGGCTCGTACGACCCCGAAGGCTCCACCCTCCAGTACACCTGGACGCTCGTCTCGGCGCCGTCGGAGTCCACGGCCACCGACCTGAGCTTCGACGACGCCACCCTGCCGAACCCGGTCTTCACCTGGGACGTCGTCGGCGAGTACACGTTCCAGCTCCAGGTGTTCGACGGCGAGCACTACAGCCCCCCCGACATCGTGACGCACACGTTCACCGACACCGAGTCGAACCACATCCCCGTGGCGAACGCCGGCGCCGACGAGACGATCAACAACGAGGTCGACTGCACCACGGCCTCCTACACCTGGACCTGCGAGTCCTGCCCGGCCGACGAGGTGGACCTCGACGCGTCGGCGTCCGACGACGCGCTCGACGGCGACGACCTCGCGTTCTCTTGGGCCGACCCGAGCGGCCAGCTCGACTTCTCGAGCCGCTACAGCCCCCTCACGACGGTCACCACGCCGAGCTTCGAGACCTCCTACGGGTCGACGACGACGCGCAGCTGGACCGTCGACCTCACCGTCAGCGATTGTGCCGACAGCGACACCGACCAGGTCGTCATCACCTACAACTGCACCGGCGAGTTCACGCCGTGAGGAACCCCATGCGCTCCCTCTCGACCCTCCTCCTCGCCACCCTGGTCGCGTGCACCGGCACCGACAAGGCGGCAGACACCGCCGGCACCGACGAGGGGCCGGTCAACCTCGCCCCCATCGCCGCCGCCAACGACGACCTCACGCAGAGCGCGGACAGCCGCGTCGCCCTCAACGGCGCCGCCTCGTCCGACCCGAACGGCGACGCGATCACCTTCGAGTGGTCGTTCGAGTACACGCCGGACGGCTCCGCCCTGACGACCCGTGAGCTCCCGTTCGCCCCGAACGAGTCCGCGGAGGCCGTGCGCACCGAGTTCATGCCCGACGTGCTCGGCACGTACGTGGTCAAGCTCGTGGTGCGCGACGCCAAGGGCCTCGCTTCGGCGCCGGACTACGTCATCGTGCAGGTCACCGAGCCCGAGAACATCCCGGTCGCGAACGCCGGCGCCGACATCACGACGCAGGTGGCGCAGAACGTGACGCTCGACGGCTCCGCCAGCAACGACCCGCTCGGCCGTACGCTCACGTACAACTGGCTCCTCGTCGACAAGCCGGCCACGTCGTCGGTCACGCTGTCGGGCGCCGACACCGCGGCGCCGACGCTCACGCCGGACGCGAAGGGCGTGTACGTGGTCAACCTCATCGTCAACAACGGCCTCGTGTCGTCCACCGCCGACGCGGTGTCCATCACCGTGACGGCCGACGACAGCGCACCGGTGGCCAACGCCGGCGAAGACCAGACGGTCGAGGATTGCACCAGCATCAACCTCGATTGCTCGGGCTCGACCGACCCGGACGGCGACGCGCTCACCTACTCGTGGGAAGTGCAGAGCAAGCCCGCGGGCAGCACGGCGACGGCGGCGGCCTTCTCCGACCGCACCGCTCAGCGGCCGACGTTCTGGGCCGACGTGGCCGGCACCTACGTGCTCAGCTGCGCCGTCTCGGACGGCAGCAACTGGGCCACGCCGGACCGCGTCACGCTCGTGGCCAGCGAGCGCGCGTTCAACACCCGTCCGGCCGCGTACGCCGGCGCGGCGGTGGTGGTCGATGGTGGCTCCGCCACCTGCGTCGAGGACGGCTACGTGTACGACTGCGAAGACTGCGCCGGTCAGACCCTGACCCTCGGCACCGACGCCTCCGCCACCGACGCCGACGGCGATCCGATCACCCACACCTGGACCGTCACGTCCGGGTCGGGCGCGACGATCTCCAGCCCCGGGGAGCTCGTCAGCTCGGTCAGCCTGCCCAAGACCACCCCGGAAGAGCCGGGCGAGTGCACGGAGACGGACTTCCGCTTCCAGCTCGAGGTCACCGACTGCACCGGCGCGTCCAGCACGTCGACGGTCGACTACACGGTCACCTGCTGCGGCATCTGACCCCACAGGTCGTTCGGTTTCGGGCCCCTCCGTGGGGCCCGGCCCTTTTTTGGCTCGGCGGGTGCGCGGCGCCAACGGCGGGGGCGCCCGTCGCCGCGGCGCTCACCGAGCCGACCGCGTGCCCGACCCCGGCGCCGGTGCTCGCGCCGTCCCTGCCCCGGGTAGATGCGGACGGCTGCGCCGACCCCCACTTCCCTAGAATCTCGGGCGAATGGGTGTTTCACTGCTCCGACACCGGCGAGGTCGATCTGGCCACCCACGTGCAGTCGCGGACGACGACCTCCCTCCCGGCCGCGCGCACGGGCACGACGGCGTTCGACGGCGCCCTCTACACCCCGGGGGTCGGGCTTCGCCGCCCGGAGGCCCCGGAGCCGACCTGGACCGTCCCCGGCGTGGCGGCCGACGTGACCGGCCGGCCGGGGGTGTCTGGTGCCGATGTCCTGTTGGCGTACACCGACCACGTGGAGTGGATGCGGCCGGGCTCCGCCCGCCTCGCGCGTGTGAGCGCGCGGCCGGTGGACGGGCAACCCGCCGCGGTGGGCGCGCGGCTCGGGGTTTGGGTCGAGAAGGGCGCGGACGACCTCGATCTCTGGGGGTGGACGGGACAGGGTGACCGGATTCCGATCGCCGTCGGCCCCGGCGACGCCTGGCGGCCGAGCGGGGACGGCGACTGGCTCGCGTGGGTCGAGCCCGATGCCGTGGCGCTGCGGGGCCCGGACGGCGCGACCACGCGCTTCGCCGCGCGCACCGGGTTCTACGGCGACCTCGGACAGTGGGGGTCGGTGGTGTGCTGGGAGGAGCGCGGCGGCTGCGCCGACGGCGTCGACGTGCGGTGCAGCGACGGGGCGGTGTTCGGCGGGCCGGGCGACCAGACCTGGCCGTCACGCGCCGGCCCGCACCTCCTGGTCAGGAGCGGCGGGGTGACGCGCCTCGCCACCGTCGGAGCCGCGCGGTGAGGGCGGCGACGACCTGGGTCGGCGCCGCGCTGCTCGCGGCGGCGTACGTCGCCGTCGACCCGGCGCGCACGATCGCGGGCCCCGCGCTTTCGGACGCCGCGCGCGGCCTCCTCGCGGCCATACTCTGCGCCGGCGCGCTGACGGCCTTCGGAGGGGCGCTCCTCGCGCGGCTGGGCCCCGCGCACGCGTTCGGCGCCGCGCGAGCGCCGTTCGGGTTCGCCCTCGGCCTCGGCGTGGCGGGCGCGGTCCTCCTGCCGTTGGCCGCGGCAGGGGGTGGCGGTTGGCCGGCGGCCGGGGCGCTGCTCGCGATGGGCGCGGGTGGCGTGCTCTTCGGAGGTCTCCGCGGTGCGCTCGGCGAGTCGCGAACGCCGCCGGCGGCGCTCCTGGTCGCGGTGGTCTTCTTGCTGATCCCCCCGCTCTTCGAGGCCCTGGCGCCGCCCACCGACACCGACGAGCTCTACTACCAGCTCGCGCTGGCGCGTCGTGTGGCGCACGGCGAGCTGGTCGGCGGGCTCCTGCACCCGGACGGCAGCCGCCCCCTCCCCGTGCAGCTCGTGCATGCGGCGCTGTTCGCCGCCGGCGGCGAGGCCGCGCCCCGCCTGTTTCACCTGCTCACGGTGTGTGTCGTGCTGTACGCGGTGTTCGCGCTCGCGGAGGCCCGCCACGGCGCGGGCGCCGGCAGCTTCCCGGTCCTCGCGCTCGTCGGCTCCTGGAGCTTCGTCCGCGAAGCCGGCCTGGCGTACCCCGACCACGCGGTCGCGCTGTGGGTCCTGCTCGCCGCCGCGGCGGCGCTCGACGGCGCCCTGCGGTTCGCGGCGCTGCTCGCCGGCTTCGCGCTCGCCGCGAAGTACACCGCCGCCCCGGCGGTGCTCGCGATCGGCCTGTTTGCCGCGTTCGACGCCGTCCGTGCCCACGGCCTCGGCCCGGCGGCGCGCGTCGTCGCGGTCGGCGCCCTCGTCCTCGTCGGCCCGACGCTGCCGTGGTTGGCGCGCAACGCCCTCGACGGCCTGCACCCGCTGTTCCCGTATGCGGGATGGCCGGACATGGCCGACTTCACCTTCGTGCACCCCGAGAAGTACGGGATGGGACACACGTGGGCGGACGCGGCGATGCTCCCGTGGCGGCTCGTCTTCGAGGCGCGGCACGACAGCTTCGCGTTCCTCGGGCGCCTCAACCTGGTGTGGGTGGCGTTGATCGGAGGCGGAGCGTGGGCGGCGCGGCGGGAGCCCGCGGCGCGCCGACTCGGGTTCGTGCTCCTCGTCACCTTCGCGGCCTGGGCGAACGGCGCGCAGATCCTCCGCTGGCTCCTGCCCTTGTGTGGAGTCGCCGCGCTGTTCGGCGCGCCGTCCGTGCGCCTCGGCGTCGGGCCCCTGCTCGTCCTCACGCTCGCGTCATTGCCCGCGAACCTCGCCCCCGCGCTCGCGCGCGCGTCCGAGCAGGCCCCGGCCGTCACCGGGCTCCGGACGCGCACGGAGTGGCTCGACGACGCCCTGCCGGCCCACCGCGCGACGCGCTGGCTCAACGCCAACGTCGACGGCGACGAGCCGGTGGGGCTCTTGTTCGCCTGGCACGCGTACCTCCTCGATCATCCGACCGTGCTCGGGTCGGTGGAAGATCACGTGCCGACACGCTGGTGGTTGCGTCGCCACGGGGACGCCGCCCTGCGCGCGCTCCGGGCGCGCGGCGTGCGATGGTTGCTGGTCGGCGACGTGAGGTTCCTCCGGAAGAGCTACACGTTCCTGGACGACGCGACGTTCGCGCGCGCGTACGCCGAACCTCAGGCCCAGCTGCGACGCCTGCTGATGGCGGAGGCCACCCGCGCCTTCGCGCACGAGCGCTGGGAGGTGTGGCGCATCGACGTCGCGCCGGACCCGAAGATCGGTGTTGACACCACGGCGCCACAACGGTAGATGCGCGGTCGTTCCCACCCGCGGGGGTGGCGGAATGGCAGACGCGCTGCGCTCAGGACGCAGTGGGAGTAATCCCTTAGGGGTTCAAGTCCCCTCCCCCGCACCACTCTCGTGTCGGCGCCGTGAAGCCTTCCGCGCGGCCGGCCCTTCACAGCGAAATCGCTTGCGGTGCCCGCGCCGGTCGTGGCATGGGGAGCCGAGCCCACCATGCTGTTGCCCCTCTTGCTCGCTTGCGGGTCGAACCTGATCGTCGGCGCCGACTCCGCGGCCCCCCGCGACTCGGGCGACTCGGGTGACGGCATCGAGGCCGAGCTCGACCTGTCCCGATTCGAGGGCGAACGTCGGTTCTCGTACGACGCGCCCGAGCTGGGGCTCTACTGCGACGAGACGGTGGAGGAGTCGGGCGAGGCGATCGTGGAGGGGACCGCCACGTGGGGCGCCCTGCACGAGGCGTGTGAGCGCTGCACGCGCTTCTGGGCTGTGGTCCCGCGGGCCAGCCGCGCCTGCGAGTGGATCACGCTCGGCGCCAGCTGGCGGGGGCTCGAGGGTGAAGACACGAGCTCGGTGCTCCACTTCTGGACGGCCGAAGGCAGCACGCTCATCTCTGGGGGCACCGCGGACGCCACGTGGGACGGCGCGCTCGTGCGCTTCGCGTACTCGGTCGACGTCGACCCGGTGGACCTGGCGATCAAGGGGGTGTTCGAGTTCCCGCGGATGGACGCCGATGCGCCGTGAGGAGCTCCACGCCGGGCGCGTCGGGACCTACGGCGTGGAGACGGTGACGCTTCCAAACGGCCAGACCGTCGCGCTGCAGGTGCTGCGGCACCCGGGGGCTGCAGCCGTCCTGCCGATCCACGACGACGGCACGATCACGCTCCTGCGCCAACACCGACACTGCGCGGGCGGAGAGCTGTGGGAGATCCCGGCGGGCAAGCTCGATCCAGGCGAGGGGCCGATGGACTGCGCCTCCCGCGAGCTGGCGGAAGAGGCGGGCCTCGCCGGCGAGCTTCGACCCCTCACCGCGATCTTCACCGCGCCGGCGTTCACCGACGAGCGGATTCACCTCTACGTGGCGACCGCCTTGCGGCCGGTGCCGGCGGCGCCCGAAGCGGACGAGGTGCTGACTCCGGTCCGGATGCCGTACGGCGACGCGCTCGCGATGGTGGAGCGGGGCGAGATCGTCGACGCGAAGACCGTGTGCGCGCTGCTCCTCGGGCGGGCCCACGCGCGCGGCCGCTGAGCGCCGTCACGCCATCGGTGTCGCGGGCGCCCCGCCCCCTGCTCTCGGCGCCGCGGGCGCGCCTACGAAGGAACGCCGATTTTCGACCGTTCGCACCCCCGCCGGGGTGCGTGGCACGTATCCTGCATTGAACCCGGTCGACACGAGGTACCCATGCGCATCGTTCCATTGCTCGTCCTCACGGCCTGCTCCCCGGACGCGAGCCTGGACTTCAAAAACGACGACGGCGCCGCGCCTGACACCGGCAACGACTTCGAGGCCGACACCGACACCGACACCGACACCGACGCCGACGCGGACGACGACACCGCGCCGCCGGAGGAGGAGGACGATTACCTTCGGCTCGAGCCCGCGGCGACCGACGCCTACGTGTTCGTCGCCAACCCGACGCGCAACACGATCACCCGCATCGCGGTGTCCGACCTCGCCGTCCGCACCGCCGCGGTCGG
>CAMAXZ010000035.1 GCA_945862325.1 Klebsiella pneumoniae
GTTGGTGCCGTCGCCGCAGGTCGAAGACATGCAGATGCTCGCGCGCGTGCGGGCCACCGTGCCCGACAAGCCAGTGGTCCTCGTGGCCGACGGCATCGACGTGAACGTGTGCGTGGACTTGCTGAAGGTCGGCATCGACGAGGTCATGACCACCTCGGGCGATCGCCTCCTCCTCTGGCGGCGCATCCTGCGCGCGGTCAACCACAAGGCGGAGCTGACCCTGCAGTCGCCGGTGCTCCAGCCGTTGAGGGAGCCCGCGGAGCCGCTGCCGGCGTTCGCCAATCGGCGGACGTCGTTCCGCGCGCCCGTGCCGGAGCGCCTGGCGACGTTCGCCGTGGCGTTGATCCAGCCCGTCCCGGTGCGGCTGCAGGTGGTCAACATCTCCATCGCCACGGACAACGTGCCGGGCGGTCTTCTGCTCCAGGCCATCCCCGGGCTCCCCACGCCCGAGCCCGGGGCGTTCACGCGTGGCCAGACCGCGCTCCTCATCGTGGAGACGGCGCAGGGCATGGCGTCCTCGACCGCGACGGTCGTGCGCACGCCACAGATCAAGAGCGACGCCCCGTTTCAGCTCGCCGTGTCGGTCGTGTTCGCCACGCAGCGGGACGAGCAGCTCGTCCAGCGGATCTGGGTCGAGGCCCAGCGCGATCTCGCCGCCACGGCCGGGGCGGACCCGTCGAAGATGCCGGCGCGGCCGGCGCCCAAGCCCAAACCCTGATTGATCAGCCGGCCAGGCGCGCCACGAGCGCGCGCTTCACTTCCGGCCACTCGACGTCGAGGATCGACGCGTACACCGTGTCCCGCGGTCGCCCCTCCGCCATCACCATGTGGCGCCGCAACACCCCTTCCTCCGTCGCGCCGATGCGACGCAGCGCCGCGCGAGAAGGCACGTTCGACACGTCTGTCTTGAATTCCACGCGCCGCAGCCCGCACACCTCGAACGCGTGGGTGAGCATCAGCAGCTTGGCCTCGCCGTTCGCCGGGGTGCGTTGCCAACGCGGCGCGATCCACGTCCACCCGATCTCGGCCCGAAGGTGCTCGGGGACGATCGCGCCGAAGCGCGTGCTGCCGACGAGCGTGCCGTCGAGGTAGGTCGCGAAGGGCACCATCGTGCCGGTGCGGGCGCCCTCCAAGGCCGCGCCGACCCATGCGTGCATCCCGGCCCGATCCGCGGGCGCCGGGTGCATCCAACGCCAGATGGAAGGATCGAGGCCGATCGTGGCGAGCGGCTCCGCGTGGTCGGCCCGCAGCGGCTCGAGGCGCACCCGCGAGCCGGCAAGGATGAGCGGCGCGATCAGTACGGGCGCTCCCCGACGTAGTTGCCGGGCGGGCTGTACTCGCACACGAAGTACGCGCCGCCGAAACCGGCGCCCTCGATGTCGTCGCACGCCTGTTCGGCGCATCCGACGAAGATCGTGTCGCGCCACACGACCTGGGTGTAGTGCCCGCACATCTTGCCGGGCGCGCACTCGTTGCTGTCGTAGTCGTAGTCGGCGATCTCGGAGTACCAGGCCTCGACCACCGTGGTCGGCGTGGCGCCCCCGCTGAACGCGGCGAGGTTCTCGCCGGTCGGGCCCATGCTGTGCTCCCACAGGCAGCCCTCCCCCCACTCCGCCGCGATCACGGCGAGCTCGGGGTCCCAGCTCATCTCGGGGAGCTCGGGGTCGGGGGTCGGCTCGGTCTGGCGGCGCATCGCGTTGTGGGCGTCCACCCACTCGCGCTCCCAGTCCGTCAGCCCGTCGTCCTCCTCGGAAGTGTCCGAGGAATCACCGTACTTGAAGGGCCCGCAGGCCGCGAGGCCGCAGACGAGGAGAAGACCGAACCGTGCCATGTCGACCTCACGCCGCGGGACTAACCAGCGCGCCCCGACGGCGCGCGGCCAGAAGCGTGACGAGGATCGTGGCGACCCCGGGGGCGCCGCCGCCCGTCCCACACCCGCACCCCTCGCGCTCCGGATCGGGCGCGACCTCGACGAGCTCCGGGTCCGCGCCGTCGCAGTCGGCGTCCCGTCCATCGCCCGGCACGTCCGTGGCCCCGGGATGGATCGTCGCGTCGGTCGGCGCGCAGTCGCCGGCCGGGAGCCCCTCGGCGGTCCCGTCCGGGCACGCACACGCGGTCACGGCGGTGCCGTCGCCGTATCCGTCGCCGTCGGCGTCCAACGCGCACGTTCGCGCGTCGACCGCGTCTTCGTCGGCGACGCCGTCGCAGTCGTCGTCGCGACCGTCGCACGCCTCGTCGGCGCCCGGATGCACCCCCTCCGCCGCGTCGTCGCAGTCGCCCGCCGCCGTCGCCCAGCCCGGCGACCCCGCGCACGCGCGGAGGGGGGTCGCGCCGTAACCGTCCCCGTCGGCGTCCTCGAACCCGTCCACGCCGTACCCCACCACGGCGTCGGCGTCGTCGCAGTCGAGGGCGCTCGCGACGGCGTCGCCGTCGGCGTCGCCGTCGCCGCGAAACACCCCGAACGCGCCGGCGAACGACGCCGACTCGGGGGCGCCGACGGCGAGATCCGGCGCGCCGTCGGCATCGAAGTCACCCACGCCCAGGGCCGCGCCGAAGCCGTCCGGGCCGGCCCCGCCGCTGACCGCCGAGCGTACCGGCCCGGTGAACGCGCTCCCGTCCGACTCGAACGTGACGACGGCGCCGGGGCCCGCGGCGTCCACGCAGCCGACCGCGAGCTCCTCGAGGCCGTTCCCGTCGAGGTCCCCCAGCAGGCGGGCCTGGTACCCGAAGGCGGGCCCGCAGCGCGTGTCGTCGGTCGCGATGCCGCGCGGGGCGTCCTCGAGCCCGGACGGCGCGCCGCCCACGACCCAGAACTCGCCGGCGGCGCGCGCCCACCCCTTGCTGAGCCCGAGATCGGCGTGCCCATCGCCGTCGAGATCACCGACCGGAAACAATCCGCGTCCGACCTGGGCGAACTCGCCGTCACCCCTGAAGGCGGCGACGTCCGGCGGGCGCGGGCCGTCCGCGCCGCCGACGTAGAGGTAGACCGCGCCGGCGAAGTTGTCCTCGCCGAGCGAGGAGACGACGAGGTCGTCGTACCCGTCGGCGTCCACGTCGCCGGGGATCGTGAGGTTGTACCCGAACATCGCCTCGCCCACCGCGCGCGGCCCGAACGTCGTGGGCTCCGCGGTGAGGCCGCCCTCGCCGCCCAGGTACACGGCCACGAGCCCGGCGTAGGAGGCGCTCCGGTAGGCGCCCACCGCGGCGTCGCCGAAGCCGTCGCCGTCGAGGTCACCGCGGCCCGCGAGCGCGCTCCCGAACCACGATCCGGGCTCCCCGGCGAGCACCGCGTCCGGCGTCCCGTCGGGCCCCGCCGGACCGCCGAGGTGCACCCACGCCGCGTCGGTCGGGTACGACGCGAGCAGCACGTCGTCGAAGCCGTCGTCGTCGACGTCACCCACCCCGGCGACCTTCTCCCCGAGCTGCTCGGCCGCGGCGGTGCCGGTCCAAGACACGAGCGGATCCGCCCCGAGGCCGCCCGCGCCGCCGCGGTAGAGCCGCGCGGCGCCACGGTAGTCGTCCCACCCGACCGACCCGACGACCAGGTCCGCGTAACCGTCGGCGTCCACGTCCCCGGCGCCGTCGATCCACGCGCCGAGGTACTCGGTCGCCTCCGCGCCGACGACCTCGAGGTAAGCGCGGTCGTGCAGCGCGCCGGCGGCGACGGCGAGGCGGGCGACGAGGAGCAGCACGTCGGTCTCCGGTACGCGGACGGTAGCACGGGCCGGCGATAGCTTGACGCCATGCGGCCGATTCAGGTGCTCTCCGACTGCTCGGCGTGCGGCGTGGCGAGCGCGGCGGTGCAGCTCGTGGACCCGGACGGCGGCCTGCCGCACCCGATCGAGAGCCGCTGCCGCCTGTGCGGCCTCGAGACGGCCCTCGGCGACCTGGTGCGGGCGGGCGCCGCGCGCGACGATCGCGCCGCCATCCTCGCGGGCCTCCGCGCGTGGGCGCTCGCCGAGGGAGAAGCCGACGTCGAACAGTTCGCCCGGACGAACTTCGGTGGGCTCTCCGCCGAGGCGATCGTCGAGCGCGTCGCCGCCGGCGCGCCGGTAGACACGAACTTCGACGTGATCGCGTGGTTGTTCCCTGGCATGGTCGACGCGGGCGGCGGCCGGGCGACGGCCCGCGAGGCCGAGCGCCTCGGCGTGACGATGCGCGCGCCGCCTCCGGCCGTCGTCGAGCCCGAGCCGGAGGTCGCGCGCGCGGCCGATCCGGCAGACATCACGCGCGCCTTGTGGAGCGTGGTGCTCGCCGACGCGGTCGCCGACCCGCGCGAGGTTCACGTCGCCGACGCGTGGTGCTCGAAGCTAGGCGCGCCCCCCCTCTCGGTCCTCGACGCCGCCGCGCGCGTGTGGCGCCCGCAGGAGCTCGGGCCGATCGCCGACGCGCCGACGGTGTTCACGGCGATGCAGCGCGTCGCGGCCGCCAGCGGCTCCGTGGACGCGAGCGAACATCGGGTGCTTCGAGAGTACGCCCGCCATTGGCGGCTCGCCGTGCCGGACGCCCCGCCGCCTCCGCCGCCGGGGCTCGCCCGCGCCTGGTACGAGCTCGGCCGTCTGCTCGTGCGTTGAGCCCGCGCGTCAGCGCCCGTTGCGCACGCAGTCGAACGTGAGCGGGATCGCCTCGTCCAGCGCGAGGACCTCGAAGTCCTGAGGTTCGATGCCGTAGAGCGCGTGACTCCCGTCCTCGAAGAGCTCGTCCCAGGTGTGCGCCGTCCGCGCGTCGCTTCGCGCCGAGAGGGGGATGTTCCCCCCGTCCGCGAGGAACATCCCGTACGTCTGGAGGGCCTCGGCGACGACGCGGGCGTCGGGATCCGGGAGCCGCGTCATGTCGAAGTCCGCCTTCAACCGCAGACGCGCGCCATACGGCACGGACGCCCCGGCCGCGCCTCCGCCCGCGTTGGTGGCGTGGGTGGCCGGGTGGTGGAAGACGCCGTCGGTGATGATGTCGTTCGGGAGGATCAACCGAAGCGCATGCGGGATGAAACCCGCCGCGACCTCGTCCGCGGTGAACAACAACGGCGCGATGGGGTAGCCGGCGGCGTCCGCGCTCGTGCACTGATCGCCGCGGCCATCGGGCGGGTAGACCTCGTTCATGGACCACACGGCGAGGCAGCCGCCACGGAACGTGTCGCCGCGGATGTCGGCGCGCCACATCTCGTAGAGCGTGCCCGCCGACGCGTCCGCCACCAGCAGGTGGCAGTCGCCGTCGCTCTCGCACGCGTAGCCGGACTCTCCCTCGAGGTTTCCGTCGGCGGGGACGGGCATCGGCACCGCGTCGCAGTCCGGCGTGTAGAAGTCGGCGGTGGGCTCGAACGTGCGCCGGTCGGTGTCCGCGGTCGCGTCGAGCACCTCCAACGACCAGTCGATCTGGAACCGATCCACCCCGGGCCCCCAACCGCGCGCTTGAAGCGCTGCGACGATGGCGTCGCTCGCGGGGTCCACGGCGGCGTCGGCGACGGGCGAGTACCACGGGGCGCCCTCGGGGAAGTACCAGCCGTCCGGCCGCGCGCCGGTGTCGGTGTCGGTGTCGGTGTCCGTGTCCGTGTCGGCGTCGGCCGACTCTGCGGCGTCCGTCGCCTTGGTGGGCGCGCAGGCGAGCAAGGCGAACAGGAGCGTCATGCCACAACCTCGCATCACGGGGTAACGCGCCCGGCTAGACTGCCGACACCCTACGGGAGCCCATGGCGATCCTCCACGCCCCCCCGCGACGCGACCCGGAGCTCGCGGCGCAGATCGAGACCTTCGCCGCCCAGTTCGCGGCGGCGCGAAAGCGCGTCGGTACGGTCATCCTCGGCAAGGACGACGTCGTGTTCAAGGTCATGCTCGTGATGATCGCCCGCGGCCACGTCCTGCTGAAGGACGTCCCCGGCACCGGCAAGACGATGCTCGCCCGGGCGATCGCGGCCACCCTGGCGATGAACTTCCGTCGCATCCAGTTCACCCCCGATCTCCTGCCGATGGACATCACGGGCACCAACGTGTTCGACCTGCGTCAGAAGCAGTTCACGTTCCAGCCGGGCCCGGTGTTCTGCAACCTCCTGCTCGCCGACGAGCTCAACCGCGCCACGCCCAAGACCCAGTCGGCGCTGCTCGAGGTCATGGCCGAGGGCCAGGTGACGGTCGAGGGGGTCACCCGCAAGCTCCCGCCTCCGTTCCTCACGATCGCCACGATGAACCCCCTCGATCACGACGGCACCTACGTGTTGCCCGCGGCGCAGCTCGACCGGTTCACCGCGCAGCTCTCGATGGGTTTCCCGGCTCCGGACGCCGAGATGCGGATGCTCGACGCGCACCTTGGCGGCACGACCCTCGTGGACACCGTGGCGCCGGTGGTCGACCACGCCACCTTCCTCGCGTGGCAGGCGCTCGTCCCTCGCGTGTTCCTCAGCGAAGAGGTGAAGCGCTACCTCGTCACCATCGCGAACACGATGCGCAGCGACGCGCGCGTGCTCGCGCCGCCGTCGCCGCGCGCGGTGCTCATGCTCGCCCGCGTCGCGCAGGCCCACGCGCTGACGCAGGCCCGCGACTACGTCATTCCGGAGGACATCCGCGCCCTGTCGACCGAGGTGCTCGCGCACCGGATGATCGTGAGCGGCGACGACGTCGGGCAAGCGTACGTCACGTCGGTGCTCGAGAAGGTCCCCGTGTGATCGGCAACGTCCTCGGCACGATCTGGCACGTGGGCGGCATGTTCGCGTTGCCGTTCTTGATGGCGTTCCTCGCGGCCTTGTTCCTGGAGGTCAGCGAGGTCGCGGAGACGCTCCCCGTCCTGGTCGCCCTCGCCGTCGTCGCCATCGTCCCGTCGTTCGTCCTTCAGGTCGCCGGGCTCTGGATCAAGGTGAGCCGCGAGCTTCACCTCCTACGGGCGCGGCGCGCGCCGGCGTGGGCCGACGTGTTCGCCGCGACGCACCGCCACGCCTCGATCGTGACCGCCCGTGGCTGGGCCGTCCTGGGCGCCGGGGTGTTCTTCATCCTGTTGTCGCTCGGCATGCAGTGGGCGAGCCTGTCGGTGCTCGGCGTCCTCGCGCTGCTCCTGTTCCACGGCGTGGTCGGGATAACCAGCTTTGCTGGCACCTTCCTCGCGGGCGCCTTCGACGCGGGCCTTCACACCCGCCGTGGCAGCGTCGAGCGCGTGATGATGCCGGCCGTGGTGCTCGCCGGCGACGTGGCCGACGAGCGGTTCACCTTCCGCAGGGTGTTCGTCCCTCCGGGCTACAACCTCTTGATCGAGGACAAACTTCCGCTTCGGCTGGGTACGATCTCCCGCTACGCGGTGGGCGCCGGCGCGCGCCGCGACGAGCTGCACGTGGGCGGGCGCCTACGCCGATCGCCCCGCGGCCTGTACCTGCTCGGCCCGGCGTCGATCTACTACCAGGACCTGCTCGGACTGACGCGCGTCAGCCTCGCGAGCCTCGCCACCGCCGAGCTGAAGGTGCTGCCGCGCTTCCGGGAGCTCGTGGTCGTCGAGCCGCCGCGCACGCGCAACGCGGCGCCCGACGTGCTGACGCGCCCGCACCGCATCCCGACCGAGGACCACTTCCGCTTCCGCGAGTACGCTCCGGGCGACGACACGCGCCGCATCCACTGGAAGTTGAGCATCCGAACCGGTCATCTCACCCTTCGGCAGCCGGAGACCCGGGAGGTGAGCTCGAAGACCATCCTGCTCGTGCTCGACAGCTACCTCCCCGCGGGCCGCATGCTCTCGGACGCGGTCGGGGTCGAGGAGGTGCTCGATCGCCTCGTCGAGACGTGGATCTCCTTGGCCAAGGCCCTCGTGGAGCGGGGCGACACCGTCACCATGGTCGCCGTGGCGCGCGGGCAGAGCGGGCTCACGGAGGTCGAGACCCAGCGGTGCGCGAAGGGCGGCCACGCGCGCTGGCAGGACCTCGGCGCGCGGTCGGTGTGGCAAGGACAGGCGGACATCCCCAAGATCCTCGAGCTCGCGGCGCAGGACACGCACGCCGTGGTGGTGTCGAGCCGGTTTCAGGCGCCGCCGCCGCAGCCGTTCGCGGGCGCCTCGTTGACGTGGGTGTACCTGCCACCGGACGAGGCGCTCGGCACCTCGGACCCGTCGCTGCTCGACGTGCTGATGGGCGGCCCGGGGCGCGCGTTGCGTTGGTTCTTCCAGACCCCTCACCCCGCCGGGGCAGACGAGAACGGCCTGTTCGCGCAGCTCCGGGAGTTCCACGAGGCCAGCGGTCGGCTCGCGGCGCGGCGGCGGCTCCGCCAGATCGCCCGCGCCGGGGGCGCGCAGACGCTCCAGCTGCTCGTGCAGCGGGGCGACGCCGTGTACAAGCTCGTGCCGGGCGCGAAGGCGCACCGGCTCGTCGGGGTCAGCGGCGGCACCGCGGCGCGCACGCTCGGTGCCGCGTGATCGACCGGACCAAAGCGAGCTTCCGTGCCGGACGGCACTCGCTGACCGTGTGGCAGCAGGCCCGCGAGGCGGTCTGGCCGATCGTCGTGTTCTACCTGTCGTTGACGTGGGGAATCCTGTCGTTCACCGCCGCGATCACCGTCGGTGGCGACCTGCGCTCGCTCTCGGACTACACCATGTTCGCCGTCATCGTCGGGCTCGGGTACGCCGGCGGGGCGATTGGCCAGCTCATGGCGTTCGCCGGGCTTCGCACGTGGATCCTCCTCGCGTTCGGCGTGGTCTGCTGGGTGCTCGGCGCCATCGCGGCGGCGTACCTCACCGCCCTCGGAGACGCGGGCGCGATCATCGCGATGACGCTCTTCCTGCTCCCGATCACGACCACCGCGGGCGCGTGGAGCCTCGAGACCCACCGCGTCTTGTTCTCGACCTGGTCGCCGCTGCTCTACACCATCGCGGGCGTCATCGCGTGGTCGGAGTTCCAAGGGCACGACGCGCAGTGGTTCGCGGGGAACAAGTGGGCGATCTGGGACGGCGTGAGCCTCGCCATGCTCGGCGGACAGGTCGGGCTCATCCTCCTGATGCTCGTGGCGCGGGAAGGCCACCGCCTCGCGCTGTGGCGCCGTGGGCCGCACGCGCCGCTGGTCCCGAGCCTGACCGAGTCCGGCGCGGCGCGCCCTCGCGTGACCGTGGTCGGCCTCGTGCTGTTGGGCGCCCTCGCGGTGGTGCTCACCTTGTTCACCGCGGTCGTGTCGCCGTACTTGTGGCGCTCGGCGCCCGAGGACGGGCGTGAGCCCTGCGTCGATTGCGTGGCCGAGGAGGAGATCGAGGCGCAGCCGCCGCCCGACATGAGCGGCTGGGCCGAGCTGATCGAGAAGGTCGTCCAGGCCGCACAGCAGGCCGCCGGCACCGTCTGCACCCTGCTCACGCTCCTCCTGCTCGCGCTGATCGGCGTGCTCGTCGCCTGGCGCCCGCTCCGACGTCTGGCGCTGCTCCGCCACCTCCGCGACCCGATCTGGCCCGTGTTGCCGACGACCCGCATCGAGCACGGCTGGCGCCTCGTCGAGATCGCCCTGGGCGATCTCGGCGTTCATCCTCAGCCGGGCGAGGACGCCGCTGGACTCGCGCGGCGCGCCCGCCCCGTCCTCGAGCGCCTCTCGCCCGTGGAGGTGCACGGCCTCGAAGACGCCGCCGTCATCGCGGACCGCGTCCGGTTCGGCCTCGGCGTGGGCCCCGAGGACGTGGCGACGATGACGCGGTTCGCGCGCTGGGCGACCGACACCGTGTGGGAGCGCATGGACGACCGCCAGCAGATGTCGGCGATGTACCGGGCGCTTTAGCCGATCCCTCAGCCGATCAGAGCGCGTAGTCCGCGTCCACCGACACGGCGCCGCGGTAGAAGCCCCAGTAGTTGTAGCTGTACGGGATGTTCGCCGCGAGACCGACGTCGAGGCGCCCGTCGCCGTCGTCGTTGCGCGCCTTCGCCCCACGGAACTTGAGGCCGAACGTGGCCGTCATGAAGCGGAACGGGCCGTAGTCGTCGTTGTTCAGGTACTTGAACTCGCCCGTGGTCTCCACGAAGGCGGACACCATCTCGCTCGCCTTGAGCTCGGCGTTGAAGCCGCCGGAGAAACGCGCGCCGAGCGGGTCGCGCAGCTCGGTGTCGACGCCGACCTGGAGCTGGAGGTCGAGGCCGTCGAGCACGTCGATGCGCTGCCCGAACGCCACCCACGGGTAGAGGTCGGGGAACGCCGGGCTCGTGTACACCTTGAAGTCCAGCCCCGTGGTGAGGATGGTCTTGGTGCGCGCGGACTTGATGAGGGCGTACTTCGCGCCGAGGTTGATCGCGAAGTTCGTGTGTTCCTGCTTGATCCCGGCGCGCGCCGAGAACTGGCGCATGAACGCCCACTCGAAGTCGGCGCGGGGCGCGAAGTAGTTCGGGATGCCGAGGTCGAACCCGACGCTCGCCCGGGAGCGCGGGTCGATCGTGGTGAACTGGACCGGGTTGGCGAAGTTGAGCTCGCGGAGGGCGGCGTCCTTCACGCCCGTGCGCCCCGAGTCCGTGCCCTCGATGCGCTCGTTGAACATCTCCGCGCTGAGCTCCTCGACGCGGCGCTCGATGCGATCCTTGAACAGGGACTTCGGGTACTTCGCGAGGTACTTCTCCCAGAGAAGCAGCTCTTCGTCGACGTTCATGTCCCGGGACTGGTCCTGCGCCTTGCGGTAGAGCTCGGCGGTGTCTTCGCCGGGCAGGCGCTCCTTCACCGTCTCCTGCATCGTGTCGTCGCGGAAGTCGATGTCGTCGTCCTCCGCGTCGTCGCCCAGCTTCAGGTCGTCCGGCGCGTCTTCCGCGTCGTCGGAGTCCCCCTCTTCGATGCGCTTCGGCGGGGGCGCCCCGTCGTCGTCGTCGTCCTTGAAGTCGCCCTCGTCGATCTCGACGTCGGGAGCGAAGTCCTCTTCCTCCTCCTTGTCCTTCTTGTCCTTGTCCTTCTTGTCCTTCTCCTTCGCGAGCGCGAGGCCGGGGACGAGGAGCAGGGCGAGCACGAACGAAGAGCCGAGTAGACGCAGCATTGGGTTCCCGGAGCGGAGGGGCGGAGGATAATACACGACGCACGCGGCCGCGACGGTCCGCGCGGCCGGATGCGCGACCCGATGACTCCTGACAGTCCTTTCACCGGCGCGGCCCCGTCGTCCCAGGGTCCTCCGGGCCACGCGCTGGCCGAGGCCGCCGAGGAGGTCCGCGCGTGGTTCGTCACCGTGCGCGGAGGGGCGCCGTTCCTGTCGTCCGCGGACGGGCTCGCCCTCGCCGATTGGCTCGAGGGCGGCACGAGCGTGGTGCGCCTCCTGCGCGCCATCGAAGAGACCGCGGCGCGGCGCCTCGCGCGACGCGCCCGGTCGCCGTTCACGCTCCGCAGCGTGCGCACGGCCCTGGCTGGGAAGGCGGGCCCGCCCGCCTCGGCGACGCCCCCCGCCGATCCGCTCCGGATCGACGGCGAGGCCGAGCTGGCGGCGGAGGCCGGCGCGGCGGTCGCGGCGATCCGCGGCGACGATCCGGAGCTGGTGGCGCGGGCCCGGTGCGTCGTCGCGCGGGCGTTCCACGACGCGCTCTGGGAGCGCGCCGCCGACGCGCGCGCCTCCCTCCTCGCCGAAGCGCGCGAGGCCCTGGCGGACGCCGCGGACCTCGACGAAGCGCTCTATGCGGACCTGTGCGAGCAGTGGGCGCGCGAACGCCTCCGCCGACGCCATCCGATGCTGACCGCCACCCATATCTGGGGGGCCGCGGCGTCATGAGCGACACCGACGACTGGACCAGCGGCTGGGAGATCGTCCCGGAGGGCGACCGCGCCGTCGCGCGCGTGCTGCCCCGCCCGCCGTGCCTGCGGTGCGCGGGGTCCGGGCTCCGCGAGGTCGGCTACGGCGGCGAGCGTCGGGTGGCGCGCTGCCGCTGCCAGATGCTCCCGGATCGGGTCGCCTTGTTCAACCGGGCGCGGATCCCGGCGCGACACGCCTCGAACAGCATGGAGAGCTTCCGGTCGGACGCCCCCGGGGCCAACACGATGTGCTTCGTGCTCGCGCGCCGTTGGCTCGACGCCTACCGCGTCGGCGAAGAGAACCGCGGCCTCGTCATGTACGGCGAGCCCGGCCGCGGCAAGACCCACCTCGCAGTGGCGATCGTGCGCGAGCTCGTGTTCCGTCACGGCGTCAACGCCGGCTTCGTCGAGTTCACCCACCTCCTCGCGTCGATCCGCGAAGGCATCGGCCGCGACGACCCCACCGCCACGTCGCTGGAGCCCTACGTGGCGCCGCAAGTGCTCGTCATCGACGAGCTGGCGAAGGGGCGGCGCACCGAGTGGGAGGTGTCGATCCTCGACGAGCTGGTTTCTCGCCGGTACAACGCGGGTCGGACCCTGATCGCCACGACGAACTTCCCCCTCCGGCCCCCCCCGCGGCGGCCGAACGACCCGGCGACCCTGGTGGAGAGCCTGCCCGAGCGCCTGGGCCCGCGGATCATGAGCCGGCTGAAAGAGACGGTGGCCTGGGCCGAGGCGCAGGGCGAGGACTACCGGACGACCCGCGGGAAGTGACGGCTCGGCCCCTCAGCGCGCCCGCGGCTTCGCGCGCTCCGGCTCCTTGCCGGAGATCCCGAGCCGCTTGTCGCGCGCCTCTTCGGCCTTTCGCCGGGTCCAGCTCAGGGACGGGTCGACGTGCACGGCGCCCTCGTAGGCGTCGAACGCCGCTTCCCAGTCTTCGGCGTCCCGCGCCGCGTCGCCCGCCGCGTCGAGGCGGCGCGCGAGGTCCCGCCCGGCCGCCACGAGCCCCGCGTGCCGGTGATCGATCTTCCGCGCCTCCCGCAGGATCTTCGCCGCGGCCACGGGGTTGGTCTCCTGGCCGGCGCGCCGTACCAGGCAGTCGATGACCACCGGCTCGATCGCCCGGTCGGTGGAGGCGATCCAACCGGTGCTCGTCGCCACGTGCCGGCTGGCGTCGCGGCCGGCTTCACGGGCGCCGTCGCAATCGCCCGCCGCCGCGAGGCGCAGCGCCTCGTCGCGGTCCGCCTCGGCGGCCGCGCGGGCCTCCGCCGCGGACACCACCCGCACCACCGCGGGGGCCCGCCACTCGCCGGTCATGTACCGGGGCGTGGCCGCGGATGCGGCGGCCACCGTCTCTCCGGGCGCGACCTCGACCCCGCCGACCGGCTGGTGCGCGAGCACGGCGCCGGTGCCCTGGTCGATGATGACAAAACCAAGGTCGTAGGTGCCTTCAGGCAGCGTGTCCGGGAGCTGCACCGCCCACCGGCCGTACACGTACTCGTGCGGCTCCCAACGGGGCGGCGCGTACCAGTCGTAGCCGGGCGCGACCTCGGCGCTGTGCAGGTTCCCGGCGGCGTCGGCGAGGAACACGATGACTCGGAAGCCCTCGGCGCGCCGCGCGGCCCGCCAGGTGGTCGAGACGTACACGCGGCCGCCCGGGGCCACCTCGGGCGCCGGGACCTCCCACCCTTCGAGGGTGATGCCGTCCGCGAAGGCGACGGAACGCCCGGGGGGCCCGTCGTAGGCGCGGCCCACGAGGTGGTCCTTGCGCACCCAGTTGCCGACGTGCAAGGAGCGCTTCCCGCTCGGGAAGCCGGGGATCTCGACGTACTCGTCCTTCCAGCGCGGGTGGACGGTGAGCTTCATCGTGCGCGCCCACGACGCGTGCTGATGCGCGAAGTCCGGACGATACCCGTTGAAGACGTAGTCTTCGCCGAAGGACTTCTGCCACTTCCGAAGCGCGACCGGCACGTCGATGAGCCCGGCGCCGTCGAGGATCCACCAGTCGGAGAAGTACATGTGCGCGCCCATGTCGACGTCGAGCAGGGTGACGTGCTCGATGAACAGGCGACGCTGGACCCAACGCATGTAGTTGACACGCTTGCGGACGTCGCGCGTCTGTGTCTCGGCGTCCTGGACGAGCTTCGTGCTCTGGATCGCGGACGGCACGGCGAGCGCCACCAGCCCGGCGAACGCGTACACCCCGCGCCCGACGACGCCTCGCCACGCGAACCCCGACAACGGGAGGGCGTCGATGAGCTCGCCGGCGCCGATGGCGAGCAGGGTGAAGATCGGCACGGAGGTAAGGGAGAACCAGCGGAACCCCTTCATCCAATCGCCGCTGCTCCACACGACGAAGAACACACCTGTGCAGGCGAAGGCCCACAACATGCCGCGAGGCAGCCAGCCGGCGCGGCCGAACACGAGGAGGCCGAGCACCGAGCTCCCGCCGAGGAGGTACCACACACGCCAATCGGCCCATTCACGCCCGATCCAACGGGTGAGCTCCGTCGACCAGAGCCGCTGCGCCTGGCCGTCCCAGAGCAGGAACAGCGCGAGCAGCGCGACCAGGAGCACGACGAACCACCGCCGCCACCCTCGCCAGCCGGCGACACCCATCGCGAGCAGCGGGGCGGCGTAGACGACGCCGTAGAGGGTGAACCAGTCCTTCACCATCTTCCAGCCGGCGCCGGTCCACGCGAACGGGCGGAAGTCCTTCGTCTTCGCGTAGTAGGTGTTGGGCCACCACGACGCGAAGTAGTCGTAACGCCAGGCGTTGTAGCCCCCGTAGAACACGCCGAACACCGCGAGCCACGCGATGGAGGCGAGCCACTGGCGGTGGATCCCGCTGGCAGCGAGGCGCGCGAACACCGCGATCCCGGCGTAGGCGATGCCGTCCGGGCGCGTCATCGTCAGGCCGAAGAAGCACAGCGCGCTCCACGGAGCGCCACCGCCGTCGTCGACCTCACGGACGAGGCTCCACGTGCCGAGCGCGAGCAACATACAGAACAGCGCGTTCTCGAGCCCGCTCGAGCACCACAGCACGAACTGGGTGCTGCACGCCAGCAAGAGCGGCGCGAGCCACGCGCTCCAATGATCCGGGCTGTCGGCCCGCGCCTGACGAACGAGGCCCCAGCTCGCGAACAAGGTGACCACGCCGAACGCCCAACCGAGCAGCTTGGACGCCGTCCACACGTTCAGGCCGAGCGCGTAGCACCCAGCGATGACGAAGGTCCAGAGGGCGTTGCTGTAGCCCTCGACGCGCTCGCCCCCGGCGAAGGGCACCAGCCCCTCGCCCGCGACGAGGTTGCGCGAATAGGCGAAGCTGATCGCGCTGTCCTCGATGTAGAAGGGCTGCGCGAACGTGAACCACAGGTAGTGGAACGTGAACAACGCCACACAGAAGCCGAGGACGAACCTCAGCTGTCCACGGGCGATCGGGGAGATGAGCAACCAACGGTCTGCGACCGACTCACGCCCTCGGGTCAATCGGCTGCGGAGGAACTGCATCAAACGGCCTGGTTCAGATGGTCTTCTTGATGCTCGCGCCTTGCGCCGCCGCCTTCTGCGCGGCGAGCTGCTTCTTCAGCTCGTCGAGCTGGTTGCGGGCCGTGGCATCGGCCGTCTTCTCGCGCACCTTCTTGAGCTTCGCGTCGAGCGAGTCGCCCTTGATCTCGGACCCGACGTCGGCCTGCGCCTGGAGCTTGTGAATGCCCTCGCGGACGTTGTCCAGCGCCTTCATGTCGGCGTCCGTGCTGAGGCCGTCGAGGGACTCCTGGATCTGGATGCGGGCCTCGGCCGTGGCCTTCTTCGCCAACATCTCGTCGCGCTCGCGCTTGAGCTTCTCGATCGCGGCCTGAAACTGCACGAGGCCTTGCTTCGCGTCCTCGGCCTGGGCGCTGACCTTGTCGAGCTCGGTGCGCACGTCGGTGATGGCTTTCTCGAGCTCGGCCTTCCGCTGCAGGAGCACGACGGCGACGTCGTCGTCGCCCGACTCGACCGCGACCGGGAGCTGCGCGTTGGTCTCGGCGAGCTCGCGCTCCTTGCTCTCGAGCTCTCCCGACAGCTTGTTGCGCAGGTACACGATGCCGCTCACCGCCTTCTTGAGCTCACGGTGCTTGCGCACGCCCTCGTCGATGGCGGCCTGGTACACCAGCTCGGGGTTCCGCTGCTCGGCGCGGGAGATGAACAGGCCCCAAAAGCCGTTCCAGAGGTTCGCAATGCGATCGAAGAACCCGCCACCGGCCACGTGACCTCCCGCAACGGCCGATGCCATAACGCCACGCGAAGCCCCATGTTATCGCCCCACGTGCTTTTGGCCTGCGCGCTCCTGCCGTCGTCCGCCCTCGCCGGCGGCGCGGCGCCCGTCGCCGAGGCGGGCCTGGGCATCTACGCCGAGGTCGGCAGCACGGTCGAGCTCGACGGCTCCGGCTCGGCCGACCCGGAGGGAGACGCGCTGACCTGGACGTGGACCCAGGTAGGCGGGCCCCCGGTCGAGCTCGTCCGCCCGACGTCGCCCCGCCCGCAGCTCACCCTCACCGAGGGCGGCACGTACCGCGTCGCCCTCGTCGTCAGCGACGACCTGTCGGCGTCGGAGCCCGACGTCGTCGAGATCGTCGCGCCACGCGGCGAGTTTCCCGGCGTAGCCTCGGGCTGCGCCACGGGAGCGGGGTCCCCGATCGCCGCGGTCGTGGGCGGGGCGCTGATCGCGTGGCGCCGCCGTCCCCGGCGCTGATCGCGCGCCTCGACGCGCTCGATCGGTCGACCGACCACGCCGCCCGCCTCGCGCGGGACCCGCTCGGGCTCGTGTGGCGCACGGGCGACCCCGTGGACGCCGAGATCAGCGCCGTCGTCGCGTCGCAGCTGGCGTTCGGCCGGGTCGACCTCTTCCTCCCCGTGATCGCGCGGGTGCTCGACGCCACGCGTGACGACGGCGGCCCCGCGGCGTTCACCCGACGCTTCGACGACGCCCGAGCGGCTCGGCTCGCCGACGCGTCCTACCGATGGAACCGTCCCGACGACTTCGTGGCGTTGTTCCACACCCTGCGGGCGGCGTTGGAGCGGTTCGGCGGCGTAGGGCCGCTCTTTCGGCCCGGCCCGGCGCGCGAATCGCTCGGCGGCGCGATCGACGCGCTCCGCGCGCTCGCCCCCGCCGACGTGTCCCGCGGCTTCCGCACCTGGTTGGCGCACCCCGCGGAGGGCTCGGCGTGCAAGCGCTGGTCGATGCTGATGCGATGGATGGTGCGTCGCGACGCGCCGGACCTCGGCGTGTGGACCCACCTCTCCGCCCGCGACCTCGTCTACCCGATGGACACGCACGTGTTCCGCATCGCCACGTTCGTCGGCTTGATCTCACGCAAGTCCGCCGATTGGCGCGCGGCGGAGGAGCTGACGGCCGCGATGCGCCACGCCGCGCCCGACGACCCGGTGCGCTACGACTTCGCGCTCGCGCAGCTCGGCATCTCTGGGGCGTGCCGAGGCTCCCGGGTGCCGGACGTGTGCGCGGCGTGCCCGCTCGACGGGGCGTGCGCGGCGCCCGAGCTCAACCCAGCCGCCGGCGCCACTCCCGCTGCCGACGCCCCCCTCCCGACATCTCGCCGTACAGCGCGCCGCGGAACAACATCGTGAGGTGGACCACGCCGACCACCGCCAAGGCGCGGACGATCGAGGTCGGTGAACCGTCGAAGGCGCCCAACGCGGTCCCTCCGGCGTAGACGAAGCCCATCCGGGGCCCGAACATCGTGAGGGCACCGAAGACGTCGCCGCCGAGAAGAAAATAGATGAGCACCGTCGACGGGATCTGCGCGATCAGCCACTCGACCCCGTTGTCGTTCATGAAGCGCAAGGCCTCCTGCAACGCCTCGAGCCCCCCGGCGCGGGAACGGCCGATGAGCTCGGGCACCGGGTTCATGAACAAGAACACCGCGAGGCCGGCGATGAGGGAGAGCAGCTCGCTCTGCCCGAGCCGAACGACAAGCTCGACCACGAAGATGGGGAACAGGACGTTGAGAATGTCCCAGGTGTACCGCCCCAGGTTGGCGCGCAGCGCGTCGAACCGCATCGGCCGGCGCATGGTCAGCGCGTCCTGCAGGCTCGCGAGGTAGGTCCCGGCGCAAGCGGCCTGCGCGATGGCGATGACGAAGCCACCCGCGAACCCGAGCGGCGACACGAGGGTGCCGAGGATCGCGAGCACGGGAAAACACACGAGCAACCACCCCAGCGCCCACGCGCTCCGCACGAAGGCGACCGCCGCGCCCCGAGCCGCGGCGAGGTACATCTGCACGGTGGCGACGACGAGATCCATCCACGTGCCTTAGCCGCGCCGCTCAGGGCGCGCAGCCGGTGCTGGTGCAGGAGCCCGTCACGTCGTCGCCGTAGCCGTCTTCGTCGAAGCTCGGGCGCGAGGTCGCGCCGCCCACGCCGACGTCGAGCGCGGCGGACGCGGCGTTGTCGTTGGACCCCGAGCCGAAGTCGCAGGTGTCGTAGTCGAACACCGACCCATCGGACACCACGTGCACGCCGCCGCTGTAGGTGGCGTCGTTGGTGATGAACCCGAAGCTGCGTCGGGTGGACGCGCCGAGGCAGGTGAGCTCTCCGCCGGCACGCACGTACGCGCCGCCACCCAGATCCGTGGCGTAGTTCCCCGACACCTCGACGTCGGAGAGGGACACCGGCGCCCCGGACACGTACAAACCGCCGCCGAAATCAGCGGAGTTTGCCGTGATCTCCCCGTCCACCATGTCGAAGCTCCCACCGACCACGGCCACGCCACCCCCGTAGTCCCCCGCGCCCGCCTCGATCGTGCAGGCGTACGCGGACACCGCGCCGCCGGACACGTACACGTCGCCTCCGTATCGTGACGTGCCGTCGAAGTACCCCGACCCGGACGACAGCGTAAAGCCAGCGTCGGTGCTGGCATCTCCGAGGGTGACGACCGCGCCCGAGCCGGTCACGTTCAGGATCGGCCGCGTCGACGAGCTGCCCGTGAGGACCGTGGACCCGGCGCCGTTCCGGCTGCGGAAGTTGACGTTGACCGACGACGCCACGTTGATCGCCACCGCGTACGTGCCGTCGCAGAAGACGTACTGTCCCGCTTGGGCCGCGAGTGTCCCGCTGGCGGACACGGACGTGTACACGCCGCTCGCATAGCGATGCACAACCCCATCGTCGCTCGACCACGACGCGGCGCAATTGTTCCAGGCGCCGTCGCAGAGCTCGATCGCGCCGGGGTAGCTGAGCGCGGAGGTGTCGTCGCAGTCGGTCGTCAGGTCGGTGTTCGTCCCTTCGTTTGCGTCGGAACAATCGGTGTCGGACGAGGCGCGCGTGTCGCCCGCGGTGTCCAGGTACCCGTCGTTGTCGTCGTCGTCGTAGCAGACCTCGGCGCCGTCGCAGCTCTCGTCGTCGCCGTTGCCGACGGTCTCCGTCGCGCCCGGGTAGTCGTCGGCGTCGGCGTCGTCGCAGTCGGTCGTGAGGTCGGTGCTCGTGCCTTCGTTCGCGTCTGCGCAGTCGGTGTCGGTCGACGAGCGCGTGTCGCGCGCGGTGTCGAGGTACCCGTCGTCGTCGTCGTCGTCATAGCAGATCTCGGCGTTGTCGCAATCTTCGTCGTCGCCGTTTCCGACGGTCTCGGTCGCGCCGGGGTAGTCCGTCGCCGACGTGTCGTCGCAGTCGGTCGTCAGGTCGGTGTTCGTGCCTTCGTTCGCGTCCGCGCAGTCGGTGTCGGTCGACGAGCGCGTGTCGCCGGCGGTGTCGAGGTACCCGTCGTTGTCGTCGTCGTCGTAGCAGACCTCGACACCGTCGCAGCTCTCGTCGTCGCCGTTGCCGACGATCTCGGTCGCGCCCCCGTAGTCGCCGGAGTCCGCGTCGTCGCAGTCCGTCGTCGGGTCGGTGTTCGTGCCTTCGTTCGCGTCGGCGCAGTCGGCGTCGGTCGACACGCGCGTCGCGCCCGACGCGTCGAGGAACCCGTCGTCGTCGCCGTCGTCGTTGCAGACCTCCACACCGTCGCAGTCCTCGTCGGCGCCGCTGCCGATGATCTCGGTCGCGCCGGGATTTGCCCCCGAGTCGGCCTCGTCGCAGTCGGTCGTCGGGTCGGCGTTCGTGCCCTCGTTCGCATCGGCACAGTCGGTGTCCGACGACGCGCGCGTGTCGCCCGACGCATCGAGGTACCCGTCGTCGTCGTCGTCTTCGTAGCAGACCTCCCCGCCGTCGCAGTCCTCGTCGTCGCCGTTGGCGGTGATCTCCGTCGCCCCTGGAAAGTCTCCCGAATCGGCGTCGTCGCAATCGCCCGTGGGGTCGGCGTCCGCGCCCTCGCCCCCATCGTCGCAGTCCAGATCGATCGACGCCACGGTGTCGCCGAGGTCGGACCGCACGCCGTCCCCGTCGGCGTCCGCCCAACAGAGCTCGATGCCGTCGCAGTCGGCGTCCACGCCGTCCGCGACGCCCTCCGCGACGCCCGGGTTCACCGTCGCGTCCGCCTCGTCGCAATCCCCGCCGACGTACGCCTCGCCGGGGTCGTCGCAGTCCGCGTCGGCGGAGGCGATTCGGCCGTCGCCCCACCCGTCTCCGTCGAGGTCCTCGAAGCAGTCGTCGACGCCGTCGCAGTTCGCGTCCACCCCGTCGCCGGGCGGGTCGTCGCTCTCCGGGTTCACCGCGCCGTCGGCGTCGTCACAATCGCCGCCCACCGTGGCGTCGTAGGGCGCGAGCAATGCGCATGCCATGGACTCGGTACCATCCGCGCCCCAACCGTCACGGTCGGCGTCGACGAACACGAACACGCCCCCTACGGCGTCCCCCACGTCCACGGGGTCGCCGTCGCAGTCGTCGTCCGCCTCGGTGGCGCAGTCCTCGAGCGCGACGAACGCGTTCACGGCGGGATCGCCGTCCTCGCAGTCGCCGCCGCCGAAGGTGTCGGCGTCGTCGCCATCGCCGTCGCGATCGAAGTCGGAGCCCCCGTCGCACGCTTCGTCGATCCCGGTGTACCAGAGCTCGACCGCCGCGGGGTTGACGTTCGGGTCCAGGTCGTCGCAGTCCGTGCCCCGCACGCCATCACGGTTCGGCCAGGCGTCGGTAGGGAACGCGTCCTCGTCGGCGTCGAAGTCGTCGTCGCCCCCGCAGTCGGCGTCCACGTCGTCGTACGGCGTGTCCGCGGCCCCGGGCGACACCTCGGCGGCGGCGAGGGGCGGGCGACCGTTCACCGGCGTGAACGCCGTCGGCACCGATCGTGGATCGTCCCAACAATCGCCCGCCGCGAGCTCGTCGACCCCGTCGCCGTCGCGATCGAGGCTGTAGGCGTAGTCGGCCACCGCGAAGCCGTCGCCGTCCTGGTCGGCGTCGTTTCCGTCGCAGTTCTGGTCTTCCCCGTCGTACCAGACCTCGGGGACGTCGGGGTTCGGGTACACCGTCGCGTCCGCGTCGTCGCACTCCACGCACGCGGCGAAGCCGTCGCCGTCGGCGTCCCACTCGGTGTCGGCGGCGCCGTCGCAGTTCGCGTCGCGTCCGTCGCAAACCTCGTCCGCGCCGGGGTAGGCGGACGCGTCTGCGTCGTCGCAATCGGCCGCGTTGGGGACAGACGGGCCGCTCGGGCGGCAGGTGCGATCCGCGCCGCCGTCGGGGTCGCCGAAGCCGTCGCCGTCGACGTCGACGTACCAGACCAGATCGACGTCCTCGTCGATCGCGCCGTCGCAGTCCTCGTCGCCTCGCCCACACGGATCTTCGGCGACCGCGGGGTGGATGTTCGGATCCCGATCGTCACAGTCGACGTCGTCGCCCCAGCCGTCTCCGTCCGCGTCGCGGTGCGCGCCCGCCGCCGTCTCCCCCGTGTCCGACGGACGCCCGACGACGCCACCGCACGCCACGAGCAGGGCAAGGACCGGCAGCAAGGACGTCACGTTCACCCGAGCGCGTGCGGAGTGTACCACCGGCGTACGCTTGACGCGCTCGGGTCCGAACCGTACGGTGGGGGAGACCGGAGCACACGATGCGCGTCGTCCTTCCTCTCCTCGCCCTCGTCACCGGCTGCACCTGGCCGAAGGACCAGACCGGGAAGGACACCGCCTCGATCGAGGACACCGACAGCGGCGACACCGACGGTCCGGTCGACGGCGACGCCGACGGCGCCGCGGCGGACGTGGACTGCGACGACGCCGATCCCGAGGTCCACCCCGGCGCCCCCGAGGTGCCGGCGGACGGGCGCGACAACGACTGCGACGGCCTCGAGCACTGCTTCGACGACGACGACGGCGACGGCTACCTCGACGCCTCCGGCGACACGCGCAGCTCCGACGACGCCGACTGCGCGGACGCCAACGAGGCTGGCGCGGACGCCCCGCAGACCGACTGCGACGACACGAACGGCGCCGTCAACCCCGGCGCGGACGACGTGCCCGACAACGGCCTCGACGAGGACTGCGACGGCGCCTCCGCGTACACCCCTCGCGCCACGACCCCGGTCGCGCTGGGCCCCGACCACTACACCTGGCCCGGGCGCTTCGACCGGTTCCTCGACCAAGCGGGCGACGCGTGCGAGGTGCCGATCGTCGCGAGCGTCGGTGCGGCGCTGTGCTACGTCGACACGGCGGATCGACTCCTGTGCGCCGGCGAGCTGTGGAGCACGGAGGCCACCTTCGGCCTCGAGTTCGTGGACACCGGCCTCACCGGCGTCGACCAGGTGTTCGTCGGCTTGACTCGGATGCTCGCGGTGGCGGACGGGGTGCTCTACACCTTCGGCTCGAACCGCCGCGGCGCGCTCGGCGCGGGCGAGGCGGAGGATGTGCTCACCTTGACCCCGTGGGCGTTGCCGCAGCCGGTCGTGGGCGTCGCGTCGATCGCGAACGCGGTGTGCGCCCTCGACGAGGTGGGTTCGGCGTGGTGCTCCGGCTTCCGCTACGAGGACACCCCCACCGAGCAGACCGGCCCGTACACCGGGTTCGGGGCGAGCGGGAGCGTGCTCGCGCTGGACGACCCCGACGCGTACGCGCTGGTGTCCGAGTACGGTGAGGTCGTTCGGGCGGCCGGGCTCGACGACGGCAGCGCGTTCACCTTCGGCGAACCCGGTCGCATCGCGTCCGCGGGCTACGGTGTCGTCGAGGCGGACGCGCTGATCGAATGGTACTGTTGGGTGGACGACGACGCGGCGTATCAATGCGCCAGCGTCGACGAACGCGAGCCGGACGTCGTGGTCGAACAGACGCCCTTCGACTTTCCCGCAGTCTGGGCCAGCGTGAGCTCGGCCGGCGCCCGCTACGCCATCGATCGCGAGGGCGCGATGTGGGCGGTGGGCCCGAACACCTACGGCGAGGTCGGCAACGGCACCCTCGACGCCCTCACCGAGCCGACCGCGATCCTCCCGGCCGGCACCTTCGACCTCCGCTGCCGCTGACGGCGGCCGCCCCGAGGACGGTCAGAGGCAGCCGGTGGAGGTGCAGGTCACCGAGACGTCGTTGCCATAGGCGTCGTAGGCGAAGGTCGGCACCGACGAGGTCCCGCCGACGCCGACGTCGAACGCCTGGGTCGCGGTGTTGTCGGAGCCGCCGGTCCCGAAGTCGCAGTTGGTGGTCGTGAAGGTGCCGGTGCCCGCCACGAGGAACACGCCTCCGCCGTACTTCGCGTCGTTGTCGGTGAAGCCGAGATCCGCGGCGCTGCTGCTGCCGGAGCAGGTCATGGCGCCGGTGGCGATGTGCGCGCCGCCGCCGCGGCCGCTCGAGGCGGAGCCGTTGTTCGCGGTCACGATGACGTCGACCAGGGCGAGCGTCGACGAAGCGCCGGACAGGTAGAACCCTCCGCCGTCGGTCGCGGCCACGTTTCCGTCGACCGTGCTGTCCTGGATGGTGAACGAACCGCCCGTGACCGCGATGCCGCCGCCGAAGTCGGCGGCCCCGTCCGTGATGGAAGACCCGTACACCGCGGTCGTCCCCGCGCTCTGGTAGATGTTGCCGCCGTAGGTGTCCGTGCTGACCGCCCGCCCGAAGCCGCCGGAGACCGTGAACCCGTTGCCACCGGCCGCGTCGCCGATCGTCACGTTCGCCGAGGCGTTCCGGATCGCGAACACCGACGTCGTTCCGGTCGTCCCGGCGTCCAACGTCGTCACCGCGTCGCCGCTGTAGCTCTCGAACGAGTACGTGCCCGCCGACGCGATGTCGATGGCCGCGTAGTACGTGCCGTCGCAGAAGGTGTAGGCCCCCGCCGACGCGGTGAGAGAGGTCGTGGTCGTCGCCGTCGTGCTGACCGTCACCGCGGTGTAGGTGCTGCCGGTGAGGTGGTGGACCCTGTTGTTGTCGTTCGTCCACGACACGGAGCAGTTGTTCTGCTGTCCGTCACAGAGCTCCGGAGCGCCGGGGTACGCGAGCGCGTCGGTGTCGTCGCAATCGGTCGTGAGGTCGCTGTTCGTCCCTTCGTTCGCGTCGGAGCAGTCGGTGTCGGCCGACGACCGTGTGTCGGCCGAGGTGTCGAGGAAGCCGTCGTTGTCGTCGTCGTCGAAGCAGATCTCGGTGCCGTCGCAGCTCTCGTCGTCGCCGTTGCCGACGGTCTCGGTCGCACCCGGGTAGTCGGTCGCGGACGCGTCGTCGCAGTCGGTGGTGAGGTCGGTGCTCGTGCCTTCGTTGGCGTCGCCACAGTCGGTGTCGGTCGACGCGACCGTGTCGCCCGACGTGTCGAGGTACGTGTCGTTGTCGTCGTCGTGGTAGCAGATCTCGGCGTTGTTGCAGTCGTCGTCCTCGCTGTTTCCGACAATCTCGGTCGCGCCCGGGTACTCGGTGGCGTCGGCGTCGTCGCAGTCGGTCGTCAGGTCGGTGTTCGTCCCTTCGTTCGCGTCGGAGCAGTCGGTGTCAGACGAGGAGCGCGTGTCGGCCGAGGTGTCGAGGAACCCGTCGTTGTCGTCGTCGTCGAAGCACACCTCGGTGCCGTCGCAGCTCTCGTCGTCGCCGTTGCCGACGGTCTCGGTCGCGCCCGGGTAGTCGCCGGAGTCCGCGTCGTCGCAGTCCGTCGTCAGGTCGGTGTTCGTGCCTTCGTTCGCGTCGGCGCAGTCGGTGTCGGTCGACGCGACCGTATCGCCCGTCGTGTCCAGGTACGTGTCGTTGTCGTCGTCGTGGTAGCAGATCTCGGCGTTGTTGCAGTCTTCGTCGTCGCCGTTGCCGACGATCTCGGTCGCGCCGGGGTAGTCCGTCGCCGACGTGTCGTCGCAATCGGTCGTCAGGTCGGTGTTCGTGCCTTCGTTCGCGTCGGAGCAGTCGGTGTCGGACGAGGAGCGCGTGTCGGCCGAGGTGTCGAGGAACCCGTCGTTGTCGTCGTCGTCGAAGCACACCTCGGTGCCGTCGCAGCTCTCGTCGTCGCCGTTGCCGACGGTCTCGGTCGCGCCGGGGTAGTCGCCGGAGTCCGCGTCGTCGCAGTCCGTCGTCAGGTCGGTGTTCGTGCCTTCGTTCGCGTCCGCACAGTCGGTGTCGCTGGAGGTGCGGGTGTCGCCCGCGGTGTCGAGGTACCCGTCGTTGTCGTCGTCGTCGTAGCAGATCTCCGTACCGTCACAGCTCTCGTCGTCGCCGTTGCCGACGGTCTCGGTCGCGCCCGGGTAGTCGCCGGAGTCGGCGTCGTCGCAGTCGGTCGTCAGATCGGTGTTCGTGCCTTCGTTCGCGTCGGTACAGTCGGTGTCCGTCGACGCGATCGTGTCGCCCGTCGTGTCCAGGTACGTGTCGTTGTCGTCGTCGTGGTAGCAGATCTCGGTGCCGTCGCAGCTCTCGTCGTCCTGGTTGCCGACGGTCTCTGTCGCGCCCGGGTAGTCGCCGGAGTCCGCGTCGTCGCAGTCCGTCGTGAGGTCGGTGTTCGTGCCTTCGTTCGCGTCGGCACAGTCGGTGTCGCTCGACGTGCGGGTGTCGCCCGCGGTGTCGAGGTACCCGTCGTTGTCGTCGTCGTCGTAGCAGATCTCGGTGCCGTCGCAGCTCTCGTCGTCGCCGTTGCCGACGGTCTCGGTCGCGCCCGGGTAGTCGGTCGCCGACGCGTCGTCGCAGTCGGTCGTCAGGTCGCTGTTGGTGCCTTCGCTCGTGTCGGTACAGTCGGTGTCCGACGACAGGCGCGTGTCGCCCGTGGTGTCGAGGAACCCGTCGTTGTCGTCGTCGTCGTAGCAGATCTCCGTACCGTCGCAGCTCTCGTCGTCCTGGTTGCCGATGGTCTCGGTGGCGCCCGGGTAGTCGCCCGAGTCCGCGTCGTCACAGTCGGTCGTCAGGTCGGTGTTCGTGCCTTCGTTGGCGTCGGCGCAGTCGGCGTCGGTGGACGAGCGGGTGTCGGCCGTGGTGTCGAGGAAGGCGTCGTTGTCGTCGTCGTCGTAGCAGATCTCCGCGCCGTCGCAGCTCTCGTCGTCGCCGTTGCCGACGATCTCGGTCGCGCCGGGGTAGTCGCCGGAGTCGGCGTCGTCGCAGTCGGTGGTCGGGTCGGTGTTGGTGCCCTCGTTGGCGTCGGTGCACGCCACGTTCGACGAAAGGCGCGTGTCGGCCGTGGTGTCCAGGTACCCGTCGTTGTCGTCGTCGTCGTAGCAGATCTCGGCGCCGTCGCAGCTCTCGTCGTCCTGGTTGCCGATCGTCTCGGTGGCACCCGGGTAGTCGCCGGAGTCGGCGTCGTCACAGTCGGTCGAGACGGTGACGTCGAATTGGGTGGTCGAATCCGCCTGGCACTGACGGTGGTACGACGTGGACAGGCCGTACCCGTCGTTGTCTCCGTCGAAGTAGTAGATCTCGGAGTCGGCGTCCGTGCTCGCGATGTCGTCGGGGTCGTTCGTGTCCCCGTCGCAGTCGTCGTCGTACGTGGTGCCACAATCTTCGTATTCGACGAGGGAGTTCTGGGTCGGCCGGCTGTCGTTGCAGTCCCCGCCGCCGTAGGCCTCCGCGTCGTCGCCGTCGTAGTCCTGGTCGTAGTCGGACTGATCGTCGCAGTCGCCGTCGATGCCGTCGTACCAGGTCTCGGTCGCACCGTAGTAGACCGAGCCGTCGTCGTCGTCGCAGTCCGCGCCGAACGCGCCGTCGCGGTCGGCCCAGAGGTCGGTCCGCTGTGCGTCGGCGTCGGCGTCGAAGTCGTCGGTGGCGGTGTCGCAGTCGGCGTCCACGCCGTCGTAGTAGGTCTCGATGGCGTCGGGGTGGACCTCCCACGCCTCCGGCTGGGCGAAGCCGTTGATCGCGTCGAAGTCGGTCGCGATGGCGGTCGGGTCGTCCCAGCAGTCGCCGGAGATGAAGTCTGCGACGTCGTCGCCGTTGCGATCGAGCGAGTACGGATAGTCGGCCACGGCGTAGCCGTCGCCATCCTGGTCGGCGTCGTTGCCGTCACAGTTCTCGTCTTCGCCGTTGTACCAGATCTCTTCGACGTCGGGGTTCGGGTACACCGCGCCGTCGGTGTCGTCACACTCCTCGCACCACGCGTACGTGTCGCCGTCGGAGTCGAAGTCGTCGGCCGCGTCGCAGTTCTGGTCGACGCCGTCGTACCATTCGTCCTGCGCGCCCGGGAACACCTCGGCCGGGTCGGGCAGCTCGCCCGCGCCGGAGCAGGTGTCGGCCACCGTGAAGTCGTCGGACACGTCGTCGAAGCAGTCGTCGCCGACCGACGCGTCGCGCTGGGCCCACGTCGCGGTGTCGAAGCCGTCGCCGTCGTTGTCGAAGTCGGTGTCGGCCGCGCAGTCGGCGTCGATGCCGTCGTACACGACGTCGGCCGCGCCGGGGTACACGTCCGCCGCCGCGACCTGCGGGAGCCCGTTGAGAGCGACGAAGTCGGCGGGGATCGCGTCCGGATCGTCCCAGCAGTCGTCGCCGCCGGCCTCGACCGCGTCGTGGCCGTCCTTGTCGAGGTCGTTGTCGTTGTCGCCCGCGCAGTCGGCGTCGACGCCGTCGTAGCCGGTGTCCTCGGCGCCGGGATGGATGGCCGCGCCGGTCTCCGGGTTGTCGTCGCAGTCGCCCTGCGCGACGGTCCAGCCGTCCCCGTCGGCATCGTACGTGGCCGTCCACTCGGTTCCGCAGCCGGCAACGAGGAAGGCGAGAGGGGTGAGGTACCAGCCGCGCATTCCGGGCTTCTCCAACGAGCGCGCAGTTTAGATCGGGCGTGCCCCCGGCGGCAAGGCGGAGGCGGCGGTCGCCCCCAGGCCGTCGTTACGCATCGTGACCTCGGGCGGTTGCCCCGAGTCGGGCCATCCAGTTAGCCCCGAAGCCGCCTTCCGAGGTCCCTGGTAGGATGAACATCATCGAGGTCGAAAACCTCACCAAGCGGTACGGGTCCACCGTCGCCATCGAGGGCGTGAGCTTCGCCGTCGCGCCCGGCGAAGTCGTGGGCTTCCTCGGTCCGAACGGCGCCGGGAAGAGCACCACGATGCGCATCGTGTCGGGCAGCCTCGGGGCGTCGTCCGGTACCGCGCGCGTGGGAGGCCACGACGTGGCGGAGGCCCCGGCCAAGGTGCAGGCCATGCTCGGCTACGCGCCCGAGGCGCCGCCGGTCTACGGCAACATGACCGTGGCGGACTACGTGGCCTTCGCGGCCACGATCAAGGGCGTCGCCGACGTCCCGGCCGCGACGCGCGTCGCCCTCGGCCGCGTCGGACTCGACGCCGTCGGCCACCGCATCATCGAGAACCTGTCGAAGGGCTACCGGCAGCGCGTCGGGCTCGCGCAGGCGCTGGTGCACGACCCCAAGGTGCTCGTCCTCGACGAGCCGACCTCCGGGCTCGATCCGGCGCAGCGCGTCGAGATCCGCAACCTGATCTCCGAGCTCGCGGCGGGCGATCGCACGATCATCCTCTCCACGCACGTCCTCGGCGAGATCGAGGCGATCTGCTCGCGCGTCATCATCATCAACCGCGGGCGGCTCGTCGCGCAGCCGGACCTCTCGGGGCTCCGGCACGCCGGCCGGGTCATCCGCGTGGCCGTCGCGCGGCCCGGCGAGGCCTGCGTCGCGGCCCTGCACGCCGTGCCCGGTGTCACCGAAGTCGAGGCCGCCGGCCCCCGCTACGTCGTTCGCTGCGACGAAGACCGCCGCGAGGCCGTGGCGCGCGCCGCGGTGGACTTCGGGCTGCTGGAGCTCGACGGCGCCGAGCGCCTCGAGGACATCTACCTCCGCGCCACCACCGGGAGCGGTTCATGAACGCCGTGTTCGCCATCGCGCGTCGCGAGTTCGACGCCTACCTCGCCTCGCCCATCGGGTGGATCTGCCTGACGGCGTTCAGCTTGCTCAACGGGTTCTTCTTCGTCCTGATCATGTGGTCGTACGTCGAATACACGGCGCAGGCGATGTTCAACCCCGGCCAGGCGGACTCGATCAACGTCAACGACCAGATCGTGGCGCCGCTGTTCAGCAACATGTCGGTCATCGCGCTCTTCATGGTCCCCGCGCTCACGATGCGCCTGATCGCGGACGACCGGCGCAGCCGAGCGATCGACCTGCTGCTCACCTCGCCGATCACGTCCTGGCAGATCACTACCGGCAAGTACCTGGGCGCGTTGGCCTTCGCGGCCGCGCTGGTGGTCACCACGCTTCACTTCCCCGCCTTCCTCTTCTGGCTGGGGGAGCCCGACACCAACGTGGTGTACGCGCAGTACGCTTCCTTCTTCCTGCTCCTCGCCACGTTCATGGCGACCGGGCTCTTCGCGTCGTCCCTCACCGACAACCAGCTCGTGGCGCTGGTGCTCGGGTTCGGCATCAACCTGTTCCTCTGGATCGTCGGCTGGTCGTCCAGCGTGGCGGACGAGGGCACGATCAAGACGTTGATCGAGGCCTTCGCGATGGTCCCGCACGTCGAGCGGCTCGGCAAGGGCCTGCTGCACGTGAAGGACATCGTCTACTTCGTGACGTTCATCGGGCTCTGCCTGTTCGCCACCGCGCAGCGGGTCGAAGCCTTGAGGTGGCGCTGATGGTCACGCGAATCCTCGGCTGGATCCTCGGCCTCTTCGGAGTCCTGCTCCTCGCGCTCTACGGGATCGGGTTCGCCTTCTTCGGGCAGGCGGACCTCCCCACGTGGGTGCACGGCATCGGCGCGGCGGGCGCCCTCGGCGTCGCGCTCTTCCTCTTCCTCGACTGGGGCAACCTCCAGGAGCTCGGCCGCGACCAGACGATCGCGCGCAGCTCGCTCTCGGGCGTCGCGATGGCGCTCGCGCTCGCGGTCGTCGTCGTCGGGAACATCGTGGCCAACCGCTACGATCGTCGATGGGACGTCACGGCGTCGAAGCGGTACACGCTCGCCCAACAGAGCATCGACATCGCGAAGGCCCTCGACCGCAAGGTGCAGGTGCTCGCGTTCTTCCCGTCGATCGACCCGCAAGCGGAGAACTTCCGCGAGCTCATGCGAAACTACCAGCGTGAGAACTCGCTGATCGAGGCCGAGTTCCACGACCCGTACAACGAGGCGCAGCTCGCGCAGCAGCTCAAGGTGAGCGAGTACGGCACCGTCATCCTCAAGAGCGGCGACGACGAGCAGCGGATCGAGAGCGGCTTCGACGAAGAGGCGTTCACCAACGCGCTCGTGAAGGTCACCTCCGACGTCGAGCACGTGGTGTGCGGCATCTACGGCCACGGCGAGCGCGAGGACATGGACGACCAGACCGCAGGCGGCCTGGGCACGCTCATCACCCGCCTCCAAGGCCAGAACTATACCTGGCGTCGGATCAATCTCCTCGAAGAGGCGCCGACCCCCGAGGCGTGCGGGGTGCTCGTGCTGGCCGACCCGCAGGCCGAGCTGATCGCCCTCGAGCGCGACCGCATGGCCGCCTACGTCGCGGCCGGTGGCGCGCTGGTCGCGATGATCGAGCCGCTGAAGACGGCGGCGTTGGCGGACGACTTCGCGCGGTACGGCGTCGTGATCGGCGATGACGTCGTGATCGAGGGCGACCCGATGCGGCAGGTGCAGGGGGGAGGCCCCACGATGCTGCTGCTCGACTCGGACAGCTTCGACGCGCATCCCATCGCCGAGAAGGTGCGCGGCGTCGCCCTGTTGTCCCTGGCCCGGAGCGTGGCGAAGGGCGATGACGTGCCCGGCCTCAACGTGATGGAGCTCGCGCGCACCTCCGACCAGAGCTGGGCCGAGACGACCCTCACCGGCCCGACTCCGGAAGAGCCCCCGCCGCCGGCCGAGCCCAACGGCGCCGACCGGGTCGGGAAGGTTCCGGTGGCGGTGGTGGTCGAGGTCACCGATCCGGCGAACCTGCGCGTGTCCGGCGAGCCCACCCCCGCCGCCGGGTCCGAGGCCCCCGTAGCGGTGACGACGGCCCCGGCGGAGACGGCCGAACTGCCCCGAAAGGCCGGTGGAAAGGTCGTTGTCTTCGGCGACGCCGACTTCGCGTCCAACCAGTTCGTGCTCACGGGCAGCAACCAGGACCTGTTCCTCAACACGGTGGCCTGGATGGTCGGAGAGACCGACCAGATCAGCATCCGCTCCAACGAGGCCGGCGCGGCGAAGCTGACCTTGGAGCTGTGGGGCCTGTTCGTGATCCTCGCCACCAGCTTGTTCTTCGTACCGGGGGCGATGGTCGCCGGAGCGATCGCGACGTGGCTGGTGCGCCGGGGGCGCTGACGCTACGTTCCCAAACGCGCGCGGAGGGACCCATGGCGGACGACATCATCGAGCTTGCAGTCGCGATCGAGCTCGAGTGCGCGGCGTTGTACGAGGTGTTTGCTGCGGCGTTCGCCGACAACGCGGAGCTGCACTACTTCTGGAAGCTGTACGCGGAGGCGGAGCGCTACCACGGCGCGACGATCCGCATCCACGCCGCGGCCTTCCAGACGGCGCCGGACGCCTCGCAGCTCGTCGTGGGGCCGGTGGAGATGACGGAGCTCCTCGCCCTCGTGCGCGAAAACCGTGTCCGCTTCGAGCGCGCGGCGCCCACGGTGCTCGAGGCGCTGCGCCTCGCGCGGCAGATCGAAGACAGCAGCGCCGAAGTGCACCTGCGCGCCCAGTTCTTCAAGGGCCACGCCCTCGCCGAGCTCTTCCAGAAGATGGCGGAAGAAGATCGCGCGCATCGCAACGTCCTCGAGACCGCCGAGCAGCGCTTCGGCGGGGCTGCCGCCGAAGCCTGAGGCCCCTCGCGCTGACGCGCGAGGGTGGGACGCCCTGTGCGTTCAGCCCAGGATCTTCTGGAGCTGCATCGCAAGGCCGACGTTGCTCGCCTTGAGCTTGCCGGTCATGAAGGCCTGCATCGCGAAGGCAGGATTGTCCAGCACCTTCTCCCAGTCGGCCTTCGCCACGGTGATGATGCAGCCGGCGTTCTCCGCCGCGCCCTCACGCACGACGCCACCCGGCGTCTTCAGGTCGATGGTCCAGGTGCCCGCACCCGCGACGTCGAACTGGAAGACCGCGTTGACGCTGGACGCGAGGTCCGGCTTCTTGGCGAGCTTGTTGGGCATGTAGATCTCGAAGAACTCGCGGGTCTCGGCCATGTGCACTCCAGTGAACCGTCGTTCATTATCGCGAGTGCCGCAAGCCCGGCAACCGCGAGATCCACTCCGCCACGGTGGTGCGCGGCCCGCCGGGCGCCGAGCCCCACGTGTCCATGTCGGCGGGTGGTTGGGACGCGACGGCGGCCGCCACCCCTGCCGGACCGAACCACGCCCGAGCGGAGGCGCCTCCGAAGCGCCGGACGGCCGCCGCCGCGACGTCGTCGAGGGTGACGGGCTCGGGCCCGAGGAGGGTGTGATCGCCCCCGGACAACGCCAGGATGGCGCGTACGGCGTCGTCGACGAAGATCGGACGGCACGGCGCCACCGAGGCCACGCGGGCGACGCCGGTCTCGCGGAGGCGGCGGACGACCGCGCCCACGCAGGGGTCGTCGGGGCCGAAGATCGGCGCGACGCGCACGATCGTCGCGCCTGGAGCGGCACGCGCGCCGTCGGCGAACGCGTCGACCGCCGGGCGCCCGGACCCGGCGGGGCCCACCCAGGTGACGACGGCGCCCGCACGGAGCGCGTGCGCGACGAACCGCGGGACGAGCTGCCCGTAGAGCCGTCGAGGGTCGTCCCGTGGGCCGGGCGCCACGACGACGACCACGCGCAGGCCCTCGGCCACGGGCGGAGGGGCGACCGCGAGGTCGGCGTGGCGCCACAGGCACAGGTGGGCCCGGGCGCTCCGCGACGCGACGCAAACACTTGCCCCGTCGGCGAGGGCCCGCCGGGCGACCGCCGCGCCCACGCGTCCGCCGCCGACGACGAGCAGCTCGCGCGGGGCGGTCACGCGTCCAGGCGAGCCAGGAATTGCGCCGCGCGTTCCCCTTGGAACGCGAAGGCGCCGAGCTCACCTTCGGACCAGCCGTGCCAGTCGGACCCGCCCGAAGCGACGAGGCGGTGCTTGTCCGCGAGCGTCTTCAGGCCGTTGCGCACCCGGCGATCGACCGTTGGGCGGAGCAGCTCGACCCCATGCAGGCCCGCCGCCACGAACACGTCGATCCACGCCGTCGCGTCCGCGAGCTGAGGGTGCGCCCACACCGTGAGCCCGCCCGCGGCGCGCGCCACACGGATGGCCTCGACGAAGGTCAACGACAGCAGCGGGACCCGCGCGTGGATCAGCGACCAGGCCGCGTGCGGCTCGGGGGCGCGGCCGGCGTCGCGGAGCGCTCGATAGATGTGGTGGCGCGTGAGCGCGCGGTCCCCCGCGCGGGCCCCGGTGTCGGCGCGGGCCGCGTCGAGCCCGAGGGCGTCGAGCCCCCGGTCGTAGCGCTCGGCACGCTCTCGCGCGCGGCTTCGGAGGAACTCGGCGAAGGACTCGGGCATCTCCCCCGGGAAGTACACGAGCAGGTGGAGCTCGCGGCCGCCGTGGGTTCCCGAAAGCTCGGTGCCGGCGATGACGCGGACGGAGCGCCCGCCGACCTCGTGTACGCCGGCCGAAAATGGTCCAGGAAGGTCGTGATCGGTGATCGCGACGACGTCGAGGCGCGCCGCGGCGCATCGCGCCAGGACCTCCTCCGGCGGATGCCGTCCGTCGGAGCGGTTGGTGTGCATGTGGAGGTCGACGCGGCCCACCTCGGGCAAGGTTGGACGCGCCTCCGGCAGCCGCGCCCGAAGCGCGCGGCTGGGCTTATTCTTGCGCGTCCAGCTCATCGAGCATCCGTCCATGGGACTCGATCAACGCGCGCATCTGGGCGACGAGATGGCTGCGCGCGGAGCGAAGGCGAAGCACCTCTTCGTGCAGCGCCCGGCGTTCGTCGTGCGCCGCCGCGAGCACCGACTGGGCCTCGAGGCGCGCCTCGCCGAGCGTGACGTCGACCTCGCGCCGCGCCGTGTTCTCGAGGTCCAGCGCGAGCCGGCGCGCGAGCACCATCGTCTCCTTGATCTCCCCCTGTTCGGCGCGCAGCTCGGCGATCGTGTCCTCGCGGGCAGCGAGCTCGTCGCGGAGGCGCGCGCCGTCACGGAGAGCGGACTCCCACGCCTCGCGGACCTCGTCCAGGAAGGCGTGCACCTCGTCGGGCTCGTAGCCGCCGCGGCCGCGGGCGGGGCCGAACTGCTTGTTGATGACGTCGAGGGGGGTGAACTGGGCCATCGTGCGGCGCTATCGCGTCCCGCCGGCCACCGCGACGCTCGCGTCGGGATACCGCGTCGAAAGGCGCTCGGCGAGGCCCGCGGCCGACTCCGTCGCGGCGCCCGCGGCGACGACGGAGCCCAGATCGGGCAATGCGGACATCGACGCGACGACGACATGGGACCGCGCGCCCGAGTCGAGGCGGAACCGGCCGTCTCCCGTCGCGAGGCGGGCCTTGTCCCCGAGGTTCTCGCTGTCGAACACGACGACGTGACCGCCTTCGCCGACGGCGACCACCCAGACGAGGGCTTCGTCGTCGGTGTCGAACGAGACGCCCGCGGCGTCCGCGCGCACCTCGAGGGGGAGCCCCGACCGTGGCGCGTCGGCGAGGGCCCACACCGCCGCCGCGACGGCGAGCATCGCCACGAGGAACGCGGCGGCCCAGACGCGGGCCGCCGACGGAGGCGGCGGCAGCGGCTCAGGCAGCTCGACCAACCCTGCCGCGTCGCCCCAGGGGACGCCGCGCACGCCGGCGAGGAGCTCGTCGACGCCGGCTCCCACCGGCGCGACGCGGGTCCAGCGGCCGGAAACCCGCCGTCGGAGCGCCCGCAGGTGCTCGCGGCGGGGCGCGGCGCGCTCCGCGGCGCCGACCAGCACGGGCGCGGGATCGAGCGCCGTGACGTCGACGAGGAGCGTGTCGTCGGCGAGGCGGCTCACCGCGCCGGCCGGGCCGGCCGCCGCGAGGGCGCGGTGGAGTGCGTTGAGGTGACGCCGCCCGTCGGGGTGGACCACGATCGCCGCGGCGTCCCAGGTGCTCGGCGCGACGCACGGCCCGTCTTCGGGCGGAAAGAGGTCGTTCGGAGTGAGCACGCCCTCGCGGAACAGGCGCAGAGCCCGGGCGCACCGCGGACAGCGGTCGGCGTGGGCCTTGCCCATTTCCGTGGCGAGGCCGCCGGGCCCAGGGCACGTCTCGCCGGCGGTGTTGGCGAGCCGCCCGAGCAGCCGGTCGAAGCGCGACCCCTCCCAGCCATCGACGTCGACGCCTCCGTCGCGCAGAACATCGCGCGCGATCGCGCGCACGGCCTCGCGGGCCCCCTTGAGCACCACGCGATCGAGCCGGGTACGGGCCTCGAGCTCGTCCAGATCCTCGCCGTCCGCGAAGTGCAAGCGGAACACGGCGTCGTGCACGGGCTCGCCCGCGTCGAGCACGGCTTGACGCCACTCCGGCCGCAGGGCGATCGCCCAGTCCGGGTCGTCCACGCGCTCGGGGTACACGCCCTCCGCGCGCGCGAGCAGCTCCGCCACGGACGCGGCCGCCCGCGACTCGCACTCCTCCAGCGGAAGCCCCGCGCCGACCCGGAGCAGCGCGTGCTCGCGCGCCACGCGCAAGGTCGTCCCCTTCGGGTTCACCCCGGCTCGGAGGAGCTCCCACACCACGCGGATGGTGACGGGACCCCACGCCCGCCGCAGCGGATCGGCCACGCCGCGGCTCGGCGATTCCATGCCGCGGAGCTAACCCGAAGCGTGCGCGTCCGGGGCGTGTGCCCCGTGCGAAGCGCTACGCCGCCTCTTCCTCGCGACGCTGGGTCGCGGGGGAGCTCAGGATGTCGTTGATCACCGCGGCGGTCGCGATGCTGGCGAGCTCTTCGTCCCCGTAGCGAGCGAGAAACTCGTCGTAGACGATGCTGATGATCTCACCGAGCGTGTGCTTGGATCCACCGTTCATTTCGGCCTCCTGTCCGCGCCTGTCGGCCCGTACGCTTCGAGACCTATGCAAGGCACATGCCACACTTCGGTATCGGGGGTGCAGGGCGACGAACACCGACGTCAGAACCGTAAGCGCGGGGTCGCCCGGCGACTCGTCGGACGTTGTCAGGAATCTCGGACGATCGTCGCGTCCGTGGACGCCACTGCGACCAGGCGAACGGACCGCGCACCGGCGAGGAGGAGCGCCTGCGCACACGCGGAGGCGGTCGCGCCCGTGGTGACCACGTCGTCGACGAGCAGGAGGTCGCCATCGACCGCTCGCGACGCGGCGAACGCGCCACGGGCGTTGGTACGGCGCGCGCGGCGCCCCAGCGAGGCCTGCGGCGCGCCGTCCACACGGCGGAGGGCGTGGAGCACCGGGAGGCCCCAGGAGGCCGCGACCGCCTGGGCGAGGGACTCCGCGAAGTGGCCGCCGCGCCACGTCCGCCGCCAGAAGGTCGTGGGGACGGGGACGACGGCGGTCACACCGTCCGGTGGGGCGTCACGGGTGAGCGCGCCGGCGAGGCCCGAGGCGACGCCGAGGTCGCCCCGGTACTTCGCGTGGCGCACGAGTGCCCCCAAGGGGCCCGCGTAGCGGCCGAGCGCGCGGGCCGTGCGAAGGCACACCGGCGTCGGGATGTCGCGCACCGGTGCGGCCAGCTCCGCGGCGCATCCGGCGCACAGCCGGCCGCCCAGGAACCCCTCCGCCGGCGCGTCGTCGCACGACACGCACGCGTGCGCGCCGAGCGCGTGGAGCAGCTCGTACATGGCACGAACGGTAGTCCCCGCCCGCCGGGCGTCAACGGCCACCACCGCAAGGGGGCTCACCCCGCGTGGTGGTACGGCTCGCCCGCCCGAATCGTACACGCCCGATAGAGCTGCTCCATCAACACGACCCGCGCGACGGCGTGCGCCAGCACGAGGTCGCTCATGCGCACGACGCGCCAGGCACGTTCGCGCACCGCGGGCGTGTGCCCGTGCGCGCCACCGACGGCAAAAACGAGGTGCGACGCCGCTTCGCGCGCCGCGAGATCGATGAGGGCGGCGAAGCCCTCGCTGGTGAGCCGGTCGCCGCGCTCGTCGAGCACGACGAGGAGGCCTCGCGCCGGCAGGCCCTCGAGCAGCGCCCGCGCATCGTCCTCGCCGCTGCCCGCGCGAATCTCCTTTTCGTCGAACGGGAGATATCGCGCGATGCGGCGGGCCCACTCGGCGCACGCCTCGTCCGCCCAGGGCGCCTTCGCCGACCGCACCCGGCTGACGACGAGCTTCACACCCGCGCGGACGCCGCCGCGCCGGCCGAGGCCTTCGGCTGCTCGTCGTCGAAGGTGACGCGCCGCGCGTCGACCCAGAGCGCTTCGAGGTCGTAGAACCCGCGCATGGGTCCGTCGAACACGTGCACCAGGATGTCCCCGAAGTCGAGGAGCACCCAACGCGCGGCCTCCATGCCCTCGACGCCGATCGGTCGTTGCCCGATCTCCCGAAGGTCGGAGGCGATGCCCTCGGCGATCGCGTTCACCTGGCGGCGGTTCGTGCCGCTGCAAATCAGGAAGCCGTCGCAGTACGAGGCGCGACCGGTGAGGTCCAGGTACACGAGATCTTCGGCTTTGCGGGCATACGCGGCGCGCGCGATCGCGCGCGCAAGTTCACGGGTCTCGATGTGCACTCCTAGCGGTTGGAGAGTTGGTAGGACGTGAGGACGACGTAACGGACCCCGTCGACGTCGAGCGCGCGACCGGCGTAGGAAGCGCGCGCCAGCGGACGCCCGGACGTGACGAGCAGCTCGAGCAGCTCGTTGGCGATGACGAGGGCGCCGTCCGCCGCCACGAAGGGCACCGCGACGGGGTTCGCTTCGGCGTCGGCCGCGCCCGCGAGCGCGCCGGTGGACGACCACTCCGCGCCCTCCTCCATCACGCGCCGCGCCATCATCCCGGTTGAATACGAACAATTGCCGCCGATGAGCGCCGCGCTCCGGGCGCAGTGCGTGGCGGCCGTCGCGTCGACCGCGACCGTGTCGCCCGCCGCGCCGCTCGACGACGGCGAATATGGGCACGCCGCCGCGGGCCCCGCGAGGGACAGCGTGAGGGAAAAGAACGCTACCGAGGGCAACGAGCCTCCGAGACGACGCCCTTTGTACTCCGTCCCACCGCGCAGGCCAAGTCACCTCCTGTCGACGCCGGTTGGCGGCTCCACCGCCACGTCGCCGTTGACGTGGTCGAGCGCAAAGCGGAGCGCCACGTCGGTGGGCGCACCGTTGATGGTGGCGGACACCGTGACGTCGGCGCCGAGGCGCACCGCGGTCCCCTCGTCGATCCAGACCGTCCCGCTCGCGGAGGCGGGGTCCCACGGGCCCGGCCGCGGCTTCTGGCGCTTCCGACGCGGCGGGGGCGGCGGACCGTACGAGACCTCGTGCTTGCGCGCGGGGCGGCCCGCGTACACCTCCGCGCCGACCTCGGTCGCGACCAGCCGCTCTTCGACCGGCTCGAACGCCAAGGCCCACGGGTCCCACGTGCGGCTGAGCATGACGCGGAACGGCTCGGCGTCCCCTTCGTCGCGCCAATCGCCGTCGTGCGAGGACCATGCGCGCCCGCCGAACACCCGAAGGTCCTCCACCGCCCGGTCGTCGCGCGTACGCACGAGCGACCAGTGATCGGCGTCCTTCCAGTGGAGCTCGAGGGTCTCGGTGGACGTGGCACCGCCGCCGGACGTCGGGGTCCGGGTGACGGTGGCGCGCATCACGTGGGCCCCGAGGCTCGTCTGACTGGCGAAGATGGTCGTCTCTGCGCCCTTTGCAAGCACGGAGGCCCCCGGCGTCGTCTCGGCGCTTCGGCACCCGAGCACCCCGACGACGAGCGCGGTCATCAACCCGGCTCCTCCGGGGGCCGGATGGCGGACCAGACGTGGCGCACCAGCGCCTCCACGCCCGTCCCGGCCACCGACGAGATCAGGTAGACGCGCTCCACGCCCTCGGCCTGGACCGCCGCCCGCGCCTCCGCGACCGCTTCGTCGTCCGACACGTCCGCCTTGGTCAAGGCGACGATCTCCGGCCGATCCAGGAGCTCGGCGTCGTAGCGGGCCAGCTCGGCCCGCAGCTTCCGGTAGCGCTCGCCGGGGGGCTCTTCTTCGTCCGGAGAGAGCGACACGAGGTGCAACAGGAGGCGGTTCCGCTGCACGTGGCGCAGGAACTGATGCCCGAGCCCCTTCCCCTCCGCCGCGCCCTCGATGAGCCCCGGGATGTCCGCGATGACGAACGCCCCTTCGATGCCCATGTTCACCACGCCGAGGTTGGGCACGAGGGTGGTGAACGGGTAGTCGGCGACCTTGGGCCGGGCGGCGCTGACCACCGAGATGAACGTGCTCTTCCCGGCGTTCGGGTACCCGAGCAGCCCCACGTCCGCCATGAGACGCAGCTCGAGGCGAACCTTGAGGGTGACGCCCGGCTCGCCCGGTGTCGTGGTGCGGGGCGCCCGATTGGTGCTCGTCTTGAAGTGCGTGTTGCCGAGCCCGCCCTTTCCGCCGGCCGCGGCGACGCGCTCTTCGCCCTCGACCGTGAGCTCGAACAAGGTGTTGCCCGTCTCCGAGTCGCGCACGATCGTGCCCACCGGCACGACGATCGTCAGATCCTCGCCCTGAGCGCCCGTCATCAGGCGGAAGCCGCCGGACTCGCCGTCGCCCGCACGCCAGTGCGTACGGGTACGGAGATCCATCAGCGTGCCGATGCTGCCGCTGGCGCGGAACGTGACGTTTCCGCCGCGCCCGCCGTCACCGCCGTCCGGGCCGCCAAGCGGCACGTACTTCTCGCGGCGCATGGAGGAGCTGCCTTTGCCTCCCCTCCCGCTCGAGACCACGATCTCGACCTCGTCGACGAAGCGCACGTTCCCTCCGTCGGCTCAGCGGCCGCGCCGCCCGGTCAGACCGAGTCGGCTTGCGCTTCCGCGGCGGGCGCCTCGACGACCTGGGTCGGGTACACCGAGATGTACTTGCGGTTGAGGCGACGCTCGAACTTCACGTTGCCTTCCACGAGGGAGAACAACGTCCAGTCGCGACCGACACCCACGTTCTTGCCGGGGTGGAACACCGTGCCGAGCTGACGGCAGAGGATGTTGCCGGCGAGGACGAACTGCCCGTCGCCGCGCTTCACGCCGCGGTACTGCGGATTCGAGTCGCGCCCGTTTCGGGAGCTGCCTTGCCCTTTCTTGTGTGCCATGGCGTCTGTGCCCTCTCCGGCTCAGGTGACGATGCGGTTGATCTGGAGGACCGTCAGCGACGCGCGACCGTTCTTGGTCTTGCGGCGACGCTGCCGGTGGATGTAGCGCATGGACTCCGTCTTCTCGCCCTTGGCGTGCTCCTTGACCGTGGTGACCACCGAGGCCCCCGCGACCCGAGGCGCGCCGATGACGATGGACTCGCCGCCGCCGAGCATGAGGACGTTGTCGAGGACGAGCTCCGCCCCGACATCCGCGTTCACCCGGTCCACCACGAGCTCAGAGCCCTCGGAGACACGGTACTGCTTGCCACCCGACACCACGACGGCGTACATCTTCGACCCTTCCCTAAAGCCAGCGGCGCTTAATGCAGGGCGCGCGCGGCGTCAAGCCACGCGAGCGCCCAACATGGCGCGCAAGCGATCCAGCCGCGCTTGTACCTCCGCGGTCGCCAGTCCGTCAAGGCGCGCGGGCAACATACGGCGCGCGCTGGCCTCGAAGACGGCGAGGAGCTCCATGTACTCGACCATCCGGGTGTCCCGGGTGGGCACGACGTCCTGCACCGCGCGGCGCAGATCCGCCTGCGACACGCGCGCCCGGTCCTCCCAGGCCGCGAAATTCCCCGCCGCGATCACCACGGCCTCGATCTCGGCGGCGCTCCGGCCCGCCGTCTCCGAGGCGACGAGCTGGAGGTCGGCGTCCTCTTCGAGCGTGAGCCCGGCGCGGCGCACGAGCACGTCGACGATCTGCCGCCGCTCGGCGTCGGTCTCCGGGAAGAAGAACGGCACCTTGACGTCGAACCGCCCGGGGCGCTTCAAGTCCGCGTCGAGCTTGTCGGGTCGGTTCGTCATCATGAGGATGACGACGCGGCCGCGATGGCGCGTGTCGGACATGAACTCCTTCAGCCGCGCGATCACCCGGCTCGAAGTCCCGCCGTCGTTGTCGCTCTGCGTCCCGCCGATCGAGCGATCGGCCTCGTCGATGATCAGCAGCACGTAGCCGAGGGCCTCGACCACCTGGAGGATGCGCTCGAGGTTCGCCTCGGTGGACCCGACCCACTTCTCGCGGAAGTTCTTGAACTTCAAGCAGGTGAGCCCGCTCTCGCGGGCGAAGGCCTCGGCCACGAAGGTCTTCCCGGTGCCCATCGGCCCCACGAAGATGAGGCCCATCGGCACACGCGCGCGATGCCCCGCCTTGATCGCGTCGGCGATGCGCATCAGCTCGGCCTTCACGCCGTCCATGCCGCCGACCTCGGCAAAGCCGTGGTGGGGGTCGACGAACTCCACGAGACCCGCGCACTCCTGCTCGATGATCGACTTCTTGCGCTGATTCACGAGGCGGAAGGTGATCGGCGCCCCGGACTGGCGGGCCTGACGGAACAGGCCGCGAATCTGCGACAACGAGAGGCCGGCGGTGATCTTCACGAGCTGCGCGTCGTCGACGTGGCTGACGATGCCGTCGCGCGCCTGCGCCGCGATGAACGCCCCGCGGGCATCGGCGTCCGGGAGCGGCACGTGAACGAGCGCGACGTGCGGCGAGGACACGATGCGGCGATGGACCTCTCCGAGGTTCTCGGCCATCAACACGAGGATGTTGTCGCTGCCGAGCAGCGCCGGGTCCGACGGGAGCCGGAGCAGGGTCACGAGGGTCGACTTGTCGGCCTCGCCCATGAACGCGAGGTCGGCGTTCGGGCTGATCGTCTCGAGGTAGTCGAGGAGCACGGCCGCGCGCAACGAGGGGTCGGTGAGCACGTCCTCGATGGCGGCGAGGGCGGCCGGCGTCGACCGCGGCAGCGCGTCCATCGGCTCGCGGCGGCGCATCAGGCGGCGGTTGTTGACGGCCCGCTTGAATTGTTCCTCCGCGGCCTTCGACGGGAACTCGATGCCCTCGGACACGTTGAAGTGGACGACGAGGTCCTTCGTGCGGCGGAAGAAGCGCTCGAGGAACACCCGCATCGTGTCCCAGCGCGTGGCGTCGCCGTCGGCGACCGCCACGAGGTCGCGCACGTTGCCGTGCACGAGGAAAACGCTCGCCTCGCCGGAGAGGTAGCGATCGCGCAGCTCGACAGCCCAGGAAGGCAGGACGGATTCCATGCCGTCGGACTATCTGGTCCGAGGTGTCGGCGGTTACGCCGGCGTGTGCGCGTGCTGGTGACCGGTGGGGAAGGCCTGGTGGGCCGCGCGATCGTGGGGCGCGCGGCCGCGCACGGCGTCACGGTGTTCGCCCCCGGTCGGGCGGAGTGCGACGTCACGCGGGACCCCGAGCCCACGCTCGCGCGCCTGCGACCGGACGTCGTGCTGTTCTGCGCCGCGTTCACCGACGTCGATCGCACGACCGCGGAGCACGAAGCGGTCAACGTACGCGCGCCCGCGCGCTGGGCGGCCGTCGCGCCGACCGTGTTCCTCTCGTCGAACTTCGTGCTGGATGGCCCGGGGCCGCACCCGCCTTCGGCGCGACGCGTCGCCGGCGGTACGTACGTGAACCAGAAGATCGAGGCTGAGGATCGCGTGCTCGCGTCCGGCGGGCGCGTCGCACGCGTGGGGTGGGTGTACGGCCCTGGCGGCCGCACCTTCGCCTCGCGGCTCGTGGCACGCCTGCGCGCCGACGAACCGGTGTCGGCGATCGTCGACGTGCTCGTGCAGCCGACCTGGGCGCCGGACCTCGCGGACGCGCTCCTCCGAGTCCCGAACGCGCCGATCTCCCATCACATCGGCGGCGAGGAAACGAGCTGGTACGCCGTGGCGTTGGCGGTGCAGGCGCGCGTCGGCCGCGGCCGGGTCCTGCCCGTACGGCTCGACGCGCTGGGCCTCTCCGCGCCGCGCCCGCGCGACGCGCGTCTGACCCCCGCGGCCCTACCGGGGTGGCACACCCGCCTCGAGGACCTTGTCGACGCCGGTTAGGCGCGCCGCGGCCCGCACCCGGGTCGCGGGGTCTTCGTGGTCGAGCAGGGCGTCGAGCGCTGCGCGGTCCGCGTCGAGCGTGGGGTCCATCGACCCGATCGCCGCCGCCTGCACCACGGGGTCCGCGGCCCGGAGCCGCTCGCGAAGGGCCACGCGCGCGCGCTCGCCGCCGGCGCGATCCGGATCCACGCACAGCCGCGCCGCGAGGGCACGGCACGCCGCGGCGCGCACCTCGCGATCGGGATCGCCCAGGGCGTCGAACGCCCTCGAGACGCGGCCTTCTCCACGCGCGAAGAGGATCATCTCCGCGACGCGACCCGCGACCGTCGAGGACCCGGCGACAGCGCGCAGCACGTCGTCGGCCCGGGCGCTCTGGTGCGCGTCGAGCAGCTCGACCGCCTCCAGCGCCTCGTCGGGGTCGTTCGAGCGCAGCGCGGGCTCCAACACGGCGCGCGCCGCGCGCACGTCGTAGTCGAGGAGGGCCGCCGCGCCCGCGAGGCGAACCGTGTCTTCCGCCCGGGGCACCGCCTCCGCGAGGGCCGGGCCGACCGGCGGCACGTTCGCCCGCCCCAACGCCCGCAGAAGATCGAGCTCGAGCGGGAGATCGCCCGCGCGTACGACGCCCGCGAGCGCCTCGCCCGCTCCGGGCGCCCCCGCCGCCGCGGAGGCGAGAAGCCCGGCGAAGCAGTCGTCCGGACCCGGCGATCGGAGGATCAGCGCAGCCCGACCGCGTATCCCACACTCCCGACGAACGTCCGTGGCGACCGACGTCAGGACCGCCCGGCTCTCGGCGTCCGACCTGGCTCCGAGCGCGAGCATCACGCTGCGCACCACGTACGGATCCGGATCCATCGCCCCCCGCGGGCCCCACGGCCCGCCGGCGGGGGCCGGGTCGACGTAGACGAGCGCAGCGAGCGCGTGCCGCCTCACCGCCGGGTCGAGGTCGGCGGCACCGGCCTCGAGGACGAGGCGGGCGCGGGGCGTCGGGGCGTACAGACGAAGCTCGGGGGTGAGGTCCATGGCGCGCGGCGCACGGGCGCACCCGAGCGCGACCGTCAAGGCGAGCAGCGCCGCCGCGCGCACCGTCACTGCATGAGGGCGTTCATGCGCCCCTGTGCCTTTTGCGAGAGGGCGTCGGAAGGGTCGTCCACGTAGCTCATCACCTTCTGGTAGAGCGCGAGCGCCTTCTCGACCTGGTTGATGTCCTCGAGCACCCGGGCTTCTTTGTAGATCTCGGAGGCCTGTTCGCGGAGTCGCTGGCGCGCCTCGCCGAGCCGCGCGGCGGCCGTCTCGTTGAACGGGTCGAGGCGCACCGTCTCCTTGAGCTGGCTGCGCGCGGTCAGCAAATCATTTGCCTTCAACGCGGACATACCCGCAGTGTAGGACTTCTTGCTGGCCGCCTTCATCTGGTCTTTCGCGGTGCGGATCGACTCCTCGGCTTGGTAGTACTCGGGCGCGGCGCGCGTCGCGTCGGCGTCGAGCACCTCCTGCCAGCGGGCGACGGCCTTCGCGAAGTTTCCCTTATCGAATTCGCTCTTGCCACGCGCGTAGAGCTCCGCGAGGCTTGCCCGGCGGGCCTCCTCCTTGCGCTTGGCGGCCCCGGAGGCCGCGGCCGCTTGCCGGGAGCGCAGCGCGTCCGCGGCGGCCACGAGCTCCGGGTCCCCCGCGTTCAGCCCCATCGCGCGCTCGATCGCGGCGCGGGCATCGGGGATCTGCGAGCCGTCCTTCTGCGCGGCCGCCGCCAGGGCCAGGGCGGCTGCCTTGGCGTCCGCGCGCTCCTGCGCCGACGCGCTGCGAGCGTCGAGGGCGGCGCGCATCGACTCCATCGCGATCGCCTCGCACGCGACGTACCCCATGCGCTCCGCGTCCGGATTGCCCGGATCCGTCTGGAGCACCTTGTAGAACTGCGCCGCCGCGTCGAAGTAGTCGCGCGCTGCGAAGGCCTTCATGCCCGCTGCCATCAGACCGGCGACCTGCTCCGCGTCGGCGGGGGTGAGGTCACGGCGAGGCGCGGCGGACGCAACGGCGGCCGGAGCAGAAGTGGCGGTCGGGGCCACGGGCTCGGCCGAAGGTGGCGTCGACGACGATCCGCCCGGCGCGGCGAAGCCCGCCGAAGCGCCCGCTGGAGCCTCGACCGCCGACCCGGCCTGCGCGGCGACCAGGCCTCGCGCCGAGTCGACCACCGCCTTCGCGCCGAGCAGGAGCACCGTGAACACCGCGACGCCGACGGTGACCTGGTTGATGCGGCGAGAAAAGAAGCCGCCACCGCCGCCACCGCCGCGGCCCGACTTGAGGGTACGGCGTGGCCGACCGGCGCGGCCGCCGCCGACGTCGATCTCGATCTCGTCGGGCGGACGCGGCGCCGGCACATACGGGGGGGGCGGCGCGGTCGCCGACGGCACGAACGGCGGCGGAGGCGCGGGCGGCGCGGCGA
>CAMAXZ010000036.1 GCA_945862325.1 Klebsiella pneumoniae
CGCCACCGAGGCCGGCGCTACCGAGGCCGGCGCCACCGAGGCCGGCGCCACCGGCGCGAGGCTCGGCTGCGAGGCGTCGTGCGCGACGGGCGCGACGATCGAGCGCGGCACGGCGCTGTCGACGCCCGGCGGCCGACTGGTCGGCGCGAGGGTCGGCTCCGCCCGCGGCGCGGGGTCGTCGAGGTCGATCATCGTGTCCCCCGCGCGGACCGCGAGGTTCGACCATGGCTCTTGCCCGAGCAACACCCGCCGCAGGGTGGCGCAGTCCGGGATGCGGGCGTCCGGATCGAGGGTGAGCGCGCCGAGCACCGCCGCCTCGAGGCGGGGCGGCAGGCCGCCGACCCGGTCACGAGGCGCGACGAACCGCCCCTGCGTCACTCGGTTGAACACCTCCAAGCTCGAATCCCCCACGAACGCCCGGTGCCCGGTCGCCATCTCGTAGAGGATGCACCCCAGCGCGAACACGTCGGCGCGATGGTCGACGTGCTTCGCGCTCCGCACCTGCTCCGGGGCCATGTAGGCGGGGGTGCCCATCGGGCGACCGGTGCGCGATTGCACACCCTCGGGATCGTCCTCGCCGCCGACGACCTTGGCGAGCCCGAAGTCGGTCACCCGCGGGTGCCAGACCCCGTGGCGGCGCTCCATGAGCACGTTCGCGGGCTTGAGGTCGCGGTGGACGACGCCGTGGGCGTGGGCGTGGCCGACGCCGTCGAGGATCTCCAGGAACACACGTTCGCGCTCGTCTTCGCCGGAAGCATCCTCCGCGAGCCAACGATCGAGGTTGGGCCCGTCGACGTAGTCCATGAGCAGGCCAGGGCCCCCGGCGAGGTCGAGCACGTCGCGCACCGCAACGATGTTCGGGTGGTTCAACCTCGATTGAACGCGCCCCTCCCGCAACAGTCGCTCGCGGAGCTCCTCGCCGCTGAGCGTCAGCACCTTGAGCGCGAGGCGGGCGTCGAGCGTGCGGTGCCGCACGAGGTACACGCGCGCCATGCCGCCGCGGCCGAGCTCGGCCTCGACGACGTAGCGATCGACCTCGGTGCCGGGTGTGAGCAACATCGGGCGCTATCGTACTGCACGATCTCTCCTCGCGCCCTGCGCGGGCGGGCGGCGACGGGCCCGGTACGCGGGGGGTGGAGGCCCCCATGCGCGTGAAGCTCATCCTGCCGTCGCTGACCGAGTGCGACAGCCCCCACTTCCGGCCGGTGAAGTACAGCCTGTTCCCGCCGCTCGGCCTCGCGACGATCGCGGCGTTCTTCGGACCGGACGACGAAGTCGAGCTCGTCGACGAGCACGTCGTGCCGCTGCGGATCGACGACGCGCCGGACCTCGTCGGGATCGAGGTCTACATCACCAATGCGCGGCGCGCGTACGCCCTCGCCGACGCGTACCGCGCCCGAGGCACCCGCGTCGTCCTCGGCGGCCTGCACGTCAGCGCGCTGCCGGACGAGGCCGCTCCGCACGCCGATCACGTGTTCATCGGTCCCGCGGAGGAGAGCTTCCCGCGCTTCCTCCGCGACCTTCGGGCCGGGCGCGCCGCGCCCCGGTACACGTCGACGACGCGCACCCTGCACGGTTTGCCGCCGATCCGCCGCGATCTGATCCGTCGCGACCTCTACCTCGTCCCGAACTCCATCGTCGTGTCCCGCGGGTGTCCGCACCACTGCAACTTCTGCTACAAAGACGCCTTCTTCGAGGGTGGGCGGTCGTTCTACACGCAGCGTGTGGACGAGGCCCTCGCCGAGATCGAGCGCCTCCCCGGGCGGCACCTGTACTTCCTCGACGACCACCTGCTCGGCGACCGGCGCTTCGCGGAGGGGCTGTTCTCGGGGATGATGGGGATGAACCGCTTGTTCCAGGGTGCGAGCACCGTCGACGCGGTGCTTCGGGGCGACACGATCGAGCGCGCGGCCGCCGCCGGCCTGCGGAGCCTGTTCCTCGGATTCGAGACGCTGGACCCCGCCGCGCTCGCGGGGTCGAACAAGCTCCACAACGTCGGACGCGACTACGACCGCGCGATTCGTCGCCTCGACGATCTCGGCGTGCTCGTGAACGGCAGCTTCGTGTTCGGGCTCGACGGCGACGGTCCGGACGTGTTCGACCGGACCGTGGAGTGGGCGGTCACGCGCGGGCTCACCACCGCTACGTTCCACGTCGCGACGCCGTACCCAGGAACGGCGTTCTTCGAGCAGATCGTGCGAGAGGGCAGGTTGATCACCCGCGATTGGGATCGGTACGACACGCGCCAGGCGGTGTTCACGCCCCACGGGATGGACGTCAAGACGTTGGAGGCCGGATACTGGCGTGCGTACCGGGACTTCTACGCGTGGCGCAACATCGGGCGCGCCGCGTCCGCCCACGGCGCGATCGACCGGTCGATCAAGCACCTCGCGTACAGCGGCGCGTGGAAGAAGCTCGAGCCGGTGTGGGACGCCGTGATCCGCTCGCGGCGGCTCGGGTCGATGCGTCCGATGCTCGAGGCGGTGCTCACCACTGTCCCTCGGCTCGAACCGGCGGCATAGGCGTTCCCACGGCGCGCGCGGGTCCGGTCGTCAACAGCCCGGGAGGGGGGACTTCGTCAATCGCCACGCGGGCCACAGGAACGTCTGCGCCGGGTGACCTCGACCACTCGCCAGCCGTCGGCACACCGAAACTCGGCGGCGTCGACGAGCACGCCGCGTCCGACCTCGGGGAGCCGCACCGATCGGGAGCTCGCCGCGGCCGTCGGCTCTCGACTCGTGGCGCACGCGAGGAGGGGGAGCGCGATCATGGGGCGGCTCCTTGGCCGACCTCGGAGTCGACGACCGGCTCCACGAGCTCCGCACAGTGTAGCGCGTGTGTTGGCTTCGGCCCCGGATAGATCTCCGTACAGGAATGCCGGACGTACCGCATGAACGCGTAGCCGTGTTCGGTCAGCTCCGCCGGCTCGATCGGCTCCAGCGTGCAGCCGCAGCCGTACTCGCCGCGTACCGCCCCAGAGATCTTCGTCCCGCCCACGACGATCTTCGGGCTCGTGACGCCGCGGAGACAGAAGTATTCATCCCCAGGTTGTGGACGCCGTTGAACCTCGAGCAACCACCAGTAACGGCCGTCACCGCCTTTGCCACGAAAGCAGCGTCCTTCGGCGCCTATCAGCACCCCCTCCTCGGCGCGTTCGGTCGCCTTCGACGGAATCAAGTAGTCTACCCACGCAACTTCCGCGTCCGGGTCTGGGGCGGGCACGTGGTGCACGACGAAGGGCAGGCGGTGCGCGCAAGCCAGGTAGAAAAGGATGGACGCGGACACGAGCATCATGGGACCTCATCGCATGGCACACACTCCGCGTGGAGCTTGCAACCGGTCCCCGCGTCGTCCAGACGTATGCAATTCGCGGCGCAATAGTTGGGGTTGACTTTGCTGCTACACCACGCCTCACAGGCTTCCCATTCGGGAGTCCCGCGGGGGTACTGCTGGTAACAGCGGACGTCGGGGTACTCGGTGGCAGCGACATCCTCGATCTTGTAGGAGTCACAGACCGGGTACCAAGCGTAGCTGACGGAATCCACGTCTTCGCCCACTATTTCGTCGTCACAGTACCAGGTATACCTGCACACACACGTCCAGCCGAAGCGCGCGAATCCGGGCTTGCACCGCACCTTCACCGACAGGCATGGCGCGCCGACGCTGTTGAGCCTCGCGTCCTCGAACTTCTCCACACAAGTGCACCTTCGGCTCAGCAGCGACATCTGCAGCTGTTCCGACATCTCCGATGCATCATCTGCCGCCAGCGAGACCGTGGCGCTTCGCCGCTTCGCGTCCCTCGACCAACCGAGTGCGCTGCCTCCCGCCCATTGGACGTCCCCACGACGGGACACGTTCTCGAGACCAAACGCCCGCTCCCCCCGTCGCCGCGCCTCCTCCCGCCGCGGCGACGTCGCCGTCGCGACGCCCCCGGCAAAACGACGCTCCGACGCGCGTTGCGCCAGCGCGCTCCGCGCCTCCTGCTGCATCGCGCCCAGCGCGGAGAGCACCACGCTGCGCGCCTCGGGCGGCATCGGTCGGGGGGCGGCGTTCATGGCTACTTCCGGACCGCGACGGTGACCGCGACGTACGCCTCGGCCGCGCTGCCGTTGTTGCTCCGGACCTGAAGCCCCGGCTGGAACCACATGTCCGCGCCCAGAGTGGGCACGAGGTCGCCCGTGTTGCTCTCGCCCGCACCGTGCCACGCGTCGATGGTGGTGTCCCAGCTCGTCGGCGCCTCCTTCGTGGTGCTCGCCTTGCGGAACACCAGCCGCGCTTCCGCGTTGCCCGTGGAGCTGTTGATCAGCCACGCCATCCGAACCTTGGACACCGCGATCGCCGGGATCCACCCGCCCACCGGAACGATGTGCCCCCCCGTCGAGCTGCTGGTGAACGTGTCCGCGTACGTCGCGACCACCTGCCCGCAGCTCACGTAGGAGAGATCCAGGCTGAAGTCCGCCTCGTTCGGCGTCGACACCCCCGCCGCGAGGTTGATGTTCACGCCGAAGCGGGCGTACATCACGCTGCCGGTCGACAGAGAGAGCTCGCCCGTCGCGCGGTCCACGCCGCCCGTCTGCTTCACGTCGAGCAGCGCCATCGCCCCCGGCGCGTCGACCCGCACCGCCGCCGTCTGCCAGCACAGCTGCCACTCCAGGCTGCCGCCCGCGTTCTTCGCGCGAAGGGCCGCGCGGATCTTGTCCAGCCCGACCGCGGACATCCAAGGGGTGAGCCATACCACCGTCGGCGTTGTCGAGTACGCCACGAGGTGGGTGGAGACGGTCGGGATCGCTTCGCCGCAAGACATGGTGAACTCCGGGGATGAGCCCCCGGGGATGAGCCCCCGGGGATGAGCCCCCGGGGATGAAAAAACCTACCCCGACTTCACTCCGGGATGCAAGAGTTTTGTTGAGATGTTCTGCGCGACCGCTGTGTCCACCACTTACGACGCGCACGTCCACGATCCGCGCCACGACGCGCTCGACGATCCGGGACGTCGACGACATTTTGGCGTTGCACCGATACGATCGACGAACGAATGGTTGTGGCGGATTCGCGGCGTTCGTCCGTGCCGCGCACGACTCTCTCGGACGCGAAGGCTCGGCTCTCGGAGGGAGTACCCGGCGTCCGGCGACGAATCCATGATCACGGTCGACGGCCCCCGCTCGCCGCGCCTCGCCGAGGGCGCGGGCTACCGGGCGTTGGGGGCGTGCCCGGCCCCGACCGGCCGCGGGCCACGGACCTCACCTGCACGCAGCGTTGTCCGAGGTGTTCACCGTCCCAGAATAGCCATCGGCTTGGAGGCGCATCACCAGGGCGTCGACGTCGCTCTGGCACAGCTGGGGATGGGAGTGCACGTCGAGTGCACCACCGAGGGAGGTGATGGCGGACAGCCCGTCCACGTTCGTCAGCCCCGCGTTGCCGTAGAGGTAGAGGCCATCGCCGATTGACGAGAGGGCGGAGAACCCATCCAGGTCCGTCAGCGCAGCGTTGGCCTCGACGTGGAGAGTGCCGCGAATCGCCGCCAGAGCGGACAGCCCGTCCACGTTCGTCAGCGTTTCGTTGGAATGAATCATGAGGTAGTCGCCGACGGACGAAACGGCGGAGAGCCCGTCCACGTTCGCGAGCGCGGGATTGCCCGCGACGAGGAGCGCGCCAACGGAGGTCAGGGCGGAGAAACCCAGGCTCGTCAACGAGTCGTTACCAATGACCTGGATCACGTCGGCGACCGCGACAGAGGAGAGCCCCAGGCTCGTTAGCGATGCGTTGTCTCCGATCAGGAGTGGCGAGTCGACGGCGGAGACGGCGGAGAGCCCGTGCAGGTTCGTCAACGCGGAGTTGCCGAAGATGAAGATGCCGCCGCCAATCGAGGAGACGGCGGAGAGCCCATCCACGTTCGTCAGCGAGGCGTTGTCGCCGATGGAAATGCCTTGGCCAATCGAGGAGACCGCGGAGAGCCCATCCAGGTTCGTCAGCGAGGCGTTGTCGAAGATGAAGAGCTCGCCGCCAATGCTGGATAGGGCGGAGAGCCCATCCAGGTTCGTCAGCGAGGCGTTGTCCTCGATGAACAGATGGCCGCCAATGCTGGATAGGGCGGAGAGCCCGTCCAGGTTCGTCAGCGAGGCGTGTTCGACGATGACGATGCCACCCACGGAGGAAAGGCACCGCAGGCTGTCCACATCCGCCTGGCTGGCCCAGCTCAGGTGCAGCGAGCCGAGGATGGCGCGCGTCGGGTAACCGGTGCAAAAGCTCGAGAAGCCGCCGTCGAGGTCGCCGGGGTACGTACCGGGTTCGAACCAGACGAGGGGGTCCGTGTCGTCGGAGTCGTCGTTGTTCGCCACCACGCCCGCGCCTTCTGCACACGCGCGTACCGGCGCCGATGCGTCCCCGTAGCCATCGCCGTCGGCGTCCGCGTAAAGCGCGCGATCGTCACAGAGCTTCGCCGGGTCCGCGTCCGTGTCCGATCCGGAGCATGCAAGAAGGAGCAACGAAGAGAGCAACCGCAACACCGCGCCTCCGATGGGTGCGATCCGGGTAACCGACCCGTGCGTCACCCCAAGGGATCGCCCCTCAGAACGGCACGACGACCACGTCGAGCCGCACGCCCGGGTCGCCCTCCTCACCAATCGGGACGAGCCGATCGGCGCGGACACCGCCCGCGACGAGGGCCGCCGCGAACGTGGCGGCGCGCTCGGTCGCGAGCGCGACGTCGGGCTCGGTCACCTTCACCGTGACGCGGACCTCGGGGTAGGTGACCAGCACGTCGGCGAGGACCTCGGCCGCGTCCTGCCCGCGCTCCGTCAACACTCCGTCCCTGAACTTCACCTTCGGCTGCGGACCCGTGAAGCGGAGCAGGACCGGCGGCAGGGTGTCGGGCACGCCGTCGTTGTCCTCCCAGCCGTTCAGGGTCTCCGGGTCGTTCGGGGCGAGATCGAACCGGTCGCCGACGCCGTCGCCGTCGTTGTCGGGCTCGGGACAGCCGTCGCCGTCTTCGTAGCCGTCGGGATCTTCCGGGGTGCGGCGGCAGAGATCGACCGTGTCGGGCACGCCGTCGCCGTCGTCGTCGGGGTCCGGGCACCCGTCGCCGTCCTCGAATGCGTCGAGGTCCTCCGGGACGTTGTTGCACGCGTCGCGCGCGTCGGTCAGCCCGTCGTTGTCGTTGTCGGGCTCGGGGCAGCCGTCGGCGTCGAGGAAACCGTCACGGTCCTCCGCCACGCGCGGGCAGGCGTCGAGCGCGTCGGGAATGCCGTCGCGATCGTCGTCCACGTCGGGGCATCCGTCGTCATCCTCGAAGCCATCGACGTCCTCGGACACGGCGACACATCGGTCGAGACGGTCGGTGACCCCGTCGCGGTCGCCGTCGTAGCGGCGCGCGGAGTGGACCATCAGGCCGGCCGTGAACACCAGGGCGCTCTCGGCGCCGCCCCTCGCCGGGCGCACGCGCGCGCGCGCGTCGATCCGGGCGTCGAGAGAGGGGAACAGGCCGACGTCGAGGCCGGCGCCGAGGTCCGTGGCCACGCCGAGGCCGTCCCAGCCGACCCCGGCCGCGAGCCGGGGGACGACGTCCCCGCTCGGGCTCCCGATGAACCAGGCGAGCTCGCCCCGCCCGATCGCGCCGCCGCGCGCCGCCCCCGCCCACAGCTCCACGGCCCACGTCGCCGCGGGTCGGGCGCGGACGAGGACCTCGTAGGCGCTGTACGCCGGATCGGCCGCCTCGCCTTGCGGCGCGACGGGGCCGACCGAGGCGCCCACGCCGATCTCGACGGGGGCCGCGACGGCGAAGGCGCACAGGGCGAGGACGCTCACCGCCACCCACGGACGAAGGCGAGCGCCAGGGTCATCGCCGCCCACGCGAGCATCCCGGCGACGCCGCCGGTACCGGTCCACACGGCGTCGTGACCGGCGGTGACGACCATCGCGAGGCCCGCCGCGGCGTTGATCGTGCCGTGCGCCACGGCGGCGTGCCAGGTGCTGCCGCCGCGCTCACGGAGGTGGGCGAGCCAGGGCGCGATGCCCAGACACACACCGACGAACACCGCGGAGGCCAGGAGGCCTTCGCCCAGGGTGGGGCTTCCGAGGAGGAGGATCGGCGCGTGCCAGGCGCCCCACATCGCGCCGCCGATCGCCGCCGCGGGCCAGAAGCCGAGCGGGCGCAAGGCCGCCTGCAAGAATCCGCGCCAACCCGCCTCTTCTCCCATCGCGGCCACGGCGTTGATCGTGGCCCCGGCGACGACCACCTGGGGGAGGGAGAGCAACACCGGGTGCAGCGGGAGGGACGTCAGGGCGGCGCGCAGCGCGTCGAGCTCGCCGGGCGGCACGAGCGGGGCGAGGCGGTCGACGAAGCCACCGATCGACGGGTCGAAGCTGGCCCCGGGCATCGCGAAGCCGATCGACACGGTGAGCACCTCGGCGACGAGGGGAACGAGCACCGCGACGAGGAGCAGGAGGTTGAACGCCGGCGCGAGCCCGAGCGCGTCGGTGACGGGACGCCCGGAAGCGCGGTTGGTGACCATCGCGGCGACGACCGGCGCCAGCATCGCCACGAGCCCGCCCACCACCGGCGCGAGGCCGGTCCAGTCGACCCCGAACGCCCGGACCGCGAGGTGCACGCCGACCGGCCCCACCAGGGCGAGGCCGTAGAAGAGGCCGATCCGGCGGAGGTCCATGCGCCACCCGATAGCCGGCCGCGTTAGCCGGCGCCCATGCGCGTCGACGTGGTCGTCGTCGGGGGCGGGCACGCCGGATGTGAGGCGGCGCACGCCGCGGCCCGCCTCGGGAGCTCGGTCCTGTTGGTCACCCTCGACGCGCGCGCGGTCGGGAGGCTGTCGTGCAACCCGGCGATGGGCGGCCTCGCGAAGGGCTGCCTCGTGCGAGAGATCGACGCGCTCGGCGGAGTGATGGCGCGGGTGACCGACGCGACCACGGTTCAGTTCCGCCACCTGAACACCCGCAAGGGCCTCGCGGTCCGGGCCAGCCGCGCGCAGGTCGACGCGGCGCGCTACCCCGCCTACATGTCGGCGTTGCTCCGTTCGGTCGAGGGTCTGACGATCGTCGAGTCGGAGGTGACGGGCTTGCTGGCCGACGGGGGGCGCGTCCGCGGCGTCGAGCTGCGCGACGGTACGCGCGTGGAGGCGGCCGCGGTGGTGATGACCACCGGCACCTTCCTCGGTGGCGTGATGCATCGCGGGCCGGAGCAGACGGTGGGCGGAAGGGTCGGCGAGCGCGCGTCGACCGGGCCGAGCGGCGCGCTGCGGCGCCTGGGGCTTCGCCTCGGACGTCTGAAGACCGGCACCCCGCCACGGGTCGCGCGCGCGTCGATCGACACCTCGCGGCTAGAACCCCAAGATGACGTGCTCGACGGTCGATTTTCTTTCGCCCCGGCGCCGCCCCGCCCCGGTTCGGTGGTCTGTTGGGCCACGTCCACCACGGCGGCCACCCACGACCTGATCCGCGCGTCCCTCTCCCGCTCACCCGTGTACGCCGGCGCGATCACCGGCCGCGGACCTCGCTACTGCCCGTCCGTCGAAGACAAGGTGGTGCGGTTCCCCGACAAGGATCGCCACCTGATCTTCCTCGAGCCCGAAGGGCTCGACACGGATCGGGTGTACGTCGCGGGCCTGTCGACCAGCCTCCCGCCGGACGCCCAGGCCGCGATCCTCCGGACGATCCCCGGCTTGGAGCACGCGGTGGCGCTGCAGTGGGGGTACGCGGTGGAGTACGACTGGGTGGACCCGACCCAACTCGATCACGACCTCGCGGTGCGCGGCGTGGCGGGCCTGTACTGCGCCGGCCAGATCGCCGGCACGAGCGGGTACGAAGAGGCCGCGGCGCAGGGGCTGGTCGCGGGGTTCGCCGCCGCGGGGCGGCCGCTTCGCCCGCGCCGGGACGAGGGCTACATCGGGGTGCTCGTCGACGATCTCGTCACGCGGGGGGTCGGAGACGAACCGTACCGGATGTTCCCCAGCCGCGCCGAACACCGGCTCCTTCTGCGCGAAGACAACGCCGACCGCCGCCTCACGCCGCGCGGGCGCGCGCTCGGGCTGGTGGACGACGCGTCGTGGGCCCGGTTCGAAGCCAAGCTCGAGGCGATCGAGCGCCTGCGGGCGCGGTGGGACGGCGTGCTCCTCCGCCCCAACTCGCCGGAGTCCGCGGCGCTCGGGGAGCGGGGCCAGCCGGAGCTCACGCAGGCCCGAACGGTGCTCGCCTACCTCCGCCGCCCCGACGTGGACGCCGCGGCCGTGGCCCGCGTCCTCGGCGACACGGAAGCGCCGGACGTGGTGGAGCAGGTCGAGATCGACACGCGGTACGAGGGCTACGTGGCGCGCGCCGAGCACCGACGCGCCGACGCCGCGCGCCTCGAAGGCGCGTCGCTCGACCCCCTCGACCTCGCCACCGTGCCCGTCTCGTCGGAGGTGCGCGAGCGCCTGCTCCGGCATCGGCCCGCGACGCTCGGCGCCGCGTCGCGCCTGCCCGGAGTCACGCCGGCGGCGATGGACACCCTCGCCGCCGCGCTCGTCATCGCCGGCGCCCGACGCTGATCGCCGCGCCGGGCCTCGCGCGATCCCGCCCGCGGAGGCGGGCCTTTCGACCGCGTGCCAGTTAGACACCCGCCGTGTCCACCGTCGCCGAAGAACTCCAGACCCTCCCGTTCTTTCGCCGCGTCGCCGCGGCGGATGTCCGCGCCTCGGCCGCGTTGTGGTCGGAGGTCGCCCTCGCGCCCGGCGAGGCCTTGTGGCGACAGGCGGAGGCCGTCGACGAGCTGGGCGTCATCGTCGTGGGCGAGCTCTCGGCCACGGTGGACGGCGTCGAAGTCGGGCGCGTGCTGCCCGGCGAGCTCGTCGGGGAAGCGTCGGCGTTCTTCTCGGGCATGACCCGCTCCGCCACGCTGCGCGCGCGCGGTACGGCGCAGGTGCTCACGCTGTCCACCGCCAGCTTGCGCACGCTGCGGTGGCAGCGCAGCGCCATGTACGACGCCCTGCTCGAGCAAGCCGCGCTCACGCTCGTCCGGCGAATCCGCTCGACCGACGTTCGTATCGCCCAGGTGGCCCGCGGCAGCGCCAGCGCGCCCTCGCGCGCCGAGCCGTCGGCCCTCGTGCGCCTCTGGAAGGCCTTCCGGCCCGGCGGCCCCTCCGGCGCGTGCCCGCCGATCGATCCGCTGATCCGCCGTCAGCCCGGCCTCAAGGACATCGACGCGGCGGTCATCAAGGCCCTCGCGGGCAACTTCGTGGCGGAGCCGGTGGAAGAGGGCCAGGTGGTGTTCCTCGAGGGCGAGCCCGGATCCGCCAGCTACATCGTCGCCGAAGGCCAGATCGACGTGCTGCGCCACGTCCGCGGCGACAAGGCGGAGCTCCTCGCCAGCCTCAAGCCGGGCGACCAGTTCGGCGTCAACACCTTGATCGAGCGCGGCACCCGCACCGCGTCCTGCGTCGCGGCGTCGGCGGGCTGGATGTACCGCATGGACGCCGAGGCCTTCAACAAGATGCGCGGCGACGCGCGCATGTTCTGGCGCGAGAGCGTACTCGCCGTGCTCGGCTCCCAGATCCGCAACGCCAACAAGGCCCTTCACCGCGCGATGCCCGACGACGCGCGCGCCGCCGCCATCGCCTCCGCCCCGCGTCCGGCGAGCCCCAACGCCGAACCCGACGCGTTCCAGTCCCTGCTGAAGGCGAGTGGCTTCCTGGAAAGTTTGCCGATGTCCGAGAGCGAGCTCGACTCGCTCGAGGTCGTCCAGACCGAGGCGGACCGGCGCAACCCCGTGGGCAAACCGCGCATGCGCTGAGCGACAGGCGCGCCGACTCGGCTACAACGTCCGGATGCTCCTCGTCGTCCTCGCGTGCGCACCCGTCGCCCCGAGCCTCGTCCTGCCTCCTGATCCCAGCCGCACCGGCGCCGAAGGCGCCGACGGGCCACACGGCGCCGCCCGCATGGACGTCCGCGTCGCGACGCGCGTCTCCGAAGGCGTGGGCGTGACCGTCGTCTTCCCGGCGGACGACGACGCGGGGCCCGACACCTCGTCGGGAGTGTGGCCGGTCGTCGCCGTGGTGCAAGGCGGCTTCGTCGCGCCCGAACGCTACGAGTGGCTCGGCCGGCACTTCGCGTCGCGCGGCTACGTCACGCTCCTCGCGGATCACCCGTTGGACCTCGCGATCTCCGCGCCCTCCAACACGTCCGCCGCCCTCGCGGCGCTGCGCGCCGAGGCCCCGGAGCCCCTCGACGAGGCGTTCGTCGAGGACGCACCCGCGGCGGTCATGGGCCACAGCCTCGGCGGGGTCATCGCGTCGTGGGTGTACCAGGACGACCCCACCTTCACCGGGCTCGCGCTGCTCGCGAGCTACCCCGCCGAGGGCGACGCGCTCGACGCGCGGGACGCCCCGCAGGTCCTCTCGCTGGTGGGCGACATGGACGGCGCGACGAGCCTCGACGACGCGCGAGAGGGCGCGGCGCGCTACGACGCCTGGTACGGCGAGATCGACGGCATGAACCACTATGCCTGGACCGACGACCCGACCCCCGGCGAGCTCGCCGGCGACTTCGAGGCGTCGCGTGACGCCTCCGCCACCCGGCTCGACGCCCTGCATGTCCTGGACACGTGGCTGGACGCGACGCTCCGCGGCGACGCCGCCGCGGCCGTGCGTCTGTCCGCCCGCCAGTTCCCCAACGTCACGGCGACCGCCCGATGATCCTCGCCCTCCTCGCCCTCGCCCACGCCGACCCGGTGGCCCTGCGCGCCCCGACGTCGGGCCGATTCACCGCGGTCGTGGGCACCCCCGTCGTGTCGGCCGCCTGGTTCCTGAACGAGAACGTGGGCTTCGCGCTCGATCTACGGGGCGTCGGCGCCTCGGCGTCGGCGTCGGCCGGCCTTCGCCAGCGTCACACGACGCCCTGGGGCATCGACGCCGGGGTCGCCGCGGGCGTCGTCGTTCCCCTCGTCGATCCCGGCTTCGGCGTCTCGCTGACCCCCTCGCTCGGCGGCGGGTGGCGCGACGCCCGCACGGCGGGCGCGTTGACCCTCGCGGTGCCGCTGGAGCTCGGCCTCGTCGGCCGCGACGGTGTCACGGCGCGCGCGCCCATCCTCCTCGAACCTTCGTTCTCGGCGAAGGTAGGGCCGATCGAGCTCGGCGTGCTGCTCGGGGCCGGGCCCCTGTTCGTGACGGGCAGCCTGCCGGGCGTCGAGCTCCGCGCCGGCGTGGTGATCTCGGGGGCCTGACGCGCCGCCGAGGTCCACCCGGTCCAGGTTCTCGAGAGGCCGGTTCGCGAAGCAGGGCCCCGCGCCTACGTTCCTGGGCGGAGATCCTGGAACATGCTGAAGGAAGGAAACGCGCGTCCCGCGCAGTCGCAGGGCGGCAGCGGGCGCGAAGCCGCGCTGAACCCGCCGGCCGTGCACATCCGGGCCTCGTACAAGGGGTCGGACAAGCTGAAGGATCGCGTCGCGATCGTGACGGGCGGCGACAGCGGCATCGGCCGCGCGATCGCGGTGCACTTCGCGCGCGAAGGCGCCGACGTCGTGGTCGGGTACCACAGCGCCGACGCGGACGCATTCGAAACGCGCCGCCTCGTGGAGCGCGAGGGCCGCCGGTGCGTGGCGATCGCGGGGGACATCGGCGAACGCCTCCACGCGCGCGCGCTGGTGGACACGGCCGTGCGGAGCTTCGGAAAGCTCGACATCGTCGTCAACAACGCCGCCGAGCAGCAAGTCCGGGACACGCCAGAGCAGGTCTCGCCGGAGCAGCTCGAGCGGACGTTCCGCACGAACGTGTTCGGCATGTTCCACCTCGTCGCGGAAGCGCTGCCCAAGCTCGAGTGCGGCGCGTCGATCGTGAACACCACGTCGGTCACGGCGTTCCGGGGCTCCGGCCACCTGCTCGACTACGCGAGCACGAAGGGCGCGGTCGTGGCGTACACGCGGTCGCTCGCGCAGGCGCTGGCGGCACGGGGCATCCGCGTGAACGCCGTCGCTCCCGGCCCGATCTGGACCCCCCTCATCCCCTCGTCCTTCGGGCCGAAGGAGGTCGCCGGGTTCGGGAAGGACAGCCTGCTCGGACGCGCGGGTCAGCCCGCCGAGGTCGCGCCGTGCTTCGTGTTCCTCGCGTCGGAGGACGCGAGCTACATGACCGGGCAGATCCTGCATCCCGACGGCGGGGCGATGCTCGGCTCCTGACGGGCCTCACGGCGGCGCGGGGGCCGCCCCCGACCATCGGAACAGGGCCGCCTCCCCGGCGCGGGCCTCGAAGGCCCACCGGGGGTCCGCGCGCACGCGGGCGAGGAGGTCGGCCACGCGCGGCTCGGGGTCGACGCGTGGCTGCCCCGGAGGAGCGAGCCCCACCGCCACCCAGCGGCCCGCGGCCGGGTCCGCGATCCACGCGGCGCACGCGTCGTGCAGGTCGGGCGTCATCGTGACGCCCCAGTTGCCGACGGGGTCGTACGGCCACGTGTCGCGCGGGAGCAGCGCGAGGTTGGTGTTGTGCAGGGAACAATCGAGGTAGCTCGCGCCCTCGGGGATGCGCGCGCGCGCCACTTCACCGGCGAGGTTCCACGCCTCGTACGACGCCTCGCCGCGCGTCCCTACCGGCGGAAACGCCCGCGTGGGCGCAACGGCGGCGGCGTGCTGCACGCCCCACACGAACAGCGCGGCCTGTCCGACGAAGCCACCGAGCCCGGCGAGCCGACCCCACGCCACCGGCACCAGCACCGCCAGCGGCGCGGCGAACTGGAGGACGTACCGCTCGGGGAGCGGCATGAACGCCGAGGCGCCGAGCGCGAGGCCGAGCACGCCGACCATGTACAGCGCGCGGTCGACCACGCCCGACACGCCGCGCCGATCGGGCAGGAAGAGGACCAGCAACCACAAGGCCCCGATGTGCGCGAACGGCACCTGCCGCGGCAGGGTGGCCCGTAGGTTGTGGGCCAACATGCGCGCGGCGCACGGGGTTCGCAGGGTGTCGAGGCGCAACATCCGGGCCGGCGGGACCGCGCGGCACGCCGCCGCCATCGCGTCGTCGTTGGAGTGTTGCGTCCAGTGGTGCACCACGCCCCGCTGAACATCGAGGTACGACGTGGTGTTCAGCTGGCGCCGCGTGTCGACGCCCCAACCGACCGCCAGCCGCGGCGCCGCGACGAGCGGCAACGCGAACGCCAGGAGGATCAGCGCCGCCCGCGCGCGGCTCGACGCGCCCGCCCGCAACGCCCCGAGCGCGGCGAACGGAATGACGAACATGGCGATGGGCAAGCCGCGCGCGTCGGTGGCCCACGCGAGGCACGCGGTGACGCCCGCGGCGAGGGCGACCGGAACGCTCGGCCAACGCGCGAGCACGGCCGCGAGCCCGACGGCGAGGGCGCTCGCGCCCGCGAGCTGCGGGTACAGGTTGCTCCACCGCGCGGCGTCGGCGACCGGCACGCAGGTGGTCACGGTCGCCGCGGCGAGCCCGCCCGCCCACGGCGTCGCGAGCGCGCGCGCGCCGAGCCCCGCGCCGATACACATGGCGACGACGGCGAGGGAGGACACCAGCGTGGCGGCGTCGGCGTAGCTGCCCATCCACTCCCCGAGCGCGGCGACGGCCGCGCCGTGTAGCGGATAGCGAAACGCATTGTACATCGCTGGATATTCTCGATCGATCATCCAGGCGTTGAAGATGTAGTCGGGCCACCGGTACCCCGCGAAGCGCCCGTCGAACACGAACGCGCGTCCGTTGTGCCACGCGTACCCCACGCCGACGGCGATCCCGGCGAGCAAGGGCGCCTCGCGCGTCAGGGCGCCGACGGCGTGCCCGACCCAATCGCGCGGGTCGCCACGCCGCCCTCCTTCGCCGCGGCGAACGCTCATGCGGGCAGGATACGGCAATGCGCGCGTCTTGGGGGGCGCGGGCGAGGTTCCACGTGGAACGCTCGACCGTCGCGCGCGCTCGCGATACCACTCCCCTGCGCTCGTTCGAGCGCTTCCCCACGCCGCTCCCCGCGCGCCTCCCTCTCCCCACGCACGCCGCGCCCACCCTCGCCGCACCCCCGCGGCAAGAAGCGTGGCTCCTCCTCGGAAATCTCGATGGCACGCATCATCGCCGTCTCGAACCAGAAGGGCGGGGTCGGCAAGACCACCACCGCCGTCAGCCTCTCCGCCGCCCTCGCGCGCGCCGGCCACCCCACGCTGTTGATCGACCTCGATCCTCAGGGAAACGCGACATCGGCGCTCGGCGTCGCGCGCGATGAGGTCGCGAACGGCTCGGGCGAGCTCGTGCTCGGCCTCGAGCCCCTCACGGCGTGCACGTGCGCCACGTCACAGGCGAAGCTCGAGCTCGTCCCGGCCTCGCCGGGCCTCGTGGGCGCCGACGTCGAGCTGGTGGGCCTCCCCAACCGGGAGCGGCGCCTCGCGTTCGCGCTCGCCGCGGTGCCCGACTCCGTCGACTTCGTCGTCATCGACTGCCCCCCGTCGCTCGGCATGCTCACGCTGAACGCGCTGGTCGCCGCCGACGGCGTCCTGATCCCGGTACAAGCCGAGTTCCACGCCATGGAGGGCCTCGGCGAGCTCACCCGGACGATCGCCGCGGTGCGCCGCTCGCTGAACCCACGCCTCACCCGCGAAGGCATCGTCATCACGATGTGGGACCCCCGCGCCAACCTGTGCCGCGAGGTCGAACAGCAGGTTCGCGGCGTGTTCGGCCGCGAGGTGTTCGACACCGTCGTCCCGCGCGCGGTCCGCGTCGCGGAGGCCCCGAGCTACGGCAAGACCATCTTCCAGCACGACGGCGGCTCCAAGGCCGCCAAGGCGTACGCCGCCCTCGCGCACGAGGTCGTTCGGCGCGCCATCGCGGCGGCCAAGCAGCCGCAACAGGTCCAGGCCGGATGAGCGCCGCCGACGATCGTCGCCGCGCCGGTGGCCTCGGCCGCGGGCTCGCGGCGATCCTCGGGGACGCCGACCCCGCGGAGGCGGCGCCGGGCGCGGCCCCGCGCGACCAGCTCGTACGCGTGTCGGTCGACCAGCTCGAGCCCAACCCGGAGCAGCCGCGCGAGGTCTTCTCGGAAGCCGCGCTCACCGAGCTCGCGGCCTCGATCCAGGCGCACGGGGTGCTCCTGCCGCTCGTCGCGCGGCGCGGCGATGGCGGCCGCTACGTGCTGATCGCCGGCGAACGCCGGTGGCGCGCCGCGAAGCTCGCGGGCGTGCCGGACGTCCCCGTGCTCGTGCGCGGCGCCCCGCCGACCCCCGCGGAGATGCTCGAGCTCGCGCTGATCGAGAACCTGCAGCGCGCCGATCTCGACCCCCTCGAGGCGGCGGCCGGCTACCAACGGCTCATCCAGGCGTACGACCTCACTCAGGAGCAGGTGGCCCAGCGCGTCGGGAAGGACCGCGCCACCGTCGCCAACGCGCTCCGCCTCCTGAAGATGCCCGAAGAAGGTCGACGCGCGCTTCGGGAAGGACGGATCACCGCGGGGCACGCCCGCGCGCTCGCGGCCGTCGACGACCCCGCCGCGTTCCGCGTCCTCCTCGCCACGATCATCGCGCAAGACCTCTCCGTCCGCGCGACGGAGGAGCTCGTCCGCAAGCGGTCGGCGGTCGCCAAGAAGCCGCGTCAGACGTCGCAGGGCACGCTCGACCGCGGATACCAGCGGCTCGCCGAGGGCCTCGTCCGCGCGATCGGCAACAAGGTCGAGCTCAAGCCGCGGCCCGACGGCAGCGGCCGCGTGCTCATCGAGTGGCACGACCGCGACGACCTCGAGCGCATCGTGGCGATCCTCAAGGGGCGCTGAGGCGGTGTCCCGACGCGACGCCCCCCTCGCCGCGCTGCTCGGGCGCGGGGCCGCCTACAGCGGCGATCTACGCTTCGAAGGCCGGGTCCGCGTGGACGGCGCGTTCAAGGGCCGCGTGTACACCGAGGACGTCCTGGAGATCGGCGAGGGCGGCGTCGTGGACGGCGAGATCGACGTCGCGACCTTGATCGTGGCGGGCACCGCCTCCGGTCGCGTGCGCGCGCGCGAGCTCCTCGTGCTCCGGCCGACCGGGGTGCTCCGGGGCACCGTCGACGCGGGCGCGCTCGAGGCCCACCCGGGCGGGCGCGTCGACGCGACGCTGAAGGTGGGCGGATGAGCGCGCCGTTCGTCGTCGGTGTGGCGGGCGGCACCGCCTCGGGCAAGACGACGCTCGCCGAGGGGCTCGCCGAGCGCTGGGGCGCCACGCTCGTGGCGTTCGACCGCTACTACAACCACGGCACCCCCAACACCAACTTCGACCACCCCGACGCCTTGGACATCGCGCGGCTCCTCGTCGACCTCGACCACCTCCGCGCCGGTGACCACGCGGATCTGCCGCGCTACGACTTCGCCACTCACCGCCGGCAGGCGGCGGTCGATCGTGTCTCGGCGACCCCGATGATCGTCGTCGAAGGCATCCTCCTCCTCGTCGATCCCGCCGTGCGCGCCCGCCTCGACCTGGCGGTGTTCGTCCACGCCGCCCCCGACGTGCGCCTGATCCGGCGCGTCCGCCGCGACGTCTCGACGCGGGGGCGCACGGTGGAGTCGGTCTTCGAGCAGTACCTCCGCACCGTCCGCCCGATGCACGACCGCTACGTCGAGCCCTCCCGCGGGCACGCGCATCTTCTCGCCGACGGCGAAGCAGTGCTCGCCGAAGAGATCGCCCGAGTCGCCGTCCAGATCGAGCAGCGCCGCCCGGCCCCGCGGTAGTCCGCACCGCAATTCGACATGCCCGGCACGCCGATGACGCTTGGGCGCAATAGTGTGTCGCGGTCGAAACAGGAAACCGGATGTTGAGCCTCGTCGTCCTGCTCGCGCGTGCGGAAGAGCCCGCCGCGCCACCGAACGACGCGCCGCCCGCTCCGCCGGCCGAGGCCCCCGCGGCCGAGGCCGCGGCGCCAGTCGGTCCGACGCTGCCGGTCCTCACCTTCCTCGCTCCCGCCAACTACCCCCCGGAGGCCCTCGCAGCCGGCGTCGAGGCCGACATCCTCTTGGAGCTCGATGTCGACGCGACGGGCGGAGTCACCGCGGCCCGGGTCGTCACCGGGGCGGGCGCCGGGTTCGACGAGTCGGCGGTGGCCGCCGCGCGCGGGTTCCGATTCACCCCCGCCACGGACGCGGGGGGCGCGCCCGCGTCGGCGAGGATCCAGTTCGTCTACCGGTTTCGCGCGGAGAAGGCGGCTCCGCCGTCGGTGTCGGGCGTGCTCACCGACGCCGTGTCGGACCTCCCCTTCGCCGCGACCGAGCTGCGCGCGGTGGCCGCCGACGGCGTGACCGTCTTCACCGTCACCGACGACGAAGGGCGCTTCGTCCTCTCCGGGCTCGCGCCGGGCAGCTGGACGCTGGTGGCCGCCCCGCCGGGACACGTCCCCACGACCACCGCGGTCGAGGTGCGCGACGGCGCGGTCGCAGAGGTGGTGCTGCGGGCCGCGCCGGAGGACGAAGCGCCCATCTCGGCGGAGGTGCTCGACATCGTCGCGGAGCGGCAGTCCGCGGAGGTGACCGAGCGGGTGCTGAGCCAGGAGGAGGTGCGGTTCCTGCCGGGCACCGGCGGCGACGTCGTGAAGGCGGTGCAGAACCTCCCCGGGGTCGCGCGCGCGCCGCTCGGGGTCGGGCAGCTCATCATCCGCGGCACCGCGCCCGAAGAGTCGTTGTACTTCCTCGATGGGGCGCCGATCCCCATCGTGTTCCACTTCTCGGGGCTCAGCACGATCCTCAACGGGGACTTCGTCGCGGAGGTGGCGTACCTGCCGTCGAACTACTCGGTTCGCTACGGCGGCGCGCTCGGCGGCCTGGTCGACCTGCGCACGAAGGCCAGCGTGCCCGACGAGTCGGGCGGGTACGTCGCGCTCGACCTCTACCAGGGCACCGCGTACGTCGAACAGCGGGTGAGCCCGCGCACGGTCATCGAGGCTTCGCTGCGTCGATCGTGGATCGACGCGGTGCTCACCCCGATCCTGAACGGCGCCGGCGTGTCGATCCGGGCGCCGCAGTACTGGGACGCCCAGGCGCGTGTCCTCCACGAGACGCGCGGCGGCGGCACGGTCGACGCGCTGTTCCTCTTCTCCGACGACGCCTTCTCGGTGCTCGGCGGCGAAGAGGGCGACGAGTCGGTCGCGATCGGGCTCTCGACCACCTTCGCCAAGCTCCGCACCCGTTGGCTGCAACCCCTCCCCGGCGACTGGCAGAGCGAGCTCGTGGTCGGCGGCGGCCCCGAGTCGCAGACCTTCGGGTTCAACGGCGACGACGAGGCCGCGTACGAGCGCACGTGGGGCTTCAGCGCGCGAGAGGAGCTCCGACGCGACGCGACCAAGGCGCGCCCGCTCGGCTGGCGCTTCGGCGCGGATCTGCAAGGCGGCGTGGACTCGTTCCTCTACAACGTGGAGGCGTTCTCGCCGCGCGAGGAGTCCGAGAGCGCCTTCTTCGCGCCCGCCCTCTACGCGGAGCCGACGATCAAGGTCGGGGCGTTCACCCTGACGCCCGGCGTGCGCTTCGACACGCTCGTGTACGACTTCGGGTTCGCTCGGGCCACGGTCGACCCGCGCCTCGGCGCGCGTTGGGACCTCAGCCCGCTCACCGCCTTGAAGCTCGGCGTCGGGCGCCACGCGCAGTTTCCGACCTTGCGGCAGCTCTCCCCGGAGGCGGACGGCACCGACGACCTTCACGAGGCGTGGGCGATCCAGAGCAGCCTCGGCGTGGTGCAGGAGCTCCCGGCCAACCTCGAGCTCGAGGTCACCGCCTACTACAACCGCCTCTTCGACGTGGTCGTCGGCCGAGAGGATCGGTTCCGCTTCTTCTCCGGGCCTCCGCCGAGCGGGCCGTTCGACACCGAGCCCTATGCGAACGCCGGCAACGGCCGGGTGTGCGGCACCGAGGTCCTGCTCCGCCTGAACGCGCCGCGGACGATCGGCCTGCTCTCCGCCACCTTCTCGAACTCGCAGCGCCAGGCCCGCGACGGGACCTGGAGCGTGTTCGGGTACGATCAGCCGTACGTCGTCAATGCGCTCGCGTCGCAGGAGCTTCCGAAGCAGTGGCGCGTCGGCGTTCGTGGTCGTGTTTCGGCCGGCAACCCGTACACCCCGGTCGTCAACCGCGTGTACGACATGGCGGGTCGCGGGTTCATCCCCGTGTACGGCGACCCCAAGAGCGCGCGGCTCCCGCCGACGTGGAGCGTCGACATCCGAATCGACAAAGAGTGGACGTTCAAGGGATGGTCGTTCACCACCTACCTCGACCTCCAGAACGCCTTCAACGCGCAGAACCCCGAGGTGATGTCGTGGACCTACGACTACAGCGAGGAGGATCCCATCACGGGCCTGCCGATCATCCCGGCGTTCGGCGTGCGAGGGGAGTGGTGATGCGCGCCATGCCGATCGCGCTGCTGGCCCTCACGGCGTGTGGCGGACCCAACGAGGAGACCCTCGTCGACGAGCTCCGCGTGCTGGCGATGGTCGCCGAGCCTCCCGAGGTCGCCCCGGGCGCGGCCGCGGCCGTGGACGTGGTGGTGGCGGACCCCGAAGAATCCGGGGTCGACGTGCTCTTCTGGACCTGCGCCTCCCTTGGCGAAGGGTGCCTCGAGCACGCCGCGCCCGGCCTCGGCGCCACGGTCGCGGCCCCGACCGACGGCCACGTGCGGGTCACGCGCACGGCGCCGGTCGAGCTGGCCGGTATCGTCGGCGACGGCGTGACGGTCTTGCCGATCCCGATGTACGCGCTGGCCTGCGCGCCCGGCGTGTGCCCGCTCATCGACGTCGCCGCCACGTCCCCGGCTCCGGGCACCGCCGACGCGGACACCCTCGCGGCGTTCCTCGAGGACCCCTTCACCGGCATGGAGTCCCTCGCATTGACAGGGACCTCCCTCGGGTTCTCGCTCCTCAGCGTGTCGACGCGGGTCGAGCCCGTGGTGAACCCCTTGATCGCGCTGCGCGGCGACCCTCCGACGACGATCGCGGTCGAAGGCGAGCTTTCGCTCGTGTTCGACACCGGCAGCACCGACGACCTGAACGCCTGGGGCTACGGCACCGCGGGCGGGTTCACCATGCCGTCGTACGCGCCGGAAGACGACGGCAGCGTGACCCTGAAGTGGATCGCCCCGGTCGAGCCCGGCCTGGTTCGGCTCTGGGTCGTGGTCGTCGGCGAGGCGGGCGGGAGCGCGGTGTGGGAGGGGCAGGTCACCGTCGAGTAGGGCCGAGGGGGCGCACGGACGCGGAGCGCGCTACCTTCCGCCAAGGAAAACACATGCTCATTCGTGCCCTCACCCGCGTCGTCGTCCCGATCGCCGTCCTCATCCTCGCGTGCGGGCCGCCCGTCCCCAAGGACACCGGCTCCGGCTCCGACGGGGACTCCGACTCGGACTCGGACACCGACACGGACACGGACACCGACACCGACACCGACACGGACACCGACTCGGACACCGACGCCGACACCGACACGGACACCGACACGGACACCGACACCGACACCGACACGGACGTCGACACGGGCACGCCCCCGCCGGACCGCGACGGTGACGGCTTCGACGCGACGGAGGACTGCGACGACCGCGACGCCGACGTGTACCCTGGCGCCGACGAAGAGTGCGACAACGGCGTCGACGACAACTGCGACGGGGACGTCGACGAGGGCTGCGACGGCGGCGTGTACACGCGCATGGCCGGCACCTTCGAGCTCACGAGCACGTGCGCGTTCGACGTCGAGGGCACCGCGGCGAGCGCGTCGGCGTGCCCGGCGTGCGACTTCGCCTTCGACTCGACCGCCACGCGCACGTCGGGCACGTGTCTGGAGAGCTTCCCCACCATCCTCGGCTACGACGCGTCGGGCGCCGAGCTGCACTTCTACCTCTACTCCGGCGAGCTCGGCCCGTTCCCGGCGGAGCTGGTGCCCGGATCGAGGTTCGACAAGCTCTATTTCGAGGGCCCGTCGGTCAACGGGTACACCTACTCGGGCCTCCTCTACCTGTACTGACGTCGCCGCGCCGCGACCAACGCCACGAGCCCGAGCCACGCCCCCGCGGGCGTGGACACCGACGCGCACCCGCATCCGCCCGGCGACTCGCGCTCGGGCGGATCGGCCACGGCCGGCGCGCACGCGCTCACGTCGGCGCCGAGGCACACCCGCAGCTTCGTGCTGTCCTCGGCGCGCGTGGGGTTGACGCCCACGAGCCAGTGGTCGCCCTCGGGGACGTCCCCGAGGGAGAGCGGCGTCGACGTGGCCGCGAACGTGTGCGTGCCGGGGAGGAGGTCGCCCTCGGCGTCCATGGGATGCAGGGCGAAGCGGAGCTCCGGCGCGTCCGCCTCGGCCACGAACCACACCTCGCCGCCGCCGTGCTCCAAGCGGTAGTAGGTCGTGGCGAGGGGGTAGAAGCGATTGTTGTCGTCGATGGCCGCGTCGGCGGAGGCGGCGCGGGGAGGGCCGATGAACGCGGCGAACGGGTAGCTGTCGGCGGCGCCCGCCAGGCGGCCGGTCGCGAGGTTCCAGCTGGCGAAGGTGGTGAAGTCGTCGGAGAGGTTCCCGCCGTACGCCTCCTCGAGGGCCTCCATGTCGGCGAGGACGTCGTCCCCCGACTCCGTGGCCTCGAGCAAATCGACGAGGAACGCGTCGCCGTGGCGATTGGAGAGGAACCACCACCAGAGCGCCGTCGCGTAGGCGAAGGTCGGCACCGGGCCCGTCGGGGGCTTGTCGAGCGAGCGCCCCGCGTCGGACAGGTAGGCGTCGCAGTACGCCAGGAAGTCCTCGTTCTCGGGGTCGTGGAGGTCTTCCGCCCACACGGCGGTGCCCTCCGCGAACCAAACCGGAGTGTCCGCGTCGTACGCGGCTTGCACGGCGTGGAACAGCTCATGGGAGGTGAGCACGCGCACCGCGGTGTCGAGGTCGGGGTAGCCGTAGCCCGCGAAGTCGTTCTCCATGACGAAGTAGCCCGAGCACTGTCGAGGAGCGCCCGAGGTGCAGGACTCCGCCGCGTAGTTTCCGTCCGCGTTCCCCGCGAAGTCCACGAGGTACACGTCCATCGCGTCGGACCCGCCGCGCCCGCCGTCGGCGATGGGCGGGCGGAAGCCCGTGTCCGCGAACGTCACGAGCGCGGCCTCGGCGCTCGCCGCGACGAGCGCCGGAAAGTCGGGGACGCCGTCGGCGTCGGTGTCGTCGAGCAGGGTGAGGTTGGGGCCGTCGACGGAGTACCACACGCGCACGGCGCCGCCCGGCCCGTCGAGGCTCACGACCACGTCGGCGGCATCGAAAGAGAACATGCCGCCGTCGGTGGGGCGCGCGAGGGCGAGCGCCGGGAGGAGGACGAGGATCATCGGCGCCTCCGGAGCAGGGCGAACACGCCGAGCGCGAGGGGGCCCCAGGCGCCCGCGGGCCCCACAGCCCCACACGCGCAGGCCGCGAGCTCGGGGTCCTCCGCGATCAACGCCGACATCACATTGGTGGCGGACAACACTCCCCAGCCGTACACGTCGTTGCGCCCGTCGGCGTCGGTCGCCATGTTCGGACTCGGCTCGGCGCTGGCGATGAGGAGCTCCCCGAGCTCCTCGGCGGACAGGTCCGGCGCGACCGAGAGCGCCCACGCCGCGAGGCCGCTCGCGACGGGCGCGGCGGCGCTGGTGCCTCCGAAGGTGGTCGTGACGCCGTCTGGCGCGATCGACACCGTCGCGCTCGGCGCGGCGAGGTCCACCGCGCGGCCGGAATTCGTGTAGTTGGTCGGGTATCCGTAGCTGTCGACCGCGCTGACGCAGAGCACCCCGGGCAGGGCCTGGAGCTCGTCGTCGCCGATCTCGCGGCTGTCGTTGCCGGCCGCGAACACCACGAGCGCGCCTTTGCCTCCGCGAGGTTCGGTCGTGGCGCGGGCGATCACCGCGGCGAGAGGCTCGGGCACCGCGATGGCCTCGACGAAGCCCCACGAGTTGTTGATGACCGCGGCGTCCGACGCGATGGCGTGCTCGAACGCGCGAATGTCGGCAGACAACGCCCCACCTGACCCCTCGCCGAGCAGCTTGATCGGCACCAGGGTGCACGCCGGACACATCCCGACGATGCCTTCGCCGTTGTCCGCGCGCGCGAGCGCCACCCCCGCCACCGCGGTGCCGTGTTCGTCGCCCGGATCCGGGGACGGATCGTCGTCGTCGGCCCACGCGTCGTAGGGGTCGGACACGGCGGGGCCGAGGTCCGGGTGCCCGATCGCGATGCCGGAGTCGATGACGGCGACGCGCACCCCCGGATCGCCGAGGCTCGCCGCGAACAGCGGCTCCATCTCGAGCGCCTGGAGGTACCACTGGCCGCCGTAGGACGGGTCGTCGAAGGCGGGAGCGCGATGGAGGATGACGTCAGGAAAAACCGACGTGTACCGTGGATCGGCCGCGAGCGCGGAGGCGAGCGCGATGGGATTGTCCCCCCGCAAGCGCCACGAATGGCCGCCGAGCGGCTCCGCGCCGGGCGGTGGGCCCCCCGACACGACGGTGAACACCACACCGTCGGTGACGGCGAGCGCGACGCCCGGCGCGAAGGCGTACAGCGGACGACCGGCCTCCGACCCGACGAGCGGCGGGGGGCGCGACGGATCGAACGCGAGCGGGGCCGCCAGCGCGAGGGTGCTTGCCAGGAACATCCTTCGCCCGATATCGGGACCCCCGGAGCGCCGCATGTCCATCCTCACCTTCGCCCTCGCCGCCTGCACCCCCGAGGAGCCCGCGAAGGACAGCGGCGCGCACACGACCTGCGAGGCGTCCGAGCCCGCGTGCATCGACGAGATCATCCTCGATCTCTCCCTGCACGACAACAAGGTGAGCGACGGCGCCGTCACGACAGAAGCCGACGGCGCGGGGTTTCGCAGCTCCATCGACGCCAGCGCCGGCGGCTACAACAACGCCTCGCGGAACCCATGGGTCTATGTACGCTTCACCGAGACCGGGCTCGAGCGCGTCGACATCGACGACGAGACGGCGCTCGAGGACACCTCGTGGCACCTCGCGCTGCGCCGCTTCATCGTACGGGTGAACAGCGGTGACTCCGGGCCCGGGTGCGTCGGGGCGGCCCCCCTGTTCGGCACGGCCTACGACGACGTGAGCGCGGCGCCCGACGGGCTGACCTTCCGCGAAGACGACTTCTACACGGAAGACTGCACGATCGTGAACGACAGCTCCGGCTTGCCGGGCAGCCCGCAGGTGGCGATGGGCTCGTGGTGGTCGTACCCTTCGTCCTGCGTGGCGACCACGGGCACCCCGTTCGTGCTCGACCTCGGCCCGGACGGAGCCGTGAAGCTCGTGATCGACGAATACTACGCCGACGGCGGCCAGGCCGAGTGCAACGAGACGGGCGCGACGACGGCGGACAGCGGGTACTACACGATGCGCTGGGCCGCGCTCTGACCCTTACGGGGCGCCCGCGCGACGGGCGCGTGACGAGCCCACCACGGCACGGTTGCGGTATAGTGCCGAGCATGTACCTGCTGTCCCTCCTGCTGGTGGCTTGCCCCGCTCCGGACGACGACAAGGCCGTCGACACCGACGCCGATACCGCCGCCGACACCGACACCGACACCGACACCGACGCGGATGCCCCGGACGCCGACCGCGACGGCTTCCGCGCCGACGTCGATTGCAACGACAACGACTACCGCACCAACCCGGGCGCGACCGAGCTCTGCGACGGGGCCGACAACGACTGCGACGAGCTCGTCGACGAAGGCTTCGACGTCGACGCAGACGGCGCGAACGACGCGCTCGCGTGCCCGGACGGCACCGACTGTGACGACACCAACGCGGAGTTCGGGCCCGACGCCCCAGAGGTGCCCTACGACGGACTCGACCAGGACTGCGATGGCGCCGACCTCACCGACGTCGACGGCGACAGCTACGACGGGGGCGAGCGGGGGCTCGACTGCGACGACGAAGACGCCACGGTGCACCCCTACGCGGAGGACGTCCCGAAAGACGGCGTCGACTCCGACTGCGACGGCATCGAGATCTACGACGGCGACGGCGACGGCCACGACGACGATGCGTGGGGCGGCGACGACTGCGACGACGACGACGCTTCGGTGTACCCGGGGCGCCTCGACTGGTGGCGCGACGGGCTCGACCGCGATTGCGACGGGTCCGACGGCGCGGTGGCGTCGCTCGCGACGGCGACGGTCTCGATCGCCGGCGGGTCGGGCAGCCAGGACCTCGTCGGGCAGGACGTGGCGCTGTGCGATCTGGACGGCGACACGCGCCTCGACCTCGTGGTCTCCGCGCCGTTCGGCAACGGCTACACAGGTCAGATCGCCATCTTCTACGGGGACAACGCCGCGGCGTGGACCTCCGGCATGACGATGGAGGACGCCGACACCCTGATCGAGAGCCGCGACCAGTTCCTCGGCTTCGAGCTCGGCTGTGGCGACCTCGACGCCGACGGCTACGACGATCTCGTCGTCGGGCGCGGGGAGATTCACCTCGGCACGTACGACGCCAACTTCGAGCTCGTCCTCTGGTACGGGTCCGGCGCTCGCTTCGCGGCGACGATGACCGAGCTCGACTCCGATGCGTCGCTTCGGCTCACGTTGGGCGTCACGCGGGGCCTGAGCACGGTGTACGGGCGCGACTTCTCCGTGGGCGATCTCGACGACGACGGAGCCGCCGAGCTGATCGTGGTCAACGCCACCGCCGACGACTTGTCCGAGGCGGACGGGCGCTTCTACGTCGTGGGCGGCGGGCGGTACACGGGCGTGCGCGAGCTGGCGGACGAGGCGAGCGCCGCGGTGGCGGGCCAGGCCATCGCGTCGGCGGTCCCCCTGCCGGACATGGACGGGGACGGCGTCTCCGAGATCCTCCTGGGGGAACGCGGATGGACGGGGACGCCGTACGACACCGCCGGGGGCGCCGACAGCGCGGAGGCCGACACGGCGGGCGACTCCGGCAGCGACTCCGGCGAGAGCCCATACATCGGGCGTGTCTCGGTGGTCGACGGCGACGGCGTCGCCACGGGGTGGGTCGGCCCCCTCGCCTACGGGTTCTGGGAGGGCACCGGCGGCGAGCAGCTCGGCTTCGCGGGCACGGTCGGCGACTTCGACGGAGACGGCCTGCAAGACCTCGCGGTCACGGCGCTCGCGGACGCCACGAACGCGCCGTTCGCCGGCACCGTGTACGTGTTCGCGCCCGCGGAGTCGGCGGTACCGAGTCAGGGCAGCTCGGCCGACGCGAGCGCGCTGCGCGGCGAGACCGAAGACGCCTACTTCGGCTACCGCGTCGTGCGTGTGGACGACCTCGACGGCGACGGCGCGGACGAGCTGCTGATCAGCGAGCTGTACGCGGCGTCCAACTACGGGCGCGTGTGGCTGATGAGCGGCGCGGCGGCCGCTGCGGGGGCGAGCCTGGACGACGCGGCGCTCTACGCGTGGGAGGGTGAAGGCGCGGACTTCCTCACAGGCAACGCCATCGACGCCGGAGACCTGGACGGGGACGGCGTCACCGACTTCGTCATCGCCGCGTACGGCCACGACGACGGCGGCGGCGCCGCGAACGGCAAGGTCTACGTCACGTTCGGGGGATAGGGCGCGGCGCGGCGGCGCTGCGCCGCCCACACGAGCTCCACGAGCCCGCCGGCGAGCACGAACAGCGTCATCACCCCCGACAGCGCCACGGTGGCCGCATCGGCGCCGGCGGCGCTCACCAGGGTGGCGCCGAGGCCGGCGATGGTCAGCTCGCGCACTCCGAGGCCGCCGACGCTGATCGGCAGTTGTTGGGCAACGCTGGTGAGGGTGCTGACGACGGCGGCGTCGGCGAGGGAGATCGGTGCCCCCACCGCCCGGAAGCAGACGTCGAACATCCACGCGAAGGCGATGTGGCTCACCAACGACAGCGCGCCGGCGTGGGCGAGATCGCGGGTCGCCGGGAACCGCCCGACCGGCAGGCGCGACGCGAGCCACGGCCCCCACCCGCCAGCCAGCCGACCGAACCCCGCCATCGCGGCGTCCGGCCCCACGCGCAGCGCGACCAGGCCCAGCCCGGCCGCGGCCACCCCCGCGCCGCACGACGCGGCGGCCACGGCGAGCACCGGGGCCGGCAAGGTGGACCACGGGAGCGCGGCGAAGGCCAGCGCGCAGGACGCGCCGCCTCCGAGCAGGCGCGCCACCACGATCGACACCGCGACCGCCCCGGCGTCGGTCTCCCGCGCGAGCCGCACGCCCTTCACCACCTCGCCCACCACCCCACCCGGCAGCACGGTCGACCAGAACACGCTGACGAGGTCGTGAAGCACGGACTCCCACACGCCGACCGCGCCACCCGCGCGGTTGAGCAGCCCCCGCCACGCGAGCCCGTTCAGCACCTGCCCCACCACGTGCGCGAGCACAGCGGCGCCGATCCACGCGGCCCCGGTCGGGGTGGCGAGCGCGCGCAGCCCGGTCGGATCGAGATGAACGACGAAGAAGCCGACCAGCAGGGCCATCCCCGCGAACCGCAGCGCCGTGTCGACGCGGGGGCTCACGGCGCGGCGTACGGGATGCGGTACAGGGCGGTCCACGTGGACAGGATCGCTTCGCCGCGATCGAGGTCCAACACGATGTTCCGCGACATCGGCATCAGGGTGCCGAACCGGTCGACCACGCGGCCATCGTCGAGCCGCTGCACGAGGACACGTCCGGTGAGCACCGACGCGGTCACGAACAAACCACGACGTACGTCAACTCCGACGGTGCGCACGCCGGGCTGGGTGGGCAGACGCCGGTCGATCACGCCGCGCGCGGGGTCGACGAACCACAGCTCGGGACGGTTCGGGACGGGCACGACGAGGCGCCCGAGCTCGGGTACCCATGAGATACGACCGTTCAAGGTCGGCATCTCCATCCAGGGCTCGACGAGGTCGCTCCCGGGCGTGGCAAGGTACAGGCGGTCGCCGAAGTCCGGCGCGAGCACGAACCGCCCGAGCGGTGGGACCCACGCGAAGTCGCGGATCGTCGGGACGCGCGAACCATCGGCGAGGCGCAGGCGGTGCACGCGCGGCGCCTGGAGACCGGGCGTGTCGAGCTCGATCATCAGCTTGTCTTCGTGCGGGTTCTTGGTGCCGACGCTGAAGGCCACGAGGGTGCGTTCGGGCCGGTCCACGAGCAAGTGCAAGTACATGTGGTGGAGGTGGTCCGCCAGCGGCGGGCTCTGCGCCACCTGCGTCCATGCCCCGCCATCCAAGCGGTGCGCGACGAAGGTGTGGGGCCCCGCGAGGTGGTAGGTCACGCCGGTGGCCGGGTCGGTCTCGCTGTCCATCACGAGGCCCATCAGCTCGCCCCACTGCGGGGGCAGACCGACCTCGGCGACAGCGCCCGCCCGCGGCACGTTGAGCAGCTTTGCCGAGCTCTCGAGGACCACGACGGCGCGGTCGCCCACGAGGTCAACGTCGTGAAAGTCTGACTTTATCCCCGCAGGTGCGCGCATGATCGTCGTGACGCGTGGATCCACGAGACTGTCGGGCCACGGCGCGAACACCCGCTTCTCGTAGGCCCAGAAGCTCGCGTACGTGTCGGCGACGACCCAGGCGCCCCCGACCGCGAGTCCCGCGAACGCGCCGAGCCCCGCAAGCGTGACGCGCGACGCGCCGAGCGCCACGCCCACCGGAACCGGAAACAGGAGCTCCACTCCGGGGATCCACGCGGCCAGCCGCCACGGACGAGCCGCGGCGGGCATCGTCGCGGCCGCGAGCCACAGCAAACCCACCGGGATGGTCCACGCGGTCAACGGGCGCAGAAGGCCCAGCATCGCGACGCCGACGATCGCGACCCCCAAGGCCCGCGACGCGCCGCGCAGGAGCGCGAGGCACGCGCCACCGACGATGGACACCGCGACGAACGCCAGCAGTTGCCACTCCCGGAGCATCATCGACTGCCACCCGAGCAGCGCCATCTTCACCGTGCCGTGCGCGTAGGCGAGGCGCGTCAGGCGCTCCCCGACCCATCCACCGACCGCTGAAGGGGCCACGAGCGCGACGAGGACGACGGCCACGATCGGCGCCGGGAGGCGGAGCAGCACCCACCAACGCAGGGCGGGCGACGGCGGAGGGGGCGGACGCATCGGGTGGGTTCGATGTAGCGGGATCGCCGCGGAGCGTCCCGTTCGGAACGCGGGATCGATCCCGCGTGGCACGCGGTAAACTCCACCGATGCTCAACCCACTGCTCCGCGCCCACGACCGGTGGGTTCCAAGGGAACACCGGGCGAAGCTTTGGGAAGCCTACGAGGCGGCGACGTGGGGCTGGGCGCGCCTGCGCGACGGGCGCGACCTCTTCACCACGGTCGAGGTCGAGACCAACACCGACTGCAACCGGCGTTGCCGCATCTGCCCCGTGTCCACGGGCCCCCGCCCGTCCGGGAAGATGTCCGACGCCCTCTACACGAACCTCTTGGGCCAGCTCGCGGCGATCAACTTTCGCGGCCGGTTCTCACCCGTGTTCTACAACGAGCCCCTCCTGGACGAGAAGCTCGAGCGACGCATGGCGGAGGCGCGCCGCGCCCTGCCGCGGAGCAGCCTCGTCGTCTTCACCAACGGGTCTCTGTTGACGGCGGAGACGCTCGTCCGGCTCTCCGACGCGGGCGTCGACACGTTCATCGTGAGCCAGTACGCCCGAAACCTCCGGGCCGACGAGAAGCGGGCGCGCGAGGCGATCGATCGCGTGTCGCCGCGCGTGCGCCGCAAGGTTCGCTACCGCGTGCTCGACGACGACGACAACCTGAGCACGAGCGGCGGGCGCGTGCCCGTGCGTCATCCCGTCACAAAATCCATGTGCATCCAGGCTTCTTCGAGCTGTGTCATCGACTGGAAGGGCGACGTGGTGCTGTGCTGCAACGACTACACCACCGCCCACACCTTCGGGAACGTCGGGGAGACACCCCTTCTGGACATCTGGAACGCGCCGGCGTTCCGCGCCCGGCGCGCGGCGCTGCGGGCCGGTAAGTTCGAGCTGGCGATCTGCAAGGCGTGCGCCAGCGGCACGCTTCAGGTGGGGGCGTAGCAGTACGACTCGAGCGAGCCACGTCGGCGTGTGTCGAGCGTGGCGCAGTGCAGGCCGGCGCCGAACATCTTGTAGTGCAGGAACGGGATGGGCACGGGCGTGAACCCCCACGCCTCCAAGGCGCGGATGAGCGACACCTGCTGTCGTTCCACCACGACGCGCTTCGGGTCGAGCATGAACACGTTCAGGCTGATCCAGTTGCCGGCGAGGTGCACGTACGCGTCGAGCCCGCGCGCCACGACCGGATCGGGCTCCGGCGCCACCAACACATCCCACCCGCGCAGCGCCTCCGGAAGCCTGGACGTGTCGATGAACTCCGGGTTCACCATGACTTTTCCAGGCGCGAGCGGCACGAGCGTGGTGTCGATGTGTTGCGGCTTGCGTTGGCGTGTTTCGACCTCGTGCACACGATACCCGGGCCCCAGGTGGCGACGCATCCACTCGATACCGGCGAGGTTCGTCGTATTGCTGCGAATCACGAAGAGGTCCCGCCCGCAGCGCGTGAAGTCCGCCGCGTCCAACACCGGCTCGTGCTCCGTCACGACGTATCGCATCGGCTCACCCTCTTTCGGCGGCCGAAAGGTCGGGTCGTAGGTGCGCTCCCCCAGCGTCGGGCGAGGCGCGGCCGACCACTTGGCGCCGCGCCGGAAGTAGTCGTTGAGGATGTCTCGATACGCGAACACCTCGAAGTATCGGGACCGCCACGCCGACGCCGTCTCGATGATGTGGTCGCCCACGACGAGCAGCCCGTCGCGGGGGCTCGCCGTGCAGAAGCCGGTCGACGACCACTCCGGAGTCCGGTACACCGAGCGGTGCGGCAGGGGATCGGGCCGCTTGACCGTGACCCCTTCGCGGGCGAGCAGGGCGGCGAAGCCCTCGACCTCCTCGGTCGCGCGATCGATCACGTAGGACGGGTATGGCCGACCGGCGGTGACACGACCGAGAATCGCCCCCAACGCCGAGTTTCCCCACACACGCTCGGCGATGTGTCGCGTCGGCAGCATCGCGCCGCGCACGTGACCCACGATCACCTCTTCGAGGGGATCCCACTCGTTGTGGGAACAGACCGGGGGAGCGTCGTTCATGGCTGCCTCACCCCAAGAAATAGCGTGATCGCCCGGGGCGGCACAACCGCATAGGCGCGCGTATGGCGAGCATCCCGACCCTGATCGTCGCGGCGCCGGCCTCCGGCCAGGGGAAGACCACGGTCGTGTGCGGCCTCGCCGCGGCGCTGCGCGCGCGCGGACTGGACGTGCGCCTGTTCAAGTCTGGCCCGGACTACCTCGATCCGAGCTGGCACACCCTCGCGAGTGGCCGGCCGTCTCGCAACCTCGACGGGTGGATGACGGGGCCGGGCGGCGTCGCGGAGAGCTTCGCGCGCGGCGCGGCCGGCGGCGACATCGCCCTCGTCGAGGGGGTCATGGGCCTGTTCGACGGGCGCTCCCCCAGCAGCCTCGAAGGGTCCGCGGCGGAGCTCGCCATCCTGCTCGGCGCGCCGGTGCTGCTCGTGGTGGACGCCTGGGCCATGGCGCGCAGCGCCGCAGCGGTGGTGCACGGGCTCGCCACGTACCGGCCCGACGTGCGCGTGGCCGGCGCCGTGTTCAACCGCGCCCCGCACGCCGCGCTCCTCCGAGACGCGTTGGGGCAGCCCCCGACCGACGACATCCCGATGTTCGGCGCGTTGCCGTTCCGCGCGGATCTCGCCGTGCCCGAGCGGCACCTCGGCCTCGTGTCCGCGGAGGTCGCGGGGACGACCGGGTGGGCGACCACCCTCGGGGAATGGGCGGCCGAGCACCTCGATCTCGACGCGATCCTCCGCCTGGCGGCGCCGGTGCGGATCGCCCCGACGCCGACGGCGGGACCACCGCGGGTGCGCATCGGCGTCGCGCGCGACGCGGCGTTCCACTTCTACTACGAAGAGAACCTCGATCGCCTGCGTGAGGCGGGCGCCACGCTCGTGCCCTTCTCTCCGATCGCCGACCGCGCGCTCCCCGACGTCGACGGCCTGTATTTCGGCGGCGGGTACCCCGAGTCGCACCGCGACGCGCTGTCCGCGAACACCGACCTCCGCGCGGCGATCCGCGCGTTCCACGGGCCCATCTACGCCGAGTGCGGCGGGCTCGTCTACTTGGGCGACGCCCTCGACGGCGCGCCGATGTGCGGGGTCCTCCCGGTGCGAACGCGCATGACCGACGGGCTCCGCGTTCTCGGGTACCGCGAGGTGGTCACCACCGCCGACACCCTGTTCGGCCCCGCGGGGACCACCTTCCGCGGTCACGAGTTCCACCACTCCGAGCTCGCCGACACACCGGATGTGTCGCCGGTGTATCAGCACGCCGACGGCGTGGAGGGCTGGTCGCGTGGCCGAGCGCTCGGCAGCTACGTCCACGCCCACTTCGGGAGCAACCCCGCCCTGGCGCCGCGCTTCGTCGACGCGTGCGTGGCGTCGCGCGGCGTCGCGGTCCAACCGGGATGAAGCGGGCGCTGCTGCCGCGTGCGGGCGTCGCGAGAGGCGACGGAATATGGCGCCGCCACACAGGGAACGCGCGATGCCGGTGCTCGGGATGGGTGGCTACTTCTTCCGGGCGAGGGACCCGAAGGCGCTGAAGGCCTGGTACCGCGACCACCTCGGTGTGGGTGGCGGCATGGGCACCGACGACGCGGGCCAGAGCAACGAGTGGGTGTGGTACACGCGCGGCGGACCGATGGTCTTCGAGCCCTTCGCGCACGACACCGACTACTTCCCGGCCGAGAAGCAGGCGATGATCAACCTCCGCGTCTCGGACATGGACGGCCTGCTCGCCCGTCTGCGCGCCGCCGGGGTCGACGTCCTCACCAAGCCCGAGTGGGACTCCCCGGAGCTCGGGCGGTTCGCGCGGGTGCACGACCCCGAAGGCAACGCCATCGAGCTGTGGGAGCCGGCGTGATCCTCCTCCTCCTCGCGGCCTGCGGAAGCGACAGCAAGCTCGATCGCGTGAACGACGCGCCGACCGCGATCATCGACGCCCCCCTCGAGGGCGAGGTGTTCCGCGAGGGCGCGGGCCTCGTCGGCTTGCGCGGGCGTGTCGCCGACACCTACGACGACCCTCCCGACCTCACGGTCTCCTGGGTGGTCGACGAAGCCGCGCCGGTCGCGGTCACACCCGACGCCGAAGGTGCCGTCACCCTGGACCTCGCCGACCTCGCCCTCGGCGAGCACACCGCGCGCCTCGACGTGCTCGACACCGACGGAGACGCCGGCACGGCGAGCGTGCGCTTCGTCGTCGCCGGCCCGCTCGGCCCGCCGACCGTCGAGATCACCGACCCCGAAGACGGCCACACCGTCACGATCGGCACGTCCATCCCCTTCGCCGGCGTGGCGTCCGACGTGTCCACCGACGCCGATCGCCTCGAGTTCGCGTGGTCCTCCAGCATCGACGGCCCCTTGGAGGGCGCCGTCACCGCCGACGGCCGCTCGGTGCTCATCACCTCGGCGTTGACCGTCGGCGACCACGCGATCCGCCTCGACGTCACCGACGAGGACGCCGAGGTCGGCAGCGACACCATTCAGGTCATCGTCACGGACGAGCCGGTCGAGCCCGAGCCCGGCGACCTCATCTTCTCCGAGGTCATGGTCAACCCGAACGCCGTCGTCGACGAAGACGGCGAGTGGGCCGAGCTGTACAACACCTCCGGCTACACCCTCGACGTCAACGGCTATTCGTTTCACGACGACGGCTCCGACGAGTGGGTGTTCGACGCCCCCCTCGAGGTCGGACCTCACGGGTACATCGTGCTCTGTGCCAACGCGGACCCCTCCCGCAACGGCGGCATCGCGTGCGACGGTTGGTTCTACCGCAACCCCCTCGGCGAACGCCCCTCCACCGGCTTCGGCTCCGGCATCGCCATCGCCAACAACGACGACGAGCTCGTGCTCACCAGCCCCGACGGCGTCGACATCGACGTGTTCGACTACGACGACACCGACTCCGACCCGATCCAGGCCGGGATGTCGTTCGGCCTCGACCCCGACCGCATGGACGGCACGTCCAACGACGACGTCGACAACTGGTGCGTACAGACGACCGTACTGTCCGGCGCGATCGACCCGGGGACGCCCGGGTTGGAGAATGATGATTGTGGAGAGGAGTAGGGGCCCGGCAACGGCGGGACCAATCCGGTAGTGACCCGGCGGGTCAGTAGGCGCGGAACACCAGGCCGACGACCGACCCCGGCACGTAGGCGCCTTCGCCCTCAGACCGCGAAAGGTCGGTCGAACGCTACTCGAGCGCCAGGTCGTTGCCCGCATACGGAACCGCCAGGGCTCCCGCGAGGCTCTTCCCGAGCTCCACCGCCCACGCGGCGTCCGCGAGGAGGTTCAACCCGTCGTAGGTCGGATCGAGCGCCGCGAAGGGCTCGATGTGTCGCGCGATCCAAACCGTTTGTCCCCCGGACGTCTCGACGCCAACGCGATGCACCGTCCAACCATCGTTGATCTCCGCGCAGACGCGCGACACGTCGTGCTCGTGGACGCGGGCCAGGGTGTGAACAGCCGCCCGACCCGGTCCGAGGACGCGGACCACCACGCCGCGTCGCGAGTAGACCGAAAACGGCGCCCCACCCCACGCCCATTGCCAAGACGTCGCGAACATCACGTCCCATCCTCCGGGCGGGTCGCAGCGCAAGCGCGCCCGTAGCGCGTCGATCGTCTCGCGATGCGCCCAGCCATCGACGAGCGCTCGCGGTCGACCGCCGAGCTCGAGCACGCCGATGCGCTCGGCCCAACGCTCGTCGACCATGACCGGGCACTGCCCGACCACGAGCAGGTGCTTCGTGGAGGTCGGTGACGCGGATCTGGCGGCATCGACCACCGCGTCCGCGCTCAAGATCGTGACCGGAGCGGGGATCGTCATGCTCGTCGAGGCGAAGACGAGTCCCTTAACCGTTCGATCCACCGCCTTTCGACGGGAGCCACCCCCTGGAGGATGGGGGCGCGGGCGGCCCTTGACGGGTTCCATTTCTGCACCATAATGGAACCACCGAGGTCTCCATGTCGTCGATCACCCTCAAGGACGTCCCCGAGGAGCTCCTCATCCGCCTCCGCAGGGCCGCGGCACGCGAGCGGCGCAGCTTGAACCAGGAAGCGCTCGTACTGATCGAGGGCGGCCTTGCCGCGCGGGAGACAGCGGAGGAGCGGGCGCTCCGGCAGGTAGAGGCATGGCGCGCGCTCGCCGGCGGCTGGGTGAGCGACCGCACGTTTGAGGACGAAGTGGCCGAGCTGTACGCCGCGCGCACGCCCGGCCGCGACGTCGACCCGTGAAGGTGCTCGACTCGGACACGTGCATCGGCATCCTCCGGGGGCGCCAGGACGTCCTGGATCGCCGGGCGGCGGAGCGTGACGAGGTGGTCACCACATGGGTCACCGCCTCCGAGCTGTTCTACGGCGCCGCGAAGTCAGCGAAGCCCGACGCGAACGCGGCGCTGGTCGTGCGTTTCCTCGACGCCGTCCCTGTCCTGGCACCTGACTTGGGGAGCGCCCGGCTCTTCGGCGAGGTGAAAGCTCGTCTTGCGACCGCCGGGCAGATCGTCGCGGATGCCGACCTGTTCATCGCCGCGATCGCCCTGAGCCGAGGGGCGACGCTCGTGACGGGCAACCGCAGGCACTACGATCGGATTCCGGGGTTGGTGCTCGCAGACTGGTTGCGGGCGTGACCGTTCGGCTCCGCTCGGTAGGCGCGGTTCGCCAGGCGCTCCGTGACCACGGTTGAACACCGGTAGATAATGGTGATGGCAACGGGAAGATTTCAGAACTGGTGTAGGGACAACGCGGGGGTGCTTGGGGAGATGGTCCTTCTCCTTCAACGATGCGAACTCACGGAAGCCTCGCCGTCTGTGGCAAGCCCGGGACTCCGACAATGACGAGTGAGCCATCCGCCACGGCCGCGCCGAGAATGCCGACGGCCGGGTACGTGCGGTGGGTGCCGGCATCCAGGCCGATCGCGTGCAGGTGGGTGTCTCCACCCCACGCCCAGAGGTGGCCGCGCTCAGGGTCGTACGCGACGCCGCGGAACCAAGCGCCAAGGTCGTGTGGGAGAGGATCGCCTGGTCCGCCATCGACCGTCACGGAGCGCAGCTCCCCGTCGGAAGCCACCCATGCGCCTGCGCGGCCCGCGGCCAGGCCCGTGACGCTCTCCACCGGGAAGCACGTCGGCGGATCGCCTCCGGTGTGGCAGACGGACTCGCGCGAGGTGTACCAGACGCTCACGCCGAGGAACCCCTGGTACCCGGCGATCATCTCGGCTGGCTCGGTGGACGCCACCGTCCACTCTGGGTCTGGTGCGCCGCTCGCCTGATCCTGCCAACGGGCCCATGCCACTCCCTTCGCCCCTGCGACGAAGACCATCCCCGAGGACTGGTCGACGGCGTACACATCCCCGACCGGCGGTTGGAGGCGCACCCGCCCGGTCTCGTTGCCGGCCCAGACCCTGCCGGAGAGGGTGAGCCCGAGCCACGCGTCGCAGCCCCCCCCAGACCGAGAGGAATCGGTCGGCGTCGGCCGCGTCGCCGCACACCGTTTCCCCATCCACGAGCATGGCCGCGTTCATCGCGGGGCGGGCGGAGCCGTGCCGAAGCGGGCTTCCCATAAACTGGCGCAGGCGCTCCGCGGGCACCTCGGGGGGCTCCCACGCGGAGAGGACCGGCGACCATGCCGTCGCGTCCAGGCGCCAGACGGCGGCCCCGCCCGCCCACAGGCGGCCCGCCGCATCCACCGCCAGCGCGTCCACCTGACCCAGCTCGGGGTGCGGGTCGACACGACCCGGCCCCACGCTGACCACTCCCCGGTTCACGACGGCCCAGGTGGTGCCATCGACTCGTCATCCCGGTCGGGGAGCGTCGCTCTCCATTGCTCTCGCGGGGGCGTTCCCCGGAGGGTGACGAGCAGCGTCGGCGCGTCCGTGAAGGTGAGGCCCCGCACGCCGCCCGTCCACTTGGGGGAGATGATCAGCCGGATTGTGTCGCCCGTGGACTCCGCCACGCGCGCCTGGGAACCGGGAGGCAGGCTCAGGGGGAGGCGGTGCTCGCCCGTGGACGCAGAGACCACCAGCACGTCGCCGTCGAGGCGCGCGCCGCTCGCCGCCGCCTCACGGGGTGGCGCCGGTACGTGGGTCATTCGGTGGTAGTCGTACCCGGAGGAGCCCTCCGGGCTCTCCAATCTGAGGACGCCGCCCCCTGCATCCCAGACCTGGTACCCGAAGAAGGGCAGCACCCGCGCGTGGTCGCCCTCCAGCAACAACGTGGTCGCCGCGCCGGCCACGATCATCCCCTCGGGCACGGGCACGAGCTGGTCCGTGCGGCCGACACCGAGGCCAGGTACGACAGGAGGCGCCTCGAACGCGAGCTCGAGGTCCGCCGGGAGCGGCGCGTGGCAGGCGGCGAGGATCGGGAGGAGAACCACAGGGTCCCGGTATCTTCGGAGCGCCGCGTCCGTAGCCGACACCGATTTCCGTGCTAACCTTTCCGTGTGAATGTCTCCCGCGCCGACATCCTCGCCTTCCTCGACGTCGTCCGGACCTGCCGGCGCGTCGGACGCGTGCGCATCGCGGAGAAGGCGCGCGAGGAGGTTGCCCTCCACGGGTGGGAGGACGAGGACGTCTACCTGTTCCTGGACGACCTGGGGCCTGACGAGTTCCTGCGTCGCGAAGCGCCTCGGTACGGTGCCTTCGACGCGATCTGGGTGTTCACGCCAGAGGTCGTCGAGCCGAAGGGCCGCCTCTGGGTCCGACTTGCCCAGCAGGGCGCGACGCTCGTGGTCGTCGTGAGCTTCCACCCCGAGAACTTCCACGAGGAGGAGTCGCCATGAACCCGATTCGCCCGGCGTCCTGTGACCACGGGGAGTGCGCTGCCCGCCTGGACGACACCACCGTGCGCGTTCGCCGCGGCGAGCGGGTGCTCGCGGTGCCGCAGAAGCTCTGGTCGTGCGAGCGATGCCGCGACCCGGACACGGGTGAGGCGATGCGCTTCGTCGACGCCTCCCTGGGCGAGGCCAACCGTGCCCTCGCCGACGCCGCATGGCGCGAGCACTTCGGTGAGCCCCTTCCCGCCGGTCAGAAGCCGGGCCGGAAACCTGCGGAGCCGCTGGACGAGCGCGTCATCGCCATGCTGTCCAAGGCGGAGCTTGCGCGCCTGGACGCGGCGCGCGGCGAGCGCTCGCGGTCCGAGTTCCTTCGGGATGCGGCGCGCCGGCTCGTCGAGAGCGTCGAGCAGCAGAAGGCCGGGTGAACCACGGGTTTGGGCCTTCCCGTTCGGGGTAGGGTCCGCCGATCGTACAACTATCGGCGTTCAACCCACATCAGGCAAATGGTGATCCCAACGGGAATTGAACCCGTGTTATCGGGATGAAAACCCGATGTCCTAACCTCTAGACGATGGGATCAAGGAGCTGGGCCGCGCGGGACTTGAACCCGCGACCTGCGGATTAAAAGTCCGATGCTCTACCACCTGAGCTAGCGGCCCTGCCCGGCCGAAGTAGCTGATCGCCGCCACCCTGTCAAGTCGGGGAGCGGATCAAGCGAACAGCGGGTCGCGCACGATGACGGCTTCGCGGCCGGGCCCAACGCCGAGGAGCGCGATGGGCACCCCGACGAGGGCCTCGATGCGCTCGACGTAGGCGCGACAGGCTGCGGGGAGATCCTCCCAGCGGCGGCAGAGGGAGAGATCGTCGGCCCAGCCAGGAAGATCCTCGTAGATGGGCACGACGGACGCGAGCGCGGCGGCGCCGGTCGGCACCTCGTCGTGCCCCTCGTAGGCCACCGCGATGCGCAGGGTGTCGAGGCCGGACAGGACGTCGAGCTTGGTGAGCGCGAGCCGGGTGAGGCCGTTGACCATGACCGCGTGGCGCACGAGCGCCGCGTCGAACCAGCCACACCGGCGCGCGCGCCCGGTCGTGGCGCCGTACTCGTGGCCCACCTCGCGGAGTCGATCGCCCAAGGCGTCGCCGAGCTCCGTGGGGAAGGGGCCGGCGCCGACGCGGGTGCAGTACGCCTTGGCGATGCCGACCACCTCGTCGATGACCGTGGGGCCGACGCCGCTGCCGGCGCACGCGCCACCGGCGACGGTGCTGGAGCTGGTGACGTACGGGTACGTGCCGTGGTCGACGTCCAGGAAGGTGCCCTGGGCGCCCTCGAAGAGGATCGGCTCGCCGTTGCGGGTGGCGTCGAACAGCAGGCGGGTGACCGGCCGGACGTGCGGGCGCAACCGCTCCGCGAACGGGGCGATCTCCGCGGTGACCTGGTCGACGTCGAGCGCGGCCGCGCCGTGCCAGGTGAGCTCGCGGTTGTGGCGATCGAGCGCCGCGGCGACGTGCGCGCGGAGGTCGCTCCCGTCGAGGAGGTCGGCGACGCGAACGCCGCGGCGGGCGACCTTGTCCTCGTACGCCGGGCCGATGCCGCGGCCGGTGGTGCCGATGCGGAGCGCGCCACGGGCGATCTCGCGCGCCTGGTCGAGCGCGCGATGCCAGGGCAGGATGAGGTGCGCCTCGGGGCTGACGATGACGCGCGCGGGCCCCACGTCGGTGCCCCGCGCGGCGAGCGCCGCGAGCTCCCGGCAGAACACGCCGGGATCGAGCACGACGCCGTTGCCGATCACGCAGCTGCATCCGGGCTGCAGCACACCGCTCGGGATCAGGTGGAGCACCACCTTCTCGCCGCCCACGACGAGCGTGTGCCCGGCGTTGTTGCCCCCTTGAAAGCGGACGACCCACCGGCTCTTCGCCGCGAGCTGGTCGACGACCTTGCCCTTGCCCTCGTCGCCCCACTGCGCGCCGACCACAACGATGTTCGCCACCGACGACCACTCTCCGCGTCCATGAGGGCTAACGCGCGGCGGCCAACACGAGCAGCTATCGACGGAGGCGCCGAACCATGGCGCGGGCAGCGTCGTTCTTGGGCTCGACGTCGAAGGCCGCCTGCGCCTCGCGCAGGGCGTTCGCCCCAAGGCCGTTCTTCTCGTAGAGCTCGGCGAGCGCGAGGCGGTACGCGGCGTTCTTCGGCTCTTTTGCGACCGCCTTGCGCAGCAGCGACACCGCCTGACGCTCGTCGTTCTCTTCTTTCAGGACGTACCGCGAGAGCCGGAAGAACGCGACGCCCTCCGCAGGGTCGCAGTCCACCGCCTTGCGGTACGCGGCGATCGCCTCTTTCGTACGCCCGAAGCTCTCTTCGGACTCCGCGAGCTGGACGTGGGCGCGGGCGCGGATCTCCGCGGCCTTCCGCTGCGCCTGCTGGAGGAGCTGCTGGTACTCCGCGTTGCGCGGATCGAACTTCGCCGCCAGGTACAGCGCGCTCTCCGCCTTGGAGTAGCGCCCCGCCTCGAGGTCTTCCCGGCCCGAGGCGGCGTACGCCCGCGCGCGGCCGAGCTGCTCGGCGATGGCCTCCTGCGCGCGCAACACCGCGGCGGGTGGGCGGTAGCCGGGCTCCGGCGCCGGCCGCGGCGGCTCGACAGGCGCCGCCGCGGGACGGACGGGTTCGGGGCGGGCCGGTTCCGGGCGGGCCGGCT
>CAMAXZ010000037.1 GCA_945862325.1 Klebsiella pneumoniae
CGTCGTGGCGGGTGAGCCGATGGAAGTAGTCGAGCGCCCAGAGCTCTCCTTCGGTGGACGCCGTGATCTCGGTGACGCTGACGCTCGTCCCGTCGCCGTACACCCACTCCCCGACGAGGTGACAGCGGTCGGTCTGATCGAGGGTGTAACGGTACAAGCGCCCCGCCTCGGTCAACCAGACCGCGCCGTCGGCGGTGGTGGCGATGGTGCCGTCCGGCGTCAGCGGCGGGTCGAGGGTGCACCGCGCGCTCTCGCCCGGATCCACCGCCGTGTCGCCGGAGTCGCGCTCGCCTCGCGACGGGTGATCGAGCGCCGGGTATCGGGCGGAGCAGGCGAGCTGGAGGAGGAGGAGGGTCATCGGTGTCCGAGGGGCGGCATGCGACGTTGGTTATCCTCTCGTCGTGACAACCCTCGCCGCCGCCATCGTCCGCAAGTTCGACACCCGCGGCGACCGCCCCGTCCTACACCACCGCGTCGACGGGGCGTGGCGTGCCGTCACGTGGGGGGCCTGCGGCGACCGCGTCGCGTCGCTCGGACGCCGCCTGCTCGAGCTCGGCGTCCGCCCCGGGGACAGGGTAGCCGTGCTCGGCCCGCCCGCGCCGGGGTGGATCGCGGCGGACTTCGCCACGATCTGCGTCGGCGGCGTGACCGTCGGCATCTACCCGACGCTCCGCCCCGAAGCGGTGCGCTGGCAGCTCGAGCACGCCGAGGCGCGCGTGGTGGTCGTCGCCGACGGAGCCACCGCCGCGGCGTTGGTCGACCCGCCGTGCCCGGTCCTCCGTTGGGACGCGGACCTCCCCCCGGGAGACCCCGAGGAGCTCCGCGCCCGCGCCGCCGCCGTGCGCCCGGAAGATCCGTGCGCGATCTTCTACACGTCGGGGACGACGGGCGACCCGAAGGGCGTCGTCGTCACGCACGCGGCGATGGTCGCGACCTGCGAGGCCTCGCGCGACGCCCTCCCGCTGCGGCCCGGCGATCGCTCGATCGTGTACCTTCCGCTCGCGCACAGCCTTCAGCGGATGACGGTGTTCCGGGCCTTGTTCGAGGATCTCGAAGCGTACGTGTGCGCGGCGGTCACGGAGGTTCGGGACGTGCTGCCGGTCGCGAAGCCCAGCGTGCTGGTCGCGGTCCCTCGGGTGCTCGAGAAGATCCTCTCCGGCGCGGCGAACGAGGCCGACGCGCGCGGCGCCGGCCGGGTCTTCGCCTTCGCCGCGGCGGTGGCGCGCGCCCGCAGCCGTGTGCGCGAAGCCGGGGCGCGGCCCCCGATCGGCCTGCGGCTACGGGCCGCCCTCGCCGACGCGCTCGTGTGGCGCTCGATCCGCGCGCGCCTTGGGGGCGAGCTGCGGGTGGTGGTGGTCGGCGGCGCGCGGCTCGACCCGGAGGTGGGTCGGTTCTTCCACGGGATCGGGCTCGAGGTGTGCGAGGGCTGGGGCCTCACGGAGACCTGCGCGCCGGCCACGGTCAATCGCCCCGGCGCCCTGCGCTTCGGGTCGGTGGGGCCGCCGCTCCCGGGCGTCGAGCTCCGGCTCGACGACGACGGCGAGGTGCTCGTGCGCGGGCCGACACTCTTTCAGGGCTACTGGCGCGACCCCGCCGCGACCGCCGCGGCCTTCACCCCCGACGGGTTCTTTCGAACGGGGGACATCGGTAGGTTGGAGGGGAACCATCTTCGGATCGTCGACCGCAAGAAGGAGATCCTCGTGACGAGCGGCGGCAAGAACATCCCGCCGGTGAACATCGAGCAGCGCCTCGAGGGGGGGCCGGTGGCGCAGGCGGTGGTGTTCGGCGACGAGCGCCCGTACCTCGTGGCGCTCCTCGCGCCGGACACCGACGCGGCGGCGCGCCTCGGGCCCGACGGGCTCCGCGCGGCCTGCGCGGCCCGTGTTGCGGCGGCGAATCGTGAGCTCGCGAGCTTCGAGCAGGTCAAACGGTGGCACATCCTCCCGGGTCCGCTCACCGTCGAGGACGGTCTGCTCACGCCCACCCTGAAGCTGCGACGGAAGCTGATCCAGGCGCGGTGGCGCGCCGAGATCGACGCGATGTACGGCGCTGGTCGTGAGTGACGCGTCGTGGCGCGGCTTCCACGATCCGTGGGAGCACATCCGCCTGCTCGCGGATCGATCCAGGAACGACGCCATGATCGGCGTGGTTCAACGGCATGCGCCGGGCGCGAGGGTGCTCGAGGTGGGCTGCGGCACCGGGGTCCTGGCGTGCGTGGCGGCCCGCGCGGGGGCACGCGAGGTGTGGGCCGTGGAGCCGACCGCGCAGGCCGAGCTCGCGGCCGCGGTGGTGCGGGAGAACGGTCTCGAGGGCGTCGTCCACGTCAGGCGGGCGCGCATCGAGGATCTTCCGCCGCGCGAGGTGGACTTCGCCTTCGCGGAGGTGCTGAACGCCGACCCCTTCGCGGAGGGCGTGGTGCCCGTCATGGCGGCCGCGGCGCGCTGGGTCCGACCGGGGGGCCGGCTGGCGCCAGCGCGACTGCGCGTCTGGGCTTGCCTCGTCCGCGCCGGCGGCAGCGCCCGTGAGGCGCGCGCCGCCGACGCCGAGCTGGTGCGCATCGCGCGAGCCGCCGACTTGAACCTCGATCGTGTGCGCGAGTCCCTCGCGGGGCCGGCGGACTACCGCAACATCGGCGCGCGCGAGGTGGTCGCCGGTCCGTCCGCGCCGGTGTGGGACCTCGACCTGCGCGCCGGGGTGGCTCCGGAGGCGGTCACGCGCGCGCTGACGGTCGACGAGGCGGGCCCCGTCGCCGGGGTGCTCGTCTGGTTCGAGGCCGAGCTCGACGAAGCGGCCTGTCTCGGCAACCCGCCGGGCGCCGGCGGCCACTGGGGGCAGCTGGTGTGCCAATGGGCCGAGGAGCGCGGCATGCGCGCCGGCGAGCAGGTGGCGGTGCGGGTCGCGCTCGAGCACGACGGCGTGCACGCGACGCGCGCGGCGGCGAGCGGCGTGGGTCGCACGTAAGGCGCCCCACACGCCCACCGGCGCCGGCGCGGTATGGTGGGCTGTAGGAGGCCGACCGCATGCGCATCACGCTCGTCAACCCGCCGCTCGACAGCGTGCTCGCGAACGGGAACGTCAGCCCGGTCACCGCGTACCTGTTCTACAACTCCGCGCCGCTCGGCATTCTGTACATCGCCGCGGTGCTCGAGCAGCACGGCCACAAGGTGTACGCCATCGACGCCGCCGCGGAGCGGCTCGACGTCGCCGCCACGGTCAAGCGAATCGAGGCCACGCGCCCCGACGTCGTGGGGTTGGGCAGCACGACGGTGGTGTTCGAGACGACGAAGCTGCTCGCCGCGGCGCTGCGCGGAGCCGCGCCGCACCTGCCGATCGTGCTCGGCGGCTACCACGTCTCGCTCCTGCCGGACGAGGCGATGGGGACGGGCCTGTTCGACGTCGGTGTCCTCGGCGAAGGCGAGCACACGATGCTGGACCTGTGCGCGGCGTTCGAGGGGCTGAAGCCCTTCGAGGACGTGTTGGGCGTGGTGTTCGCGACGCCCGAGGGGCGGCTCCACTACACGCCGGCCCGGCCGCGCTTCAAGGACCTCGACAAGCTCCCATTCCCGGCGCGCCACCTGCTGCCGGCCGACAGCTACCAGCCCATCCCCATCGACGAGCACGCGAGCCCGAAGTTCTCGATGATCACGTCGCGTGGGTGTCCGCACGCGTGCGCGTTCTGCCAGAAGAGCAAGAGCGGCTATCGTTCACATTCCCCCGAATACATCGCCGACGAGGTCGAGCACCTCGCGCGTGACTTCGGTGCGAAGGACATCGCGTTCGTCGACTCGTTGTTCTGTGCCAGCAAGAAGCGCGTCATGGGCATCATGAACGAGTTTCAACGCCGGGACATCGCCAGCAAGGTCAGCTGGACCTGCTCGAGCCGCGTCGAGGTGGTGGACCGCGAGCTCCTGCAGTCGATGAAGGACGCCGGTTGCTGGCGCACGCGCTTCGGCATCGAGTCCGGCAGCGACAAGGTGCTCGACTTCATCTCCAAGGGCATCACCAAGGACAAGATCCGGGCCGCGATCACCGCGGCGCACGAGGTAGGGCTGCGGCCCAAGGCCTTCTTCATCGTCGGCCACATGCCGGACACGAAGGAGACCATCGACGAGACGATCGAGTTCGCGAAGACGCTCCCGCTCCACGATGTCACCGTCCAGATCAACACGCTCCTGCCGAAGACCCCCCAGATGGAGATCTGGGAGCGCGAAGGCACGAAGTGGGGGCGCCTCGTGAACGAGAGCACCGACGAGAAGAGCTTCTGGGAGCCGACCTTCGTGCCCTGGGGCCTCGAGCCCGCGGACCTCATCGAGGCGCATCGCAAGTTCTACCGGGAGTTCTACTTCCGGCCGATCACCATCGCGCGCCACCTCGAGACCATCCAGTCCTGGCGCGACGTGTACAAGTACGCGCAGGCCGGAAACCTGTTCTCGTTCCTGTTCTACAATGCGGAGAAGCCGAGCTTGAACATGATCAAGACGGCGTTTGGCATGGCTGAGGCGGGCGAGACGGCCTGAGGCTCGACGAGCCCCCGAGGCGTGTCAGGGCCACGCCCACACCCCGCCGAGCCCGTCGACCGTGACGAGCCCGCCGCCGGCGGTGGGGTGAATCGCGGTGATCGTCGCCGGGTGGCCCGGGATCCGCGCGTCTAGAGTGTCGGCGCGCCAACGGCACAGATCGCCGCCGGGCGCGGCGGTGTAGCGCCACGCGCCCACGGCGGCCGACGCGACCGGCGTAGCAGACTCGCAGCCGGTCGGGCGCGGGCCCGCGGGGGCCGTCGAGGTCGCGGCCTCGGCGTCGGGGGCGACGGCGTCGCGCGCCACGGGCAGGCTCCAGACCTTCCAGCCGTCGGCGAGTCCGAGGGCGACGCGCGTCCCGTCCGGCGCGAGGGCGGCGCTCGCGGCGGGCGGGCCGAAGCGGGCGACGAGCGGGACGCCCGGTTGGTCGCCCCTCCACAGGTGCGCGGGCGCGCTGCGCCCGGTGCCGACCAGCCAAACCCCGCGCCACGCGAGGCCGCCGTCGTCGAGGGGGTCCGCTTCGAGCCGGGTACGTTCGCCCGTGGTGAGCTCCCACACCCAGGCGACGCCGTCGCGGCCGATCCCGGCGACGCGCGCCGCGTCGGGGGAGAGGGCGAGCGCGCGCGCGCCGTGATCGAGGGTGTGGCGGACCGCGCCGGTCGCGGGGTCCCAGACCAGCGTGCGGCTGTCGTCGGCGCTCACGGCGAGCACGCCGTCGGTGGCAAGCGCGCGCACTTCGGCGGTGTGCTCCGTGAAGCGCCGCCGCGAAGGTTCGATCACGTCCACCGCGGTCCCCCAGCCGGCGACGAGCACGAGCGCGCCCGCCCCCGCGAGCACGCGCGCGCCGTCGGGCGCCTGGGCGACGAGCGCCTGGGTCGACGCCACCCGGAGGGCCCCCGCGGACTCGCCGACCACCGTTCGCCCGTCGTCGAGGAGCGCCACGCCGCGCGCGAGGCCGCCGAAGTACGGTTGTTCCTCGGGGTCGGCCGCGCCGCGGCGGATCGCCACGCCGGCGGCGCCGGACGCGGCGAGGGTGTCGCCTGCCCACGCGAGGCCGGTGACGTCTCCGCGGCCGCCACCCCCTTCGAGGCGAGGGGGCTCGGCGCGGTGCGCGGCGATCCAGGCGCCCCGGAGCGCGGCGCTGGCGTCGTCGGGGAGCGCGTCGGGAAGCAGGTCGACGGCCGCCGCCACGTCGTGGCGCCGAAGCGCCGCGCGGACACCGTCGACGACGCGGGCCTCGACCGCCGCGGCGAGGGTGGTCGCGTGGGCCTCCGCGGCGGTACGCGCGCGCTCGGCCCGCCCCACGGTGAACGCGGCGAGCCCGCCGGCGAGCGTGACGCTCAGCAAAGCGACGCCCAGCACGACGCGGTTCCGCGAGGCGAAGCCTTGGGCGAGCTCGAACGCCGAGTACCGGTGCGCCGCCACCCGGCCTCCGGCCTGCCACGCCCGGACGTCGGCCGCGAGCGCCTCCGCGCTGGCGTACCGATCGGCGGGGTCGCGCGCGAGGGCCTTGGCGCAGATGTTCGCCAGCGCGTCGGGGGCCTCGTCCGCCCGCGGCGCCGGGAGGTGCTTCACCTTGTCGAGGATCTCCCTCGGTGAGCGGCCGGCGAACGGCGGGACGCCGGTCAGGATCTCGAACAACATCGCGCCGAGGCTCCAGACGTCGGAGCGCTCGTCGATGTCCGCGATCCGACCGTCGGCCTGCTCGGGGCTCATGTAGGCGGGCGTGCCCATCGTGGCGCCGGCGAGGGTCTGACGGGTGTCCGTGCCCCAGAGCGCCTCGACGTTTCGCGCGAGCTCGTCATCGCGAAGATCCTGCTGCCCCTTCGCTTTTGCGAGCCCCCAGTCGAGCAGCACCGTCTCGCCGAACTGCCCGACCATGACATTGGCGGGCTTGAGGTCGCGGTGGACGACGCCGCGACTGTGCGCGTAGGCCACGGCGTTGCAGGTGGCGACGAAGGCATCGAGCTGCTCGAGGCGCTCCGCGAGGTTCTGGCACGTGGCGAGCAGATCCGCCAGAGTACGGCCTCGGACGCGCTTCATCGTGTAGTAGAGCGTGCCGTCCTCGCGGCGGCCGAGCTCGTACACCGGCACGATGTTCGGGTGCTCGAGCTGCGCGGTGACCCGCGCCTCGCGCAGGAAGCGGTCGGTGCCGACGCGGGGGGAGAGGAGCTCCTTGACGGCGATCTCGCGCCCGAGCTGCGCGTCGAACGCCACGATCACGCGCCCGAGGCCGCCGCGTCCGAGCTCCGCGACGTCACGCGGCGTGTAGCGGCCGGGCTGCTCGCTCGCGAGGGAGGGGTGGTTCAGCGAGGCGTCGCGCACCGGGCGCTGCACCGGCGGGGCCGGCGGAAGTCGCTTCGGGGCCGCGGACGGCTCGTCGGACCAGGTGTCGCCGGGGGTCGCCGGCTCGTGTTCGTCAGGCACGCGCCATGTTCCGCCTTTGGTTCGCGCCCGTCAAGCTTTGGTCCAACGCCGGATGGCGTCGAGGAATCCGTCGCCGTACAGACGCGCACGCTCGGGGCCCATGCCGTGCACCGACAAGAGCGCCGTGCGCGACATCGGGCGCTTGGACGCCATGTCTTCGAGCGTCCGGTTGGGTGCGACCACGTACGCCGGCACGTCCGCCGCCTTCGCGAGCTGGGCGCGCACCTCCCGAAGCTCCGCGAGCAGGTCCGAGGCCACGACCGTCGGGGCGCCCGCGGCGGGGCGCGTGCGCACGACCTTGCTGCCCAAGGGAAAGACCATGGCGAAGCTGGTCGCGCGCTGCATCATGACCTCGCGGCCGAGGGCCGTCAGCGTGACCGCGCCGAAGCTGCGATCGCGCCCGCCGACCTCGCGGGTCACGATGTCGCGGTCGAGCGCGCCCGCCCGGACGAGCTCCCCGATGACCTGCTCGACCTCCTTCTGCGTGAACTGCGACAGGATGCCGAACGTGCTGAGGCGATCGAACTTCCAGGCGGTGACCGAGTCCTCGCGGCTGCCGGTGAGCACGCGCGCGACCATGGCGGGCGAGAACGGGCGCTGCATGCGGGCCACGCAGCTCAGGACCTTGCGAACCACGAGCTCCTCGTCGGGCGCGAGCGCGCGCGGGCCGTTGAGCATCGACGCGCCGGCGCGGCAGGCGTCGCAGTCACCGCAGCGATCCCAGGGGGCGGTCTCTCCGAAGTAGTTGAGGATGAACTTGCGTCGGCAGCCGGAGGTGGCGTAGTCGACCATCTTCTGGAGCTTGCCGAGCTCGCGGGCCCGACGCGCCTTGATGCCGGCCTCGTCGATCTGCAGCGTGGCGCCCGGGCGCAGCAGCTCGACGCCGCCCGCGCGCTCGGGCGCCGTGTAGACCAGCATCTTGCGCTCTTCCAAGCCGCGCAGGGCGGCCGTCACCTGCTCGCGGCTCAGGTCGAGCTCCTCCGCGATGCGGTCGGGCCACACGCCGAGGACTTCGCCCTGGCCCTCGGCGCGATCGAGGAGGTAGGTCATCATCTTGTGGCGCAGCGACCCGTCCGACGCGCCGAGCGACCCGCGTCGGGCCCCGGTGACCGTGAGCCGGACATGTCCCGGGCGCTCCGACGGGGCGATGCGGCGCGCGTATCCCTCGCGCTGGAGCACGTAGAGGCACGAGCCCGCGGCACGCTCGCCGGCCTCGTCGGGCAGGACCCCGGCGAGCTGCTCCAGCGTGAGAAAGACGGGGTTCTCCTTGCGCTCGTTCAGGGCCTCCCAAATGGCGTGCACCCAGGGCGCCGGCGGGTGCGCGAGGTCGATGAAGAACTCCTGCGTGCGGCGGTCCTCCTCGCGGAACATGAGCACGACCCGGCTGCGCTTCCCGTCACGCCCCGCGCGTCCGATCTCCTGGTAGTACGCCTCGATCGTCCCGGGCAAGTCGTAGTGGACGACCGTTCGTACGTCCTCCTTGTCGACCCCCATGCCGAAGGCGTTGGTCGCGACGACGATCTTCAGCCGACCCGCCATGAAGTCGTCCTGAACCCGAGTTCGATCGTCGATTTCGAGCCCACCGTGGTACATCGCGCTCACGAAGCCGGACGCGCGCAGCGCCTCTTGCGCGCGCTCCACGTTCTTGCGCGTGGCGCAGTACACCAGGGTCGGCCCGGGTGACGCGAGCGGCCCGAGGAGCTGGTCCTTCTCGCGTGGCCCGCCGACTGCCACGACCTCCATCCCGAGGTTGTTACGGTCGAAGCCCTGGATGAAGCGTCGGCAGCCATCGATGCGGAGCGTGCGGACGATGTCGTCCTGCACCTCGGGGGTCGCCGTGGCCGTGAGCGCGACCGTGCGCGGCTCGCCGAGGTCACGCCGGGCGTCGCCGAGCCGCAGATAGTCCGGGCGGAAGTCGTGCCCCCACTGGCTCAGGCAGTGCGCTTCGTCGATGGCGAGCAGGCGGATGTCGGCCTGGCGCAGGCGCTCGCAGAACGCCGGGGTCAGGCGTTCGGGCGCGACGAAGAGGAGCTCCCACTTGCCCTCCTGCACCTCCCGGAGACGCTCGCGACGGGCCTCGGGCGACAGGGTGCTGTTGATCAGCGCGGCGCGGACGCCGCGCGCCACCAGTCCGTCGACCTGGTCTTTCATCAAGGCGATGAGCGGCGAGACCACGACGCCGACGCCGCCCCGCGCGACCGCCGGGAGCTGGTAGCACAGGGACTTGCCGCCGCCGGTCGGCATCACCACGAGCGCGTCGCCCGTGTCCGCCACGTGCGAGACGATGTCGGCCTGCCCGGGCCGGAACCCGGGGAATCCGAAGCGATCCCGAAGGATGCGCTCGAGGTGCGCGGACAGGGAGCCTCCGGCGTCAGCCCTTCGGGCGCGCGTCCGCGATCGCCACGTGCTCACGCTCCGCCACGCGGAGATGATCGAGGACGATCGCGAGGTTACGACCGTTCACGTCGCTCGGGCGCTCGATCTGGAGCGCGCGCATCGTCCGCGCCGCCTCGTGCAGCTGATCGCACACGACGCCGAGGCGCGCGTGGTCGAGGGCGTTGCGGGCCTTCCCCGCGAATTCCTTGCGGTACACCTGGAAGATCTCGTTCGCGTCCTGGCCGAGGCGCCGCGCGAGGTCGGCGCCGGACACCGCCGCGCGCGCGGTCCGGATGCGCGCCAGCTCGTCGCGCCAGAAGGCGATGCGTTCGGTCACCTTCTTGATGTTCGCGAGGTTTGCGTCCGAGGACACGCCCATTTCGCGCACGGCCACCATGCGCCCGCGCACCTCGTCGAGCGCGGCGATCATGCGCTCGAGAAGCGCGACCCGGCGCGTCGCGCGATTGCGACCCTCGAAGCTCTGGCGCCAGTGCTCGAACTGCTGGTTGGCGAGCGTGGCGAGGAGGCGCGCTTCTTCTGTCGGGGCGAGGGCGGCACGCGCGTCGGCGATGGCGGCGCACTCCGACGTGTAGAGGCGGGCGTTCGCCGCGATCTGCTCTTTGCGCGCCGCGAGGCGGGGGTTGCCGGCGTCGGGGATCGCGTCGAGGCGGGCCCGCTCGTCCGCCGCGAGCTCGAGCAGGAGCCCGCGGTCGCGCGTGCGGCGATCCTTGCCCGCGAAGTGGCGGCCGTAGCGGTAGTTGTCGAGCTCGGACCACTCGGCGACGCGCCAGGCCTCGACGACGGCGGGGCCGCCCGCCTGGATCTCGGCGATGGCCGCGCGCTCGCCTCGGTACAGCGACAGGCGCTCGTCGAGCAGCGCCCGGCCGGCGGCGTCGGCGCCCGACGCGAGCGCCGTGGCCTCGGCGATGAGCCCGTCGAGGACGCCGAGATCGCGCGTGGCGCGCGAGCGACCCGCGAAGGTGTTCCGGTAGCGTTCGTGGAGGGACTCGATCTGGGCCTGGGTCATCGGTGCTCCGAAGGAGCGGGCTAACCCGGCGCGGGCGGCACGGAGCCCCGCAATCGGGCTTCGAGGCGTCGACCCAACGCCCATCCCGGCGCGGCGTCGAGCGCGCGCTCTAGGACGGCCAGGGCGTGGGCGCGTTCGCCGCGGTGCAGGTGGAATTCGAGCAGGGCGGCCGGCGCCGTGACGTCGGCGGGGTCGAGCGCCCACGCGCGGGTGTAGGCGTCGCGGGCGGTCGCGACGTCGCCCACGTCTCGGGCGGCGCCGCCCACGGAGCGCCACAGCGGCGCACGGTCGCCGAGGTAGGCGAGGGCGTGACGGAGCGCGCGCGCCGCCGTGCTGCCGTGGAGCACGCCGAGGTCGGTGAGCACGACCGCGGCGACGTGCGCGGCCGGCTCCGGCAGGCCCGCCGGGAGGGCGCGGGCGTACATCGCGGCGTCGAGCGCCGCGCCGAGAGGGTCGAGGGCGTCGTCGTCGAGGTCGTCGGCGTACAACGCGCGCGGCGCGGGCGCGCCGGCGTCGACCGCGGCGTACCCGGCGCGCTGCGCGTCGATCATGCGGTGGGTGGAGGCGGTGGCGCCCACGCGGTCGAAGGCCGCGCGTCGTTGCTCGGCGTCCCGGTCGGTGCCCAGGGCGGCGATCCGCGCGCGCAGGGCGCTCGCGCCGGCCGCGGGGCTCGCGTCCGCGGACGCGCTCACGTGCCCCTCCGCGATCAGTTGCTCGAACGCTGGTAGAGGCGCGACGACCACCGCGGCACCAGCGGCCGACGCCTCGTAGACCGTGCGCCCGAAGGTCTCGGCCGCCGACCCGTGGACGACCACATCCGCCCACTCGAGCCAGGCCCGCGGGTCGTCCACCACCCCCACCCGCCGTACCCCGTGCGTCGTGGGCCCTTCCACCCCGACGACCACGGCGTCGACGGCGAGGCCCGCGAAGGCGCCCGCCGCGGCGAGATCATCGAGGGTGTACGCCATCTCTTTCCCATCTCGTCGCACCTCGAGGACCCGCACGGGCCGCCCGTCGAGGCTGGCGCGGGTCGGGAGCTCGCTCGGCACGTCCACGCCTTCCGGCAGCACGGAGACGCGTCCGGGCGCCGTCTGTACGGCGGCGGTGGCCGCCCCGACCACCCAGGTGTGGTCGAACAGCCCGCCGCGCTCGCTCGTGAGGTGGTTGTGCACGGTCTGGACGAGGCGGGTCGGGCCGGCGAGCTGCAGGGCCGCGACGAGCAGCGGGTCGTTGTTGATGGTGTGGAGGTGGGCGACGCGCGCGCCGCGGACCGCGCGAACCGTGGCGGCGAACCTCGGTCGTTCGATGACGGTGACCTCGCTCCCGCCCGCGCGGGCGAGGTCGACCGCGCGCCCCGCCACGCCGGGGACGACGAGGGGGCCGGGGAAGTGGCGCAGCAACGCGAGCACGTGGGTCTCGGTGCCGCCGACGACCATGCGGGGGTAGACGCGGACCAGCCTCGACACGATGCCCCCTCGTCGCGCCGCGTACCCCGGCGCCGCCTCGCGGGGTAACAGCCCACATGAGCTCGTCGCCGGTCCGCGGACAGAACGCCATCGCGAGCCTCGCCCCGCTCGGGCTGGGCCACCAGAAGCCGCACCACATCTGGGAGATGTTCGAGGTCCTCTGGGAGAACCGGGACAGCCTGCCCTACGCGTGGCGCGTGCTCTCCCAGGGCGTGTGCGACGGCTGTTCCCTCGGGCCCCGTGGCCTCGCCGACGACGTCATCGACGGCGTGCACCTCTGTACGACGCGGCTCAAGCTCCTTCGCCTCAACACGATGCCCGCGCTCCGCGAGTCGGACGTGGCCGACATCGGCGCGCTCCGCGCGATGGACAACCGTGCCCTGCAGGAGCTCGGGCGGTTGCCGTACCCCTTCGTGTACCGCAAGGGAGACCGTGGTTTTCGGCGGATTTCGTGGGACGAGGCGTTGGCGATCGCCGGGGCGGCCGTGCGCGACACGCCGCCCGAGCGGCAAGCCTGGTTCGCGACCAGCCGCGGCATCACGAACGAGACCTACTACGCCTTCACGAAGGCGGCGCGGCTGTCCGGAACGAACAACGTCGATCTTTGTGCCCGCCTCTGCCATCAGGCGTCGGTCGCGGGGCTGAAGGCCACGATCGGCGTGGGCGCGCCCACGTGCTCGCTGTCCGACTGGATCGGCACCGACCTGCTGCTGCTCTGGGGCACCGACATCGCCAACAACCAGCCGGTCACGATGAAGTACCTCGCGCACGCCAAGCAGAAGGGCACGCGCGTGGTGGTCATCAACCCGATGCGCGAGCTCGGCCTGGAGCGGTATTGGGTGCCCTCGATGCCCGTGAGCGCGCTCTTCGGAACGAAGATCCAAGATGATTTCGTCCAGGTGCGGGTCGGCGGGGACATCGCGCTCGTGTACGGGTTGCTCAAGCGCCTCGTGGAGACCGGGGCGGTGGACCACGCGTTCATCGAGGCCCACACCACCGGCTGGGGCGCGCTGGAAGCCCACGTGCGCCGCCTGGACTGGGCGACGATCGAGGCGGACAGCGGCGTCCCGAAGGCACAGATCGAGTGGATCGCCGAGCTCTACGCGCGGGCGCAGACCTGCGTGAGCGTGTGGTCGATGGGCCTGACCCAGCACGTGTTCGGCACGGAGAACGTCGAGGCGGTCGCGGCCCTGCACCTCGCCCGCGGCATGATCGGCCGTCCCAAGACGGGGGTCGTGCCGATTCGCGGGCACTCGGGCGTGCAGGGCGGAGGAGAGTGCGGCGTCGGCCCAAACATCTTGCCGGGCGGGGTCCCGCTCGACGACGTGAGCGCGGCGCGCTTCGAGGCCGAGTGGGGCCGCCCGATCCCCCGCCACAAGGGGCTGTCGACCATGCGGATGGTCGAGAAGATGGGCGAGGACGGGGTGGACCTCCTCTACAACGTGGGCGGCAACCTGCTCGCGGTGCTGCCGGACCCGGACTGGGTACGCGACGCCTACACACGCGTGAAGGTCCGGATCCACCAGGACATCGTCCTCAACACCTCCACGGTGCTGGAGGGGGGCGACACCGTGCTGCTGCTCCCCGCGCAGACCCGTTACGAGCAGACCGGCGGCGGGACGAGCACGTCCACGGAGCGGCGGGTGCGCTTCTCCCCGGAGATCCCCAACCACCCGCAGGTCGGCGAATGCCGACCGGAGTGGTGGATCCCGGCCCGCATCGCGATGGCGGCCCACCCCGAGCTCGCCGGCCAGCTCGGCTGGGACCACAGCCAGCCCATCCGTGACGAGATGGCGCGAACGATGCCGATCTACGCCGGAATCGAGCGCCTGCGTGCCGCCGGCGATCACGTGCAGTGGGGTGGGCCGCTGTTGTGCGAGGGGGGGCGGTTTCCGGGGATGCCGGACGAGAAGGCGCGCTTCGTCGTGGTCACGGTGCCGCGGGTCGAGGTGCCGGAGGGGCACTTCTACCTGACCACGCGCCGGGGCAAACAGTTCAACTCGATCGTCATCAAGGACCACGACCCGCTTCAGGGCGGCCGCGCGCGCGACGAGGTGCTCATCTGCCGTGCGGACCTCGAGAAGCTCGGGTTCGCCGATGGTGATCGGGCGGTGTTGGTGAGCGCGCTCGGTCGGTTCCCGTGCACCCTGCGCCTCGCCGACCTCCGCGAGGGCGTGCTTCAAGCGTATTGGCCGGAGTGCAACGTCGTCATCGGCCGCCGGCTCGACCCGCGCAGCGAAGAGCCCGACTACAACGCGCCCGTGCGCGTCGAGCGCTCCGGGTGAGCGTACGGCGCTCAGGGGTCGTTGGGGCGCGCCCGCATGTCGACCTCGACGATCGTGAGCTCCGGCGGGCGGTTGGCCCAGTCCCAGAAGAACCCGAAGACGGCGGCCGCCAGCCCCGCGACGACGAAGAGCGGGAACAGCCTCGCGGAGGCGTCGCCGCCCGTGGAGGATCGCGTGGGGCGTCCGATCGTGGAGAACATGGCTCGCTCCTATCGGACGTCGTGGCGTCGCGTCGGTTCGGCGTGGCGCGCGTGCCGGGCGGCGACGGCTGGGACGACGTGGCGGTCGAGGAGCCGCTGGAGATCCGGGTGAACGGCGCCCCGGCGGCGGTGACGATGCGCACGCCCGGGCATGATCTCGACCTTGCGGCTGGGTTTTTGTGGACTGAGGGCGTGATCGACGGAGCCGACGACCTGCGCGCGCTCGCGGTGGTCGCGGAGAACGTGGTCGACGTCGTCCTGGCCGAGGGGGTGCCGGCCAACCGGGCGCGGCTCGCCGACCGCGCCGCGTTCGCGTCGTCCGCCTGCGGGATCTGCGGCGTCGCGGGACTCGAGCGCCTTCGGCGGAGCGCCGCGCCACGCCGCGCGCTCGTCCACGACTTCGACGCGGTCACCGCGCTGCCCGCCCGCCTTCGCGCGGCGCAGGCCGGGTTCGCGCTCACCGGCGGGCTCCACGCCGCGGCCCTCGTCGTGGGGGACGAGCTCTGCGCGCTCCGCGAGGATGTCGGGCGCCACAACGCCGTCGACAAGGTGCTCGGCGCGCGGCTGCGCGAGGACGCGCTCCCGCTCGACGCCGTCGGCTTGTTCGTGACGAGCCGCGCCGGCTACGAGATCGTGGCCAAGGCGCTCGTGGCCGGTGTCGGCTGGGTCGCCGCGATCGGCGCACCGACCTCGCTCGCGGTGCAGGCCGCCACCGCGGCGGGCCTGCCGTTGTGGGCGTGGGTCCGACCGGACCGGGCGACCCGCTACGCGTGAGGGCTCAGCGCCAACTCCAGAACGGGTGGGCCCAGGACGCGGTCGGAGGGGTCGGCGGGGGCGGCGGCGGCGGCGTGTGCACCGACTCCGTCGGCCGGCCGGTCCAGCCGTCGGTGACGAGGCTGCCGACGAAGCGCGCGTCCGCGTACACCCGGTCGATCTGGTCGCGGATGTCCGCGATGTCGCCCGGGTCGACGACGCCGTCGCTCGTCGCCCGGTAGAACTGGACCGTGACGCGCACGGGGAAGCGGGTGTCGCGACGCACGTCCACTCCCCGGAGCTCGGCGAACGGCCCTTCCGTCGGTCCATGGCCGATCACCGCCGTCTCCACGTTCGAGCGCGCGCTCGGCGCCGCCGCCATGTCGGACTCCGCCATGTCGTAGCCCCCCATCGCCATCGCCGGGCGGCGCGGCTCGCGGTGGAGCAAAGGAACCTGCACGATCATCACCATGTCGAGGCCCGGCTGCGACGCGGCCGCCGAGCCGGCCTTCCGGGCGTAGTCGCTCAGGCGGGTGGCCGTGAAGGGCGCGCGCTCGCCATCGTCGTTGAACGTCAGGACTTCGCTCATGTACCCGCCGCTGTTGTCGACGACCTGGATGCTCGTGCCCTCGCGTGTGGCCACCATCGTGAGCACGGCCGGGTTGCCCGGCGAGCTCTGGTAGTTGTAGATCACGGGGGTGAACGTCGCTTCGCGCCCCTGCGGGATCGGCAGGAAGCACGCCTGCGCGCTCACGAGCACGTCGGCGTCCCGGCTGTCCCAGAGGCTGCGCACGCGGCCCGCGGCGGTGTACGCGTCGTGGAGGTAGGCCGCCGGGGACTGGAGGATGGAGGCGAGGGTGACCGGCCGGAGCGCGGCGCCGCGCTCATTGCCGACCCGAAGCCACATGTCGTCCGAGCGCAGGTCGGCGGTGACGTCGTGGTAGTTGTCGAAGCGGAGCACCGGCATCGGGTGGAGCTGGCCGCGGCCATCGCGCACGCCGATCGTCAGGTCCGAGATGTTCGGGCCCCACACCGAGCCCTTCGATCGGCCGGTGTCTTCCCAGGTGACGTTCACCACCGACAGCCCTTCGCGGTCGGCCATGCGGCGCACGTCTTCGTCCCAGACCATGCGTTCGACGCGTTCGATCGCGGTGTCGAAGCGGGTGTCGGTCCAGGCGTGGGCATCGGTGACGAGGGCGAGGGCGAGGGCGATCATGAGCGCTCCGAGAGGTTCGCACCCGGAACGTGCGGCCGGGCCCCCTGCTTACAGCGGTCGGCTTTCGGAATAGCCGTCGCGGATGCCCGAACGGTCGCGCGCGTTCGTCCTCACCCTGCTCGAGCTGGCGGTCGCGGCGCTGGCAATCTGGCAGATCCTCGAGGTCGCAACGGCGATGTCGGCGCGCGTGAGCGCGGACTGGGACCTCGAGTGGATGGAGGGCGCCACGTTGTTGAGCGCGCTCCGGGTGGCCCAAGGGCTGCCGATCCACGGTGAGCCGACCGTCGAGTACGTCCCGTTCATCTACCCGCCCGGATACGCGTGGCTGCTGGCCGCGTGTTCCTCGGTTTATCCCCTTGGGTATTCGCTGGGTCGCGCCGTGTCGGTCGTGGCCACCCTGGTGGCGAGCGTGGCGCTGTTGGCGGGCGCGCGGGCCGCCGGCGCGCGGTGGGGCCTCGCGCTCGGATGTGTCGGTCTGTTCTGGGGCACCTGGGTAGATGGCGGGACCTTCCTCGATCTGGTCCGAACCGACTCCGTGTCGCTCGCCCTCCTCGCGTCCGCGCTCGTCGTCGCGGCGCTGCCGTCGCGGGCCGCCACCGTCATCGGCGGGCTCTTGCTCGCGGTCGCCTTCACCACGAAACATCACGTGGCCGCCTTCGGCTTCCCGATCGCGCTCGGACTTTGGAGCCGTGACGGCTGGCGTCGGGCGGCGATGTTCGCGGCGGCCTCCGCCGGGCCGGCCCTCGGGTTCGTGGCGTGGCAGCAGGTGGCGTCGGAGGGCTGGTTCCTGACGTGGATCCTCGGGGTTCCGTCCAGTCACGGCCTCGTCGGGCGGCGCCTCCTGCCGAACCTCGATGCCCTCGGGCGCCCCCAAGGCGCGCAGTGGGAGCTGTGGAGCGCGTTGCCCATCACCACCACGCTGTGCGTTCTGGCGGCGCGCCGCTGGGCGCTGCGGACCTACTGGCTCGGCGTCGCGATCACCGCGCTCGTGGTCGCGTCCGTCATGCGCGGCCATGTCGGCGGGTTCCTCAACGTGCTGATCCCGTGTCTGTGGGTCCAGTCGCTGCTCCCCGCGCTGCTCGCGCGCTCCGCCGAGCGAGCGCCTTTGGCGCACGCCGCGCTGCTCGCGGCGGTCGGGGCGCAGCTCTTGTTCGGTCGCGACGAGCTGCGGTCCTACGTGCCGAAGGACGGCGACGACACGCGGCACGCGGCGTTCGTCGAGGCCCTGAGGGAGCTGCCCGAGCCCCTCTGGCTTCCGCACGCCCCGTGGGCGGCTGTGCAAGCCGGCAAGCGCCCTTCAGTCGCCCTCATCACGCTCTGGGACATCGATCACCCCACGAGCCCCGCCCGCGTGGGCGTCCGACGCATCCGCGACGCGGTCGGCGAGGGCCACTTCGCGACGATCGTCCTCCCCGCCAAGGACCTGGGGTATGGCCTCGCCGCGGCCTACGCGCGGCGCCGGCCGCTCACGGCGCCGTCGGTGCGGACCGTCACCGGGTGGAACGTCGAGATCCGTCATGTGTGGACCCCTCGCGCCGCCGACGATCCGCCGGCGCGCCGGCGCGCCGCCGACTGACGGCGAGCAGCGCGGGCAGCAGCAGCGCGGGTGCGCCGGCGCACCCGCCGCCCCCGCGGAACGCGCCGAGCTCGGTGGTGGGATCGACGTCGGGGATCGGCGCGCAGTCGAGGCCGAGGCCAGGCGCGCCGGGGTACACCGCCGGGTCGAGGTCGTCACAATCGTCGACCGCGGCGACGTTGTCGCCATCCTGGTCGTCGTCGTCCCCGTCGCAGTCCTGGTCGACCCCGTCGTACCAGATCTCCTCCGCCAACGGAGAGATCGCCGCGTCGGAGTCGTCGCAGTCCGGGCCACCGACCTCCGCCGCGGCGTACCCGTCGCGGTCGACGTCGTCCTCGTCTTCCGGGTCGCAATCGGTGACGATGCCGTCGTAGGGCGTATCGGGGGCGCCGGGGTACACGTCGGGGTCCGCGTCGTCACAGTCTCCGCCGCCGAGCGGCAAGAACCCGTCGCCGTCCGCGTCGCGCGCGGCGTCGCCCGAGCAGTCGACGTCGATCCCGCCGGGTACGTCGGGCGCACCGGGGAACACCGACGCGGCGCGATCGTCGCAGTCGTCGCCGCCGGCCTCGATCGCCACGAACCCGTCGCGGTCCGCGTCGTCGTCGTTGCCGTCGCAGGTTTGATCGATCCCGTCGTACCAGATCTCACGCGCGCGGGGGTGGATCGTCGGGTCGGCGTCGTTGCAGTCGGCGTCGTCGCGCACGGCGTCGATCGGGCGCGTGCACGCCGCCACCGGGCGCGCGGGGTCCCCATGGCCGTCGCGGTCCGTGTCGGTCCAGAACGTCTGCTCGCCGAGGGCGCCCGCCTCGTCGACCACGCCGTCGCAGTTGTCGTCCTTGCCGTTGCACCGCTCCGGCGCGCTGGGGAACACCTCGGCGTCACGGTCGTCGCAATCGGCGGGCCTGGCCACACCGTCCCCGTCCTGATCGGCGGCGGCGGCGTGCGGGAGGAAGAGGACTACGAACAGAGTGGCGAGCATGCCTCACCATGTAGCAGGGGGAAACAGGGCGGAGGAGCAGGACCAGGACCTTCGTTTCGTACGAGGTCGGCCACCGGAGAGGCCCCGCTCGCTCCGCCCTTCACTTTCGAGACACCGGGCCGCGGCCGAGTGTTCCGCGGGAACCTCACGCCACCGTCAACAAATGTCGCGGCGAGAGCAGACGCCGGACGTCGCCGTCGCTGATGTCCGGAAACCGGTCGTACCAGTAGCCGACCGAGACGAACGGCTCGGGCGTCATCGGGACCACCAGCGCGTCGACCTCGCGCTCCAGCCGCTCGGCCGTCTCTGGCGACGCCACCGCGGCCGCGACGACCACCTTGGCCGCCCCGCCGGCGCGGGCGATCGCGACCGCCGCGCGCGCCGTCGCTCCGGTCGCCATGCCCTCGTCGACGAGGATCACGGTGTCCCCGGCGAATCCGGTCGGATCCGGCGCGCCGGCGGCGCGTTGTTGCCGCGCGACCTGGCGGAGCTCGAGCGACGCGAGGGCGTCGATCGTGGCGGGCGCGATGCCGAGCGCGCGCGCGAGGCCGTCGTTGACGACGCGCACGCCCCAGGGTCCGACGGCGCCGATCGCGAGCTCCGGGTGGCCGGGCGCGGGCAACACCCGGACGACGACATGCTCCAGCGGCTGCCCCCGCTCGATCGCCACTTCGCGCGCCACCACCGCTCCTCCGCGCGAGATGCTCACCACCCGCGCCGGGCCCTGCACCCGCCGCAGATGTTGCGCGAGCGCTCTCCCTGCTTCTCCCCGATCGGCATACCGTCGCATCGCGCCCCCCAGATACCCTGGGACAACCTAGCGACTGTGCGTGCCTTGACCACCGGGCGAGCCCACACCCCACCCGATCGGCCGCCGGCGCTCGATCACACGGGCGGGCGGCACGTTCGCCATGACCAGGGTGCGTCGCACGACCCACGGGTCGAGTCGCGCTTCCAGGGCCACGATGGCGTCGGCGTGGCGACGGCGCTCGGGCCCGAGAAGCCGCTTGATCCTGCGCGTCGCCACGTACTGAAACATCACGAGCGTGCCGTGCGCCTCGAGGAGGTCGAAGAAGCGCGCGTAGACCGCCTCGACCAACGTGCTCGGGAAGTTCGCGAACGGTAGTCCGCTGACGATGTGGTGGTACAGGGAGGGGGCGGCAAAGCTAAGGATATCGCCGGTGTACACGCGGACGGCGGCGCCCGCGGACGCGGCGGCGGCGATCCGCTGCAGCCCTTGCCGGAACGCGGGATTCAGCTCGACGATGTCGAGGGCGTCGCCCGGGCGCAAGCGCCGCACCAGCTCCCGGGTGGCGGGGCCGGTGCCCGCCCCGACCTCGAGGAGGCGCAAGCCCGTCCTGGGCGCGCCACCTCGGGGCCGGAACGCGGGTTCGACCAGGGATCGCGCCAGCGGGCCGCCGGACGGCCACACCGACCCGGTCGAACGCGGATCCCGCAAGTTCTCGCGGAAGAACCGAAGGCCGTCGGACACGCGGCGCGCCTACACGAAGAGGTCGGCGTCCAGGCAGCTCTCGTCGCCGGCTTGGATGCCCTTCGCCAGCGCCGTCGCCCGCGGGAGCAGGTTCCGCATGTAGAAGCGAGCGTTCGCGATCTTGCCCTTGTAGAACCGCGCGTCCGCGTCGGACGCGCCGCCGGCGGTCAGCGCCTGGTGCGCGACGCGCGCCTGCCAGAGGGCGTGCAGGCCCAGCACCACGGTCCCGAACTGCGTGAGGAACGGGTAGCTCTGGAGCATGGCGCCCTTGAGATTGCCCTGCATGCCGAGGCCGCCGAGGTGCATCGCCGTCTGGCCGAGCTGGTCGCGCGCACGCTCGAGCGCGGTCACCTCTTCGCTGAGGATGTCCGTGGCCTTGGCGCGCTCGAGCTCCTGGTTGCACTCGTCGAGCCACGACATGAACAGCACGCCGTTGCCCTTGCGCATCTTGCGACCCAGCAGGTCCATGGCCTGGATGCCGTTGGTGCCCTCGTAGATGCTCGTGATCTTCGAGTCGCGCGCGTACTGCTCGACCGGGTACTCCTGGGTGTAGCCGTAGCCGCCGAACACCTGGATAGCGTCGACGCAGACGTCGAAGCCCACGTCCGAGCAGTGCGCCTTCACGATCGGGGTCATCAGCTCGACGAGGCCGAGCAGGTATTCGCGCTCTTCCGGCGCGCCGTTCTCGCTGCGGTCGAGTCGGTTCGCCACGCTGTAGATGAGCGAGCGCATCGTCTCGACCCGCACCTTCATGCTCAGCAAGGTGCGCCGGACGTCCGGGTGCTCGATGATCGGGACGCGGGGCGGGTCGGCCTCGCGGAAGCGCTCCACCGCGGAGCCCTGGACGCGCTCCTTGGCGTAGGACACGGCGTTCTGGTAGGCGGCCGACGCGGTGGACACGGCCTGGATGCCGACGCCGATGCGGGCCTCGTTCATCATGTGGAACATGATCTCCATGCCCTGGCCCTCGTTGCCGAGGCGCCAGCCTACGCACCGCCCCTCGGCGCCGAGCGCGAGGGTGCACGTGGCGGAGCCGTTGATGCCCATCTTGTGCTCGATCCCGACGACCTTGGCGCCGTTGCGGCTCCCGAGGTTGCCCTCGCGGTCGAAGTTGAACTTCGGCACGAGGAAGATCGAGAGGCCCTTCGTGCCCGGGGGCGCGTCGGGGGCCCGCGCGAGCACGAGGTGCACGATGTTGGCGGTCATGTCGTTGTCGCCGCCGGAGATGAAGATCTTCTCGCCGGTGATCTCGTAGAGGCCGTCTTCGCCCGCGACCGGGATCGCGCGCGCACGGTTGTCGCCGACGGCGCTGCCGGCGCCGGCCTCGGTGAGGCACATCGTCCCCGCCCACTCGCCGGACACGAGCTTCGGCACCACCAGCGCGCGCAGCCAGTCGGGCGTGAAGTGGGCCGCGAGCAGGTTGGCCGCCGCCCGACTGAGGCCGGTGTAGATGCCGAACGCGCAGCAGGCCCCGACCAGCATCTCGTGCATGGCGACGTCGATCGCGTGGGGAAGGCCGATGCCGCCGTATTCGGCGCTCATGCCGCCGGCGATCAGCCCCGCCTCGGCCATCGTGCCGTACGCCTCGCGATAGCCCGTGGGCGTGGTGACGTTGCCGTCCTGGTCGAGCGTGACCCCTTCGCGGTCGCCCGCCTTGTTGATCGGCGCCAGCACGTTGCGGCTGATGTCCGCCGCGGTGTCGAGCATGGTGTCGTAGGTGTCGCGGTCGAAGTCCGCGTAGCGGGCCACGGACTTCAGCGAGTCGTGGACGCCCATCTGCTCGAACAGGACGAAGCGGATGTCGCGGAGATCGAGGGTGTAGTCGGTTGCGCTCACGGGGCCCTCCTGGCGCTGAATGAATCGTCATTCATGTATGCGGTGGCGGTTCGGCGGTCAAGATTCGTGGCGAGGTGGACACGCCGCGCGGCGGCGGGCATCGTAGGTACAGGAGGTGCTCATGTGGCTCCCGCTGCTGTTGGCGTGCGCGCCCGCAGAGCTCGCTCCAGCGGCGCCGCCCGCCCGGGTCGAGGCGCGCGACCACCGGCGCACCCTCGGGGTGGACGTCGTCGTGCGGGTGGACGGCGAAGCGCCCGGCGCGTGGACCGCGACCGCGGTGGAGGGAGCGGGGCCCGCGCACGAGGCCCTCCCGTCGGGTCGTTGCGTGCGCGCGGGCGCAGCCGCGCCGACGACGACCGGGGACGTGGACGAGCTTCACCTCGTCGGCGCTTTCGACGCGGAGTTCGAGCGCGCGACGGGCAACGCGTGGGCGGTCCGCGGGCCCCGCGGCACCGTGGACGCATCGTGGGCGGTCGCGGACCTGACCTGGCGCAGCGGGACACACTCCGCGCGTACGGAAGGCCTCGTGCGCTTCGGGCCTGTCCCGGCGCTGCACGTGGTGTCCCGGGAGCTGGACGGCGGTGTGGTGCTGCGGTGGGATCCCACGGGAGTCGGCGAGGCGCGCGTCCGCGTCGTCGGGCCCGCGGGCGCGCTCACGTGCGGCGCCGACGTCGGCGGCGCGGAGCTGCCCTGGTGGGCCGTCCCGGCGCGCGGCGGCACCGTCACGGTGGAGACGACGCGGGTCCGCCAGGTTGCGGTCGGGAGCCGCAGCGTGTGGGGCCGTGCCACGTTCGAGCGCGTGGTGCGCCTCGACGTGCCGCTGGTGGCGCAGTCGCGCGGACGCGAGGGGGCTCATCCCGACAACGCCTCCCCCAACGTGCGCACCCCGCGTACAACGACCGGCGTGTCGGTCGGCGCGGACACGGGGGCGACCGCGCGGCGGAAGCCATGGCGCTCCGCCTCGCGCAAGCGCGCCTGAGGGCCCGGAACGCCGCGCACCTCGCCGACCAGCCCGACCTCTCCGAAGTACACCGTGTCGGCCGGGAGCGCCCGCCCGCGTGCGCTCGACGCGAGGGCCGCCGCCACCGCGAGGTCCACCGCCGGCTCGTGCGCCCGGACGCCACCGGCGACGCTCACGAACACGTCGCGGTCGGAGAGATCGAGCCCGAACTTCGAGAGAACGGCGAGGATCATCGTGAGACGCGCACGCTCGACCCCCAGGGCCGTTCGACCGGGGGTGCCCTGGGTCGGGCGACCGACGAGGGCTTGGACCTCGACGAGCAGCGGGCGATTGCCCTCGAGCGTGCAGGTGACGGCGGTGCCCGGGGCGTCGGGCAGGCGCTCGGCGAGGAGCCGCGCGGATGCGTCGGGGACCTCGGCGAGGCCCTCCTCTCGCATCTCGAACATGCCGATCTCGCCGGTGCTGCCGAAGCGGTTCTTGGTGGCGCGGAGCACCCGCAGAGGGGAGGAGCCGTCGCCTTCGAAGTAGAGCACCGTGTCCACCAGGTGCTCGAGCATGCGCGGGCCCGCGAGGGCGCCCTCCTTCGTGACGTGACCGACGAGGAACGTGGCGAGATCGCCGCCTTTGGAGAGCCGCATCGCCGCCATGGCGACCTGCCTGACCTGCGTCACGCTGCCAGGTACACCGTCGGAGTCGGCGGTGTGAAGCGTCTGGACACTGTCGAGGACGAGGACTCTCGGCTTCACGTCCGTGACGGCGCGCTCGACGGACTCGATCTCGGTGTCGGCGAGCAGCCACAGCTCCGGCGTCAGCGCGCCGAGCCGTTCGGCGCGCACCCGCACCTGTCGCGCGGACTCCTCGCCGCTGACGTACAGCACCCGCAGACCGCGCCGCGCGAACGCGTGCATGGCGAGCAGCAACAGCGTGCTCTTGCCCACACCGGGATCGCCGCCGAGGAGCACGAGCGACCCGGTCACCAGGCCGCCGCCGAGCACGCGATCGAGCTCGCCGAGCCCCACGCGCATCCGCACCTCGCCGCCCGCGGTCCCGACCTCGGTGATCGGCGCGGCGCCGGACGCCGCGCCGCGACCGGCGGCCCGTGGGACGGCGCGCTGCGCCGACTGCTCCTCGAGCGTGTTCCACTCGTTACAACCTGGACAACGCCCCATCCAGCCCTGCGCGACGTGGCCACACGCGCGGCAGGCGTACACGGTCTTGATCTTCGCCATGCCGGGAGCCTATCGCGTCGGCCGGCCAAAAAATGGCCGCATCGCGGAGAACGTGTTCCGTCAGCGCAGGTCGACCGTGTCGGTGACGTCGACCTGACCCAGGATGTAGCCGGACTCCGCTTGAACGCGCCAGACCTCCTCCGACTCCGGCGAGAGCGCGACGATCATCCCGGAAGGGCCCCACGACGACACGGTCGTGCCGTCTGCGAGGCGGTCGACGTCTCCGAGCACGAGCGCGTGCTCCTCGATGTCCGGCGCCCACGACCAGCGCGTGGCCCCGTCCCATCCGATGTCGAGCAGCCGCGATCGGCCGTCGATCAGCTCGTTGTCGAACAGAAGGATGCCGTCGCCGGAGATCTCAGGAGAGTGCTGCGGGCCGAAGGGGTCGGCGACCTCGTCGCCGTCGAGCGTCGCGACGATGTCGCCGCTGGCGTCGTCGATCGCGAGCACCATCTTGAGCCAGTACAGCGACACGATCCAGCGCCCCGTCGTCGGGTCGAACGTGAGGCCGTTCGCGTGCGTCCAGTCCTTGCCGTGCTCGAGCGAGTCCCAGGCCGGGTGGCGCTCCGGCTCCAGGGTGTCCCAGGCGTCCCATACGATGCGCGGCTCGGGGTCACCGAACGTGCCGGTGACGAGCTGGTCGCCGAGGATCGTCTCGCCGTCCACCTCCCGCGCGCTGGAGCGGAGCATCGCGAGCTGACGATCCGGCAGCAGGGCGAATTCGTGGTGCACGTTCGGGTACCACGCTTCTTCGACGTCTCCGGTCATGATGTCGATGACCCGGATCGCGGCACCGCGGAACGACACGGCGTTGAACCAGATGCTCCCGCCGTCCCAGAGCGCGGTGGTGCCGTACTCGGAGTCTTGCCCGGCCACGATTTCGTGCCACCACACCCGTTCGCCGCGCTCGTTCACCACCACGATCCCGGCGACGGACGCCGCGAGGTCCTGGTACGAGGCGACCGCCCATCCGTGCCACGTGCCACGTTCGAGGGTGAACGACGGGACGCTGTCGGGCGCCGCGCGGGTGCGGACGGAGACGGTGGTCGCGTCCTCGCCGTCGACGAGGACCGCGAGCTCGTGCGTCGTGTCGTCCGCGAGCCCGAACACGACGTGGCGGTGCGTGGTCCCGGAGCTGTCGGGGGTGGCGCGCCCGTCGGGGGTGCGGACGCTTCCCACGGTGCTCGTCGGGGTCTCCCACTCCACGATGGCGATGGTGCCCACGTTCGAATCCAGTTCCACCCGGACGTCCGGCGGGGCGGTCGGTGTGCACGCGACGAAGAGCAGCATTCGGGAGCGTAGTCGAGGCGACGGGGCACGGCCATCGGCGCGGTTACGAGAGTCGGATGCGCCTCGTGTCGCTCTGCCCGTCGAACACCGAGATCGTCGCGGCGCTCGGCGCGGCGGACCTCCTCGTCGGCCTCGATCGATCGAGCGACTGGCCGCCCGAGGTCGTCGAGCTGCCCCGCGTCGGTCCGGACGTCGAGATCGACGTCGGGCTCGTCGCCGCGTTGTCTCCCGATCTCGTGCTCTCTTCCTTGTCGGTCCCCGGGATGGAGCGAAACGTGCACGCCCTCGACGAAGCGGGCATCGCGCACCTCGTCGTCGACGCGCGCTCGCTCGACGACGTGTTCGCGTCCTTGTTGCTCGTGGGCCGGGTCCTCGGGCGCGGCGCCGCGGCGTCCGCGCACGTCGCGTCGATGCGGGCCCGGCTCGCCGCGGTGGAGGCGTCCGCGGCGCAGCTCCCCCGTCGGGCGCGTGTGTTCCTCGAGTGGTGGCCGCGGCCGGTCATCGTGCCCGGCCGCGACTGTTGGACGACAGAGATGATCCGCATCGCGGGCGGGGACTCCGTGTTCGCAGACCGCCCGGTACGATCCACGCCAATCCACGACGAAGCGGTCATCCCGACCGCGCCCGATCTCCTGCTCACGTGTTGGTGCGGCGTGCCGCACGAGCGCCAGCGCCCCGACAAGCTCCGCGAACGGGAAGGGTGGGCCGACATTCCGGGTGTCCGGTCGGGGCGCGTGTATGCGGCCGAGGAGCGGTACTTCGGGCGACCTGGCCCGAGGGTAGTGGAGGGGGTCGAGTGGCTCCACGGGCTCGTGCGCGACTGGGCGAAGGCCGGATGATCCGCGTGTTGCGATGGGGGCAGGCCGAGTACGAGCGCGACCCCATTGGGCCGCTCCCGCCGGGCGTGGAGCTGCTCACGTGGAGCCTTGGCGACGACGCGCCGATCGAAGCGATGGACGTCGTGGTGGTGCCGAGCCTCCGCCGCGTGCGCGCCGAACACGTGCTCCGGATGCGCCCGGGCACCCTCGTGTTGACCACGACGTCCGGCTTCGATCACGTCGACGTCGACGCGGCGCTCGCACGGGGCGTACGCTGCGCACGGTTGCCTCTGGCACGTCGCGATGCCGTCGTTCAGTCGACCCTCGGCACGATCTTCGCGCTCACACGCCGCATCGCGCCGATGCAAGACGGGGCGCGGGCGGGGCGCTGGGAGCGGGCGGAGCTCCCCGCACACGGCGCGACCGTCGCAAAGACGGTCGCCGTGTTCGGCGCGGCGGGCGTCATCGGACGCCGGATGGTCGAGGTCCTTCGGGCGATCGGCCTCGACGTGCTGGCGGTCGATCCTGCGCTCACGACGACCGTCGGCGCGCGCGAAGCGCTCGCGGAGTCCGATGTGGTCACGCTGCACTGCTCCATGCGCGACGCGAACGAACGGTTGATCGGGGCCGAGGCCATCGCGGAGATGCGTCCGGGTGCGGTCCTGGTCAACACCGCGCGGGGTCGGCTCGTCGACGTCGACGCCGCGCTCCGTGCGGTCGTCTCGGGCCACCTCGGCGGCCTCGGGCTCGACGTGTTCCCGGTGGAACCAGCGCCGCTCGCCGCCTACGCGCATCCGCGCGTGTTGCTCACCCCTCACGCCGCCGGTTGGCACCCCGGCCTCGGACGGGCGATCGCCGAAGGCGTCTCCGAGGCCGTCACTGCGTACGTCGCCGGCTTCCCCGTGCCCTTCGAGCTCAACGCAGCAGACGATCGATCTTTGCCGCGCAGATGAAGTCGTTCACGGTGAGCCCGCCCGCGGCGTGCGTCCAGTACCGCACCGTCACGCGCGAATAGCGAATGTCGAGGTCGGGGTGGTGATCCTGCCCCCGCGCGACGAAAGCGACCGCATTCACGAAGCTCACCGCGGTGTCGAAGGTGTCGAACCGGAACGTTCGGGTAAGGACGGGCGGGCTCGATTCGATCGTCCAATCGGGGACTTCCGCCACGTACGCCGTACACTCTTCGGGAAGGAGCGAAGGCGCGTCGCCGTTGGGGAGCACGCACGTTCGAGAGGCGAGTTTGGACATATACGTACCTCAAGCGTTGGCAACCGGCTAACGGCGCAGCTCAAGGACCCGACGCACGAAGTCGGCGAAGCCGTAACCTCCGTCACGCTCGGCGCGCCACGCCGGCCACACGGGGATGCGATCGAGGAACGCGTCCACGTTCGCGACCCCCACCGACACGTCGAAGTGCGCGAACATCGGAGCGTCGTTCGCCGAGTCGCCCACGAACGCCCACCGGGTCGCGTCGGCGTCTTCGTCGAGCTCCGCCACGAGCTGCGACCAGCCGGAGAGCTTGTCGAACGTTCCGAACCAGCCGTTCACGTGGATGCTGGACACTTTGCAGGTGGCCCCGCCGCGCTCGAAGGCCGCGACGATGGTGTCGATCGCGGCCGACGGCAGCGGCGACACGTCTTCGCGGAAGTCGATGGCGAGGTCGAGGTCGCGGTAAGGCTGATCGCTGGCCACGGCCGCCCCGGGCACCGCGCGCAGGATCTCCACGCGGAGGGACTCCAGCTTCGCGCGATTCGATGCACGGGTGGCGGAATCCTGCGCGAAACGACGTTCGAGGCGCCCTTCACGCATGAAGAACCAGAGGCCCCCGTTCTCGCCGACGACGCCGTCCACCGGCCACATGCGGGCGATGTGATCGCACCAGCCTCCCGGCCGGCCGGTGACCGCGATCGTGCGCAAGCCGCTCGCGCGCGCCTGGACCAGCGCGTCGAAGGCCTCCGGGACGATGCGTCCGTGCAGGGTGATGGTGTCGTCGATGTCGAACAGGAGGCCGCCGAGCGGGCGCACGTCGTGCGCCGCGAGCTCGCGGACGGGCCGGAGCCGGCCTACTCGACCGTCCACGTCTCGGTGCCGGCGAGGAGCTGCGCGAGCGACGGGGCGCCAACGCTTCGTGCGGCCGCGATCTGCTCGTTGAATTGCCCGTCGTACGTGGGGCGCTGCACGGCGTAGAGCACGCCCATCGGGACGGGGAAATCGGGGTAGTCCATCCGCGACAAGATCGCGGCCAGCGCCGGATCCGACGGGTCGTGCACGAGGCAGTCGTCCGGACCGAGCCCGGCTCCGAGCTCGATGACCTCGGGGCGCAGGCCCCGCAGGCGAATGCCCTTGCGGCCGCCCGCGAACACCATGGGCTTGCCGGCCTCCAGGAAGAGACAACGCTCTTCACGGACCTGCTTGTCCACGAGGGCGTCCCACGCGCCGTCGTTGAAGATGTTGCAGTTCTGGAGGAGCTCGACGAACGCGGCGCCCCGGTGGTCGTGGGCCGCCCGCAGCACGTCGCGCTGCTCGCGCGTGAAGATGTCCACCGACCGCGCAAGGAACGTGGCCTCGCAGCCGAGGGCGAAAGCGAGCGGCTGGAAGGGGTGGTCGAGGCTGCCCATCGGCGTGCTCTTGGTCTTCTTGCCGACCTCGGAGGTCGGGCTGTACTGGCCCTTCGTCAGCCCGTAGATCCGATTGTTGAAGAGCAGGATCTGGACGTCGACGTTGCGGCGGAGAACGTGCGCGGTGTGGTTGCCGCCGATCGAGAGGGCGTCACCGTCGCCGGTGGCGATCCACACGCTGAGCTCGGGACGTGAGGCCTTGATGCCGGTCGCGACCGTGGCGGCCCGGCCGTGGATCGTGTGAAACCCGTACGCGTTGACGTAGTACGGGAAGCGGCTGGAACACCCGATGCCCGAGACGATGACGAAGTTCTCCCGCGGAACGCCGAGCTCCGCGAAGACCGTCTGCGCTTGCGACAGGATCGCGTAGTCGCCGCAACCCGGGCACCACCGCACGATCTGGTCGGACATGAAGTCCTTCTTGACGTACTTCACGGGTTCGGTGCTCACTTCGCCGCCTCCGACTGACTGTTCCGCATGATCGCCTCGAGCACTTCGCCGACCCGGAACGCCTGACCCTGCACCTTCGTGACCGGCACACAATCGATGAGCGACTCGGCGCGCAACACACGCACGAGCTGGCCGAGGTTCATCTCGGGGACGATGACGCGTTGGGCCGCGCGAAGCACGTCGAGCGTGTTCGCCGGCAGCGGGTTGAGGTGCCGGATGTGTGCGTGCCCGACTCGGACACCGCGCGACCGCGCGACATCGACCGCCGAGCGGATGGCGCCGAACGTGGAACCCCACCCGACGACGAGCAGGCCGTCGCGATCGCCGTGGACGTCGAGGTCAGGCACCTCGATGCACGCGATCTTCTGGGCGCGGAGCTGACACATGCGCTCGTGGTTCGCCGCGTCGTAGCTGATTGCGCCCGTGTCCTCCTGCTTCTCGATGCCACCGATGCGGTGCTCGAGGCCCGGCGTGCCCAATCGAACCCACGGGCGCGCGAGCGTCTGGGGATCGCGCCGGTACGGAAGGAAGCCCTCGGGATCCGTCCGGAACGAGACCGGAAACGGCTGGAGCGCGGCGGTGTCCGGGATGCGCCACGGCTCGGAGCCGTTGGCGAGGTACCCGTCGGTGAGGAGGATGACTGGGCACATGTGCCGCACGGCGATCCGCACCGCCTCGACGAACATGTCGAAGCAGTCCGACGGCGTCTGCGCGGCGAGCACGCACACCGGCGCCTCGCCGTTGCGACCGTACATCGCTTGGAGCAGGTCGGATTGTTCGGTCTTCGTGGGGAGCCCGGTGGACGGCCCGCCGCGCTGGACGTCGACCACGACGAGCGGAAGCTCGGTCATGACCGCGAGCCCGAGCGCCTCCATCTTGAGGGCCATGCCGGGCCCGGACGTCGTACACACGCCGATGCTGCCCGCGAAGCTCGCCCCGATGGCCGCCCCGATCGCGGCGATCTCGTCCTCGGCCTGGAACGTGTACACGTTCTGGGCCTTGTACGCTGAAACCTGGTGGAGGATGTCCGACGCCGGGGTGATCGGGTAGCTGCCCAGGAACAAGGGCACGCCGGAGAGCTCGGCGGCCGCCGCGAAGCCGAGGCCGAGCGCCTGATTCCCGGTGATGTTGCGGTAGCGCCCGGGCGCGATGCGCGCGGGCGCGACATCGTAGCGGACCTGGAAGAGCTCGATCGTCTCGGCGAAGTGGACGCCCGCGAGCAGCGCCCGGCGGTTCGCTTCGCGGTACGGCTCCTTGAAGCGCGCGTCGATCCAGCGGAACGTGGCTTCCAGGGGCCGGCTGTAGAGCCAGTAGCAGAGGCCGAGCGCGAAGAAGTTCTTCGTGCGGTCGACGTCTTTCGTGCCGAGCCCGAGGCCCTCCACCGCCGTGCGCGCGAGCCGGGCCATCTCCACCGTGACCACGCGGTACTCGGCGAGCGTGCCGTCCTCGAGCGGGTTCGACGTGAGCCCGCACTTCTCGAACTCGCGGGGGACGAACTTCTCGCTGTTGACGATCACCAGGCCGCCCACCCGGAGGTCGCGGAGGTTGGCCTTCAGCGCAGCGGGGTTCATCGCGACCAGCACCTCCGGGGCGTCGCCCGGGGTCAGGATGTCGGCGCTGGAGAAGTGCAGTTGGAAGCCGGACACCCCCGCCAGGGTGCCGCCGGGTGCCCGGATCTCTGCCGGGAAGTCCGGGAACGTGGCGAGGTCGTTGCCGACGAGCGCGGTGGTGTTCGTGAATTGGGTGCCGATGACCTGCATGCCGTCGCCGGAGTCTCCGGCGAAACGGATCACGACGCTGTCTACTTGCTCGACGGGCTTCATCCGCGGACCGACCTCCGGCTCGGCCTCGCCGCGCCTCGAAGCGGTTTGCTAACACGGCGCCGGCGGTGTCGCCGTCCGCCACCGCTCCGTGTAGACTGGGCCACATGGCGGAGCGGTGCGCACCCGCGGTTCGGATCCTCGGCGTTCCGGGCGACGAGGAGGTGGTCCGCCTCCGCCGTCTCCTCGACGGCACGCGCGCGCGCGCGGTCGTCTGGTGCGGGCCGGTCGTCGTCGGTCGCAGCGCCCTCCTGCGTGCGCGGATGTCCGGGTTCGCCGTCGTGCATGCGCCGGGGCGCGGCGCCGCCGAGGACCCCGGGCCATGGTGGTCGTCGCTCGTGGCGCGGACGGTGCTGCCGGACCCAGCGGTCGTTCCGATCTGGCGGGCCGCCGGCCTCCCGCTCGGGCGTCTCGCGGTGGTGCGGCCGAGCGCTGACGACGCCGAGAGGTCGGGTTGGCAGGCCATCCTGGCGGAGGTGGGCTCGATGGCGCACCGCGGCGGTGTGGGCGAGGCGACGGTCGCCGCGGCTCGGCGGATCGGGTGGGCGTTCGCGCGCGTTACGCGTCGCGGCACATGAAGCGCTCCCTCGTACGGCTCCTCGCTTGCCCCGCTTGCGGCCACCCCGACCTCCAGCTCCGGGCGGTCCGCACCGAACGGCGCTCCGACTGGGCCGGCGTGAGGACCGCGGACGTGGGGGACTCCGCCCTCGTCGACGTGCTCGAGGGCGCGCTCGAGTGCGTGGAGTGTCACGTCGCGTACCCGATCCGCGACGGGGTGCCGCGGATGATGCCGCCGGACGAGCCTGCGGGCCCCGCCACCGGCCACCGATGGACCGAGTTCGACGACGCGGTGCCCGAGTACGAGCAGAATTTCCGAGAGCTCTGCGAGCCGCTCGGGCCGACCGACTTCGTCGGGCGGGTGGTGCTGGACGCGGGCTGCGGCTTCGGGCGGCACGCGTTCTTCGCGGCGCGCTACGGCGCCGAGGTGGTCGCGCTCGACTCGAGCGCGGAGGCCATCGCGTCCGCGGCGAAGAACCTCGCGGCCTCCTCCCTTGCCCACGTGGTCCAGGGCGACATCACGCGGCCCCCCCTCCGCCGCGACGTCTTCGACATCGTGTACTCGTTCGGGGTGCTCCACCACGTCGTCTCCGCGCGGCGGGCCTTCGCGTCGCTGCGCGAGTGCGTTCGCCCCGGAGGCCGGCTCCTCGTCTGGGTGTACGGCCCTCGGCAGGGCCTCATCCGCATCGTGACCGGCGCGCTCCGCGGGGCCACCGCCGAGATGCGACCGGAGCATCTCTACCGGTTCAGTCAGGCGTTGGCGCTCGGGGTGCGGGCCTTCTCCCATGCGCCGTACCGCGTGTTGCGCCGCGCGCCGGGCATGCACGGCGTCGTGACGCACCTGCCGCTGCACGACCACGCGCGTTGGCCGTTCGCCATCGTCGTGGCCGACGTGTACGACCGCCTCCGCGTGCCGGTGACGGGCTACTTCACGGGCGAAGAGCTGGAGAAGTGGTACGCCGAGGCCGGCTTCGCGGACATCGACGTGTTGCGACGGGTGCGCAACACCGAGAGCTTCCGCGGGAGCGGCGTGCGCCGCTGACCGACACCCGTGCGACACCGTCTTGACAAGACGTGGACTTGACTTCGAGCCGTCCGCAAGGTTCGATGCACGGTCCCCTCTCCGCGCCTGAGGTGCCCACGTGTTGATGTCGGTGTTGCTGGCCTTGTCGAACCCCGCGTCCGCCGCGGGCTTCCAGGCCAAGACCATGCGTGCGCCGCTCTCCGCGGTGGAGGTCGAGCGCGGCCTCGTGATCGGGCGTGGGTGGCTCGAGCTCACTCTTGCCGCCGACGTGAAGCCCGCCACGGGCGCGTGGTCGCGCGACGGCGAAGTGGACACGTGGGAGCACGCGCGCTGGCTCTACACGACGGAGCGCGCGGAGCTCCGCTACGGCATCATGCGCCGCGCCGAGCTCTACGCGTCGTTCCCGGTCCACTACGTGCGGCTGACCAACGACGCGCTCGACACGGACACGTCCACCTTCGGCATCGGCGACCCGACCTTCGGCTGGCGCCTCGAGTGGCTCCGCCGGCCTGCCCCGCTCACGTCGATCGTCTCCGACGTCTGGTTCCGCATGCCGGCCGGGTCGGAGTCGCCCGGCACCTACATCGGCGGGCCCAACTCGGTGTCGACGTTCGTCCTGTCCACGGGCACGGCCGACCTGGGCGTCGCCGCGCGCGGCAAACAACAGTTCGGTCCGGTCGCGGTCACGGCGTCTGTCGGGTATCTGTTCCGGTTCTCGGGCGTCACCCAATACGTGATCGAGCGTGAGGAGCTTCAGTTCGCCGGGCGCTTCAAGCCGGGCAACGAGTGGCTCGTCAGCCTCGAGCCGATGGTGCAGCTCGGCCCGGTGGCCCTCGCCTGCGAGGGGGCCCTCCGCGTGCGGGACGCCGCGCGGACGGGGACGACGAGCGCGGGGATCTTCGTCGACCGGTACCTCGAGGTCATCGAGGGCACCGACGGCACCGCGCTCGACGTCGAGCCGTCCGTCACGTTCAACCTCACGCGCGGCGTCGACGTGCGCGGCGCGGTGAACGTCCCGCTGATCGGGGAGGACCTGATGTTCCCCCTCGAGCAGGTCACCCCCACCTACGGACTGACCTACAGCGGGTCGGTCGAGCTTCGGTACTGAACGATGCGCACGATCGCCCAATCTGCCTCTGTCGTCGCGCTCGCCGCCCTGACGTTCTTCTGGTCCACGCCGGCCGAAGCGAAGTTCGTCTCTCCGTACAACCACCCCGACCTGGAGTGGTTCTCGATCGACACCGAGCACTTCGTCGTCCACTACGCCGAGAGTCGCAAAAAGGACGGCAACCCGCACTACCTCACGACCGAATGGACGGCGCGGAAGTCCGCCAAGGTCGCCGAGGAGATGTGGCCGCGCATGTGTGCGGAGTTCAACTACTTCCTCAAGGAGAAGGTCCACATCGTCCTCCTCAATCACGGGGACGAGCTGGAGGGCTTCACCATCCCGGCGTGGGACTGGATCGAGATCAGCTCCAATCCCGGAACGGACTTCTACCGGCAGCGTGGCCGCATGGACTGGCTGCCCGACGTGCTGGTGCACGAGTTCGCGCACGTCATCTCGCTCAAGGCGCAGGCCTCCCTTTCGGAAGGCACGCAAGGCATCCTCATCGGCGGCCTCTACAGCGACGGCTTCGGGGACAGCGAGACCGGCGCCGAGATTTTCATCGGAGACACCGAGCCCTTCTACTGGGCGGAGGGTGGCGCGGAATACTGGTCGGACGAGGCCGGGTACAACTGGTGGACACCGAGCCGCGACATGCACATCCGGACCACGGTGCTCGAAGACCGCCTCTTGTCGTACGACGAGTGGCAGAGCCGCGCCCAGGCGTTCCGTTGGGGTGACGGCGAGCGCGGGTATCAGCAGGGGTACAGCTTTGCGCTGTACCTGCGTCAACGCTTCGGGAACGACACGTACGAGAAGTTCGCGCTCGAGAACGCGAAGGGCTGGCGGGCCGACTGGGCGACGGTCATCGAAGACGTCACGGGTGTCGGCGGTCGTCAGCTCTACGACGAGTGGGCGGCCTACATCACCAAGCGCTACGACGACCAGTACGCGCGCGTGAAGGCGGAAGGCGAGGTGGTGGGGCGCGAGCTCCTTACGGCGAAGCCGGCCTGGGACGTGAGTGATCCGTCACAGCGAGACACCTGGATGGATCCGCGTTGGAAGCGCAAGGAGGGCGTCACCGGTCGCAACCTCGCGCGGATCGAGCGGGAGAAGGCGAAGGAGGCGACGGGGACGTGGCAGATGGTGCCGCAGTTCTCGGCGGATGGGGCGTGGCAGGGCGTCAACAGCCGAGGCTACATCAACCTCCAGCGCCTCGACGAGCGCTCTGTCGCCGCGTTCGAGGGGACGTATCCGACCGACGCGGGCCTGCGCGACCGCCGGAACTACTCCAGCGTGCTGGTGCCGGCCGACTTCATGCACGCGTGGGACTTCGTCCCCAACGAGGATGCGGTCGTCGTCGTCGCTCCGGAGGACAGCCGGCGCGGGTGGGGGGCGCAGCTCACCGGGGTGAAGCCCGAGTTCGACGGCTACAACTGGGACTCGCTCTGGGTCATGCCGATCCCCGAGGAGGAAGAGCGCGACGGACGCGTGTCTTTCGTCGGGCACAAGGGTGACCACGTCATGGGCCGCCAGGTGGTGTTCGCGCCGAAGGACTGGGCCAAGGCGAAGAAGATCCCGAACACCCTCCGCGCGGGCGAGCCCTCGGTCAGCCCCGACGGGAAGCGTGTGGTGTACCTCGAGTTCACCGACGGGACGCTCAACCTCGCCGCCATCAACCTCGACGGCAGCGACAAGAAGCTCCTCACGTCCTTCGACGACGGCACGTGGCTCCAGCGCGCCGATTGGTCGCCCGACGGCAAGCGGATCGTGCTGACGGTGTTCCGGAACTTCCAACAGGACCTCTACATCATGGACGCGGACGGCTCGAACGTCCGTCCGATCATGTACGACCGTTGGGAGGACATGGACCCGCATTGGTCCGCCGTCGACGGGCGCATCTACTTCTCGTCCGATCACAGTGGCATCTTCAACGTCTACGCGTACGACCCGAGCACCGAGCGCATCCACCAGATCACCAACGTGATCGGTGGCGCCGAGGCGCCTTCGGTGACGCCGCAGGGCAACCTGCTCTACTCGTACTACACGGGGCACGGCTGGAAGACGTACGCGCTGGCGCGCGAGGACTTCTTCGAGAAGGACGTCACCGCGGCGTTCGACCTCGCGTGGGAGCCGGCCGCCGTCCAGTCCGCGTGGAACTACCGCGAAGACCTGTCGTCCTACCAGGTGCGCCCGTACAAGGGCGAGATCATGTCTCCGTCGGGTGTCCCGATCATCCGCGTCACGAACGACGGTCGCGACAACGTCGCGCTCCAGGTCGGCGCACAGGTGTTCCTCCAGGACTTCGAAGAGGACCACGTCGCGGTGGCCGAGGGCTTCATCGGCGAGGACATGCTCGTGCGCGGCCAGTACTTCTTCCAGGGCTGGCACCCGAACATCGGGCTCACCCTCGTGCACGCGCAGACGAAGTTCCACTACGGCTTCCTGGTGGACGACGACGACAACCTCGAGACCAGCTCGGATCAAGCGCGGTATCAGGGGAAGAACCAGCAGTACTACACGCTGGGCGCGCTCGTCGTGGGGTACCCCATCTCCGATTCGTTCCAAGTGACGGGCATCGCATCGGCCCGGGAGTACGGGTTCCGCACCACCGCCGAGGCGGAGTGGGCGCCGTACCTCGCGGGCCTCGAGGGGGCCGTCCTGCTCAACTTCACCAACATCTCGTTCCTCGGGCGCTCCCCGAACCCGAGCGGCGGTCGCAACATCGACCTCTCGTACACGCACGGCTTCACGGACATCGTGTACGAGCCGCAGTCCGGGCGCAGCGTGGACGACGGGGAGCTGCTGGACAACTACCGGTACAACCGCGTCGAGGCGCGTTGGACGGAGCAGATCGGGCTGCCGCAGGTCGGGTTCCTCAAGCGCGCGGCGCAGCTCCGTCACACGATTCAGGTGGACGTGCAGGCCGGCCTGATCGACCGCAACGTCGACCTGAACGACGAGTTCCGGGCCGGCGGCCAACATCCGTACTTCTTCGGGTCCGACTCTTTGCGCCCGAACACGCTGTTCGCCGGCTATCCTTTCGGTAGCCTCAGCGGTGAGACGATGGCGCTCGTCAACCTCGCCTACCGCTTCCCGATCCGCCGCGAGTGGAACGTGAAGGTGGGCCCGTTCTACTTCTACGACCTCACGGCGCAGGTGATGGGCTCCGCCGGAAACCTCTGGTCGTTCCAGGCGCCGGACTCCGAGGTCGATTTCTACCGAAACGAGTTCGGCGAGCGCGTCGCGCGTGACGCGTCGAGCATCCGCCGCGAGATCCCGTTCGTCGACGTGGCGTACAAGAACGGCAACTACATGTTGTTCGACGCGGGCGGCGAGCTGCGACTGAGCGGCGTCCTCATGAACAACCTGCCCTGGAACAGCTTCGTTCGCATGGTGTACGGCTTCAACGAGATCAAGGGCTACGGCGACGTCGACGGCGACGACATCCAGGACACGACGGACAACGCGATCGGCGACGAGCTCTCCAACGAAACCGAAAAGCCCGGCGTCCGCGTGTACGTCGGCCTCGGGACGGGGTGGTGATCATGCGCGAGAAGAAGGTGCTTCTGCCCTGGCTGCTGCTGTTGGCGTCCTGTGCGCCCGACTACGCCGATGCGCCGACGCGCCTCGTCGGCGTCGGGTACGACCCGGAGGAGATCTCCCCCGCGCCCACGCCGTATGGCGGCGTCGTGGAGTATTCCTGGGTGAACTTCGCCGGCGCGGGCCTCTCCCTGGCGCACATGGGGCTCGGTGCGTTCGACGAGGTCGGGCCCGGCTTCGCGGGCTTCGCGCCTCCGTATGCGGCCGTTTACGGATTCTCCTACGTGTTCGACACGTTGCTGCCCGCCGCGGACAGCCTCGCGGGCGTCACCAGCGTGCCGCCAGACGTCGACGACACCTGCTTCACGACGTTCGCGGCGGGCGGCCCCATCGGCAGCTTCAAGACCGTCGACGTCGGGAGCTGGATGGACTTCCGAACCGCCGACGGCACGGGCGGCATGCGGCTCGAGCGCATCCCCGGCGACTACGCGGCCGACCCCCAAGACCTGTTCATCTACTACAGCACGATCGACTACTGGGTCCCTGAGGTTCAGACCGGGCTTGTGGGCTCCGGCGACGAGCTGCGTCCGAACCAGCTCGAGTCGATCGTGGTGCGTCCGAGGAACTTCCCGTTCGGCGAGGACGTGACGTTCAGCTTCCCGGGCGGGATCCCCTCGAACGAGGCGCCGGTCGCGGCCATGCCATTGCCCTCGGGCGCGGCCGGATCGGCCGAGTCGCGCACATACACTCTGCCGACCCGCGCGAGCGGAGTCCAGGTGGCGTGGACGGGGCCGAAGTACGACGCCTACGGCACCCTGCTGGCCACCGAAGGCGAGCAGCAGACGTGCCTGCAGTACAGCCCGCCGGTTGGAGCAGCGGCGTCGGTCGCCGATTGTGCCGCCGAGGTGCCCCCGACGCAGGCCGTCACCGGGCAGACGTACACGGGGCCCTGGGAGTCGGAGGGCGGGGTCACCTTCCGCTGGGATGGCCTCGAGGGATCCGGCGAGACCGTGAGCCTCGCCGTTCGCTTCCTCGGCGCGGTCGACCGCGAGGACAGCACGTTCCACGAGCATGTCGTGGTCGGCGGCGAGGGCAACCGACGGGCGTGGGCGCTCGCCCAGACGCAGAACTCGATCCCGGACGACGCCGACCTCCCCGAAGGGCGCCGGGCCCCCACCCCCTGCGAGGACGAGGGGGACTGGGTGTTCGACGACGCCTACGAGCTGCACGACGGCACGCTCGTCCCGTCCATGCAGGGCAATCCGTTCGACAACGTGGCGGAGGTCACGTGCCGCCTCGCCGACGACGGCGAGTTCGTGCTGACGCAGGAGCACGTGCTCGAGGCGGTCACCTACGCGCGTCGCGTCGGCGCCGAAGGTGCCGTGTTCTACTTCGCTCGGTCCACCGGGGCCCAGGCGGTCGTTCCCGACGTGAAGAACGGGTACGACGAGCGCCTCGCCATCTCTCCCGTGAAGCTCACCAGCCGGGCCGTCGAGATCGGCCGGTTCTGGTTCGACCCGTCGGCCGTGGAGTAGTCGTGACCCGATCCCACCTCTTCCTCCTGTCCGTCGCGTGCGCACCCATCGTGGGGTGCTCGTTGTTCGATTCCGCGCGTGAGCCGTACTACGCCGACTGGTCACCCCCCGTGGTGTCCGCCGTGGAGCCGGCGTCTGAAGTCGGGAACGTCGGCGGCGGCACTGTCGTGATCCGCGGGTCGGGCTTCCCCGACGACCCCAATCAGCTCGTCGTCACGTTCGGCGATGCCTCGGCGACCATCGTGTCGGTGTCATCCAACGAGGTGACCGTGGTGGTGCCCTCCGGCCCGATCTCCGGGGGGGCCGTGCCCGTTCGCGTCGCGACGGCCGGGGGCTACGTCGCCCTCGACGGCGGATACACGTACGAGGTCGGCGACATCTACGACCGCGAGTTCGCCTACATCCAGGTGAACAACTTCTGGGAGAGCTGCCTCGGGGGAATGTCCGGCCGACTCGACGAAGAGCTCGCGGTCGGCTGCGAGGACATCGCGTACTTCGGGTACACCGGCATGACCGGGCAGGCGGAGGCGCTCGACTTCGCGTGGCCCCGCGCGCACTCTCCGGGCATCGGTTGGGCGGGTGCCTCGGATCTCGGCGGCGAGACCTGGGTGATCCAGCGCCCCAGCCAGAGTGACTTCGTCAGCGGCGTCGATGAGCTCCATCGCGACGTCGGGACAGTGCGCCTCCGCAACCCGTTCTGGGAGGGCGAGGACCCGTGGTGCGTGGACATGGAGCCCACCTTCGCCTACCGCTTCGGCGGTAGCGCGGAGTTCCCCGACGCGGTCGTGGTGCAGGACGCGGCGACGCCGACCGGCCAGCAGGCCGACCAGTGCGCCGACGGCGAGCTCGAGTATGACCTGGCGGAGCTGCAGCTCTGCCCGCAGTCGGACGCGGACGGGGTGCCGACGTACGTGTCGGAGGCGGACTGGCCCGTCAAGAAGAACTTCTTCCAGGCAGCCGGGCGAGGGCAGAACGTGCCGGCCGAGATCTTCGTCACCGCGCCGACGGTCGGCGTCAGCGACGTGCCCGTCCTGCTGCCGGAGTCGGTCTACGTCAGCGCGCCCGAGGGCTTCGGGAGCGTGCTCACCGACGGGACCCCCACGCCGAACTTCTGGGGAATCGCGACCACCGAAGGGTGCTTCGACGACGACGGGAACGGCGAACGCCTCGACGACATCGCCTTTGCGTTCGAGTGGACGCCGTCCGAGGCGCTGCGCGGCGACATTGGGGAGCGCGAGGTCGACGGGTACGTGGAGGGCGCCGTCACTGGCGTCAATTCCTACGTGCGCGTCACGATCTCCCAGCTGTCGTTCAACTGGTTCGGGACCACGTCGTTCCCGGTGCGGGCGACGATCGCCGTCGACGATCGGTACAACTACGACCGCACGCGCGGAACATCGCGCGTCGAGGTGCCCGCGGCGGTGATGTTCCAGTTCCCGACGGTGTACGCGCCGCCCGCGACCGGTGGTCCTGGGGATCGCAGCATCGACCCGGCTCCGTCGGACTGGGGCTACCTCATCGTCACCGTGGAGCGCGTGACCGACTACGCGATCGCCGCGGACGGCGGCGACGTCGTGTTCTCCTACGCGACCGGGGACTTCGGGTTCTTCGAGTGGGTCAACCCGACGGACGCCGACGGCTGCAACAACTGCCTCGACGACGACGCCGACGGCTGGGCCGATTCCGAGGACCCCGATTGCGCCGACGGCACCGAAGAGGTGGGCTTCGGCGACACCGAGTGCAACGACGGTCGCGACAACGACGGCGACAACCGCGAAGACGGGAACGACCCGCTTTGTGACGAGGCCGACGACGACGACGAGTCCAACTGTGCGGACGAGGATGACAACGACGAGGACGGTCGCACCGACGCCGACGACCCGGACTGCGTGGCCGGCGGCAACGAAGGCGACTCCGATCCGCCGTGCGAGAACCTGACCGACGACGACGGCGACGGTTGGATCGACGCCGCGGACCCGGACTGCCAGTCCGGCGACGAAGAGGTCGGCGTGGGCACGTCAGAGTGCAACAACGGCGTCGACGACGACGCGGACGGCCAGGTGGACGCCGCGGACGCGGACTGCGTGGACGCGGCCGCAGCGGAGTCGGTCACGACGAGCTGCACCGACGGCGCGGACGACGACGCGGACGGCTGGACCGACGCGGCGGACCCGGACTGCGCGCTCGGAGACGACGAGCTGGGGTTCGGCACGTCCGAGTGCAACAACGGCGTCGACGACGACGCGGACAGCCAGGTGGACTCGGCGGACGCGGAGTGCGCGGACGCGACCGCGGCGGAGTCAGTGACCACGAGCTGCACCGACGGTGTGGACGACGACGCGGACGGCTGGACGGACGCGGCGGACCCGGACTGCGCCCTCGGAGACGACGAGCTGGGATTTGGCACGTCCGAGTGCAACAACGGCGTGGACGACGACGCGGACACCGAGGTGGACGCGGCGGACGTGGACTGCGTGGACGCGAATTCGTCCGAAGCGCCTTGACGGGGTCGAGGCCACTCGATATTCGGAAAGGACCCTCGGGAGCTTCGGCCCCGGCGCGGTGGTCGGGCTCGAAAATAAGAGCTTGACGCCACGACGGCGGCCAGATAAACCTGCGGGGCTCCGGAAGGAGCGGTTTCGAGACGCGCGAAAGCGCGGCCTGCAAAGAAAAAACTTGCAGGCAGGAAGCCACGCGGATAAAAGCGCGGGGCTCCGAAACGGAAGCGAGAAATCGCGCCAGTCGGCGCGGCGGTCTTTGAAAAATTGGTAGCAGTTTCCGTACGTTCAATAGAGTGTTCAACGTACGTTCGGCTTTAGCCAGCCGGACGCGCGACACCGAGATTGGGTTCTCGGTGGCAGGATTACAAACTGGAGAGTTTGATCCTGGCTCAGAGCGAACGCTAGCGGCGGGCCTAACACATGCAAGTCGAGCGGGGAGCAATCCCAGCGG
>CAMAXZ010000038.1 GCA_945862325.1 Klebsiella pneumoniae
CGCGACGCCGGCCGCGACGGCGAAGGCGACCGCGAGCAGCCCGCTCACGGCTGCTCGCGCGCCAGCAGCAGCCGGTCCGTGCGGAGCTGCACCATCATCGCCAGCCAACGGACCAACGCCCCCGTCGGCGCGTCGCCCGTGACGCCGAGCCTCGCCGGGAGCAGCCGATCCAGCTGCTCCCGGTGCGCCGCGTCCCCCCGGGCGCGCTGGGACCACGCGCGCAGGGCGGCGCGCGCGGCGCGGCTGTCGAGCGTGTCGCCGTCCCACACGGGACCGAGCTCGACCGGGCCGTCGCCCACCATTCTGCCGAGGTCCACCCGCCGGCCGTCGCTGCGGAGCACCCAGCCGGCGCCGTCGGTGCCCACATAGAGGCACCCCGCGCCCCGTGGGGGTGGGAGCCGCGCGAGGCGCTCGGCCGCGTCGGTCAGGGCGCGCACGCGGTCCGCGCGGACGCGCGATCGGGTGCGCGCGAGCACCCCTTGCCACGCGTCCGACAGGCGATCGGCCATGCCGCGGATGACGAGCGCCGGGACGTCGTCGACCGCGAGCGGCCACGTGTCCAGCCCGTCGGTCCCGAGCGCGTCGGGGACCTGGAGGGTCGTCACCAGGCGTCCGATCGCCGCCACGTCGTCGAGGAGCGTGTGACGGCCCTGCGACGTGCCCCACCACGCGAGCCGCCACCGGGATCCGGTCCACACGACCGTGTCGACGTCGACCGCCCCGTGCGCGCGTCCCGCGGCGTGCGCGGCGCGCAGGGCGCCGAGCAGGTCTCGCAGCAGGCGTGCGAGCCACACCGGGTCGTCGACGTCGGCGTCCGGGAGCGCGTCGGCGAGGGTCTCCACCCACGGCTCGCTGACCTCCAGATCCGGCGCGACCCGCATCCATCGGAGCGCCTCGTCCGGATCCGGGAGGAACGCTCCGCCCGGGCGTCGGGTCTGACGGAGGTACACGCGGCGCGCCGCGAGGGTCTCCCAGGCGTCCCAGACCGCGCCGTGCTCGCTCCACGCGAGGAGGGCGCGGGCGCGCACGCCGCGGCCGTGCGCCGGCGGCGCGGCGGCGAGAGCGCGGAGGGCCGACGCGGCCGCGCGGAGCTCCGGGTCCCTGTCGGCGAGCGCCGCGAGCGCGCCGTCGTCGGGCTCCGCCGAGCCGGTCAGGGCGACGAGCGCCGCGCGCACGTGTGCGGCGCTCCGCACCTATGCTCGGAGCTCTACGACGCCCTGGGTCACCGCCGGGGCGCCGCCGTGCGTCGCCGTCCACGCCCAGGCGTCGTCGTGCGTGCGCCACGCGCCGACCTCGAGGCTCGCGCCATTGGGGACGGGACGGGAGAAACGAGCGCCGAGGCGCCGAATGCGGCGTGCGTCGCCTCCGGCGAGGGTGCCGGTCAGCGCCACCCCGCACTTGGCGAGCGTGCAGAGGCCGTGCACGATGACATCCGGCAGGCCGGCGAACCGCGCCACCTCCGGCACGGTGTGGATCGGGTTGTCGTCGAGGGACGCGGCCGCATAGCGCAGGCTCTGGTCGGGAGTCATCGTCACGGCGGCGACGTGTTCAGGGGCGGGCGCCGGCTCGGGGGGCGGCTCGGCGGAGCGCCGGGATCCTCCGGGGCCACGCACGAAGTAGACCGTGCGAGCCTCGATCGCCAGCTCGCCTTCGACCAACCCGAACAAGCGCGCCGTCACGACGCGACCCGAGGGCTTGTCGTCCACGGACTCCAGGCGCGCGCGGAGCTGCACGAGATCCCACGGGCGGAGCGGTCGGTGGAAGGTCGCGTCGTGCTCGCCGTGCACGAGGCGCAGGAGGTCCAGGCCGAGATCCGGGTCGCAGGCGACCGTGAACATCAGGGTCTTGAACAGCCGGACGTGAAACATGGGAGGGCAGACGCCGCCTTCGAGCGGCGCGGGGTCGTCGATGGCGTCGGCGTACGCCCGTGCGTGCTCCGGCTCCGCGAAGGCGTACCCGCCGTCGTAGATGCGCCCGATCGGCGCGCTGCCCTCCATCATCGTCCCTCCTTGGGAGCGCCGGGCGCCGTCCCCGTGTCGCACCGGCAGGACAGCACGTGCGCGCCGGCCTCCCATCGCTCGCGTGTCACGCGGCGCTGCCACCGTACCTCGACGTCGAGCACCGCGTGCGCGGTCGCGCCGTGGACCCACATCCGCTGGCGCTCGTCGGGCGCCGGGGGCCGCCCCGCCGCGTAGGCGAAGCCGTCCGGCCCGAGCGACAGGAGCGTGACGTCTTCGCCGTGCGCCTCGAACCGCGCCGGCCAGTCGATGCGCCATCCGTCGCGCGCGCGCCGCTGGCCGAACGCGTCCGGGCCCGGCTCGTTCTCCGCGGCGCGAGCGACCTGATCGCGTTGCCAGGCGAGGTCGAGGATGCGCGCGCGCCCCGCCTCGCCCAAGCCGTGCTCCAGCGGCGCGCGTACGGCGAGGTACCGTTCCATCTGATGCAGCCAACGGTCCATCCGCACCGCGGCCTCGGCGCGCTGCACGGCCCGCCCGGTGCCGAGGCGGGCGCGTCGCAGCAAGGCGTCGACGGCGCCGTCGATGGAGAGGACGTCGTCGCCGCCCTCCCGGATCCACGCCAGGCGGGCCTCGAGGTCGACCGGGGCGTCCGACCAGCCGAAGATCGGCAGCCCACCGCCGCTCTCGCGGAACCTGCGGAGCGCGGGGCGCACGTCGCCGTCGCAGTGGAGGAGCACGCCGTCCGCCGGCCCTTCGGACAAGGCCGCGGCGGTCACGAACTCGATCGCGCCCGCGAGGGCCTCGCGCAACGCCGCGGGGATCGGACCGCCGAGGACCACGAAGCGCGGGACGTCCGTCATGCGGGCGAGCTTACCGTGACAGCGCGTCCACATCCCGTCCACGACGCGTGACGAGGTGTAGACTTCTCCCGTGGCGCGGATCGCGATCCTCACGCGGGGGGACCTCTTCCCCGCACGGCACGGCGCGGCCGTGAAGATCGTCCGAACGGCCGAGGCGCTGGTCGCCCGTGGCGATCATGTGTTCGTCGTCACGGAGGATCGCGACGCCTACCTCGAGGTGCGCGCGGACGGCTGGGCTCGCCGGCCCTTCGGCGCGCGCGCGCGCGCGATGTGGGAGTGGCCGGTGCTGCGTGACCAGGCGCGGGCGCGGCGGTGGTGCGCGCGCATCGGATACCCGGAAGACGAGCACTTTCTCTACGCCCCGATGTTCGACGCCGCGTGGTGGGCGCGCGCGGTGTACGTCGGCGTGCGCGAGCGCATCGAGGTCTACCAGCCCGAGTTCCCGGGGTACGCCGTGCCCTCGCTGCTCGCGGCGCGGGTGCTCGGCGGGCGGGTCAGCCTCGGGACCCACAACGTCGAGTTCGACCGACTGCGCCAGATGACCGACCTGACCCCCGGGGCGATCGCGCGCGTCCGCGCGCTCGAGGTCGCCGTCCTGCGGGCCGTCGACGACGTCGTCGCCGTTTCGGAGCCCGATCGTGCGCGCCTCGTGGCCGCCGGGGTGCCGGCCTCGTCGGTTCGGGTGGTCCCTCACGGGGTCGACACCGCGGCCTACGCGGCGCCCGCGCTCGACCTGCGCGCCCGGTACGACCTGCCCGACGGGCCGGTGCTCTTCTTCCACGGCACCCTCCACTACGCGCCGAACGCCGAGGCGATCCGCTTCCTCGCCGCCACGCTGGTCCCGAGCCTCCGAACGGGCAGCGTGCTGATCGCGGGGATGTCGCCGCCGGAGCACCTGCGGTCGGAGCGCCTGCGATTCACCGGGCCGGTGGACGACCTGCCCGCGCACATCCTCGGCGCGGACCTGTGCCTCTGCCCGATCCTCGCGGGCGGCGGCACCCGGATGAAGCTGCTCGAGTACTTCGCGGCCGGTCGCGCGACGGTCAGCACCGCGCTCGGCGCCGAAGGGCTCGAGGTGCGCGACGGGGTCGAGATCGCGCTTGCCGAGCCCGACACGTTCGTGGCCCGCGTGCACGCGCTGCTCGGCGACGCGGCGGCGCGCGCGCGCATGGGCCACGCCGCGCGTGCCTACGCCGCCGCGCGCGACTGGAGCGAGGTGGGCGCGGCCTGGCAGCGCATCCACCGCGGCGAAGGCGTCGACTTCACGCCGCGCCCGAGCGTCGAGCGCCACCTTCCACCGCGGACGCCGAGCAAGCCGCTCACGATGCTCCTCCTCGTCAACCGAGGGTGCAACCTTCGCTGTCGCTTTTGCGACCTCTGGGACCGCCCCGAGCGACTCCCACGCGAGCGTGTGCCGGGGCTGCTCGACGACGCCGTGGCGATCGGCACCAAGACGCTCGTCATCACCGGGGGAGAGCCCACCCTGCACCCCGACCTGCCCTGGATCGTGTCGGAGGCGCGGCGCCGTGGGCTCGCCACGAACCTCACCACGAATGGCACCTTGCTCGATCGTCACTACGCGCCGCTCGTCGCCGCGGGGCTCGACAGCCTGTCGATCAGCATCGATGGGCTGCCGGAGACCCACGACCGCCTTCGTGGCCGCGAAGGTGCGCATCGGCTCGCGTGGGAGCAGCTCCGTCGCGTGGTGGCCGACCGCCGCGTGGGCGTGAACGTGTACATGACGGTCACGCGTGAGAACGTCCGCGAGCTCGTGCCGGTGTGGGAGGCGGTGCGCGAGCTCGGCGCCGGGTTCGACTTCTGGCCCGTGAACGACGCGCCGGACCTCGCGCTCGTGTCCGAGGACGACGCGCGCGCGTGGCGACACGCCGTCGGGCACATCGCGCGTCACGACGAGGGGGTCCGCGGGCGCGCCCACTACTACGCGGAGGCGCTGCGCTACCACGCCGGCGAGCGCACGCCGATGCGCTGCCTGGGCCTCGTCGATCAGTACGGCGTGACCTACACCGGCGCGCTGCTCCCGTGCTGCGTGTGGGGCGGCGACGGCCTGGAGGTCGGGAACGTGTTCGACACTTCGCTGCGCGAGCTCTGGACGAGCGCGCCCGTGCAGGCCGCGCGCCGCCGGATGTTCGACCACGGCTGCGAAGCGGGCTGCTACAACCACAGCCTCTACGAGTTCACGGTGTCGACGGGGCTCACGCACCGGGTGGTCGCGCCGGCCGCGCTGACGTAGAGGGCCGCGTCGTCGTCAGGGCGGATCGGAGGCAGGTTGAGGTGGGTGCGCGCGGACTTCAAGGGGACCGAGGTGTGGGCGGAGGTCAACGACGAGGGGCGTCCCAGCGTCGTCGGCGGGCGCCGCGCCATCCGCTACGCCGACGGGGCCAACGCGAAGGTGTATCGGGCGGCCGCGGCGTCGATCCGTGACCTCGGCGGCGACGTCGTCGAGGCCGACGCGGCGCGGCCCGGCGCGGCGGCGGGCTTCGGGTCGTCGAAGGATCGCACCCCCGAGCAGGCGAAGGCCGCCGCGGACGATCTTCGCGCCCGGCTCGAGGCCTTGCCGCCCGACACCGTGTTGGCCTTCACGGACGGCGCGTGCGCGGGCAACCCGGGGCCGGCCGGCGCCGGCACGGTCGTGCGGCTCCCCGACGGGCGCGTGGTCGAACGGCACCGGGCCCTCGGCGAGGCGACGAACAACGTGGGCGAGCTCGTGGCGATCGGGATGGCGCTGGAGATCCTCCGCGAAGCAGAGATCCAACGCGACGCCCGCGTGGCGGTGTTCACCGACAGCAAATACGCGATCGGCGTGCTCACGCAGGGCTGGAAGGCGAAGGCGAACGTGGGCTTGATCGGGGGACTCAAGCGCGCGCTCGCGGAGTGGCCGCAGGCGTCGGTGACGTGGGTCGCCGGGCACGCCGGAGTGCCGGAGAACGAGCGCGCCGACGCGCTCGCGCGCAAGGGCGTCGAAGACTCTCGCCGGATGGCCTAGCCGCCGAACAGGGCCTGCTGGCGCAGCGCCTCGATCGTGCCCCAGCGTGTGCGCACGAACGCGGGGAGCGCGCCGCCGCCGGCGACGCGCGCGGCGAGCCAGCCGCGGGTGAGGGGATCCGAAGGGTAGCCGCTACCCAGCGCGATCCCGATGTCGGCGGCGATCGCCTCCATCGCGGCGTCGCGGGTCGTCTTTGCGAAGATGCTCGCCGCGCCGACGACGGCGTACGTCGCGTCGGCCTTCGGCTCGATGACCCAGTCCCCCACGCCGGTCCGCGCGACGAGCCGCGCCCGAAGGCGCGGGATGCCGGCCGGGGCCACGGGCGCGTCGAGCAGCACGCGATCCGGCGCGAACGCGCGGACCAGGTCGACGAAGGCGTCTTCTTCGAGGGTGTTCAGGTTTCCGCCGTCGATCACGTCCGCGGGGATCGCGCGCGTGTCCCACGCGCCGAGCGCACCCAACGCGACGCGCGCGCGCTCGCGCCGCGCCGGCGTGAGCGCCTTGCTGTCGTCCGCGCCGGCGGCGCGGAGCGCCTCGTCGCCGTCGCCTTCGTAGAGGAAACCACCCACAACCAGGGGGCCGAGCACCGAGCCCCGCCCCGCCTCGTCGAGCCCGAGCACACGCATCGGGGTGGGCTAACCAGCCCGCGCGCGGATCGTCGGTGAGCCTACCGGACCGAGGCTCGGCGGTCGTCGCGGTGGGCCATCCCGCGCAGGCGCGTTGACTCGTGGTCGGCGTCGCGATACCGCGGTCCCCCTTCGAGGAGTGCGGCGTGACCGAGGCCGATCCCTACCTCCCGGTGCTGGTGTCGATCGCCATCGCGATCGTGTTCAGCCTGGCGTTCGTAGGCATGTCCAAGTTCTTCGGGCCGCACCGTCCCACGGCCACGAAGGAAGCGCTCTACGAGTGCGGCATGCCCGCCATCTCGCCGGCGCACCAGCGCTTCAGCGTGAAGTTCTACCTGGTCGCGGTCCTCTTCATCCTCTTCGACCTCGAAGCGGTGTTCCTCTTCCCGTGGGCGGTCATCTTCCGCTCCATGGTCAAGGAGGGCCACGCGGTCTTCCTCCTCGCGGAGATGGGCTTCTTCCTCACCACGCTGTTCCTGGGCTGGTTGTACTGCCTCAAGCGCGGAGCGTTGCGATGGGACTAGAATCTCACGTTCAACAGCCCTTCCTCGCGACCCGGCTCGACGAGGTCATCAACTGGGGCCGCAAGTACTCGATGTGGCCGATGCCCTTCGGCACGGCGTGCTGCGCCATCGAGTTCATGGGCGTCGTGTCGGGGCGCTTCGACATCTCCCGCTTCGGCGCGGAGCTCGTGCGGTTCTCACCGCGGCAGGCCGACCTGTTGCTCGTCATGGGCACCATCACGCAGAAGCAGGCGCCGGTGCTCAAGCAGATCTACGACCAGATGCCCGACCCGAAGTGGGTCATCTCCATGGGCGCGTGCGCCAGCTCCGGCGGCTTCTACGACAACTACTCCGTGGTGCAGGGCATCGACGAGATCATCCCGGTCGACGTGTACGTCGCGGGCTGCCCGCCGCGCCCGGAGAACGTGCTCGGCGCCGTCGTGAAGATCATGGAGAAGATCGACCGCGAGAAGGCCGCCGACTGGCGATGAGGAGGCGCGGATGACCGAGGCCGAGATTCAGGCGAAAGTGGTCGAGCGCTTCGGCGCGAAGATCGTCGCTACGTACAACTTCCGCGGGCAGTACGCCGTCACCGTCGCGCCGGACGCCCTGCGCGACGTGCTCGCGTTCCTTCGCGACGACGCCGACCTCCGCTTCGACATGTTGATCGACATCGCGGGCGTCGACTACCAGGACTACCCGGACGACGACGACCGCGAGTGGCGGTTCGAAGTGGTGTACGCCTTCTACAGCCTGCCGCTCAACCACCGCTTCCGCGTGAAGGTCGCGGTCCGCGACGACAGCGTGGTCGTGCCGTCCATCTGGGACATGTGGGGCCTCGCCAACTGGGAAGAGCGCGAGGTGTACGACATGTACGGCGTCCGCTTCTCCGGGCACCCGAACCTGCGCCGCATCCTCTGCCACGACGAGTTCGTCGGGCACGCGCTGCGCAAGGACTACCCGATCACGAAGCGCCAGAAGCTCTCGCAGCCGTCCGAGAACATCCTCTGCGAGAAGTCGGAGTACGCATGAGCACCGACTCCACCCACGTTCAGGACATCCCGACCGAGCTCCTGACGATCAACATCGGTCCCTCGCACCCCGCGACGCACGGCACGCTTCGGCTCCAGCTTCAGCTGGACGGCGAGACCATCGTCAACGCCGCCTGCGAGATCGGCTACCTGCACCGCGGGTACGAGAAGCAGGCCGAGAACTGCTACTACCAGCTCGTCATCCCGTACGCCGAGCGGCTCAACTACATGGGCCCGGTGAACAACTCGAACGGCTGGTGTCACGCGGTCGAGCAGCTCATCGGGATCGACATCCCGCCGCGCGCGCAGGCGCTGCGCGTCATCACCTCGGAGATGGGCCGCATCATCGACCACGCGGTGTGCATCGGCACGAACCTCGTGGACATCGGCGCCCTCACCAACTTCTGGTACATGTACAACTACCGGGAGAAGATCTACGACCTGTACGAGGAGCTCACGGGCGCTCGCATGATGGTCAACTACCCGCGCATCGGCGGCGTCTCGATGGACGCTCCGGACGGGTGGCTCGAGTCGCTCCTGAAGGTCGTCGGGGAGATGAACGAGGCGGTCGGCGACGTCCGCGCGCTCATCGAGCGCAACCGCATCTTCATGGACCGCACGATGGGCGTGTGCGTCATCGACAAGCAGATGGCGCTCTCGCACGGTGTCACGGGGCCCTGCCTGCGCGCCGCGGGCGTCCCGCTCGACCTCCGCAAGGCCCAGCCCTATTGGGGCTACGAGAAGTACCAGTTCGACGTGCCCGTCGCCGAGGGTGGCGACACCTACGATCGCACGATCGTCCGCTTCCGCGAGATGGAACAGAGCGTGCGGATCATCCAGCAGGCCGTCGCCTCGATCCCCACCGGGCCGGTGATGGTCGACGACCACCTCGTGGCCCTGCCGCCCAAGGACAAGGTCTACAACACGATGGAAGGGCTGATTCAGCACTTCAAGCTCATCATGCACGGCATCCGGCCGCCGAAGGGCGAGATCTACTCGGTCACCGAGGGCGGCAACGGAGAGTGCGGCTTCTACATCGTGTCCGACGGCAGCCCGACGGCGTGGCGTGTGCGCGTCCGTCCCGCCTGCTTCGCCAACTACTCGGTGTTCCCCAAGATCATCACCGGGTCCATGGTGGCCGACGCGGTCGCCGGGCTCGGCTCCATCAACATCATCGCCGGGGAGCTCGACCGATGAGCGGCGCCCACCGTACCGTCGCGTCGCGTGGCCCACGGGAGTGGAACGCGGCCCAGCTCGCCGAGATCGACACGATCCTCGCGAAGTACCCCAACAAGCAGTCGGCCATCATGCCGGTGCTCTGGCTCGCGCAGGACACCTTCGAGTGGCTGGACCTGGACGTCATGCGCCTCGTCGCGCGCACGCTCGAGCAGCCGCCGAGCCACGTGCACGCGGTCGCCAGCTTCTACACGATGTTCAAGAAGGTCCCCACCGGTCGCTACGTGGTCGACGTCTGCCAGACGCTCAGCTGCGCGATCATGGGCTCCGACCGCATCATCGCGCACCTCGAGCGCATCCTCGAGGTGGACGAGCACGGCACCAGCAAGGACGGCCTGTTCACCCTGCACAAGGTCGAGTGCCTCGCCTCTTGCGGCTCGGCGCCGATGATGCAGGTGAACGAGGACTTCTACGAGTTCCTCACCGTCGACTCCGTCGAACAGATCGTCGCTGCGTACCGCAACGGCTCCCCTCCCGTCACTCCGCGCCCTGAGGCGACCCAATGGAATTGGAACCGGTCCGCATCCTGAGCGCGAACTGGGGCGTCCCGGATTCGCACCGCCTTGCCGTCGCGCGTTCGCGTGGCGTGTACGGACGTTTGGAGCAGGCGTTTTCGATGACGCCCGCCGAGATCACCCAGGTCGTCAAGGACTCCGGCCTCCGCGGACGCGGCGGGGCGGGGTTCCCGACCGGCGTGAAGTGGGGCTTCGTGCCGCCCAAGGAGAAGCGCGGGGACAAGCCCGTGTACCTGCTCTGCAACGCGGATGAGTCCGAGCCGGGCACCTTCAAGGACCGCTACTGCATGTGGCTCGATCCGCACCTGCTGATCGAGGGCATGATCATCGCGGCGTACGCGCTCGACTGCCACAAGGCGTACATCTACATCCGCGGAGAATTCCGGTTCATCCAGCGTCGCCTCGACGAGGCGGTGGCGGAGGCCTACGCCGCGGGCCTGCTCGGGAAGAACATCCTCGGGAAGGGCTTCGATCTCGACCTGCACGTCCACCTCGGCGCGGGCGCCTACATCTGCGGCGAAGAGACGGCCCTGATCTCCTCGCTCGAGGGCGAGAAGGGGCAACCCAAGCTCAAGCCCCCGTTTCCGGCGGTCGAGGGCGCCTGGCGCTGCCCCACGATCGTCAACAACGTCGAGACCCTCGCCGTCGTGCCGTGGCTGCTCGCCAACGGCGCCGCGGCCTACAAGGCGCTCGGCACCGAGAAGAGTCCCGGCACCAAGCTCTTCTCTGTGTCCGGGCACGTGAACCGGCCCGGCGTGTACGAGATCCCGCTCGGCATGCCGATGCGTCGATTCATCGACGAGGTTTGCGGCGGCATGCGCGGCGGCAAGCGCCTCAAGGCGATCATCCCGGGTGGGTCGTCCGTCCCGGTCATGACCCCCGCGGAGGTCGACAAGTCGTCGATGGACTACGAGTCGATCAACCAGGTCGCCGGCAGCTACCTGGGCTCGGGCGGCGTCATCGTCATGGACGAGGACACCGACATGGTCGACGCCCTGACCAACCTCCTGCGCTTCTACGCGCACGAGAGCTGCGGGCAGTGTACCCCTTGCCGCGAAGGGTGCGGTTGGATGTACCAGATCCTCTGCCGCGTGCGCGACCGCCGCGCCACGCCCGAGGATCTCGTCACCCTCCGCGACCTCGCGGACAACATCCACAGCAAGACGATCTGCTTCTTCGGAGCGAGCGCCGCGATGCCGGTGCAGAGCTTCCTCACCAAGTTCCGCGACGAGTTCCTCGAGCGCGTTCAGTCGAACGCGCCGATGACGGTCGTGGCCACCACGGGGGCGGTCTGATGCCGAAGGTCAAGATCAACGACGTCGAGGTGGACGTCCCCGCCGGCACGAACATGATCGAGGCGGCGCGCATGGTGGGGGAGGAGATCCCGCACTACTGCTACCATCCGCACCTCTCGATCGCCGGAAACTGCCGGATGTGCCTGGTCGAGACGACCACGCCGCGCGGCCCCGTGCTGGACATCGCCTGCAACATGCAGGCGCGTGACGGCCTCGCGATCCGCACCGACAGCGCGCAGGTCAAGCACATGCGCAAGTCGGTCATGGAGTTCCTGCTCGTCAACCACCCGCTCGACTGTCCGATCTGCGACCAGTCCGGCGAGTGTCGGCTGCAAGACTACTACATGGATCACGGCCAGTACGACAGCCGTGGCCTCGACGCGAAGGTCGGCAAGGCGAAGCGGCAGGAGATCGGCAGCGAGATCATGCTCGACGCCGAGCGCTGTGTAAGCTGCAGCCGCTGCGTGCGGTTCGGCGACGAGGTGACCGGCACCGGCGAGCTTCGGTTGATGAACCGCGGCGACCACACCGAGATCGGCATGTTCCCCGGCGATCACATCAGCCACGCGTACCAGGGCAACCTCGCGGACATCTGCCCGGTGGGCGCCCTGACCAGCCGCGACTTCCGGTTCCAACGCCGGGTCTGGTACCTGAAGGAGTCGGCCGGCGTGTGCACGAAGTGCGCGACGGGCTGCAACACCACCGTGTTTCACCAGCAGGGTGAGGTGTTCCGGTACAAGCCGCGGCGCAACGACGCCGTCAACAAGTCCTGGATGTGTGACGAAGGGCGGCTCAGCCACCACGAAGTGGCCGGCTTGGACCGCATCCTGAAGGCCAGCGTCGACGGCGCCTCCACGGACGTCGCCGCGGCGCTCGCCGAGCTGGCCCGGCGCCTGAAGGCGGCCGGCGGGGCGAAGGTGGCGTTCGTCCTCGGCACCCAGGCGACGAACGAAGCCAACTGGGCCATGCTTCAGCTCGCCCGGGCGACGCCCGGCGCACGCGTCTACGTCGTGGGCGGAAACGACCCCGGGCGCGACGACACGGCGGACAGCATCCTCCGCTCGGCGGACAAGAACCCCAACACCGCGGGGGTGGCGCTGTTGGCCGCCCATCACGGCGCGGTGGGCGATCGCGCGAAGCTCCTCGAGGATCTCGCGGGCGTCGAGTGGGTCGTCGTGTTGGAGGACGACGTGCTCGGGCGCCTCGGCGCCGGCGGCCTGACGGCGAAGATCGCGTACTTCGGCTGGCGTCGCTGCACCACGGCGAAGGCGGCGACCGTCGTGGTGCCCGTCGCGCACACGACGGAGATGGACGGGACCTACGTGAACCGCCAGGATCGCGTTCAGCGCGCGCGCCGCGCGGTCAACCCGGCCGGCGACGCCCGCCCGGCCTACGAAGTCCTGGACAAGCTCGGCGCCGCCGTTGGCGTCGCCCTCGGCACCGCCATGGTGGTCGCCACCTTCAACGCGATGGCGCGGACGGTGCCGCGGATGAAGGGCATGGACTTCAAGTCGGTCGGCGACGCGGGCGCTCCGCTCGCGGCCCTGCCCGCGCCTCCCGCCCCGGCCACCTTGGGAGCCTCCGCATGACCCTCGTCGAGCTCGCCCCCTACATCGCCGTGCTCGCCAAGTGCGTGTTCGCGGTGGCCTTCGTCATGAACATCGTGCCGCTCCTGATTTGGGCCGAGCGCAAGGGCGCCGCCTACATCCAGGACCGTCCGGGCCCCAACCGCGCGCACATCCTCGGGATCCGCGCGGGTGGCCTGGTCCACACCCTGAACGACGTCGTCAAGCTGATCATGAAGGAGGACATCATCCCCGGGCACGTCGAACGGACGTACTGGATGCTGGCCCCCGTCATCGCGATGTCCGTCGCGCTCGTCACGTTCATCGTGGTGCCGTTCGGCGATCAGCTCCGGATCCCGCTGGGCGACGGCACGACCTTCGACGTCATGCTCAAGGTGTCCGACATCGACGCCGGCCTTCTGTTCGTCCTCGCCATGACCTCCATCGGCGTGTACGGCGTCATGCTCGCCGGTTGGGCGAGCAACAACAAGTTCTCGCTGCTCGGCGGTCTGCGCGCGAGCGCCCAGATGGTCAGCTACGAGCTCGCCATGGGCCTGAGCGCGGTGGTCGTGTTCCTCATCGCCGGCTCGGTGTCGCTCTCCGACATCGCCGAGTCCCAGAGCGGCGCGATCTGGAACTGGACGGTGTTCACCCCTGTCGGCTTCCTGGCGTTCGTCCTCTTCTGGACGTCGGCCTTCGCCGAGACCAACCGGACGCCGTTCGACCTCCCGGAAGGGGAGGCCGAGCTCGTGGCCGGCTACCACACCGAGTACAGCTCGCTGCGCTTCGCCCTGTTCTTCATGGCCGAATACGCGAACATGATCGTCGCGAGCGCGGTCACCGCGACGCTCTTCTTCGGTGGGTACAACGTTCCATTCCTCACCGGCGAGACCATCCGGGCCAACGCGGACGTGTTGGTCGCCCTGGCCGGCTTCGGGGCCGTCCCGGCCTTCGTCCTGTTCGCGTACATCGCGTACAACCGCCGCCGCCGCCCGTTCTACGCGGCGCTCCGCGCCGATGACATCCGGCATCGCGAGCCCCTGTTCTTCACGGCCGTGTGGTCGGGTGCCGCGGTCGCCCACGCCGGCCTCGGTGTGCTTGGGCTCACCGGGGTGCTCGGCGGCACCATCCTCGGGCCGGAGGTCGTGGCCTTCGTCTTCCAGCTCACCGCGCTGACCGTGAAGGTGCTGTTCGGCTGCTGGTTCTTCATCTGGGTCCGCTGGACGCTCCCGCGCTTCCGCTACGACCAGCTGATGAACCTCGGCTGGAAGACCATGCTCCCCCTGGCCCTCGCCAACGTGTTCTTTGCGGCCATCTGGGTGGTCGTCGCCGAAACCCTGTTCGCCTGAGAGGCAAACCAATGGCGCTCCCGGCCCCGAACAAGAAGCTGAGCACGCCGGAGTCGGTGTACCTCGTCGAGGTCGTCAAGGGCCTCGTGCTCACCATGGGCCACATCCTGAAGAACATCTTCGATCAGGATCGGTTCCGGACCATCGAGTACCCCGACATGCGCAAGCCGATGGCGGCGCGGTACCGCGGGGCCCATCGCCTGACCACGCGGCCCGACGGCAAGGTGAAGTGCGTCGCGTGCATGTGTTGTCCGACGATCTGCCCCGCGAGCTGCATCACGATCGTCGCGGGCGAAGACCCCGCCGACCCGATCGAGAAGTTCCCGGTCGAGTTCCAGATCGACATGCTGCGGTGCATCTACTGCGGGTTCTGCGTCGAAGCCTGCCCGAAGGACGCCATCCGCATGGACACGAGGATCTACGAGATCAACGCGTTCACGCGCCAGGACATGATTCACAACAAGGCCTACATGGTCGACCTCATGGACGGCGCCAAGCCGGAGGCCGAGGACGTGTACCGGGCCGATCCTCGGTCGGCGCCCGCCGGCTACACCTTCGACGAGAAGCCGGTCGCGTGACTCTCGTTGACATCCACCCCCAGGCGGCCTAAGGCGCGCAGCCTCGCACCTGAGACGGAGCGGGTCACTCATGACCGAAGCGGTTCTGTTCTACCTCTTCTCCCTGATCGCCTGCATCGCAGGCGTCTCCGTGGTAGCCGCGAGGAACCCGATCACGAGCGCGCTGTCGCTCGTGGTCTGCTTCTTCTTCCTCGCCGCCGACTACGTGCTGCTCGACGCGGACTTCGTCTTCGTCATCCAGATCCTCGTGTACGCGGGCGCCATCATGGTGCTCTTCGTGTTCGTGATCATGTTGCTCAACTTGCGTGACGGGAACGCCGGGCCGTTGCTCGATATTCCGTCGCGCAGCCTCTGGGGCATCCTCGTCGGCGGTCTCGTCGGAGTGGGGCTCCTGGCGACCTTCGGGGCGGTTCAGGGCGAGCTGGTGGCGGACGTTCCGGAAGCCTTCGGCGACATCGCCACGGTCGGGCGCGCGCTGTTCGACCCGAACGGGCGCTACCTGCTCCCCTTCGAGGTGGTGTCGGTGCTCCTCACGGTGGCGGTCGCGGGCGCGGTCGTCCTCGCCAAGCGGGAGGTCTGATGGAGTCGGTGGGGCTGGTGCCCGTGCTCGCCGTGAGCGCGGTGCTGTTCACCACGGGCGTCGTGGGGGTGTTGACCCGCAAGAACGCGCTCATCGTGTTCATGAGCGTGGAGCTCATGCTGAACGCGGTGAACCTCAGCTTCGTGGCGTTCTCCCGAGAGAGCGTCACCCTTGACGGGCACGTGTTCGCGGTGTTCGTGATGGCGGTGGCGGCCGCGGAGGCCGCGGTGGGCCTCGCGCTCGTCATCCTGCTGTTCCGAAACCGCGTGACCGTGAGCCTCGACGATCTCGACCGGATGAAGGGGTGAACGGATGATCGCTCCCTCGATGATCGCGCTGATTCCGGCGCTCCCCCTCCTCGGGGCCATCGTCAACGCCGTGCTGCGCCCCTCGCGCGTCGTCGCGGGTGGCATCGCCACCGCGATGGTCGGCGGCGCCGCGGTCCTGGCCTTCCTGGCGTTCGCCACCGTCGCCGGGATGGAGCCGCACGGGCACGAGGTGCCCGCGCTTCAGACGACGCTCTACACCTGGATGAAGACCGGGCTGGTCGATGTGTCCGTCGGCTTCCGCGTCGACCCCCTGGCCGCCGTGATGATCTGCGTCATCACCGGCATCGGCTCGCTGATCCACCTGTACTCCATCGGGTACATGTCGGACGACAAGGACGCAAAGAGCGTCTGGCGCTTCTTCGTCTACCTGAACCTGTTCGTCTTCGCGATGCTCGTGCTCGTCATGGGCGACAGCTTCCCGCTGATGTTCGTCGGCTGGGAAGGGGTCGGTCTGTGCAGCTATCTGCTCATCGGGTTCTGGTACGAGAACGCCGACTACGCGTCGGCCGGAAAGAAGGCCTTCGTCACGAACCGCGTCGGCGACTTCAGCTTCATCCTCGGGCTGTTCTGGCTGTTCTGGTCGCTCGGCGAGCACGCCACGATGGACTTCGTGCGGCTCGAGCACGTGATCCGTGAGCACCCCGGGCTCGTGGGCGGCGTGGGCGGCCTGACCGTGACCGGCATCTGCCTCCTGTTCTTCGGAGGCGCCACCGGCAAGAGCGCGCAGCTCCCTCTCTACGTGTGGCTCCCCGACGCGATGGCTGGCCCGACGCCGGTGTCCGCGCTCATCCACGCCGCGACGATGGTGACCTCCGGCATCTACCTGTTGTGCCGGCTGAACTTCCTCTTCGCCATGGCGCCGGCGGCGCTCGCCGTCGTGGCCACGATCGGGGCCGCGACCGCCCTGTTCGCGGCGACCATCGCGGTGACCCAGACGGACATCAAGAAGGTACTCGCGTACTCGACGGTGTCGCAGCTCGGGTTCATGTTCCTCGGCGTCGGCATCGGGAGCTTCACCGGTGGCTTCTTCCACGTGTTGACGCATGCCTTCTTCAAGGCGCTCATGTTCCTCGGGGCCGGCAGCATCATCCACTCGCTGCACCACGAGCAGGACATGCGGAACATGGGCGGGCTGCGCAAGCACATGCCGCTCACCTTCCTGACCTTCGTGTGCGGGTACCTCGCCATCATCGGGTTCCCTGGGTTCTCCGGCTTCTTCTCGAAGGACGAGATCCTCTGGCTCACGTTCAGCACCGAGCTGTTCGACACCCTGCCCGGTGGCGCGGTGCTGTCGAAGGTCCTCTGGGTCATGGCGACGACCGCGGCGCTGTTCACGGCGTTCTACATGAGCCGCCTCATGTTCATGACCTTCGCCGGTGAGTACCGTGGCGGGCACGGGCACGACGCCCACGGCCACGCGGCGCCCGCCCACGACGCCCACGCCCACGACGCCCACGCCCACGACGCCCACGGTCACGGCGGAGGGAGCCACGGCCATGCGGCCCACGGCCACGCCCACACGCCGCACGAATCCCCGCTGGTCATCACCCTGCCGCTCATCGTGCTGGCGGTGCTCTCGGTGTTCGGCGGCGGTCTCAACCTGCCGGCGTGGCTCACCGAACACGGGTGGCTCCACACGTTCCTGCACCCCGTGTTCGCCGGGTCGGCCCACCTCCCGTTCTCGCACGACCACACCCTCGAGTTCCCGCTGATGGGCCTGACGCTCATCGGGGTCGCCGGCGCGGTCGGGCTCGCGTGGTACCTCTACGTCCAGCAGCCCGCGGAGCCCGCGCGCATCGCCGCGCGGATCCCGTGGTTGTACCAGGGCTCGCTGAACAAGTGGTACGTCGACGAGCTCTACGAGATGGTGCTCCTCAACCCCCTGGTCGTGGGGTCCCGGCAGGTCCTCTGGTCGGTCGTCGACGCGCTCGTCATCGACGGCGCGGTCAACGGCGCCGCCTCGGCCGCTGCCGGCCTCGGCCGAATCCACGCGCTCGCGCAGAACGGCCGCGTCCAGGCTTACGCCCTGGGCATCGCGGCCGGCAGCGCAGCCCTCGTCCTCGCCTACGCGCTGGGGTCCTGACATGGCGCCCATGCTCTCGATCGTCACGTTCCTCCCCATCCTCGGCGGCCTGCTCGTCGCGGCGCTCCCCAAGGAGATGGCGAAGCCGGCCGCCTTCGCGGTGTCGCTCGCCGCGCTCGTCGCGTCGATTCCCCTCTGGTTCGGCTTCGACCCGGGCAACGCGGCGTGGCAGTTCGAAGAGAACATCCCGTGGATCGAGGCGTTCGGGGTGAGCTACCACCTCGGCATCGATGGCGTCAGCTTGTTGCTCGTGCTCCTCAGCACCGCCCTGACCCCCATCATCGTGGCGGCGGGCTTCTCCGGCGTGGAGCACGGCCACCGCGGCTACTTCGCCCTGATGCTGGTGCTCGAAGGCGCGATGATCGGCAGCTTCGTCGCCATCGACACCTTCGTGTTCTACCTGTTCTGGGAGCTCGTGCTCATCCCGATGTACTTCCTCATCGGGATCTGGGGCGGTGACCGGCGCATCTACGCGGCCGTCAAGCTGTTCCTGTACACGGTCGCGGGCTCGCTGCTCATGCTCGTCGCGCTGATCGGCCTGTACGCGCTGCACTACCAGCAGACCGGCGCGTGGAGCACGGACCTCGGGGCGCTGCTCGCCCTCGACATCCCGTACGAGACGCAGGTCTGGATGTTCGCGCTGTTCGCGCTCGCGTTCGCGATCAAGGTGCCGATGTTCCCGTTCCACACGTGGCTGCCCGACGCGCACGTCGAGGCGCCCACGGGCGGCTCGGTGGTGCTCGCCGGCGTCATGCTGAAGATGGGCACGTACGGGTTCTATCGGTACGCGATGCCGCTGTTCCCGGCGGCCGCGGTGGCGTGGGGCCCCACGATCATCGCGCTGGCCGTCGTCGGCATCGTGTACGGCGCGCTCGTGGCGATGGTGCAGGACGACGTCAAGAAGCTCGTCGCGTACTCGTCCGTGAGCCACATGGGCTTCGTCATGCTCGGCCTGTTCGCGCTGAACGAGCCCGGCATGACCGGCGCGGTCTACCAGATGCTCAACCACGGCGTGAGCACCGGGGCGCTGTTCCTCCTCGTCGGCGTGGTGTACGAGCGTCGTCACACGCGCAAGATCGCCGACTTCGGCGGGCTCTCCAAGGCGGTCCCGGTCTTCGCCGTCATCTTCATGCTCGTGACCTTCTCCTCCGTCGGGCTGCCGCTGTTGAACGGCTTCGTCGGTGAGTTCCTGATCCTGCTCGGCGCGTTCGAGTACGCGCCCTGGCCCACCGTGGTCGCCGCGTCCGGCGTCGTCTTCGGGGCCGTCTACATGTTGTGGATGTTCCAGCGGGTGATGTTCGGGCCGCTCACGAGCCGCGCGAACGCCGAGCTGACGGACGTCAACGGCCGCGAGCTCGCGTACCTGGCGCCGCTCTGCGTCGCCATCGTCGCCATGGGCGTGTACCCGCAGCCGTTCCTCGACATCATCAACCCGAGCGTGGAACGGCTCGTCGCGCGCTTCGAGTCGGTCTACGACGGCGCCCCCTACGCCGACGTCTCCGGCACCCCGGGTTGGATCGCCGCGCGCAACGGTCCCGCCGCGCAGGCGACGGGCGCCACGCCCCACGGCGCTGACGGCGCCGACGGCGCGGCGACCCACGCGGCCGGTGACGAGCACGCCCCCGAACACGCCCCCGCCGCGACGGACGGTCACTGATATGCACGACGCAACGACGCTCAGCGCTTCGATGCTCCTCCTCGCTCCGGCGTTCCTCGTGTTCGCCATGGCGATGGTCGTCATGCTGGTCGAGGCCTTTCAGCGCCCGGCTGACAAGTCGGGGTTCGCCCTCGCGACGCTGGTGACCCTCTTCGGGGCCGGCGCCGGCACCGCCTGGCTCTCAGCGCAGGTGTCCGAGCCGATCGTCGCCTTCGGCGGCATGCTCCAGTTCGACGCCTACGGGGTGTTCTTCCAGGCCGCCGCCATCGTGAGCGGCATCCTCGCCGTGGCGATCTCCAGTGGGTACCTCGATCGCATCGGGGTGCGCATCGGTGAGTACTACGCGCTGGTGCTCTTCGGCGTCTTCGGCATGATGCTCATGGGCTTCGCGAACGACCTCATGATGGTGTTCATCGCCATCGAGGTGATGTCGCTATCCATGTACATCCTGTGCGCGATCAAGCGAGGCGACCCGAACAGCGTCGAGAGCGGCTTCAAGTACTTCATCCTCGGCGCGTTTTCGTCGGGCCTCATGTTGTACGGGATCTCCCTGCTCTACGGCGCCACCGGCACGACCGAGCTCGGCGAGGTCGCCCGTCGGTTCGGGTCCTCGGCGGACGGCGGGCACGCGGGGCTGGCCTACGTCGGCGGCGCGCTGCTGATCGCGGGCTTCGGGTTCAAGGTGGCGAGCGTGCCGTTCCACATGTGGACCCCCGACGTGTACCAGGGCGCGCCCACGTCGGTCACCGCGCTCATGTCCGGCGGCGTGAAGGCGGCCAGCTTCGCCGCGTTCGGCCGCGTCGTCATCGTGGTGCTCGGGGCGGACGCGCACGGGTTCGACATCGCGCTCTGGTGGATGGCCGCCGCGACGATGCTGGTCGGCAACCTCGCGGCGTTGGTGCAGGACGACCTCAAGCGCATGCTCGCCTACAGCTCGATCGCTCACGCCGGCTACCTGATGATGGCGCTCGTGGCGGTGGGGGACCACGGCGGCACGGGCGTTGGGAGCCTGCTGTTCTACACGCTGGCCTACACCTTCATGAACGCCGGTACCTGGGCGGTGCTGACGATGTTGGCCACGGACAAGGAGGACACCTCGGTGTCGGCCCTCGCCGGGCTCGGTCGCACGCACCCGTGGCTCGCCGCCGCGCTCTCCGTGTGCCTGCTTTCGCTCGCCGGCATCCCGCCGACGATGGGCTTCGTCGGCAAGTTCTACCTGTTCGCCGCGGCGATCGAGTCGGGCAGCACCAGCCTCGCCATCGTCGGCGCCATCGCGGCGGCGTGCGGGGTGTACTACTACCTGCGCCCCATGCTCGTCATGTACATGCACGACGGGCACCCGAAGTTGGCGGACGATCGGTGGGCGGTCGGAACCGTCACCGTGTGCGCTCTGGTCGTGGTGGCGTTCGGGGTCATGCCCTCTCCGGTGCTCGCCTGGGCGCAGGCTTCGGTCGCGTCGATCGTCGCGGGCTGAGCCGGGTCGCTTCGTCGGCGACGTCCCGTCACCGCGCCGGCGCTCGGGCGTTGCGAGGGGGGCGTGGTCGCAGGTATACTCCCTGCGGTGTCGTCCGCCCGGACGACCAGGAGTTTGCATGCGTCTCGCCGCCCTGTTCGCCCTCTGTTCGATCGTGCTCGCCGGGTGTGAAGGGGCGAGCAAGGACGGCGCGTCGGACACCCTCCCGGACGGCGCTGGGCTCAGCTTCTGGCCGCCCGAGGCCGGCCGCGGCACGACCTTCGACGCGCGCCTCGAGTCGGGCGGCTCGGTCTTCGAGTTCAACGCGACGGACCTCGATCTCGGGGGTGGAGTCGTCGTCAACTCGGTGCAGGTGCTCGACGGTTGGAACGCGGTCGCCAACGTCACGGTCGATCCCGCCGCGGAGCTGGGCGCGCGCGACGCGACGATCACCGCGGGGGAGAGCACGCTCGTCATCGGCGAAGCGCTGAGCATCGTGCCGGACAGCATCACCTTGACGCCGCCGCGGGCCCGCATCGGCGAGACCGTGGACATCGAGGTCGTGGGCCAGAACACCGTGTGGCAGGCGGGCACGTCTTGGGCGTCCTTCGGCGACGCGATCGAGGTCACGAACGTCGACGTGCTCTCCGAGACGTTCGCGCTGGTGTCGATCACCGTCGGGCGCGACGCGGTGCCCGGCGCGCGTGACGTGCGGATGACCAACGGCGAAGAGGCGACGACGGCCTACGGCGGCTTCATGGTCGACCGCGTGGCGCTGTCGGCGGTGTTCGACCCGACGGAGGCGACGCAAGGGGAGACGCTGGAATTCACCGTGCGTGGTGCCGGCACCCACTTCGACGAGGACACCGAGCTCGAGTTCTGGAAGGGCGGCTTCGTCAACGGCGACGTCGTGGTCGACTCGATCACCGTGCTCGACGCGGAGAACCTCTGGGGCACGATGACGGTCTCCAACGCCGCGGAGCTCGGCGGGCGCGACGTGCTCGTGCGCACCGGCGACGAGGGCGCGTTCATCGATGACGCGTTCCAGATTGTCGGCGGCGAGATCGACCTCAGCAACGTCGCGATCTCCCTCGGGTTCAGCGTCACGCGCACGATCGACAACGCCACGGGCGCGATCTCCGAGCGGGTCAGCGGCCAGGCCATCTTCTACATCCCGCTCGATCCCGCGTGTCCGAACAGCCCGGAGGCGGCCGCCTGCTCCGACGGCGCGGACAACGACCGCGACGGGTTCACCGATTGTTACGACAACGACTGCTCGAGCGATCCGGCCTGCGCGTCCGGCCCGCAGCCGTACGACAGCAACGGCGTCTTCCAGACCTACACCACGGGCGGCAGCTCGGACTGCCCGTCGCCCCAGACCGTCGGCGCGGGCGAGCACGTGTGGTTCGAGTCGCCGTGCAACATCGTCACGCTGGATCGCCAGGTCGACGGCGCGACGGGCATGATCTACTACAGCGCGCCGCTCACGTTGGACGACTACTGCTTCGATCAGCTCTACGACCTGCACACCCAGGGCGAGGAGGGCGGCATCGGCGAGTACGTGCTCGAGGGCGTGCAGCCGACGGTCCCGGCCGACTTCAGCATGGTCGACCCCGAGTGGTGGGGCAACTTCACGCACCCGCGCTCGGAAGATCTCACGTACACCTGGACCCCTGCGCAGACCTACCCGGACGCCTACTTCGTGACGCAGATCAGCTCCAACCTCGTGGAGACCGGCGAGGGCGGGTACGTCGGCTCTCTCCCCTGGGACGACGGCGTCCACACCTACACGTCGGACGAGCTGAGCCAGCTCGTCGCGGGCAACGCCACGTTCGCCGCCTACAGCCTGATCCCCGAAGGCCCGGCGTTCGGGTTCCCGTTCTCGATCTACCAGAACAACAAGAGCAGCACGTCGGTGTACGTGCAGGGCTCCGTGGTGCTCGAATGATGGCGCTGCTCGCGCTCCTGGGGTGCTCCGAGCAGGGCCTGTCGGAGGTGCGCCTGGACGCCATCGCCGTCGTGCTCGGGGACTTCGACGACATGCGCACGCCGCTCACGGCGCTCGACATCGCGACGACCCCCTACGACGGGTTCATCGTGCAGGCCGTGTACGAGCCGGAAGACGGCCGGTCGCAGCGCGGCGAGATGGCGGCCGACATCGACACGCTGCTGACCGCGGTCGACGAGAAGGGCAACTACGCGATCCAGCTGTACAACGCGGTGTTCGTCGCGTCGGGCGCCCGCGGGTTCGGCGCCGGCCAATACAACAACGCCCTGCTCGAAGACAACATGATCCTCGCGGACGAGATCAAGCTCCAACGCCTCTGCGACTTCGCGGACGGCGGCGGGAGCCTCGTCGTGAGCGACTGGGCGTACGAGATCGTCGAGCGCTGCTGGCCGGACGCGGTCCGCTTCTTCGGAGACGACACCGGACTGCCCGACGCCGCCCAGACCGGCGCGGCCGAGCAGGACGTGTACGCCACGGTGACCGACGAGAAGCTCGTCGAGGCCCTCGGGGCCGCCGTGTCGATCGACTACGAATACTCTGCGGCGACGATCATCGAGTCGGTCGGGGGCGAGACCGAAGTGCTGCTCCGCGGCACGCTCGAACACCAGCCGTCGGCCGACAAGCCCTTCGAGACCCTCGACGACGTTCCGCTGCTGGTCCGGTTCACCGCGAACCGTGGGCACGTGGTGTACGGCAACTTCCACTGGGGCCGTCAGACGCCCTCCGTCGCGCAGCGGCTGTTGCTCGAGTCCGTCGAGGGGCTGCGCGTCGGCGCCGGCGACGAGAGTGACACCGCCGTGGAGTCCGCCCGATGATCGTGCTCATGAGCCTGATGTTCGCGTGCAGCGAGACGAACTTCACCCAGCTCACCGAGGAGGACGTGTTCCGGCAGGCGCGCATCCAGACGGTGGACGTCCTGCTCGTCATCGACAACAGCTGCTCGATGATCGAGGAACAGACGAAGCTCTCGCAAAACTTTCAGAGCTTCATCCAGGTGTTCGAGGAGGCCGAGGTCGACTGGCAGATCGGCGTCGTCACGACCGACGTGGATGACGAGGCCCAGCGGGGCAAGCTCATCGGCGGCGACGACGAGGTGCGCCTCGTCAACGCCGAAGGGCGTACGGTCGACGAGGTGGCGTGGACGCGCACGTGGGGAGCGGGCGCCGGCGTGGTGCTTTCGCTCGACCCGACCCGAGAGTCCGCCGTGTCGAACGACGCCGCCACGGCGTGGTGCACGAATGTGGCGCCGAGCCCCGGCGCGGTGAACCCCGGGTGCGGTGGCGACGGCCCCGGCCGCAACGCGCGCTACGGCGCCGTGATCGTGACGGAGCTCTTGCCGGACCCCGCCGATGTGCCGGACGACCGCGGCGAGTGGGTGGAGATCACGAACATCTCCGACACCGCGGTCGACCTCACTGGCTGGACGCTGATCGACAATGGACAGAACACCTGGTCCTTCCCCGATGGCGCGTCGATCGCCGCCGGGGCCGTACAGGTCGTCGCGCGCTCGACCGACGTGGCCGAGGCCACGTACACGACCGACGGCGACATGACCCTGAACAACGCCGACCTCTACCTCACCTCGACCACCGAGGGCGCCGACGAGATCTTCGTCGAGAACGTCACCCAGGGCACGACCGGCACCGGCTTGGAGATGGGCTTCGAGGGGGCGCGCCTCGCGACGCTGCCCGAGGCGCTCGCCGGCGAAAATGCGGGGTTCATCCGTGAGGAAGCGAATCTGTCGCTGCTCTTCGTCTCCGACGAGGAGGACAGCTCCCCGTACGCCGTGTCCGACTACCTGCGCCACTTCGCGGACCTGAAGGGCGAAGACGCCTACCGCAATCACACGCGGATGAACGTCAGCGGCGTGATCGGCGATCGTGCTCCGGAATTCGCGGGCGAGCCGTCGTGTTCGTCGGCCAACGGCGTCGCGGACTGGGGAAAGCGGTACGTGTCCGCGGTGGTCGCCACCGAGGGCCTCGTCGACAGCATCTGCGACGAGGACTTCACCCCGATCGTGAACCAGCTCGGGCTGACCCTCAGCGGCCTCGAGTCGGAGTTCGAGCTGAGCGAAGTGCCGGAGTTGGACACGCTGAAGGTGGCGCTGTACGCCGATGCTTCGGACGAGAGCAAAGAGAAGGACCTCACGATCGACGTCGACTACACCTACGTCGAGGAGCGCAACTCGATCCGCTTCGAGTACGATCAGGTGCCCGCGAGCGAGAAGTACATCCTGGTCGAATACAAAGTCCGGAGCGGCTCTTGATCCTCGCGTTCCTCCTCGCCTTCGGGTGTTCCAAGCCGGCCCCGGTCGAGTGCAGCGAGACGGTCTCGTGCGCCTTCGGTGAGGTCTGCGTCGACGGCACCTGTGAAGCCCGCTCGTGCGCCACCTCCGACCAGTGCGGCATCGAGGAATACTGTGACAGTGGCTCCTGTGTCAGCGGGTGCCAGGTCGACACGGATTGCAAGTTCGGGGACACCTGCGACGAGTCCGGTCAGTGCGCGCCCGCGGGCTGCGCCGACACGCGGACCGACTGTGACGTGGGTGAATTCTGCTCGCCGACGGGAGAGTGCTACGACGCCGGCGGGTACTTCTGCAAGCCCTGCGAGGCCGACGGCGACTGCGGGGGCAGCGGAAACTACTGTATCGGCGGGTCGTATTGTGGCGTCGAGTGCGCGGACGATCGCGACTGTCCCGCCGGCTTCGACTGCATCCCGTTCAGCGACGGCAACGGCAACATCATCACGTACCAGTGCTACACGGCGTGCTGGTTGATCGAGGAATGAATTGAAGATCCTCATCCTGTTCCTCGGCTGCGACGGTGGCGACGCGGTCGAGGACTCGAGCCCGGCGCTCGCCGGCCCGACGCTCGTACACACCGCGCCTGCGGGCACGACGGAGGGCGGGGCGCTCACCTTCGAGGTGATGGCGACGGACGAGGACGGCGTGCTGTCCGTCACCCTGAGCCACCGCGTCGCCGGCGAGGCCACCTGGACCCGGGCGTCGATGATCGAGGGCGAAGGCGACGTATGGTCGGTCGACCTCACGGCGGACCTCGTGCGGGCGCCGGGGGTCGAGTATTGGATCGAGGCGGAGGACGCCGGTTCGCCGCGCGCGAACGCGTACTTCCCGCTGGAGGGCGCGCGCGAGCCGCTCCTGGTCACCGTGAGCGCCATCGGCCAGCCGCTCCCGTTCGTCGAGGACTTCGAGCCGGCGGAGGGCGAGGCCAGCCTCCGCGACGTCGGCTGGGCGAACGCGAGCGTCGGGTTCCAGGGCTACGCGTGGGATCTCGACACCCGCACCGCCTTCGACGGCGCCACGCGCGTGGTGCACACGCGCGGCTACAGCGGCACGCCGGTGATGGAAGACTGGCTCATCTCGCCGGTCCTCGACTTCTCGTCCGTGGCGGACGCCCAGGTCACCTGGCGCGAGATCGGGGCGAGCCCCGAGCTGGGCGACCACGCGCTGTACCTGAGCACGGGCGCGGCGGATCCCGCGAGCGGAGACTGGGTGGCCGTCGCCGACCCGCTGCCCGCGGCGCCCGACGGCGCGTGGGCGCGCGCGGCGGTGCAGGATCTCAGCGCCTGGGCCGGGCAGCCGTCGGTCCGACTGGCGTGGGTGTACCGCGGCGTCGACGCCGACGAGTGGGGCATCGACGCGGTCCGCGTGGAGACCCTTCAGCCGCTGTTGGAGTCGGTGCTGACCGTCGACCCGGCGGGCATCGGCCCCGGCGAGTCGGGCATCGCGACGGTGACGGTGACCAACCTCGGCGCGGTGGACGCGTCCGACGTGACGGTGTCGATCGCCTTCCCCGAGGGGGGCGCCAGCGTCCTGGAGGACGAAGAGGTGCTGGCGTCGGTGACGTCGGGAGGCGCCGCGGATGCGGGTTTCCAGCTCACGATCGACGCGGAAGGGGCGGACAACCGCCGGATCCCCGCCGTGGTCACCACCACGGTCGGGGCCACGACGGAGACCCTCGACACCTTCCTGCTCATCGGCGAGGTGAGCACCGCGCATGTCGCGCTCACCCCCTGGGAGGACGGGAACGTCCAGGTCTCTCTCGGCGTCGGCGATCCGGCCGATCCGACCTGGGAAGAGATGGTGTGGTCCGGCGCGGTGTCCGACGCGGCGTCGCTCGACTTCGACGTCACGGACCAGTGGGCCCTGCTGCCGGCGGCCCCGGCGGACGGCCGTTGGTACCTGCGCCTCGACGCGGAGAACGACCTGTTCGTCGAGGCGTTCGAGCTCACGTACGACGGGGTCACGCAGACGGCGACGGTGCTGCCGGACGTCCCCGGAGGCGAAGAGACGCTCGTCTACCTGCCGGCGCCTCCCGAGTTCTCGGGCACGGTCACCTCCACCCCCACGACGCTCACCCCCGGGCTCACCGGCGTGAGCTTCGGCGGGCTCCTGTTCAACCGCGGCTCCGCCACCGTCGGGCCGGTGGTCGCGACGCTGACGAGCGCGGACGCCGACGTGACGGTCACCAGCGGCGGGCCGTTCGCGTTGTCGGCCGGCAGCGTCGACGCCGGCGGGACGGTGTCGCTGAGCGGCCTGTTCACGTTCGACGTCGCGGCGACGCACGTCGACAGCACCGACGTCGCGCTGACGCTCACGCTGACCGACGATCTCGAGGCCTTCGAGGTACCGCTCGCCTTCGACGTGCCGTGGCCGGTCCCGGCGCTCTTCGAGATCACGATCGACGACGACGGCCGCGACGACGTGCTCGACCCGGACGAGTCCGCGGAGATCGAGCTCCGCCTCTCCAATGTCGGCGATCTGCCCACCAGCGGCGCGCTCTTCGGAGCGTTGTCGGTAGAGGCGACGAGCACGGCGACCGCGACGGTGTCCGACAACGTCGAGTCGTACGGCACCATCGGCGCCGGCAGCTCGAAGTCTCCCGCCGAGCCGTGGGAGGTCGAGGTCACCAGCGGCGCGGAGGGCGACACCCTCGACCTCCTCCTCTCCCTCTACGACAGCGCGCACACCTACGAGGTGCGCACGCAGCTCGTGCTCGGCGAACCGCCGTGGCGCCCGCTCGACTCGTCCGAGGACGACGTGGGCGACGCCGTCGGAGACTACGGGTGGGACTTCGTCGACGGGCGTTGGCGCGTGTACGAAGGCGTCATGCAGATCGAGCTCGAGTCGGCCGTTCCGTTCGACCCGAGCACCTTGTTCATCGAGTCGTGGGGCTACAGCACCGGCGCCGATTGGACCTACTACCGCCTCGTGTACCAGAGCGGCTCCGTGGCGCTCGAGGGCTACGACTCCGGCAGCTTCATCAACCTGCTCGAGCCCACCGTCACGACGACGAGCACGACCATCCGGTTCGAGTTCCCCGTCGCGGACCTCGGCCTGCTGCTCGATACGATCAACCTCGGCTTTGCCGCCGGGTGGTGCGGGCCGCCGGACTACTACTGCGACCACTACCCGAACAACTGGGGGTACCCGTACTACTCGTGGAACCCCTCGGCGTTCTTCGAGCTGAGCTGGTAGTCGCGCCGCGGCGGCCTCGGGGTCGCCGCGACAGAGAGCCGCGGCATTGCGACGAAGCTGCGCTCAGTTGCTCGCCGGCTCCTGCGGCACCGCGCGCACCTCGGCGAAGCGGACCTCGGCGCCGATGAAGCCCTGCGACTGGAGCTGGATCTCCACGCCGTCGACCCAGCGCTCGGCTGCCGTCGGGTCGGTGAGGAGCACCTTCTCGTAGCCGGTGCTCGTCATGACCTTGCCCTCGGCCGCCTTGGCGCGCTTGTTCGGGAGCAGGGTTCCGACCATGGCCGTACCGCCCGCGGGGATCGCGCCTTCGAGGGCGATCTCCTTCTCTTCGAGCGGCTTGCCGTCCTTGTCCTCGATGACGGCGTTGAGCTTGATGTCGGTCATCTCGAACTTGGACTCGTTCCGCAGCAGGAACGTGAACACCGTGGTTCCCGGCGCGCCTTCCGGCGGCGCGGCCCAGCCCGCGTTCTCGACGCGGACGTACTGGTCCGGGTTGAAGAGGGGGTCGAAGTCGAGCTTCTTCTCTTCGTCCGCGAAGAAGTAGCCGGGCACGACGTCGGTGACCCTCGCGTAGCCCTCGTTGCCGGCGTAGCGGAGGCGGTACCAATCCCCGCGCTTTCCGAGGAGCTCGGCCTTGGCGTCCTTCGGGAGCGGGCCGACCTCGTTCGCGCTGTCGGACGCCGTGGCGCGCAGCACCGCGTTCGGCGAGGTGATGAGCACCTCGGTGTAGTTCAGCGCCTGCATGCCGGTCAGGAGGTCGAGCTGGCCGGGGTCCGGGACGGTGCGGAAGAGGTCGAGCGCGTAGTACCAGACGCCCGCGGACGCGGCGGCGAGCAGCGCGGCGGCGCCCCACTTGAGCGCGGGGGACATCTCCTGCGAGGCCGAAGGCGGCAGGTTGTCGACGTCGTTGCGCAGGGAGGCCTTGAGCTCGGGCACGTCGAGGGCGTACAGCCAGTCGCTCGCGCCCGGCGGCTGCACGATGTCGCCGGCGGCGAGCTCGCCCGCGCGGGCGAGCTTCCGGAGCTCGTCCATGTTCGAGGCGCTGAACTGACGTCCGCGCACGTTGACCATCCATCGCGACATGGCATGTCTCCCCGTCCTTTGCGCTGTACCGGAAGGGGGAGGGCTCGTCAAGCGAGGCCCGGCCCGGTTGACCGACGGTTGACCCCGCACTACGCTGACTGGCCGCTCGGAGGCCGCCTGCCGTTCAAGCCCGTCCGCCTCCTGCTGGCCTATGACGACGCGGGCGGACTGTGCGCGCGGGTCGTCCCGCGCATGAAGGACATGCTCGAGCAGCGCGCCTTCGAGGTGGACGTGCACGTGCTCGGCGCGGACCCGCCGGACCTCGAGGGGTACAAGGGGGTCGTGTTGGGCACGCCCGTGCTCGGCGCCGGGCTCCGCCGCCGGGGCGCCTCCGCGTCGGCGCTGCGCTTCGTCGAGTCGGCGGACGCGCTCGACGAGCGCAAGCTCGCCCTGTTCAGCGTGTTCCGCGCGTGGCCCGGGCGCGCGCTCGAGGAGCTCCGCGCCGCCGCCGACGCGCGCGGCGTGCCGGTCGTGGTCGACTACGCGTATTGGTCGTACGCGCCGGAGCAGGGGGAGCACATCGTCCCCGCCGAGTGCATGGTCCGCATCCGTTAGCTGGAGGGAGTCGCCGTGTCGCTGGCCCAGGTCCTCGCCCCGCTCTCCGTGCTCGACGCGAACGGGGCGGACGTGCCGCTCGCCTCGCTCTGGCGCGAACGCCCGGTCGTCCTGGTGTTCATCCGCCACTTCGGCTGACTGCTCTGCCGCGAGCAGGTTCGCTCGCTCGCGTGTCACGCCGACCGCTTCCTGGCGTTGGGGGCTGACCTCGTCGTGGTGAGCACCGGAACGCCCGAGCAGGCGCGCGCCTTCGCGGAGGAGCGCCGGCTCCCGTTCCCCGTGCTGGTCGACCCCCGCATGCGCGCCTTCCGCGCGGCGGGGTTGCGCCGCGGTGTCGGCGCCACGCTCAACCTGCGCGCCGTCACCCACGCGCTCCGCGCCGCGAAGGGCGGGGACTACCAGGGCCTCACCCAGGGGGACCCCTGGCAGCTCGGTGGGGCCTTCGTGATCGTTCCCGGAGGGCGCGTCGCGTTCGAGCAGCGAAGCGACGTGGCGGGGGATCACCCCGATCCCGAGGACCTGATCACGGCGCTGCGGAGCGCGGCGACGGCGTAGAACCGGCGATTGGGGCGAACTACTCGTCGGCCGGCAGCTTCGGCGTCAGGCGCAGGAGCTCGTTGTCGTCGGCGTGGACCAGCCAGATCTCCTCGCGATCGACCACCTCGACGCCCATCAGCCCCTCGCCCAGGCCGAGATCGACGCGGTCGAGCTCGTTGCCCTGGAGATCGAAGGCCCACACGATCCCCGTCGCGTGGTCGGTGACGATCAACGTGTCGTCGAACAGATCGACGCCGGACGGCTCGACCAGCTCGCCCTCCACGAGGGTGGTGAGCGTGGCGCCGTCCATCTCGTAGTAGGTCGTGCCCGGCTCCATCACGGGGAGGTCCGCCCCGCGGGTGCCCGTCGTGGTGTCGAGGACCGCGATCCGGGAGTTCCCGGTGTCCGCGATGTACAGGAGGCCCGTCGCCGCGTCGTAGGCGAGGTGGCTCGGCACGTCTTCGACCCGCGCGACCTCGCCGCGGACATAGTGCGCGATGATGCCGTCGCTGTGGTGATCGTAGCCGGGGCCGTGGTCATCGACGAAGTCGTTGCGCTGGATGCTGCCGGTCGAGCCGTCGAACACCCAGTAGACGTTGTCGACCTCCCACGCGATGCCCATGCACAGCGGGGTCTGGTGGAGCATGTCGATGTGGCTGCCGAGGTCGTAGTCGAGCTCTTCGACGGCCTCGGGGTTCGTCTTGCCGTAGATGTCCAGGACGCTCGTCCACAACGTGGGACCCATGAAGTCGTCGGACGGGTGGTGGTGGTCGTAGGTGTTCCGCGACTCCTGGCAGGTCCCGAAGAGCTGCGGATCGCCGAAGGCGATGCTGGACACCTCCTCCATGAAGTGGAGCGCGAACGGGTCGATGATGTGCAGCGACTCCTGCGAGTCCGTCCCGGCGTCGAAGAACGTGGAGGTCGAGTCGTCCGCCCGGTTGACGACCCACAGCTCGCCGGGGTTCTCCGGGTTGAAGTCGAGGTCGCGTGGGATGTTCAGGCCGTCGGCCTCGGTGCCGATCACGTCCATCTGCACCCGCGCCATGCCCTCGGTGTTGCCGAGCGCCGCGATGCCTCCGAGGTCCTTCTCACCCTCGACGCACCCGCCGACGACCAGCCCCAACGTCATCCAAGCGCGCACGCGAACCCCCGTGTGGTCGTTGAACGTACTGGGTCTCTCGTCGGGGGACCCGGAAGATGTGTCACGAGATGTCTGCGCGAGCCGGGCCGTGGGCGTCTGCGGTCCGGTGCAGGCGGCCCGCGAGCGCGCGACCGGTCCAGCTCTTCTTGACCTTGGCGACCTGCTCGGGCGTGCCGGTCGCCACGACCTTGCCGCCCCCAGGGCCCGGCTCGGGCCCCATGTCGACGACGAAGTCCGCGTGCCGGATCACGTCGAGGTGGTGCTCGACGACGAGGACGGTGTGCCCCTCGTCGACGAGGCGGTCGAACACCGCGACGAGCCGGGCGACGTCGGAGAGGTGCAGCCCCGTGGTTGGCTCGTCGAGGATGTAGAGGCACGGCTTCTTCCTCGATCCCAGGCCGCTCGCGAGCTTCACGCGCTGCGCCTCGCCGCCCGAGAGCTCGGTGCCGGGCTGCCCCAGGCGAAGGTAGCCGAGGCCCACCTCCTCGAGGGCCGCGAGCGGCCGCGCGATCGTGCGCTGCGCGGCGAACAGCTCGCGCGCCTCGTCGACACGGAGGTCGAGCACGTCCGCGATCGAGAGCCCTTTCCAGCGCGCGTCGAGCGTCTCGGGGGCGTAGCGCCGACCGCGGCAGGCGTCGCAGCGGACCCACACGTTCGACAAGAAGTGCATCTCGATCAGCTCGGCGCCGTGGCCCCCGCACACGCTGCAGGCGCCGTCGGAGGTGTTGTACGAGAAACGCGCGATGGTCCAGCCGCGTTCGCGGGCGACGGGCGTCTGCGCGAAGAGGGCGCGTAGGGGGTCCATGACCCCGGCGTAGGTGGCCGGCGTGCTGCGCGGGCTGCGGCCGATCGGATCCTGGTCGATGACGGCGTGCAGGAGCTCGAACGGCAGGGTGACCTTGGCGGGCACGGACCGGCCCTCGAGCGCGCCGACGAGCAGATCGAGGATGAGCGTCGACTTTCCGCTCCCGCTCACGCCGGTGACGGCGACCAGCGCTCCGGTGGGGACGTCGACCGAGACGCCGGCGAGGTTGTGGCGCCGCGCGTTGCGGATCTGGATCGGCGGGCCGCCCGCCCGGCGGGTCGCGGGCAAGGGGATCGAACGCTCGCCTCGCAGCCAGGCCCCGGTGGGGGAGCTGGCGGGCAGCGCGCCTGGGGGCCCCGCGCCCATGACCTCACCGCCGTACACCCCCGCGCCCGGCCCCATGTCGATCACGTGGTCCGCGCGTCGGATGGTCTCCGGGTCGTGCTCGACCACCACCAGGGTGTTGTCGTTGGCGCGCAGCTTCTCGAGGGTGTCGAGGAGGCGCTCGGTGTCGCGCGGGTGCAGGCCGATCGTGGGCTCGTCGAGGACGTAGATGACGCCCGTGAGCCCGCCGCCGAGCTGGCTCGCGAGCCGGATACGCTGGGCCTCCCCGCCGCTGAGGGTGTCGGCGGTGCGCCGGAGCTCGAGGTAGCCGAGGCCGACGTCCGCGAGGAAGCCGAGGCGCGCCCGGACCTCCCGCAAGGGCTGCTCCGCGATCCGCGCTTCGGTGGCCCCGAGCGACAGGGTGTCGAACCAGGCCCGGGCGGCGTCGACCGTCATCGCGGACACCACGCCGATGCCTTCACCGGCGAAGCGCACGGCGAGCAGCTCCGGGCGGAGTCGCCCGCCCTTGCAGGCACCACACGTGGCGGACTTGTCGTCCACGCGCCCCATCCCCTGGCACGTGGGGCAGGCCCCGAGCCAATGGTTGAAGCTGAAGTGACGTGGGGTGAGCGCCTCCTTCAGGACGCGCCCGTGGGTGGGGCAGATCGGGTCTCGGGCGAGGTTCAAGCTTCCGTTTGCGCCGACGAAGCGCGCGCGCGCGCTGCCGAAGCGGTAGGCGTTCGCGACGCCCTCGGACACCCGCGCGCGGTCGACCTGGGCGGGGTCGAAGCGGTCGACGACGAGATCGGCGACGACGTCGAGCGTGTCGAGCTCGACCTCGGCGTCGCGCACCCAGGCCCGCGCGAAGCCCTGTTCGCGCAGCCACGCCGCCTTCGTGCCCGAGGGCACGCGCGCGAGCAGGCGCCCGCGGCCGAGGCCGGCGTGGGCGAGGTGGTCGGCGGCGGCGCTGGGCCCGAGGGCGCGCACCTCGGCCCCACACTGCGGACAGTGCGGCACGCCGACGTTCGCCCACAGGAGCCGGAAGTGGTCGTGGAGCTCCGTCGTGGTGGCGACGGTGGAGCGGCCGGAGCCGCCGCTGTTTCGCTGGTCGATCGCGATGGCGGGCGCGAGTCCGGAGACGGCGTCGACCGGGGCGCGATCGAGGCGGCCGAGGAAGCGGCGCGCGTACGTGCTCAGGCTCTCGACGTAGCGGCGCTGCCCCTCCGCGAAGATCGTGTCGAACGCGAGGGAGGTCTTGCCGCTGCCGCTGGGGCCAGTGACGACCGTGAGCTTCCCGCGAGGGAGGGTGACGTCGATGCCCTTCAGGTTGTGCTTTCGCGCCCCGCGGATGACGATGTCGCCGGCGCCGGCCGCGTAGCGGGGGGCGGGCCGCTCCGCGGCGAAGAGCACCTTCGGCCCACCCATCTGCGGGAGCGCGGCGAGCACTCGCCCCGTCGGCGTGTCGGTCGCGGCCACGGCCTCGGGCGTGCCGGTGGCGAGCACGCGGCCGCCGCGAGACCCGCCGTCGGGGCCCATCTCCACCAGCCAATCGGCGCACTTCACGAGGTCCGTGTTGTGCTCGATGACGAGGACGGTGTGCCCGGCGTCCACGAGCCCTTGCAGCGCGCCGATCAGCACCCGCACGTCCTGGAAGTGCAGTCCGGTGGTGGGCTCGTCGAGCAGGTAGACCGTGTGGCCGTCGGGCGGGCGCTGAAGCTCCGACGCGAGCTTCAAGCGCTGGGCCTCGCCGCCGCTCAGGGTGGTGGCGGGCTGTCCGAGGGTGACGTAGCCGAGCCCGACGCGCACCATCGTGGAGAGGATCCGGCTGAGCTTCTTGTGCGCGGAGAACAGCTCGGCGGCGTCGCGGATCGGCAGGGCGAGGACGTCCGCGATGGAGCGGCCCTTCCACAGGATGTCGAGCGTCTCGCGGGTGAAGCGCCGCCCCCCGCACGACTCGCACGGGATCTCCACGTCCGCGAGGAACTGCATCGCGATCGTGCGGACGCCGGCGCCCTCGCACGCCTCGCACCGCCCGCCACGGACGTTGAAGCTGAACTGTCCCTTTTTGTAGCCCCGAGCGCGGGACTCGGGCGTGGCCGCGAACAGGTCCCGAACGAGGTCGAACACGCCGGAGTAGGTGGCGGGGTTGCTGCGCGGCGTGCGCCCGATCGGCTGCTGGTCGATCTCGATGACCTTGTCGACGGCCTCGGCCCCGCGCAGGCTGCGGTCGTCGAGGCCCTGCCGGACCACGTCGAACAGGAGCGTACTTTTTCCGGACCCGGAGACGCCGGTGAACACCGTGAGCGTGCCGAGGGGGAGATCGACGTCGACCGCCTTGAGGTTGCGCGCGGAAGCGCCCCGGACGCTCAAGCGCTTGCCGTTGCCGGGGCGACGCGCCGCCGGGAGCGCGATGATCTCTTCGTCGCGGAGGAACGCGGCGGTGGGGGTGTCGAGGCCGATGAACGTCGCGGGCGCCCCGTAGCCGACGAGCCGGCCGCCCTCGACGCCCGCGCCGGGCCCGACGTCGACGATCCAGTCCGCCCGCTCCATCGTCTCGCGGTCGTGCTCGACGACCACGACGGTGTTGCCGGCGTCCCGCAGGGCGCCGAGGGCCTCGAGCAGGCGGTGGTTGTCGCGAGGGTGCAGGCCGATGCTCGGCTCGTCGAGCACGTAGGTGACGCCCACGAGCCCGCTGCCCACGCACGCGGCGAGGCGGATGCGCTGCGCCTCCCCGCCGCTGAGGGTCCGGGCGCGGCGGTCGAGCGAGAGGTAGCCGAGGCCGACGTGCTCGAGGAAGCGGAGGCGCTCGCGGATCTCTTTGAGGATCGCGTCGCCGAGGAGGGACTCGGTCGCGTCGAGGGCCACGCCGTCGAAGAACGCGCGGGCATCCTCGATGCTCTGCGCGGTCGCCACGTCGATCGAGAGGCCGCGGAAGTCGACCGCGAGCGCGATGGGGTTGAGGCGCCGCCCCCCACAGTCCGGGCAGGCTTCGGGCGACTCGGCGTCCCACGGGGCGGCGAACACGTGCTCGCCCATGCGAACCACGAGCCCGAGCCCGCCGCACGTGCGGCACGCCCCTTGGGGCGCGTTGAAGGAGAACAGGCGCGGCTCCATCTCGGGGATCGACACGCCGTGCTCGGGGCACGCCCGGGCGACGGCGTGCAACGACCAGTCGTCGTCGCCGAGGAGCACGCTGACGACGCCGTCCGCCATCTTCACGGCCCGTTCGATTCCCTCCACGAGGCGGTCGCGCTCGGACGCGCGCAGGACCAGGCGGTCGACGACGATCTCGATGGTGTGCTTCTCGTAGCGCGGGAGCGCGGGGGGCGCGTCGAGCGAGATGAGCGCACCGTCGACGCGGGCGCGCAGCCAGCCGGCGTCCGCCCAGCCCTCCAGCTCCTTGCGGTACTCGCCCTTGCGGTCGCGGATGACCGGGGCGAGCACGTGGGCGCGCCGACCCTCCGCGTCGCGCAGCAGGCGATCGGCGATGTCGCCGGGAGAGCGGCGGGCAATGGCGCGGAGGCAGATGGGGCAGCGCGGCGTGCCGAGGCGCGACCACAGGAGGCGCAGATGGTCGAAGATCTCGGTGACGGTGCCGACGGTGGAGCGGGTGTTGCGGTTGACCGTCTTCTGGTCGATGGAGAGGGTGGGGGAGAGGTGATCGACGCGGTCGACCGCGGGCCGCTCCATCTGGCCGAGGAATTGGCGCGCGTAGGGCGACAAGCTCTCGAGGAAGCGGCGTTGCCCCTCCTGATAGAGGGTGTCGAACGCGAGGGAGGACTTGCCGCTGCCGGAGGGGCCCGTGATGACGGTGAGCGCGTCGCGCGGGATGTCGACGTCGATTCCGCGCAGGTTGTGCTCGCGCGCGCCGCGGATCTGGATCGGGGCGGTGGACATGGCGCTGGACACCTAACCGGGCCTTCGGGCCCTGTACAGATGTTCCGGTCAGGTTCCCGCGGGCGTGTCCGTTGTGCTACGTTCTACGCGATGCTCGCCGTGCTCCAGTTCAAGCCTCGCCGCGGGGCCCGGAACGCCAACCTCGCGGGTCTCGTCGCGTTGACGACGAAGGCGCTCGAAGGGGGCGCGAAGGTGCTCGTTCTCCCTGAAATGGCGGCTACGGGCTACCGTTTCCCCAACCCCGAGGCCATCCGCCCGATGGCGGAGGCGCCGCGCGGACCCACGTTCCGCGCGTTCGCCCCGTTGGCCAAGCAGCACCGTGCGCACATCGTCGTCGGCTACGTCGAGGACTTCGAGGGGCGGCTGTTCAACGGGGCGCTCGTCATCAACGCCGACGGCCGCCTCGAGGCCGTGTACCGCAAGCGCCTCCTGTACATCGACGACCACACCTGGGCGAGCCCTGGCGACCTCCCGTACCCGGTGTTCCAGACGCCGTACGGCACCGCCACCCTGGGCATCTGCATGGACGTGAACGACCCGCGGTTCATCACCCACGTCAAGCGCACCCGGCCCGACATCCTCTGCTTCCCCACGAACTGGGTCGACGAAGGCACGGATCCACGTCCGTATTGGTCGGGTCAGCTGCGCGGGTGGGGCGGGTACCTCCTCGCGGCCGACCGATGGGGCAGCGAGGACGACGTGGGGTTCTGCGGCTTGTCGGCCGTCGTGCGCAACGGCGAGATCCTCGCGGGTGGCCCGGCCGAAGGCGACGGGTGGTGGGGCGTCGCGCCGACCGAGGAGCCGGCGTAGCGCGCGGACCCGGGCGCCGGATCCTGGCGCTCGTCGCGTTCCTGGCGCTCCTCGCCGCCATCGTCGCGGTGCGCCTGCCGCAACGCGCCTTCGTGTGGGCCGTGGACGGCGCGCGTGGCCAGGCGCCCCCGAACGACGCCCTTCGCTCCGAGGAGTCGGTCCGGCTGCGCGTCATGACGTGGAACATGCTGTGCAGCGTGTGCCTGAAGCGCGGCTACGAGGGGCTCGCCGCGCGCGCGCCGCACCTGCGCGCGCGCATCGTCGCGCACGATCCGGACGTCGTCGCGGTGCAGGAGCTCGCCGGCCGACGCGAGCTCGACGCGGTCTTCGGGGGCTCGCCGTGGGCGCACGTCGCGTTCGGGCGAGGGCGCTGGGCGGACGCCGCGATCGTGTACCGCGCGGACCGACTTCGCGCGCGGGACGACGGCGCGCTCTGGCTCTCGCCGACCCCCACGGTGCCGTTCGGGTGGCCGTGGCGCGCGTGGTCTGTGCCGCGCCTCGTCGTGTGGGCGCTGCTGGAGGATCCCGACGGGGGTCGCGTGCTCGTGACCAGCACGCACTTCGACGCGGCGTCGACGAACAAACGACCTTCCGCCTCGTTGTTCGGGACGACCTTCCCGCCTCTCTCCGACCGCGTCCCCCTCGTCGCGGCGGGAGACTTCAACCTCCGGGCCGACGACACCGCCTTCGACGCCGCGCGGGGATCCCTGGTCGACGCCGAGCGCATCGCCACGGCCGTCGAGCGCCTCGGCCCGCTCGACCTGCCGTACACCCGCCCGGAGCTCCGTCCGGAGCGCCGGATCGATCACCTCCTCGTGCCGCCGGACGCCGCGGTCGCTCGCTTCGTGCACGACGCGACCGCCTACGTCGCGGCCGACCGGGCCCCGCGCCGCCCCTCGGATCACCCCGCCGTCGTCGCGGACGTCGTCCTGCTCCCGCGCCCGTGACGTCCCGCCGATCCCTCAGAACGTCCCGCTGACCTGGACCCCGCCCGGCGCCGGGCTCACGCGCACCGAGCGGGCCCAGCGGGCGCTCTCCAGGATGGGCGGCACGACGAAGCTGAGCACCGCGGCGGACGCGATCAGCCGGTTGAGGAGGATGAGGTCCTCGGTGCGGCCCAGGGCGTCGGGGTCGGAGTACCGAGGGTCCTCCACGCGCGGAAGGACGAGGGCGTAGGTGACGAAGCTGCCGGCGAGCGTGACCGCCTGGACGGACGCGACCGCGACCCCGGCGCCCGTCCGCCCGTCGCGGAAGTATGGGACGCCGCCCGGCATCAAGAGGGCCACGGGGTACCGCGGACGCGGGGCCGGTGCGACGGGAGGCGGCTCGATCGGCAGCCGTACGGGATCGCGGAGCTGGTCGACGTAGCGACACACGTCGGCCGGGTGCTCGAAGGGGTCGAGGCGGAAGGTCGGGTCTTCGCGGAGCAACGCGTCGAACACGCTCTTCGACGCGGTGGGGCCCTCCTCGCTGTAGAGGATGTCGCCGAGGTACGCCAGCGCGCGGCGTCGGACCGCCGGCGGCAGGTCCGGCCCGATGGCGAGCACCCCTTGCAGGCGCGCGCGCGCCTCGGCCGGACGGCCCGCGAGGTACTCGGCGACGGCGGCGTCGACCATCGCGGCGGCGTCGGGGGACGGCGCGGGGGTGGGATCGACCGCCACGACGGGCTCGTTCGGGGATGCGGGCGCGTCGTCGCCCGCGGCCCGCGAGACGGCGGCGAGCAGGAGCGCGAGCCGGAGACCCATCGGGAGGAGGATAGCCCGTCGGGGGACGGGCCGAGCAGCCCGCGCGCGCCTCAGCGCCGCGCGCCGGTGTCTTCGCCGGTGTCTTCGCCGGTGTCCGTCCCGGTGTCGTTCCCCTCTTGGGTGTCGTCGGGCTCGGGGATGAACACCCGCATCTGGTAGTTGCCGGCGTCGTTCGCCGTGCCTCGCGCGATGCGCGCGCCCGTGCGGGGGTCGTAGAGCTCCAAGAGCGCCCATGGGACGGGCGCTCCCTCCCACGTCGCGGTCCCGCTCACGAGCAGGCCCTCCGGCAGGTCGATCGTGGCCTCTTCGCCGGCGCGCAGGGTCGTCGTGATCGCGGCGCCGGGCACGCTCACGCTCGGTGGCACGATCTCGACCTGCCACGCGCCATCCGGGACGCTGAGCTCGAACCGCCCCGCGGGACCGGTGGTCGCCGCGTACACGAACCCCTCGAAGCCGACTTGCGTCGCGGTGATCGTGGCGTCCGGCACCGGCGTGCCGGCCGCGCGCACGAGCCCCGACAGGGTCCGGGGGCGTCCGAGGCGGAGGGCATCGACCTCGACGTCGTCGTCGACCTGCAGATCGGAGAGGGTCGCGGGCGACGCCGGGAGGTCGAACGGGGCCGTCACGGAGAGGGACCACGTGCCGTGGAGCACGTCGACGTAGAACCGCCCTTCTCGGTTCGTCGTGGCCTCGCGGGTGGAGGTGCCGTCGCTGCCGCTCAACGACACGCTCGTCAGGCGTACGCGCGCGTCGGCCACCGGCGTACCGTCGACGTCGGTGACGATGCCGGACACCGTGGACGCGCGTGTGTCGCCCACCTGCGGGGAGATCGTCGCCCCCGCGGCGAGGTCGTCGACGCGCACGTCGAACGTGAGCTCGGGCACCAGGTTGCCCCCGCCGCCCGTCGCGCCGTCGAGCGTCCGGAGGGTGTACGCCCCGGGCTCGACCACCCGAGTCACGAACCATCCGCCATCGTCGGCTTCGAAGCGGCGACCTTCGACGGTCTTCTCCTCGTCCTCGCGCAGGAGCCGCATCGCGACGCGAGGCACGGGCGCACCGCCCGCGTCGGTGACGCGCCCATAGACGGGCGCGCCCAGCGGGATGCGGATCGTGCGGGACGACGCGCCGGAGATCGCCCGATCGAGCAGGACGAACGGGGCGAGCGAGCCGTCGGCGGGCACCACGAGGACGTCGGCGGACCAGGTGTCGTAGTCCGGAAGCTCGAAGGCGAAGGCGCCCGTCGCTGCGTCCGACGCGCCGGCGCCGCAGAGGAGCCCGCGCGTCTCGATCGCGGTGATCGTGGCTTCGATCGGTACAATCTCCGTCGGCACGTCGGTCAGGCCGCCCCAGGCCGTCGCGACCTCCGCGGTGACCGTCCCGGTGAACGACGCGCCCGCGACGAGGTTCAAGGTGTGATCCGCGAGGATCGCGGCGGAGATGTAGTGGGACTGCGCGGGGAGGACCGTTCCGTCCTCGAGCGATGGCGGATACACGTCGACGCGAAGGTCCGTGGCGACCGCGTCGTCGACCATGTCCTCCGGCGCGCCGGAGAGCGCCTGGTCGGCGGAGCAGGCCGTCAGCAGCAGCGCGACGATGGGGAGGAGGCGCTTCACAGGACCTCCACGAGCCAGGAGACGTCGGCGGAGTTCAGATCGCTGTCGTAGACGAGGCAGCGCAGCTCCTGCCCGTCGAGCGCGGCGTCCCACGAGAGCTCCACGAGGCTGCCGTTCCCGTTCTCGATCGGCTGCGCCGTGCCCACGTACCCGTCTTCGGACAACCACCACGCGAACGTGAGGCCCTCCTCCTCGTCGGTGTCCCCCGCGATGACGAAGGCCTGCCCGCCGCGCTGCTCGTCGACGGTGACCACGTTCTCCGGGTACTGGCGAAGGATCTTCGGAGGCACCGTCTCCACCAGGTAGGGCATGGGGCCGAGGTAGAAGCACCCCGGCGCCGTGAGCAGGGGGATGCAAATCGCGGGCCAGCGGAGGCAAAGCCCCGATTCTGGCCGCTTTGGGGGGGCGGGCGGCTCGCGCTCGGCGGGTGGTCGCGACCTGGGTGTCATCGCTGGGGCAGCCTGCGCGGGACGACGACGAGGTCACCGCCGAAGGTCTGGCCTATCGCCTCGGAGAACGTGCCGAGGGGCTCCGGGCACCGGAACGTCACGACCTCGTCCGGAGCGGGGTCGGTGATCTGGAACGTGGCGCCGAAGTCCGCGACACGGCCGTGGTCGCGCGCCCCGTGCGCCACGGTGCAGTCTCGCGGGAGCGACGGATCGACCTGAAACACCACCGGCTTCCGGGCGAGGGGAGGGCGCAGCAGCGTGGACTCTCCGGCGCGCACGAGGACGATGCCCTCCCAGTCCTCGACGGAGGGGTTGTTCCGAAGCGCGATGCGGCGCTCCCCTGGTTCCACCTCGATCGGCGCCCCGGGCGTACCGACCCAGTCCTCCGTCGGTCCCTTCCGGAACGATCCGGCGAGCCGACCATCCACCCAGACGTCGACGGGGGTGCCGAGCTGGAGGACGATGCGCCCTTTTGCAGGGCGTACGCCAGGATCGTCCGCTGGCGGCGGGCCGCCGCGGGCGAGGGCGAGGGGGCTCGCCGTGGGCGGGATGGGCGTGCGGTCGACCGGGCGCGGCGCCGAGACACGCGTCGGAGCTGGGGCAGCGTCGGGCGCCGGCGCGGGCGCGGTCGTCGCGGGCGCCGCGTCGGGCGGCGCCAGGCTCGTGACGGGCGGGCG
>CAMAXZ010000039.1 GCA_945862325.1 Klebsiella pneumoniae
TTAGCTCTCCCTGAAGGGCCCAGAAAGACCATCTGGTTGATAGGCCGGAGGTGCAGGCGCTGCAAGGCGCGAGCTTACCGGTACTAATTGCCCGTTCGACCTGATCTTCCATTTCTTCGACCGCCTACCACCATCCCCCTGTACGCCCCCTTTGCCGGTGGCGATAGCGGGGAGGCCACACCCGTTCCCATTCCGAACACGGAAGTTAAGCTCCCTGGCGCCGAGGGTACTGCACCCTTACAGGTGTGGGAGAGTAGGTAACTGCCGGCAACCATTTACCCCCGGTCGCGCTTTGCGCGGCCGGGGGTTCTTGTTTGCCTCCGGCGCCGCGCTCGACGCCGATTCGAAGTGGCGTTGTCGGCGGGCTTGACGCCGGTCCGCCGACGAAGCGGTGTCGTGGCCGCCGACGAATGTCGGCGCCGGGCGGACGCGCGTCGCGTGGTTTCAATGGTTTACGACGTGCACGGCGCGTGCAGAGGGCCTCCGCGGAGGTCCGAATGGCGAGCGTGGTACGGGCGGCAGCGCTGGTGGGCGTCGAGGCGGTGCCGGTGCAGGTCGAGGTCGACTTGCTCCGGCGCCTCCCGAGCGTGAGCATCATCGGCCTCGTGTCGGCGAGCGTGCGGGAGAGCGCGGAGCGGGTTCGGTCTGCGCTCCTGGCGTCGGGCCAGGACTTTCCACGGTCGCGGGTCGTGGTGAGCCTCGCGCCAGCCGACCTGCGAAAGGACGGCACGCACTACGATCTCGCCATCGCGGTGGGCATCCTCGCCGCCGCGGAGCGTCTGCCGGAGGCGGCGGTCGCGGACGTGTTGTTCTGGGGCGAGCTGTCGCTTCAGGGCGAGCTGCGTGGCACACGCGGAACGCTCGCCGCTGCCTGCCTGGCAAAGGCGCTCGGCGTCCGAGCCATGGTCGTGCCCGCCTGCGTCGCGGCGGAGGCCGCGCTGGTGGAGGGGCTGAACGTGGTCGCGGCCCAAACCCTCGCGGACACCGTCCGCTACCTCGAAGGCGGCGTCAGCCCGCGTGCGCTGCCCGAGCCGAGCACGCGGGCCGACCACGGGGTGGACCTGCGCGACGTGCGCGGTCAGGAGTCGGCGCGCGCCGCGCTCGAGGTCGCCGCGGCAGGCGGGCACAACCTCCTGCTGGAGGGGCCGCCCGGCTGCGGGAAGACGATGCTCGCCGCGCGCCTGCCCACCATCCTGCCGCCGCTGGGCGCGGACGAGGTGTTGGAGGTGACGCGCATCCACTCCGTGGCGGGGCTGGTGGCGGACGGCCGCGTCGTCTCGCGGCGGCCGTTCCGCGCGCCTCACCACAGCGTGTCGGCCGCCGGGCTCGTGGGCGGTGCGCAGCTGCGGCCGGGCGAGGTCAGCCTGGCGCACCACGGGGTCCTGTTCCTCGACGAGTTTCCGGAGTTCCCCCGCACGAGTCGTGAGGTCTTGCGGGGGCCGCTGGAGGACCGGCGGGTGATGATCGCCCGGGCCGGCGGCTCGGTGTGCCTCCCGGCGTCGTTCACCCTCGTGGCGGCGGCCAACCCGTGCCCGTGTGGGAACTGGGGCGAGCGCCGCAGAGCGTGCCAGTGCACGCCGGCGGCGCGGGAGCACTACCGGTCACGCCTCTCCGGGCCGATCGTCGACCGCATCGACCTTCGCGTGCGGCTCGGCAGGGTCGAGCCGTCCACGCTCCTGGGGGCCACGCCGGGCGAAGACAGCGCCACCGTCGGCGCGCGTGTGCTCGGGGCGCGCGGACGCCAGGCGCGTCGGTACGGGGGGCGATGGGCGTGCAACGCGGAGATACCGGCCGAGCAGATCGTCGACGCCGCGCAGGCGTCTTCCGCGGCCTTGCGGGCGCTGCAGGTGGTGCTCGAGCGGTCGGGGGCGAGCGCCCGGGTGGGCCGCCGCCTGTTGAAGGTGGCGCGCACGCTGGCGGATCTGGAGGGGGTCGACGCCCTCGAGGTGCGGCACGTGTCGCGCGCGGTGTCCCTCCGCGAGGAGGCTGTATGAACGCCGAGATCGCCATCGTGGACCGCATCGAGGGCCACTACGCCGTCGTCGAGGTCGGCGACGGGTTCGTCGACCTCCCGCTCGAGCTCTTCCACTGGACGCCGCGCGAGGGCGACCGCCTTCGCGTCGTTCGCCTTCGCTTTCCCCCTTCCTCGGCCGCGCGCGTTTCGGCGCGTGGTGCTCCGTCCGTCGCGGTCGTGGAGTCAACCGGGGCTCCGGCCCCATCGGAACAGGCAGCACCATGACCACGACACAGGACTCCCAGGCCCGCGCGCACGCGCTGTCGGTCGCCCTCGCGGCGATCGAGAAGACCCACGGCAAGGGCACGATCATGCGGCTCGACGCCGTCCCCGAGCCGATCGACGCGACGCCGACGGGCTCGCTCGGTCTGGATCTCGCGCTCGGCTGCGGCGGGTATCCGCGCGGACGCATCGTCGAGATCTACGGCCCGGAGGCGAGCGGCAAGACGACCCTGACGCTGCACGCCATCGCGGAGACACAGGCACGGGGTGGCGTCTGCGCGTTCGTCGACGCCGAGCACGCGTTCGACCCGACCTACGCCCGCGCGCTCGGCGTGCACCTCGACCGTCTGCTGGTCTCCCAGCCGGACGACGGCGAACAGGCGCTCGACGTGGTCGAGGCCCTCGTACGGAGCAACGCGATCGATCTCGTCGTGGTCGACTCGGTGGCGGCGCTCGTTCCGCGCGACGAGATCGAGGGGACGATGACCGACACCCAGGTGGGGCTTCACGCGCGGATGATGAGCAAGGCGATGCGCAAGCTCAGCCCCGTCGTCAGCAAGAGCGCGAGCACCCTCCTCGTCGTCAACCAGCTCCGCCAGAAGATCGGCGTGACCTTCGGACCGTCCGAGGTGACCACCGGCGGCAACGCGCTGAAGTACTACGCGTCGGTGCGCCTCGACGTGCGGCGCATCGGTGCGCTGAAGCGGGGCGAGGACGTCTACGGCAACCGGACGCGGGTGAAGGTCGTCAAGAACAAGCTCGCGCCTCCGTTCCGGCAGGTCGAGTTCGACATCGTGTTCGGCCGGGGCATCAGCCGCACGGCCGAGGTGCTCGACCTCGCCGAGTCGCAGGGCGTGGTGTCGAAGTCCGGGTCCTGGTTCAGCTTCGGCGACCACCGCCTGGGCAACGGTCGCGACAGCGCGATGAACGCGATCGACGGGGACGCCGCGCTCTCCGCGCAGCTCATGCGGGCCATCCGCGCCGATCGCCTGCCGATGGTCGCGGCGGGCGAGGCCTAGCAAGAGAGGACAGGGGGCGCCGGCGGGTCCTGCCCGTCGGCGCGCCGCCGGCTACGCCTCTGGCCGCACGAGGGTGCCGCGCCCCGCGTCGTCCACGACTCGGCCGCGCTGCGCGACGAGGCGCCCCGCGACGTACACATGCTCCGGCTTCGGCACGAGCCGTTGGCCGACGAAGGGGCTCCACCCCACCCGCGTGAGGACGTCGGCGGCGGTGAACTTCACGAGGTCTTCCTCGCCGAAGAGGACGAAGTCCGCGTCGTACCCTTCGCGGACGGCGCCCTTCTTGCGGAAGCCGAAGATGCGGGCGGGGCTCTCGCAGGCCATCTGGATCAGCCGCTCGATCGACATGCGGCCTTGTCGCACGGACGTCATCATGAGGGAGAAGGTGCTCTCGACGCCGGGGATTCCGGAGGGAGCCTGCCAATAGGGCAGCGACTTCTCTTCGCGGGTGTGCGGCGCGTGGTCGCTTCCGATCGTGTCGAGGCGTGCGCGCTTCACGGCGGTCCACAGGGCGCGCCGGTCCAGCTCGGAGCGAATCGGGGGGTTCACCTTGGTGAAGTTGCCCTGCGTCGACTCGGTGGAGAGCCAGAGGTGGTGGGGACAGACCTCGGACGTGATCGGGAGGTCGCCGCGAATGGACTCGAGGATCTCGAGCTCGGCGGAGGTGGAGACGTGGCAGATGTGGACCGGGCGACGATGGGTCCGGACAAGCTCGATGAGCTGTTGGACCGCGGCGACGGCGGCGGCCGGCGGCCGGACCTCGTTGTGGTCGGGCGTGGGGACGTCGCGGAGGCGCTGGCGGATCGGCTCGAGCACGGCTTCGTCCTCGGCGTGCACGCCGACGAGGCCGCGCGTGCGTCGAAAAACGAGGTCCAACGTTGCGAGGTCGACGAGGAGCGGGCCCGTGGACGAGCCCATGAACACCTTGACGCCGCACGCGCCGCTGCCCGAGAGGTCCTCGATCGCGTCGAGGTTGGTGGCGGAGGCGCCGACCCACACGCCGAAGTTCGCGCGGGAGTGCGCGGCTGCGACGGCGACCTTGGACTCCCAATCGGCGCGGGTGAGCGTCGGCGGAGAGGTGTTCGGCATGTCACAGACGGTCGTGATGCCGCCGGACACCGCGGCGATGCTGCCGGACGCCCAGTCTTCCTTGTGGGGGTGGCCGGGATCACGGAAGTGGACGTGGGTGTCGATCAGCCCGGGGATCAGAAACTTGCCGATTCCTTGGGCCTTGCGGCGGGCGCCGCCCGCGGGCCGCGCGCCGACGTAGACGATGACGCCGCCCTCGACGCATACGTCCGCCACCGCCCGGCCGGAGGAGCTGACCACCGTGGCGTCCTCGACGATCAGGTCATACACGACAGTGCTCGCATCTCCTGTCCGGCTAATCCGTCGAGAGGAGGGCTTCCACCTTCACCTCCGCGTGCCCCCTGCCCGCTCCCACTTCGGCCCCGTGCACCTTCCTGCTCCTCGCGGGTCCCCCGTTCCACGCGGCCTTGCTCCGTAAGGTCGCCGACCGACTCGGTCCGGGCGCGCGGGTCGCCGACGTCGTCACGGATGGCGGCGGCGCAGGGTGGCGGGCCTGCGCCGAGCCCGTCGGCGCGGTGACCAACGAGGACACCGTCGTGGTGGGGCACGGTCTCGCGGTGCCGGCCGCGGTGGCGGTGGCAGAGCGTTGGCCGGTCCGGGGGCTCGTCCTGAGCGACGGGCCGGTGACGCGCCTCGACCCGGTCACCGCGCACCTCGTCGCCCTCTCGGCGCGCGCGCCCGCGCTGTTGCACGCCGCGCTCCTCCAGCCGGCGGTGTGGACGGCCTGGTTGCGGTCGAGCGCCGGCCTCCGCCGCGCGGTCGTGAACCCATACGTCATGGACCGCGACACCGTTGCCGCGCTGTGCGGGTCGATCGTCGCCACGGCCGCGCTCCGCACGTCGTTCACCACCTACCTTCAGAGCCTCGCAACCCTGCCGGACGTGACACGCCTGCGGTGTCCGGTCGCGGCGGTCTGGGGCGATGACGACTGGCTCTATCCAGCGTCTGAGGCGAGCTTTCTTGTGTCCGCGCACGCGGGTGCGCCGAACGTCGCCATCCCCGGGGGGCGGTTCGGTCACCCGGAGGAGCGCCCGTGGGCGCTGGCCGACGCCGTGCGCGAGCTCTCGTCCCAGCTCGGCACGGCGCCGAGCGCGGCAGCGGCGCCGTGATTCGTGCCCCGCGGCGTCGGTCGCGGGGTGTGCGGCGTGGCGAGTTCGCCGTGATTCCGTATGGTTGTGACATGTGCGCGGGTCGCGGCACGCATCCTGCATTGAGGGTTGACGGAGACGCGACGTCCGGAGCTGGCGAGTTCCCCCGCCTGCCCACCGCGCCGGCGCCCGGGCCCTGAACAGGGGCTCGGGCGCCCCGCCTTCTCCAGACACGCGACGCCGAGCGGCCGCGCCGACGCTTTGCGGATAACGATTCGCGTGGACCTTGCTCGGCTCGCGCGGATCGTTCCCACCGACCTGTCGCTCGCCGAGCGCCTCGCCCACGCGCGCGACCTCGCGCCGCGCGACACGCTCGCGGTGCTCGCCGGTCGCCCGCCGCCGCTGCCGGCCGCCGTGGCGCGCCCGCGCGACGAGGACGAGGTCGACGCAGTCCTGCAGTGGGCGACGGCGGAGGGGGTGCCCGTCGTGCCGTGGGGCGCCGGGAGCGGCGTCTGTGGCGCCGCCGCGGCGCGGGCGGACGGGGTGACGATCGATCTGAAGGGGCTGCGCACGATCGGCCCGCTGGACCCGCTGCGCGCCCGCGTCCGCGTCGGCGCCGGCGTGCTCGGTCAGCACCTCGAGGACTGGCTCGCGGCCCGCGGATGGGCCACGCGCCACAGCCCGTCGTCGATCGCGTGCAGCACCGTCGGTGGGTGGGCAGTCACCCGGTCCGCGGGGCAGTTCTCGAGCAAGTACGGTACATTTCCGGACATGGTGACGGGCGCCCGCGCGGTCGCTCCGGCCGCACGGTACGGTGCGGGCTCGTTGCACGACGGCCCGTGCGCCGCGTGGGGCGACGCGGACCGCCTCGCCTGGCTGCTCGGAACGGAGGGGCACCTCGGCGTCGTCACCGCGCTCGAGGTCGCCGTGGTGCCGCTCCCAACCTCGCGCGTGCTCTCCGGATGGCGCTTCGAATCCCTCGAAGACGCGTGGGGGGCGATGCGCACGTCGATGCAGGACGGGGCGGCCCCGTTCGCGCTGCGCCTCTACGACCCCGTCGACACGCGCATCGCCGGCAAGGGGACCGCGACGCGCGCGCGCGGCGGCTCGGACTGGCTCCGCGGGGCGCTCGCGGCGGTCGACCGTGTGCCCGCGCTGCGTCGCAACGCTCTGGCCCTGCCGCTCGCGCTCCCCGGCCTGCTCAACCGCATCGCGCGCGGGGTGTCCAGCGGCTGCGTGCTCATCGCCGGGTGGGAGGGCGACGACGCGGCGTCCGCGGCCGCCGCGGGCGAGGCGCGGCTCCGCGCCGCCGGAGGCGCGGCGCTCGGGCCGGAGGTCGGCGAGCACTGGTACGCTCACCGCCACGACGTCAGCTACAAGCTCGCGCCGATCTTCGCGCGCGGCGGGTACGCCGACACGATGGAGGTCGCGGCGTCCTGGTCGGGGCTCGGCGCGCTGTATCGGGAGGTCTCCGAGGCCTTGGCCCGACACGCCCTGGTGATGGCCCACTTCTCGCACGCCTACCGCGAGGGGTGCAGCATCTACTTCACCTTCGCCGGTCGGGGCACGCCGGAGGCGCACGCGCGGGCGTGGGAGGACGCGCTGGAGGCGGCGGCCCGGGCGGGGGGCACCGTCGCGCACCACCACGGGGTCGGAACGCTCAAGCAGCGCGCGGCCGCCGTCGAGATGGCGGCGTTCGCCACGGACTATCGGCGCCTCTCCGCCGCGCTCGACCCGGCGCGGGTCCTGAACCCCGGGCGGCTCTTTCCCGATGTCACCGTCGCGGACGCCGTCGAGCCGGCGGGCCCGTCGATCGACGCGGTGTCGCGCACGGCCACGCTCCGTGGGGATCAGCCGGGTCCGGAGCGCGATGCGTGGCTCGCCGGGCAGGGGTGGGCGCTCGTGTACCCCACCTCGGGGCCCGTCACGGACGCGATCCGCGGGCCGCGCGCGCCGAACGCGTCGCGCATCCTCGGCGGCACCGTGCGGGTCGCCGGTGGTGTGCGGGCGATGCCGGTCGCGCCGCGCAGCAGTGCCGGCCCGGATCTTCGCTCGGATCTTCCTCGCGAAGCCTATCTTTGGGTGGTGGTTCCCGTGGAGCGCGTCGGATGACCGATCACAGTGTGTGCGCGTGGTGTCCTCGGCTGTGTCGGCATGTGTGCCCTGTCGCGGTCGGCACCGGGCTCGAGTCCGCGACGCCGACGGCGATGCGGGCGGTGGCGCTTGGTGTCGAGGCCGGGGCGCTTCCGTCCGACCTGGCGCTCCCCGGCACGGATCTGTGCCTGGGATGCGGGGCGTGCACGGCGTTCTGCGCGTTGCACGTGGATGTTCCCGCGGCGCTCGACGCCTTTCGCGCGGCTCGGGGGGCGCCGGTGGTCGTCCGCGCGGCGCGCGGGGGCGGTGCCGCCCCGCTCGAGGCCGCCGCCGCCGTGGAGCCGCTCCGGTTCGTGACCTGCTTCGAAGGCCCCGTCCTCGACAGCGCGGACCAGCTCGCGTGCTGCGGGCGTCGCGACGGGTTCGACGCCGTGCGGCCGGACGCCGCGGGCGCCGTCGCCGAAGAGAACGTGCGCCGCTTCGGAGGGCGCGCGATCGTGTGCGCGGACGTCGAGTGCGGCGGGTTCCTCCGCGCGCACGGCGCCGTCGTCGGGGCCCCGGCATGACGTCCGAGACGCGCAACGGCGGCGAGCGCCTCGTCGTCATCGCCAACCCCCGCGCCGCGGGCGGCCGGGTCCACGCGCGCCGGGACGCGATCATGCGCGCGGTCGACCGCGCCTTCGCCCATGCGCGGATCGTGTGGACCGAAGGCCCCGGACACGCCACGGAGATCGCCCGCACCGAAGCGCCCGGGTGCGACATCGTCGCGGCGCTCGGCGGCGACGGCACGTGCAGCGAGGTCGTGAACGGACTCGTGGACGCCGCGGGCACGGTGACCAACCCCAAGGTCGTCTTCACCGTCCTGCCGTTGGGCACCGGGGGGGACCTCGTGCGCACGCTGCAGATCCCCGCCACCCTGAGCGGGGCGCTCTGGGTCGCGTCCACCGGGATGACCCTCCCGCTCGACCTCGGCGCGATCACCCTGGCGGACGGCACGCGCCGTGTGTTCGTGAACGTGCTCGGCGTCGGCGCGAACGCGGAGGTGTGCGCGCGCGCGAACCGTTCGTCGAAGCGGCTTGGCGGGGTCTTCACCTTCCTCCCGGCCGTCCTGTCCACGGCGCTGTCGTACCGGCCGCGCCCGCTGCGCTGGACAGCGGAGGGGCCGGAGGGGCGCCGAGAGCTCAGCCTGGACACCCTCGGCGCCTTCGTGGCGAACGGGTCGTACTGCGGGGCCGGGCTCTACGTCGGGCGTGACGGCTCGATGGCGGATGGTTACTTCGACGTGACGATCGTGCCGACCGTGTCCGCCGCTCAGGTCCCCCGCATGCTCCCGCGGCTGTACGACGGCTCGTTGGGAGACGCCCCTGGCGTCGTGCGGTTTCGCGCCTCGACGCTGACCGTCGAAGGCGACGTCGACACCGAGGCCGACGGCGAACTGCTGCCGCCCGGCCCGGTGACCGTACGGGTCCTTCCGAGGATTCTCCAGGTTCGCGCTGGATGGTTGAAGCCTCCGGCCGCTCCCGCCCGATCCTGAGCGTCCCCGCGCCGCGCTCCCGCCGCGGTGTGCACGTCGGCCCTGGCTCGCGCGGCCGACTTTTCCGATGTTTGGATTATTTTCGTTTTTAGACAGAGTGCGCAAAAAGAGACGTTTTCCCGTTGTCTCGATTTCAGCGCTTTGCTAATAGAGGCGTGCCGATGGTCGTTGGATCGTCGTGATCTCGCCGGGGCGCCCTCCGGCGGGTCTTGACGGCCCACTGACTACCCCGCACGCAGTTTTTTGCGTTTCCGTTCCCGACCCCTCAGGAGGATCAAATGAACAAGGCTGACCTCACCGACGACCTCGCCAAGAAGACCGGGCTCCCCAAGATCCGCGCCGCCGTGTACGTGAACCACCTGATGGACAGCATCCAGGACGCCCTGACCCGCGGCGAGAAGGTCACGATCAGCGATTTCGGCACCTTCCAGGTGTCCGAGCGCAAGGCGTTCACGGGCAACAACCCGAAGACGCAGGAGAAGATCGAGGTGCCCATGCGCCGGATCCCCGTGTTCCGCGCGGGCAAGGGCCTCAAGGACGCGCTGAACGTCGTCAAGTAGTCCACCCCTCGGGGCGCGGCATTGGCCGCCCCCGACGGTTGACAGGGCGCCCCTCCCGAATGAGGTTGGCGCCCTGTCGCTCGTTTTGCGGCGGTGCCCGCGAGGACGGGCAGGAGGTCGGATGCGCACTCAGTCGGTGGCCACCCCGGGCGGAACGTCCGTCCGATTCGCCGCGGAGGCGCATCTTCCGACGCGCTTCGGTGACTTTCGCGTGCTCGCCTTCGAGAGCGGCTCGGACGGGCGGGAGTACGGGGTGCTCGTGCGCGGCGAGGTGGACGGGCACGAAGGCGTCCCCGTGCGCCTGCACTCGGAGTGCTTCACCGGCGACGTGATGGGCAGCTTGAAGTGCGACTGTCGCGACCAGCTCGAGGCCGCCTTGCGCTTCCTCGGCGAGGCGGAGCGCGGCGCGATCCTCTACCTGCCGCAGGAGGGCCGCGGCATCGGCCTGGCGAACAAGATCCGCGCCTACGCGCTCCAAGACGAGGGGCTCGACACGGTCGAGGCGAACCTCGCGCTCGGTTTCCCCGACGACGCGCGCCGTTACGACATCGCCGCGGAGATCGTCCGCCAGCTCGGCATCCGCTCGGTCGGCCTGTTGACGAACAACCCGAACAAGCTCGCCGGCCTGCGTCGCGCCGGGCTGGTCGTCGCGTCGCACATCCCGCTGAAGGTGCCGACCAACGCGCACAACACCCGCTACCTGGACACCAAGCGCGTGAAGAGCGGGCACCTGCTCTGAGCGGCGGCGACTCGATTCGCGCGATGCGCGACGCACAGCGGTTCTTGCGTTGACACGCGGCTGTGACCTCGGGTACCCTTCAAGGCGCCCTGCCGTCGTTCGACCGCGACGGCCCAACGCGAGGACTTCATGAACCGCCTCACCCTTCTTGCTCTGTGCGCCCCGATCGTCGTGCTCGTGGCGTGCCCGAAGCCCGTCACCACGGAGGAGTACGCCTACCCCGTCATGGTGCTCAGCCAGCCGTCGCTGGAGTTCGGGCTCGGCTCCGCGGAAGAGCCCGTCATGCGGGACGTCTTCCTCTCCAACAACGGCGAGCTCGACATGGGCGTGGGCAGCATCACCATCTCCGAGGATGGCGCGCTCAGCTACACCGTCAGCTGGGACGAGAGTGAGATCGGCGGCGAGGGCTGCACCGTGGCCCCGGCCGAGGACGACGGCGGCGAGGACGACACCGACGCCGACGCGAAGGACATCGACATCGACACCGGTGGCGGCTCGGAGACCGGCGGTGACGACACCGGCAGCGGCGAGGACACGGGCACCGGCGTCGACACCGGCGGCGGTGACGACACGGGCACCGACCCGGTCGAAGAGGGCGCCGCGCTGTTCGTGCTCCCGCCCAATTGCCGCATCCCGTTGCACGTGAGCTACTCGCCCGCCACCGTCGGCGACGTGTGGGGCGCGGTGCTCGTCGAGAGCGTGCGCGAGCCCGGCGACCCCCCGGCCGGCGAGCTGCCCGCGTACCTCGAAGATCCCGTGCACTGGCGCCAGCTCGTGTACCTGCACGGTGAGGCCGAGCAGGAGCAGGGCACGCTCATCGTCCGCCCGCGCTCGCACGACTTCGGGTACGTCCACCCCGACGCGGCCGCGGACGCCGACCCGGCCCGCATCGAGATCCAGAACGTCGGCAACGGCGACATCACGCTCGCCGACGTGTCCCTGTCCTCGAGCTGCGGCACCGAGTTCGAGCTGATCACCACCGTCGCGCCGGGCACGGTCATCGCCGGCGGCGCGTCGACCCTCGTCGAGGTCGCGTTCCTGCCGGACGACACGGGCCCGGCCTACTGCCAGGTCAACATCACGTCCGACGATCTGGCGACGCCCGAGGTCGACGTGACCCTCCGCGGCAACACCGGCAGCGCCCCCGACAACTCCGCGCCGACGATCTTCATCCGCTCGCCCGACAGCGGCACCCGCTACGACGCCATCCGCCCGCTGACGCTGGAGATGAACGTCTTCGACGCCGACCAGCCGCCGACGTCGCTCGTGTGTACCGTGCGCAGCGCGCTCCGCGCCGAGACCCTCGCGAGCTGCACCCCGGTCGACGAGTCCGGGCACGTGTTCGTCGAGATCGCCGCCGAGAACTTCGAGACGATGACCGACGCGATCGTCGCGACGGTCACCGACGCGGCGGGCGTGCAGCGCTCCGCCTCCATCGCGCTCGTCGTCAACGGCGACTTCCCCTCGGACGACGACGACGGGGACGGCTTCGGGGCCGAGGGTGAGTTCATCGACTGCGACGACTCGAACATCCTCACCTACCCGGATGCCGCCGAGGTGTACGACCTCGAGGACAACGACTGCGACGGCATCTCCGACGAGGGTACCGAAGGCGCGGACGACGACGGCGACAGCTACGCCGAGGTCGACGGCGACTGCGACGACGACAACGACCAGGTGTACCCGGGCGGCCCCGAGCGCGCCGACGGCACCGACAACGACTGCGACGGCGTCGTCGACGAAGGCACGTCGATGAGCGACGACGACGGCGACGGCTTCGCCGAGATCAACAACGACTGCAACGACAACAACGCCGACGTCAACCCGTCCGCCACCGAGATCTGCGACGGCCTCGACAACGACTGTGACGGCCTCGCCGACTCCGCCGACAACTGCGTGTCCACCGACACGAACCCGATCATCGTGGGCGGCACGCTGCGCCCCGACCAGAACGCGTGCCTCGCGGGCGACGTCATCACCGTCGACGCCAAGATCGTGGACGGCGACGGCGACGAGCTGGTGTACACGTGGGCGGACGACGGCGCCGGCAGCTTCGACAACCCCGCGGCGCCGGTGGTGAACTGGACCTGCCCGGAGCCGGGCTCGGGCGTCGCGCGCAAGACGGTCAACATGTACATGACCGTGGTCGACACCGACGGCAACCAGGCCTGGGCGTACGACAAGGTCTTCGTGTACCCCTCGGACATGAGCCCGAGCATCTACGACCCGTGGACCAAGATCGTCGTCTCGGAGTAGCGAGGGTGCCCCATCGCCGTCGCTTTTGGGGGCAGCAGGCAGGCCCGCGATTTGCTATCGTCCTCGACATGCGCAAGGGTCAGGCCACGGTCGAGTTCGCGCTGCTCGTGCCGTTCATCTTCGCGTTCCTGTTCCTCGTCATCGAGCTCGGGTTCTTCTTCGGCGACACGATGTACGTGACGTACGCGGCGTTCGCCGGGGCGCGCGCGCAGCAGGTCGGTGAGGACGCGAGCGACGCGACGGACCTCCTGCTCGACGGCAACATGACGCGCACCGCGACGGTGTCCGCGAGCCGCAGCCGCGGCACGGTGACCGTGCGGCACCGCTGGCCGACGAGCCTGCCGTTCGTCAACCAGATCGTCTCCAACCTCGACTTCGACGTGACCGTGGTCGCGGGGCCGAACGAGGAGGACTACGAGGGGCGGAGCGGCGCGCTCCCGAGCCGGTACGCCGACAACAACTGCCGGGGGCGCTGTTGATCCGCGGGTTGCGTCGCGCGCGCCGCGGGCAGGCGAGCGTCATGCTCGCGCTGTCGATCTTCGCCACGCTGCTCGTGCTCGCCATGGCGGTCAACGTGGGCACGGTCGTCAACGACCGGGTGCGCATGCAGGTCACCGCCGACCTCGCGACCTACGCGGTGGCCTACAGCGAAGCCGCCGCGCTCAACGACGTGTCCTCGAAGAACGAGGAGATCGCGGACATCATCAAGCAGTGCCGCCGCGACCTCGAGAACGGTCCGTTCGCGGGTTCGTGGAACACGAACCCGTGCAGCATCCTGCCCACGGATCCGCTCGCGGACCGCATCGTCGACCGCTGCAAGATGCAGGTGGATCAAGCCATCGTCGAGTTCACGCAGGCGGCGCGTTGGGACGCCACGGTCGAGCCCGCGCTCCGCGCGGGCGAGAACACCGCCGACGCGAACTTCTCGGGGGTCGACGTCACCTTCTTCGACGACGTGGTGGGGTCGCCGACCCGCCGCGGCACCTTCCGCACGACCTACGCGACCAACAGCATGGGCGCCCGCGGCACCTTCGAGTCGATCGCGAACTTCACGCAGGTCACCGACGTCTACCTGAACTACTCGGTCATCGTCGAGAATCCGACGACGTGCACGCCGCTGCCGGTGCCGGTGCCGTCCTGGCCCACGAGCTTGAAGGCGTGGTTCTACAAGGACACGAACGAGCCCGACCTATGGGTCGCGGGCCGCGTGTCGGGCACCCCCGCGCGCCCGTTCATGGACACCGACTACAGCTCGTTCGGCCGCGACCGCGGGTACTTCGGGTCGTCCTCGACGGGCGGCGACGACGAGCTCGTGGCGTACGCCGTCGCCAAGCCCTACGACGGCTCGGTCGGCCCCTCGAACGTCGCGTGGCTGCAGCGCACGGGCAACATCCCCGGCCCGCACCCTCTCGGCGTGTTCGACAACCAGTCGATCTGGTTCCCGAAGTTCACGATGGTGCAGGAGTACCGCGCGCGACTCGCCGGCATCAACGACGACCTCGCGGGCTCGACCACCCCCGCGGAGCTCATCCGTCGCGACGGCGGAAGCTTCGGCGGCTGGGACATGTCCAAGTTCCACCACTGAGAGGCCGAGCATGCGCACCCGCCGCCGCAGGGGACAGTCCGCCGTCGAGCTGATGATCATGGCGCCCCTCCTGGTGCTCGTCATCGTCGCGCTCATGCAGCTCTGGAGCGTGTGCTTCGGCGCCACCAACGCCCATCTTCGTGCGCGTGAGGCGGCGTTGCACGGCACCACGTACCTGAGCGGGCGCACGAGCGGCGTGTCCGCGAACGCGCCGTTCTCTGGCCGGAACTACAAGAAGGCGACCTTCACCACCTTCTCGTTCTCCGGCTCGGCCGAGGACACGTCGATCGCCGGGGTCGACAGCCGCGGCCAGACCCTGCGCGCCCGGGCGGTCATTCGAAGCTTCTGAACCCCGCGGCGAGCGCCGCGGCGACGGCGGTGGGCGAGCGCAGGGTGTGCGGGCCGAGGCGCACCGGGAGGAACCCCGCGCCGACGAGCAGCGCGCGCTCCTCCGCGTCGAGCCCACCTTCCGGCCCGACCGCCAGCGCGAGCGGGGAGGTGGTCGGCCGCGGTGCGTCGTCGCCGTCGGCGTCGGCCAACCACCGCGCCTCGGGGCACCCGTCGAGGGCGTCTGCCCAGGACGTCGGCGCGCGGAGGTCCGGCACGGCCGCGCGGCCGCACTGGGTCACGGCGGCCCGAACGACACGATCGAGGCGGTCGAGCTTCGCCTCACCCGGGGGGCTCCGCCGGGCCCGGACCAGCCGGACCTCCGTGGCGCCCGCTTCGGTGGCCAGGGTGAGCGCCTCGTCGAGCAGGGGGCCCTTCGGCATGCCCAGGAGCACGACGCGCCGGGGCGCGGCCACCACGAGAACGGGCGCCACGACCCGCAGCACCGCGCGTGTGCCGCGCACGTCGTCCAACACCGCCTCGGCGGCGGCGCCGCGGCCGTCGGTGACCCGGATCGTCGCGCCCCGGGGGAGGCGGATCACCCGCAGCACGTGGTGGCTGGCTTCGTCGTCGAGCTCGACGCACTCCCCCGCCGCGGGCACGTGCGCCGCGACGACGCGCCTCATCCCGCGGCTTCCGGCTCGGGTCCGTACTCCAGGGCGGTCCAGCCCTCCGCGGTGTCGTCCCGGAGCACCGGGCGCCCGGTGAACGCCGTCCGAACGAGGTCGGCGCGATCGGCGAGGATGCCCGCGAGCGCGATGACGCCGGAGGCGGAGACGCGACGAAGCTCGGGGGCGAGCGCGACGAGGACCTCGGCGAACAGGTTCGCCACGACGAGGGCGTAGGTGCCTTCCACCTCGGCGATCGGCGTCGCCGAGAAACGGGCGTCGAGCGCGTTCGCCGTGGCGGCCTCGCGCGCCGCACGGACCGCGTCGGGGTCGATGTCGACCCCGACCGCGCGCATTCCGAGCTTCGCGGCGGCGAGGGCGAGAATGCCGGAGCCGCAACCCACGTCGAGGCACGTCCCGCCCGGCGTCGCGTGGCGGTCGATCGCCTCGAGGCAGGCGCGGGTGGTGACGTGCTCGCCGGTGCCGAAGGCGTTGCCCGGCTCGATGATCAGGGCGCCCTCGACCTCGTGCCATGGCGCGGCCACCACGAGGCGGCTGGAGATGTGAACGGGCTGGAAGTTCGCCTTCCACGTCTCGTTCCAGTCCTCCTCCACCTGGGTGCCCCACTCGGGGTCACGGGCGGTCCAGCCCGTCAACGCCGCGTCGATCGCCGCGTCGGTGGGGCGCTCCACGAACCATGCGCGCAGGCGAACCGCCCGCGGTGGCCGCGGCGCGGGGCCGGTGTCCCAGGGCTGCCGGTACTTCGGCGCCACGCCGTCCGGGAGGTCCTCCTGGAGGCCGGTGGCGCCGAGCGCGGTCAGCGCGCGGCTGACGGGCGCCACGCCCGGACGGGGCAGCGTGACCGCGTACACCCACCACGAGGCGGTCATCTCAGCGCTCCGCCGGGCCGGGCGGCGGCAGGGTGCCGGCGCGGGCGGCGTCGAGCACCGCCTGGATGGCGGCGCCCCCACCGCGAAGGTCGAGCTGCACCCACTGCTCGCCGGTGGCCCCCTTGAGGAAGACCGCGGGGGTGCCGCTCAGGTTGGCCGCGGCGCCCGCCTCGACGTCGTCCTTGACGATCTGCGCGACGGCCGGGTCGCCCATGCAGGCCTCGAAGGCGGGCATGTCGAGGCCCACCTGCTCCGCCATGAAGCGGAGGTCGTCCTTGCCCAGATACTCCTGGTTCTTGAACATCTGCTGCTGGAGGTCCCAGAAGCGGCCCTGGCGGCCGGCGCACTCCGCGGCCGCGGCGGCGTGGCACGCGTTCACGTGGCGCTCGCCCTCGACGTACCGGTTGCAGACCTGGCTGATCGGGTAGTGCCGGAAGCTCACCTTCAAATCCGGGTTCTGCTTGACCAGGGCGTCGATCTCCGGGGCCATGTCCCCGCAGTAGGGGCACTCGAAGTCGGCCCACTCGACGATGTGAAAACGTGCGTCGGGCGGGCCCTTCGTGTTGTCGGTGGGGTCCGGGACGATCGTGCCGTCGACCTGGCGGAACAGCCCGCTGAGCGCGGCCGAGCCGGTGGACGGGCCGCCGTTCGCGCCGCCGGCGGCACCGGCGGTCGGACCGCGCGTGACGAGGTGTCCGACGAGCATGACGCCAACACCGATGATCGCGGCGTTCACGGCGTCGTCCTTGAGGGACGCCGTGAGCGCCGCGCCGACTCCGCCGGGCTCGCGGATGGCGGCGACGATGCCACCGACGAGCAGGATGACGTTGAGCGCCCAGGTGGCGGCGCACATCGGGCACAGCGCGCCGAGCTGCGTGGAGGCCCACGCGAGGTAGACGTCGTAGAGGACGGCGAGGCCCGCGAGCGCGACGACGCCCCCGGCGGCGCGCCCACGCCCGACGGCGTAGGAGATGGCGAGGAAGGCGACCGCCGCGAAGTACCCGGCGCCGATGAGCGCCACCGGCACGCCGGCGACGCTGCCGTACGCGCTACCGGTGACGCGCTTGCAGTCGACGATGCCTGCCGCCGCGCAGAACGCCTGGTCGGCGGCGGCGTAGTGGTCCGCCGTGAGCACGAGCGCCAGCGCGAGCCCGGACAGCGCGCTCGCGACGAGGCCCCACCCGAGGCGGCCGACGCACAGGGCGGCGCAGACGAGCACGAGCGCGACCAGCCCAGCGAGCAGCGCCGTGGGGTCGCCCCCCTCGGCGGCCCAGGCGGTCGGGATGAGCAGCGTCAGGGACATCGATCGGCCTCCGAAGGGATTGCCTCGTAATCTGAACGCGTCGCGGATGGCGTGCGGGCAGGCGTGCCCCACTTTTCTCCACCGCGCTCGGCGCTTCAGCGGCTCCGCAGCGCGCGCTCGACGTCTCGGCGATCTTCCCGTTCGCGAATGGACGCGCGCTTGTCGTGCAGCTTTTTGCCGCGCCCGAGGGCGATCTCCACCTTGCACCACGGCCCCTCGAAGTAGAGCTGCACCGGCACGATGCTGAGGCCCTTGTCGCGCGCCTTCACGCGGAACTTCTGGATCTCCTCCGCGTGCATCAGCAGCGGCTTCGGCCGCATGGGGTCGTGGTTGTTGCGATTCGCCTGTTCGTACGGCGCGATTCGCGCGCCCAGCAGCATCGGCCGGCCGCGATCGTCGAACGCCACGTAGCTCTCGTCGAGGGCGATGCCGGCGCTGCGGAGGCTCTTGACCTCCGAGCCGAGGAGCACGATGCCCGCCTCGACATGCTCGAGGAGCTCGTACTCGAAGCGGGCTTTTCGGTTGAGGGCGACGTTCCGGCGTCCCTGTGGGCGGGCCATGTGCGCTGCCTATCCCACGCGAGGCGCGCCAGGAGCGCGACCGGTGGCGTCCGGCGCGACAGTGGATCCATATTTTTCCACTCGAAGATCAAGACGATAGGTTGTGTCTGCTGGCTCGTGCTTGCTCAGGGTGGATGTTAGTGGTTCACTGTGGAGGACGGTGGCCCAGCCCCCCCCGCCGTCCCCGTGGTCCCTCCTGTGCTCGACGTGCACCTCAACACGCCGCTGACGCTCGATCCGAAAGGTCGGATCACGCTGCCGTCCCGGTTGAAGGCACAGCTCGATCACGTGGGTACCAACGTGCTCATCGTCGTTCCGCAGCGCGATCACCTGCGCATCTACACGAAGGCGGACTTCAAGGCCTCGGTCGAGCAGCCGCTGATGGGCCTCGACTCGTTCGACCCCGTCGTGGAGCGGAAGCAGCGGCTCCGCCTCGGCCTGGCGACCGAGGTCTCGGTCGACGCGCAGGGGCGGTTCGTGGTGCCGCCGAACCTGCGGGCCCTGGCCGGGCTCGACCGCGACGTCGTCCTCATGAGCATGGCCGAGCGGCTCGAGCTCTGGGATCAGGCGCGTCTCGACGCGTGGATCGCGAAGGCGCTCGCCGAGGAGGGCGAGGGTGCATGAGCCCGGCGAGTGGGGCCACGCCCCGGTGCTCCTGGACGACGTGCTCGCGCTGCTCGCGCCGCGCGCGGGCGGGCTCGTGGTCGACGGCACGATCGGGCGCGGCGGGCACGCCGCGGCGATCCTCGCCGCGGGCGCTCGCGTGGTCGGCATCGATCGTGACCCTGACGCCATCGCCGCGGTGGCGGCGCGGCTCGGGGCCGCCGTCGAGCTCCACCACGCGCCGTTCTCGTCGATCCCGGCGGTCCTCGGGGATCGGCTGGCCGACGGCGTTCTGCTCGATCTCGGCGTCTCGTCGCCGCAGCTCGATCGGCCGGAGCGCGGCTTCTCCTTCCGCTCCGACGGGCCGCTCGACATGCGGATGGACCCGACGCGCGGCGTCCCCGTGGGGGAGTGGCTCGACGGCGTGGACGAGGAGGCCCTGGCCGACGTGCTCTGGCGCTACGGCGAAGAGCGCGCGTCCCGACGGGTCGCGCGCGCGATCCTGGCCGCGCGCCCGCTGCGCACCACCCTCCAGCTCGCCGAGGTCGTCGCGAAGGTGCTCCCGCGCGAGCGCGGCCTTCACCCGGCGACCCGCACCTTTCAAGCTCTTCGCATCCAGATCAACGGGGAGCTCGACGAGCTCGCCGCGGCCCTTCGCGACATCCCCGAGCGCCTCGCGCCCGGCGGGAGGTTCGTCGTGATCGCCTTTCACAGTCTGGAAGATCGGGCGGTCAAGCAAGCGTTCCGGGCCCTCGCCGGCGAGGGCGCTCCGGTCGATCTCCGCGGCCACCCTCTGGTCGCGCCCCGTTTCCGTCTCGTCGAGCGTCGCGCCCGCAAGGGCGAGGAGCGCGACGACAACCCTCGTGCTCGGTCCGCGCGCGTGCGCGCCTTGGAGCGACTGCCATGACCCCCTCCCGCACCCTCGCTCGTCCGGCGGTCGCCCCGCCCGCGGACGTGGACGTCGCCCAGGCCCGTGAAGAGGCCGCGGAGCTCGTCCGTTGGCTCCTCGTCGTCGGGGCGTGCGTGCTCGCGATCGGCACCGCGGTGTGGTCGAGCATGGCCGCGCGCCACATCGCGCTTCAGCTCGACCAGACGCGCACGGCGCTGGAGTCTGCCCGCATCGAGCGGGATCGCCTGATGGTGGAGCGCGCCATCCTCCGCGAGCCGGGACGGCTTCAGCGCTACGCCGACGGCATGGGGCTCGTCGCGCCGGTGTCCGTCGTCGACCTCCGCACGCCCACGGAGCCGGTCGTGCCCACCGCCGTCGAGGCCCTCGCCGCGCCCGCCGGGGTCGCCCCGTGAGCCGTCGCCCACCCATCCGCATCGCGCCGGGGCTCTCTCCCGGAGGCGCCGCGACCCGGCCCGGGGCCTCGCGCGTCGCGAAGCCGCGCGGCGCGGCCGCGCGTGCCGCACGGCCCTCGTCGTGGCTGCCGACCCCCCGCGCCGCCTCCGCCGACGCCGAGGCGCGCGCCCTCGATGAGGCGCGCGCGCGATCGGGCTGGTTCATGGCCGGCGTCATGCTCTTCCTCTGCGCGCTCTCCCTGCGCTCGGCGTGGGTGATGGCCCTGCCCGACGCGCGCCTCGAGGAGCGCGGGCGGGCCCAGTTCCAGGACGCCGAAGAGGTGCGCGGGCGCCGCGGGCCGCTGCTCGACCGCAACGGGCGCCTTCTGGCGACGACGGTGAGCCTCCCGTCGCTCTACGCGAACCCGAGCGAGGTGTCCGCCGCGGAGCTGGACGAGCGCGCCGACGCGATCGCCCGCCTCGTCGGCCGATCGGAGACGTGGGTGCGCGAGCGATTCGCCGCGCGGAGCAAGAGCGGGCGTCCCCTCCAGGAGATTCGCCTCGGGGAGGGCCTCGACCCGGCGGGCGCCGCGGCGGTGGTGGCGGGGATGGCCCGCAACGAGATGTGGCTGCGCGAGCAGCCGGTGCGGACGTGGCCGCAGAAGGACCTCGCGGCGCCGCTCGTCGGGTTCACCGACGCCCTGGACGGGGGGGCGGCCGGGCTGGAGAAGGTGCTCGAGCGCGAGCTCCGCGCGCAGACCTACCGCCGGGTCGTGAAGCGGGACCGACACGGGAACGCGGTCGAGGCGGGCGCCGACGACGCCATGCGCGCGCGCGCGGGCAACGGGGTCCGCCTCACGATCGACGCGCCCATCCAGCACTCCCTCGAAGTGGCGCTCGATCGTGCGGTGCAGGAGACGGTGCCCGAGTCCGCGATGGGGGTCGTCATCGACGTTCGCACCGGCGCGGTGCTCGCCATGGCGAGCTGGCCCGACGGCAACCCGAACGCCGGCGCCGTGCGCGCGGACCAGAACCTGTTCAAGAACCACGCCGCGATGGACCAGATCGAGCCGGGCTCGGTCATGAAGCCGTTCGTGGTGGCGGCGGCGCTGCAGGAGGGGCTCGTGACGCCCGACACGATGGTGGACTGCGAGCTGGGCTCGTGGTTCATCGGCGGGCGCACCATCCGCGACGACCACCCCAAGGGTGTGATCTCGGTCACCGAAGTCATCAAGTACTCGAGCAACATCGGCACCGCCAAGATCGGCTTCCAACTTGGCGCGGGGCCGTTGCTCCAGTATCTGCGCGACTTCGGCTTCGCGCGGTCCTCGGGCCTCGGGCTCCCCGGCGAGGTGGCGGGCTCGCTGCGGACCGCCGCGAACATCCGGACGATCGAGCTCGCGACGACCGCGTTCGGCCAAGGCATGACGAGCTCCCCGGTGCAGCTCGCGTCGGCGGTGGCGACCATCGCCAACGACGGCGTCCGGATGGCGCCGTACCTGGTGGACGCGGTGCTCGAGGGCCCGGACGCCACGCCCATCGTCCGCGAGCCGCGCGTGGATCGCCGGGTCGTCGACGCCGAGGTCGCGCGCGCGGTTTCGCGCATGATGGAGACGGTGATCGAGGAAGGAGGCACCGGAACGCGCGCGCGCGTGCCGGGGTACCGCGTGGCGGGCAAGACCGGCACGGCGCAGAAGGTCGAAGGCGGCGTGTACAGCCCGACCAAGCGCATCGGTTCGTTCGTGGGGTACATCCCGGCGGATCGCCCGGAGATCGCGGTCGCGGTCAGCATCGACACGCCGACGGTCGGCTCCAAGTACGGCGGCATCGTCGCCGCGCCGGTCTTCGCCGAGGTCGGCGCGTTCGCGATGCGCTACCTGGGGATCGAGGCGGACCCGCCGACCGTCAGCGTTCCGGATCCCGCGGATCCGACGAAGAAGATCCAGGTTCCCGCGCCGCCGCCGGCGGTGCGCCCGTACGTCCCGCCGGCCCCGCTCACCCTCGCCGCGACCGCGGACGGGCGGTGGGTGCTCCCCGACCTCACCGGGCGCAGCTTGCGCGACGCGCTCGGCTCTCTCGAGCCGGCCGGCGTCGCCTTGCGCGTCGACGGGTACGGTCGCGTGACCGAACAATCCCCCCCGGCGGGCGCCATCGTCGCGCCCGGCGAGCCCGTACGCATCGTCTTGAACTGATTCTCGCTCCCGATCTTTTCACTCCTCGCACTTCCGATTCCCCGCCAGGTGGGCGGGAACGACCTCACGCGGAGACACGGCGCGCCCCACGCGCCCCCCGGCTCTCACGCGCGTGGTTCCCCCCTCGGGGCGTTCCTCCCCCCTCGAGTGGCCGCACTCCTCCCCCGCCGCCACCCGCCCCTCCACGCCGTCCGCCGCTCCGCAGCATCCACCCCCGCTGAGCCGAACGGTCGAGCCCGTCCACCTGGCGCCCCCTCCCTCCCCCGCCGTCATCCTCATGCGCCTCTCCGACCTCCTTCACGCGGTCCCCACGCTCGACGTGTCGGGCACGACCGACCGTGCCGTGTCCACGGTCACCGACCGAGACGCGGACGCGGCGGCGGACGCCGTTTTTGTGGCCATCCGCGGCGCCCGCGTCGACGGGCACGACCGCGTCGCGGCCCTGCACGGCGCCGCCGCGGTCGTGGTCGAGCGCCCCGTGGTCGCGCCGGCCGGAGTCACGGTCATCCGCGTGGCGGACACGCGCGCGGCCCTCGCGCACCTGAGCGCCGCCTGGCGCGGACACCCGGCGCGGGCCGTACCGGTCGTCGGCATCACGGGGACCAACGGCAAGACGAGCACCTCCTTCCTGCTCGCCGCGATGGCGCGGGCCGCCGGGCGTCGCGCCGGGATCATCGGTACGACCGGGCACTTCATCGACGACACGCGCCTTCCTGCAGCGCACACCACGCCGGACGCCCCGACCACGCAGGGGCTCCTCGCGTCCATGCGCGACGCCGGCGTGGGGCTCGTCGCGATGGAGGCCTCGAGCATCGGGCTCGCGGCACATCGCTGCGATGGAATCGTGTTCAAAGCCGCTGTGTTCACGAACCTGACGCGCGACCACCTCGACTGGCACGGCACGATGGACGCCTACGCGGCCGCGAAGGCGCGCCTCTTCCACGAGCTGCTGGACGGCACGGCGGTGCTCAACGCGCGAGACCCCGCCGCCGTCCGCATGGCCCCGACGAACCGCCCGATCTGGTGGTTCAACGGCGAAGATCTGCGCGCCGAGGCCGAGGTCCACAGCCCCGCGGGCACCACCGCCCGGTGGGTCACCCCGCTCGGCGCGTTCGAGGCCCACCTGCCGCTGATCGGGCGTCACAACGTCGACAACGCGCTCGGGGCGCTCGGCGCCGCCCTGGCGCTCGGCGTCCCGCTCGACGCGTGCGCGGTCGGCCTGTCGACCATCCCCGCGATCCCCGGCCGCCTGGAGGCGGTCCCGAACGATCGAGGGATCACGGTGTTGATCGACTACGCCCACACCGACGACGCGCTCGCGCGGGTGCTCGACGAGCTGCGCGCGGTCGGCGCGGCGCGCGTCTTGACCGTGTTCGGCTGTGGCGGCGACCGCGACCGTGGCAAGCGCCCGCTGATGGGCGCGGCCGCGGCGGCGCGCAGCGCCCACTGCTGGATCACCGCGGACAATCCTCGATCGGAGGATCCGCTCGACATCGTCGCCGACATCCTCCCCGGGGTCGGCGCGGCGCCGCACACCGTCGAGCTCGATCGCGCCGCCGCCATCCGGGCCGCGATCGCGGCGGCGCGGCCGGGCGACGTCGTGCTCGTGGCCGGGAAGGGGCACGAGGCGACCCAGACCATCGGCGACCGGGTGCTCCCGTTCGACGATCGCGCGGTCGCGCGCGAGGCGCTCGCCGGCGGAGGGGCCCCATGAACGTCGACGCGCAGGCCATCGCGCGCGCCACCGGCGGGCGCCTCCACGCCGACGGCCCCGCGGGCCCGATCGTGACCGACTCCCGTCGCCTCGAGCCCGGCGCGTGGTTCGTCGCGCTGGCCGGGGAGCGGTTCGACGGGCACACCTTCCTGCCCGACGTCGCCGCGGCGGGGTGCGCCGGCGCGGTCGCGCGGCACGTCCCGGAGGGCTGGCCGCTCGGCGCCGTGCTCGTCGACGACCCCCTCGTGGCCCTCCAGGACCTCGGGCGCGCCGCGCGCCGTGCCTTCGTGGGGCCGGTAGTGGCGATCACCGGGAGCGCGGGCAAGACCAGCACCCGAGTGATGGTGACGGAGGTGCTCCGCGCCCTCGGTCACGTGCACGCCACGGCCGGGAACCTCAACAACCACATCGGGGTGCCGCTGACCCTGCTCGGGATGCCGAGCGCCGTCGACGCGATGGTGCTCGAGATGGGGATGAACCACCGCGGCGAGATCGCGCTGCTGCAGGAGATCGGCGCGCCGGACGTGCGGCTGATCACCAACGTGGGCGAGGCCCACGTCGAGGGCTGCGGGTCCATCGACGGGGTCGCGCTCGCCAAGCAGGAGCTGTTCGACGGGGCCCGCCCGGGCGACGTGTGTGTCGTCAACCTCGACGACCCCCGCATCGCCGCGATGCCCATCCCCGCCGGCGTGCGCCGGGTCACCTTCGGGGCCCACCCCGACGCCGACGCCCGCCTCGCGTCGGTGGCGGTCGACGCCGCCGCCCTCCAGACGCGCCTGCGCGTGGTGACGGCGCTCGGCGACGTCGAGGCGACCCTGGACACCCCAGGCGCCCACCTCGCGACCAACGCCGCCGCGGCGGTGGCCGTGGGCCTCGCCCTCGGCGTGCCGGTCGCCACCATGGCCCCGGCGCTCGGTCGGTACGCGCCGGAGGGCGCGCGCAACCGCGTGGCCCGCATCGCCGGCCTCCTCGTCATCGACGACGTGTACAACGCCAACCCGACGTCGATGGACGCCGCGCTCCGCACGCTCGCCGCCCTCCCCGCGCCGCGCTTCGCCGTCCTCGGCGACATGCTGGAGCTCGGAGCCGTCGAGGCGTCCGCCCACCGCGAAGTCCTCGAGCGCGCGCTCGCCCTCCCGCTCGACGCGGTGCTCGTGGCGGGCCCGCGGATGAGCCGGGCGGCCGAGGAGCTCGGCGCGCCGCGGGTGCGCGCCTACGCTGACGCCGCGGCGCTCGCGACCGCCGAAGCCCACACCTGGCCCAGCGGCGCGAGCGTACTCGTGAAAGGCAGCCGGGGCGCGCGCATGGAGCGCGTGATCGACGCCTTGCGGGCCCCCGCCGGGGGAGGAGCCTGAATGTTGTACCACCTGCTCGCGGAGACCGAAGGCCCGCTCAACGTTTTCCGGTACATCAGCTTCCGCGCCGCGTGCGCGATGGTGAGCGCCCTCATCGTCTGCTACGTCGCCTACCCCGGGTTCATCGGGTGGCTGCGGCGTCGCAAGATGGAGCAGATCATCCGCACCGACGGGCCCCAGCAGCACCTCGAGAACAAGGTCGGAACACCGACAATGGGCGGGCTCGTGATGCTCGGTGGCATCGCGCTCGCCACGCTGCTCTGGGCGCGCCTCACGACGCCGCTCCCTTGGATGGTGGTGGCGATCACCCTCGGCTACGGCTGCATCGGCTTCTACGACGATTGGAAGAAGATCAACGAGAAGAAGGCCGACGGCCTCGCGGGCAAGTGGAAGCTGCTCGCCCAGACGACGATCGCCGGCGCGGTGTTCGGCGCGGCGTACATGACGGGGATCATCGACGCCACGCTGCACGTGCCGTTCTACAAGCACCCGGTCATCGACTTCGCGGAGCTGTGGACGGGCGCGCCGGACGTGCTCGGGTGGGTGTACATCGCGTTCGCGGTGTTCGTGCTCGTCGGCGCGTCGAACGCCGTGAACCTCACCGACGGGCTCGACGGGCTGGCGATCGGCTCGACCCTGACGAGCAGCGCGACCTTCGCCGTGCTCGCCTACGTGGCGGGTCACTCGGAGTACGCCGCCTACCTCATGATCCCGCGCGTCGAGGGCGCTGGGGAGCTGACGGTGTTCGCCGCCGCGATCGTCGGCGCGGGGCTCGGGTTCCTCTGGTACAACTGCTACCCCGCGCAGGTGTTCATGGGGGACACCGGCAGCCTCGCGCTCGGCGGCGCCCTCGGCAGCGTCGCGGTCATCACGAAGCACGAGATCCTGCTCGCCCTGGTCGGCGGGATCTTCGTGCTCGAGGCGCTGTCCGTGATGATCCAGGTCTTCTGGTTCAAGCGCACCGGGCGGCGGGTGTTCCTGATGGCGCCGATCCACCACCACTTCGAGAAGGAAGGGTGGAGCGAGCCGAAGATCATCGTCCGTTTCTGGATCATCTCCGCCCTGCTCGCCATGGTCGCGCTCTCCACCCTGAAGCTGCGCTGAGGAGCCCGTCGTGAGCCCGGACCTGCTCGCCCGTCACGCCCGCGCCGCCGCGGCGGCTCGCGATCTCGCGGGGCGGCGTGTGCTCGTCGTCGGCCTGGCGCGCTCCGGCGTGGCCGCGGCCCGGCTCGCGCTCGCCAAGGGCGCGCGGGTGACCTGCACCGACGCCCGGTCGGACGCCCCGCGGGTGGACGGCGCGGAACATCGCCTCGGCGCGCACGACCGTGCCGACTTCCTCGCCGCGGACCTCGTGATCGTGTCCCCCGGCGTCGCCGCGTCGCAGCCCGACGTGGCCGCGGCCATCGCCGCGGGCGTGCCCACCATCGGCGAGCTCGGGTTCGCCGCCGCGTGGATCGACGCGCCGATCCTCGCGATCAGCGGCACGAACGGCAAGAGCACCGCCACCCACCTGCTCGGGCAGCTCCTCGAGCACGCCGGCATGCGGACGTTCGTGGGCGGCAACCTCGGTCGGCCGCTGAGCGAGGCCGTGGGGCTCGATGTGGAGGTGTGCGCCGTCGAGGTGAGCTCGTACATGATGGAGCTCCCAGGCGCGTTTCGGCCCCGGGCGGCCGTCGTGTTGAACCTGACGCCGGACCACCTCGAGCGGCACGGCACGATGGACGAGTACGGCGCGCACAAGTGCAGGATGTTCGCCCGGATGGGCCCGAACGATCACGCGATCGTCCCCTCGGACGACCCCCGCGTCCTGCGGCTCGCCGCCGACGAGCCCGGCGCGCGCTTGTTCCTCGGCGGCGCTCCGGGGGTCGTGGTGGAGCCCGGGTGCCTGCGGTTCACCGGGGTCCACGACCCGGGCCCCGTGGACGTGCGCGGCTTCGCCTTGCCCGGCGGGCACAACGTCCAGAACCTCGCCGCCGCGTGCCTCCTCGCGCTGTGTGGCGGCCTCTGGCGCGCCGACCTGCGCGTCGATCGCCTCGAAGGCTTGCCGCACCGCCTGGAGCGCGTCGCCGAACGTGCGGGGATCACCTGGATCAACGACAGCAAGGCGACCAACGTGGACAGCACCCTCGTGGCCCTCGCGGCGACCGACGCGCCGCGGACGGTGGTCCTCCTCGGCGGCCAGGGCAAGGCCGGCGCGCCGTACGAGGCGCTCGTCGAGCGCTGCCGCGCTCTCCGCGGGGTGGTCTGCTTCGGGGCGGCCGCGCCCGCGATCGCGACCGTGCTCGAGGGAGGGGGCGTCGCGGTCCACCACGCCGACACCCTCGCCGCCGCGGTGCGCGCGGCCCACGGGCTCGCGCGGTCCGGCGACGCGGTGCTGCTGTCGCCCGCCTGCGCGAGCTTCGACGAATTCTCAAACTTCGAACACCGAGGCGCGGCGTTTCGCGCGGCGGTGGAAGGGTTGCCCGCATGAACCGCCGCTACGACGTCCAGCTCCTCATCCTCTCGCTCGGCATGGTCCTCTTGGGGCTGGCGATGGTCTACTCGGCGTCGTCGTACCAGGACGCGCTCGCCGGCCGCCCATACGCGCACCTCCTCAAGCAGGCCGTCGCGACGGGCATGGGCCTCGCGTGCATGCGCGCCCTGGCCGTCGTCCCGTACCGGAAGCTCGGCCGCTTCATCCCCTGGATCTTCGGGTTGGGCATCGCCGCGCTCCTGCTCGTCTGGGTGCCCGGGGTGTCGCACAGCGCCAACGGCGCCACGCGCTGGTTCCGCGTGCTCGGCATGAGCTTCCAACCGGCAGAGTTCGTGAAGATGGGGGCGGTCGTCACGGTGGCCTGGTGGATGGCGCGCAACCGCGGCCGGGCCGACGATCCCGTGGTGCTCGGCACCGTGGCGGTGGGCCTCGCCCTGCCGCTCGCGCTCATCCTGATGCAGCCGGACTTCGGCAGCTTCGCGGTCATCTGCGTGCTCAGCTTCGTCGTGGTCGTGCTGGCCGGTCTGCCGCTCGCGTGGATCGCCGGTCTCGGCGGCCTCGGCGCGCTGGGGCTCGCGGTCGTCGCGATCGCGGAGCCGTACCGGGTGAAGCGATTGACCTCCTTCCTCGATCCGTTCCAGGACTGCTCGGGCGACGGCTACCAGGTGTGCCAGTCGTTGCTGGCCTTCCACCACGGCGGCGTCGTGGGGCAAGGCCTCGGGGCCAGCGTGGCGAAGCTCGAGTTCCTCCCGGAGCCCCACAACGACTTCATCGCGGCGGTGTACGGGGAGGAGACGGGCCTGATCGGCATGTTCGTGCTGTTCGCGTTGTACGCCGCCTTCGCGTGGCGGGGCTACCGCATCGCGACGACCGCGCCCGACCTGTTCGGCGCGCTGCTCGCCCAGACCTTCACGATCATGATCGTGGGACAAGCGTGCATGAACCTCGGGGTCGCGCTCTCCATGGTCCCGCCGAAGGGGCTCGTGCTCCCCTTCATGAGCTATGGCGCCAGCGCGATGATCGTGAACCTCGCGGCGGTGGGGGTGATGCTCTCGGTGTCCGCGGAGGCCACGCAGCGCGCCACGTCCAACGCCGATGAACGCGCGCCGGGCCAGTCCCCGGCGCTCACGGGGGCTTGAGCATGTTCCGGGGCAAGTTCGGGCGGATCCACTTCGTCGGCATCGGCGGCAGCGGCATGTCGGGCATCGCCGAGGTGCTCCTCAACATGGGGTTCTCGGTCAGCGGCTCCGACCAGAAGGAGAGCGCGGTCGTTCAGCGCCTCCGCAAGCTCGGCGGGCGCGTGCTCATCGGCCACAGCGCGGAGCACATCGCCGGCGTCGACGTGGTCGTGCGTTCGACCGCGATCGCCGACGGAAACCCGGAGATCGCGGCTGCGCACGCCGCGAAGATCCCGGTCATCCCGCGCGCGGAGATGCTCGCCGAGCTGATGCGGCTCAAGTACGGCCTCGCCGTCGCCGGCACCCACGGAAAGACCACCACGACATCGATGCTCGCGACGTGCCTTCACAAGGCGGGGCTCGACCCGACCGTGGTCATCGGCGGCCGCCTGGACGCCTTCGGGAGCAGCGCACGGCTTGGCCGCGGCGACTACCTCGTCGCGGAGGCCGACGAGAGCGACGGCAGCTTCCTCCTGCTCCATCCCACGGTTTCGGTGATCACGAACATCGACCCCGAGCACATGGAGCACTGGCGCAGCTTCGACGCGCTGGTCGACGGGTTCGTGGCGTTCGCCAACCGCGTGCCCTTCTACGGGTTCACCGTGGCGTGCCTGGATCACCCGGTCGTCCAGCGCACCCTGCCGCGCCTGCGCAGGCGCTTCGTCACCTACGGCCTCAACCCGCAGGCGGAGGTGCGCGGTACGCACATCCGGCAGGAGGGTCGTACGACGTCGTTCCGGGTGTGGTCGCGCGAGGTGGAGCTGGGCGAGCTGCGCGTGGCGGTGCCCGGCCGACACAACGTCGCGAATGCGCTCGCGGCGACGACGGTCGCGCTGGAGCTCGACATCCCGTTCGACCGGGTGCAGGCGGCGCTCGAGGGGTTCACCGGCGTCGATCGTCGCTTCTCGGAGCGCGCGGACGTCGCCGGCGTGCTCGTGATCGACGACTACGGCCACCATCCCGTGGAGATCCGCGCGACGCTCGCGGCCGCGGCCGCGGGCTACGAAGGCCGGAGGATCGTGGCTGTCTTTCAGCCGCACCGGTACTCGCGCGTGGCGGACCTCGCGGACGACTTCTGCGGAGCGTTCAACGACGCGGGTCACGTCGTGGTGTGTCCGGTGTACGCGGCGGGAGAAGCTCCGATCGACGGGGTGGATCACACGCGGCTCGCGCAGGGCATGACCGAGCAGGGCCACCGGTCGGTGGCGGTGGTGGCCGACCTCGACATGGCGGTGGAGCACCTCACGCGCGTCGTGCGGCCGGGCGACCTCGTGATCACCCTCGGCGCCGGCGACGTGAACCGCGTCTGCGGCGCGCTCGCCGAGCGCCTGCGCGCGACCCTCGGCGGTGTGGGTGCCTGAGCCGGAGCCGCGGGTGGACCGGGAGGAGGAGCCGATTGGCCGGCACCTCCCGCTCCGCGCCGCGCCGGGCGCGTGCGAGCGGTGGGTGGAGGTCGACGACGAGGCCGCGCTCGTGGCGCTCGTGCGCGCATCCCGTGCGGAGAAGCGCACGATCCGCGTGCTTCCTCCGTTCTCGGACGCCCTCCCGCCCGAGGCCGGGCTCAACGGCGTGGTGCTGCGCCTCGGCGCCGGCTTCGAGCGCGTCGAGGCGGCCGCGCACGGGCTGTACGTCGGGGCGTCCGCGCCTCTCGCGCTCGTGGGGCGGCGCCCCGGCTTCGAGGCGCTCTCTCGCGCGCCGGGCACGCTCGGCGACGCGGTCGAGGAGGGGTGGCTCGCCCCGATGATCGTCCGTCAACGTCGCTTTCGCGGGCGCTCGATCGAGGACGTCGAGGCGGCCGAGCCCGATCCGAAGGCGATCGTCGTGGGCGCGTGGCTCGCGCCCGCGAAGCTGCCCTGGGCGCCGCGGGCGGGTCAGGCGTTCCTCCCGATCAAGCGGAGGGATCTGGCGGAGCTCCTGCGCGCGCAGGGCCTCGCGGGGCTTCGGCTCGGCGGCGCGGCGCTCGGGGAGGACGACCCTCGCGTCCTGGTGAATCGCGGCGACGCGACGCCGCGGCAGATCCGACTCCTGCTGCAAGCCGCGCGCGAGCGCGTGCAGGTGGCCACGGGGATCGAGCTGGTCGAACGTCTTTTGCCGCCCGGACGGGGCGGGAGGTAGCGCACATGGACAAGAGCACGGACGTGGTCGGGGTGTTGATGGGCGGGATCTCGCCGGAGCGGCCGATCTCCCTGAAGTCGGGGGCGGCGGTCTCGAAGGCCCTGCGGGAGCGCGGCTGGAACGTGGTCGACATCGACGTCGGCGCGGACCTCCCCGAGAAGCTGCGCGCCTCGGGAGTGACGGTGGCGTGGCTGGCGTTGCACGGGCCGCTGGGCGAGGACGGTTGCGTCCAGGGGCTCTGCGAGGTGATGCGCGTCCCGTACACCGGCAGCGGCGTGCGCGGCTCCGCGGTCGCCATGGACAAGATCGCGACGAAGCGGATGTTGAGGGGGTTCCCCGAGATCGCGCTTCCGGGCGACATGGTGTGGCGCGAGGGCGATCCGTTCCCGGAGGACGTGGCGTTCCCCGTCATGGCGAAGACGCCGGAAGGCGGCTCGACCCTCGGCATCCGCAAGTGCGCCGACGCCGGCGAGCTCGAGAGCGCGCTGCTGTACTGCATGGGGTTCGGCCCCGAGGTGCTGCTCGAGCAGTTCGTCGCCGGCGACGAGATCACGGTCGCGGTGCTCGACGGGCACGCGCTGCCCGTGGTGGCCATCGTCCCGGAGTCCGGAATGTTCGACTTCGAGGCCAAGTACACGAAGGGGCTGACCCGCTACGTCGTGCCGGCGCCGATCCCCGAGGCCGTGGCGCGGCGCGCGCAGACCGCGGCGGTCGCGGCGTACCGCGCGCTCGACCTCGCGGGCGTCGCGCGGGCGGACTTCATCGTGGACGGCCAGGGCGTCCCTTGGTTCCTCGAGATCAACACCCTCCCGGGCATGACGGAGACCTCCCTCTCGCCGATGGCGGCCGGGCAGGTGGGGATCTCCTTCGGCGAGCTGGTGGAGCGCATCCTGTTGGGCGCGCGCCTGCGGGTCGGCTGAAGGGCGCTACCGCACCCACGGGTCCCGCCCCGGCAGCAGATAGGGCTTCGCGGCTGTCTTTCGCGCGGTCGCGCGATCGAGGTCGCCGTCGGCCTCGGCGAGCCACGCGCTGGCGAGCAGGGCCCACGGCCGCTCCGCGGGCGACAGCGTCTCGACGAGCGCGTCCAGGGCCGCGTCGTCCCGCGGCGGCAAGGCGAGGACCTTGGCCGAGCTCGGACCGTCGGCGACGGCGAGGGTGTCGACCACGGGGTGCTCCGCCGCGGGCAGGCGCAAGGCGCGGCGGATCGCGACGGCGAGCACCTGGCGCGGGGGCTCGAGCCGCCACAGCTCCTCGGCGAGCACGGTCGCGAGCTCCTCGCGGGAGCCCCCGTCGGACGACTCGAGCGTGAGGCGGGTCGCCGCGGTGGCGCTCGCGTCGAGGGCGGTGGCCCGAAGCGCCGCGCGCGCCGCGTCGATCCGACCGCCGGCGAGGTTCACCGCGAAGCTGCGGTAGGCGTCGGCCGGCGAAGGGCTGCCGGCCGTGGCCGCCCCGAGACGAACGCTGACGGCGTCGATCGTGCTCGGGTCCGCTTCGGCGCGGAGCCGGTCGGCCCAGTCCTCGTCGAGGTCGAGGGCCGCGATCGTGTCTTCGACCGGGCGTCCGAGGAGGCGCGCGAGGCGCAGCCGGTCCTCGACGACCTCGTCGGCGTCGTCGGGCCGCAGGGTGGCGAAGCGCTTGAGGTTGGCCTCGGCCGCTGCGAAGAGGCCCGCCTTCGTGTCGAGCCACGCCAGCGCGCGGTAGCACCAGGGGGCCTCGGGGTCGTTGATGACGGCGCGCCCGCACAACACGCGGCTCTCCGCGTCGTCGTCGATGACCCGGGCGAGGAGGTAGAGGTTTGCCGCGGCGGGCGCTCGGGCGACGCGCTCCCGGTAGGTCGACACGAGGGCCTCGTCGTGCGGACGGGTGTCCTGGTAGGCGCGGTGCACGTCGACGTCGTCGGGCGCGGCCGCGATCGCCTGCTCCCACATCGTCGCCTGCTCCTCCGACTCCACCACGCCGAGCGACACGAGGGACGTCAGCACCCCGACGTTGCCCGGGTTCACCGTGAGCTCCGCGCGCAACACGCGCTCGGCCACCGCCGCGCTCTGCACGCCCAGCCATGCGGCGGCGTCCTCCAGCCCGACCTCCGACTCGTCGATGAGGTTGTCGAGGTAGCTCCGGTGCGTGGTGCTCGTGCTCGAGCTGATGCTGGCGGGCGGCTCGGTGAAGCGGAAGTCCGCGGACGTACGGAACACCGCGCTCGGCTCGAGGCGAGGGTCGGCGCCGACGCCCGGGCCGTACACGACGTCCATCGTCGCCAGGGCGCCCCGTCCGGCCACGTTCCACACCGTGGTGTCGCTCGACACCGCGATCTCCTGCGTGTCGACCGTACGCGCCTCGCGCCGCGCGACCCCGTAGACGTTGCCCAGCGCGAGATCGGCGAACAAGGCGGTTTCGCGCAGACCGACGGACCGAGCCTGCCCGCCGACCTCGACCTCTACCGGCACGGAGAAGCCGTTGTACACGAGGACGTCGCCGTAGGCGGAGTCGCGGATGCCTTGCGCCATCGTCGCCAGAACGCCGGCCGCCGCCAACCCCCACACGACCCCGAAGGTGATGAACGCGGGCGGGGGGTGCGGCACCTTGCCGAGGAAGTAGTAGCGGTTGTCGCCCGCGGACGACATCAGCCAGCTCGAGATCGGGAAGATGGGCACGAACACGACGACGAACCAGATCGTCCCGATGTAGGTGCCGCCGCGGTCCTGGTAGTGACCGTACGTGGTGGTGCCGATGCCGTTGACGGTGTGCATCCCCGGGGCGCTCAGGCCGGTGTGCACCCAGAGGCGGCGCTCGGCGAGTGCCGCGTTGCGGAGCTTCTTGCGCTTGGCGTCCGGCTCCCGCAGCGTGAGCCACCACAGCTTCCACCAGGCTCGGACGGGGCTCCCGAGGGTGTGCTCGGTTCGAACGGCCGCGGGGATGACCTCGGGGTCGCCGGCGTTGCGGTTGATCGCCTCGAGGGGCGACACGTCCTCGTGCAAGGGGCCGGCGCACACGCGGCACACCACGGCGTCCGGCGGATTCCCCGCGTTGCACTTGGCGCACGAGAGCATGGCGAGCACGGCGGACTCCTTGGGCGGGGGAGTGTCGCACGCGCGTGCGCGCTCGTACACCGCGCTGGCGCGGCGGTTGTGCCGCGGCGTCGCGTCGTTGTACACTCCGCCCCAGGAGCCCCCATGCGCAACCTCGTCCTCCTCACTTTGCTCGCCGCCTCGCTGAGCGGCTGCTACCGGCAGGTCATCGTGTTCGACGCCGCCGAGTCCACCGGCGCGCCGACGGTCACCCAGTGGCGCCACGGCGTCATCGGGGGGCTGTTCATGTTCGACAATCCGCTCGACGCGAGCCGGATGTGCGGCGGCAAGGTGACCAAGGTGCAGACCAGCCTGTCGGTCATCAACTTCATCGTGTCGGGCATCACCGGCGGCATCTACACCCCGGTCACCGTCAAGGTGTGGTGCGGCGCCAGCAAGTCCGCGGCCGAGCTGGGCGCCCCGAGCGGCTTCGACGGCGACGCGCGCGCGGTCTCGACGGTCGTCATGGGCGAAAACCAAGCCTCGCTCCTCGACTCCGCCGCGGCGGAGTGATCGTCGCGCTCCTGCTCCCTCTGTTCGGGGGATGCGACGCGGCGCCGCGTTGCCCCGAGGGGAGCGAGGCGCGTACGACCGCGGACGAGACCGGGGCGGTGCTCTTCGAGTGCCGCGACCCGGCCGGCCGCCTTCAGGGCCCTCGCCGTCGCACGGTCGGCAAGGCCGTGATGTGGCACGAGGAGTGGCGCGACGGCGCGCTCGACGGGGTGTCCCGCGTGTGGCGCGACGACGTGGTGGTGTCCGAGACGCCCTGGGCGCGCGGCGCGCGACACGGCGCGTACGTCGGCCGGCATCCGAACGGGACCGTCAACGTCGAGGGTCGCTACGCCGACGACCAGGCGGACGGGGTCTGGACGTGGCGGTCGGGCGCCGGGGTCCTGGTCTACGAGGCGGCCTGGAAGGCCGGTGAGCCGGTCATCGACACGACCCAGGTCCGCCTCCGCACGTGCGCGCGCTACGAAGAGCCGCACGTGGTCGTGGCCGGCGCGCGCGCCGACGGCGACACGCTGGCCCTCGCCGCCGACGACAGTTGCGCGCCGACCGAGTTTCCCGAGCGGTTCCCGAAGATGGCCGCCGCGCTCGGCGCCGTCGCGTCGCCCGTCGGGGGCCCGCTCCGCGTCGAGGCGTTGCAGGCGGACTGCGCGGTCGTCGCGCCGGACGCCGTGGAGTGGGTGATCCGCACCGACGCCGACGGCACCCGCTACCCGGTGGCCTGGCGCGCGTGTACCGGTCAGGGGTGCGCGCCTTGGGCCGCGCCCTCCGTGATGTATGAGGTGGCACCCGCTCGGCTGGTGCTGCCGTGCGCCCCTTCTGCCCCGGAGATCCGATGAACCTCGAGCCGTTGCGCTTCCCCACCCCCGACGGCGAGGGCGACGGGGTCGTCGTGTTCGCGGACCGCCCCGCGCCCCTCGTGATCCTCACCATGGACGCGTTCGGCGTGCGACCCACCCTCACCGCCATCGCCGAGCGCTTCGCGGCGCTCGGGTACGTCGTCGCGGTGCCGAACCTCTACTGGCGCGCCGGGCCTTTCGAGCCGTTCGAGCCGCGCACCACCTTCGGCGACCCGTCGGAGCGCGCGCGGGTGCAGGGGCTCATGGGGGCCGTGACCCCGGCCGTGGTCGCCGCGGACACGGACGCGCTGATCGCCGCCCTGCACGCCGACCCGCGCGTCGTGGCGGGGCCGGTGGGGCTGCTCGGCTACTGCATGGGAGGCCGGCAGGCGTTCTACCTGGCGTCGCACCTCGGGGATCGCGCCGCCGCGATGGCGTCGATCCACGGCGGCGGGCTGGTGCGCGCGGACTCGGCGAGCCCGCACCTCCGCGCCAACCGGATCCGGGCGCGGTGCTACTTCGCCGTGGCCGACAAGGACGCGTCGTGCACCGCGGCGGATTGCGTCACCCTCGGGGGCGCCTTGACCGCCGCCGGGGTCCGCCACGAGATCGAGCTCTACCCGGGCGCGTTGCACGGGTTCGCGATGGATGACATGTCCGTCTACGACGCGCCGTCGTCGGAGCGCCATTGGGCGCGCGTGGGCTCGCTCTTCGCCGAGGCGTTCCAGACCGAGGGGTTCTAGGCCGCCGACGCCTGAGACGCGGCGACGCGGGCGCGCGCCCAACGGTCGTACAGCGCCATCCCCACGGTGCTCAGCAGCCCGATCGCGATGAAGGTCCACCACACCTGACCCGGCTGGTAGACCGCGTACAACCAGTCGCGCAGGCCGGCAGCGGTCATCGGCGCGCCGTCCGGCAGGCTCGGGAAGGCGCGAAGGGTGAACTCGAGCACCTGCCCGCGCGGCAGGACCGCGGCCAGGCGGTCGACGAGGGCGTCACCCTGGAGGGCGGACAAGGCGTCGAGCGCCGCGGCGGGCGTCGGGGCCTCCGCGGCTTTGGCGAGCTCGGCGAGGGCGGACTCCGGCACGGCGCCGCTCCGCGCTCCGGTGATCCAGGCCTCCGCGGCCCGCACCGCGTCGTCCGCGCCTCGCTCCGTCAGGAGCCGGCGGGCGAGGTTGATCTTGTCGCCCTTCTCCTCGTACGCGGCGCCGGCGACGAGGTTGCCGAGCACCCAGCCGATGCCGTCGGGCATGTTCGCATAGCCGAGGTACAAGGCCCGCTTGCCCGGGGGCGCGAGCGACGACATGTACTCCTGCCGCTTCGGCGAGCTCAACATCTCACCGACGGTGAAGGCCGCGACGCCCGCGAGCACCACGCCCACGTCCGCGGTCCAGACGAACGCGAGCATCGCGAGGCTCGCGATGCCCATCCCGAGCATCGTGCTTCCCAGCGTGCTCAGTCGCGAGGACAGCCACGCGACGACGAACATCGTCGTCATGATCAGGATGGCGTTGAGGTTGAGCAGGCGCTCCTGGTCGATGTTCGTCCCGGCGCGGCCGGCGGCCACCCAGTCTTCCTGCCCGAACAGCGCGCCCAACCCGGCGAGGAGCCCCGAGCTGTCGGTCCAGTCGTCGACGTAGTTCGGCAACATGTCGAAGAACTGGTGGAAGCCGAACCAGAAGCCGGCGCTGATGAAGATGAACCCGAGCAGCACCGGGCTCGTGAACACCTCGGTCACGCTCTCGACGACGAGCGCGAAGCCGCTGCGGGTGTCCGCCGTCTTTTGCCGCTCGTCCTTGGGATCTTCGTAGAAGAACAGCGGGATGAGGTTCGAGAGCACGATGAGGGAGCACGCCGCGAACACGCCGCCCCAGCCGAGCCCGAGGTCCTTTCGGACAAAAGCAGGGATGAACGCGGCGACTGCCGCGCCGACGTTCACGGACTGGTAGAACAGGCCCCAGCCCACCGAGGCGGCGCCGGGGGCTTTGGCGATCGAGTGCGCCAGGGTGCCTTGGATGCCGGGCTTGAACAGCCCGGTGCCAGCGGCGAGGAGCTGCGTGCCCAGCAACATGCCCCACCACCCGTCGGCGGTGGCCATCATCGCGTAGCCGCCGGCCTTCAACAGCACCGACACCGCGATCGTCCGCTTGTACCCGAAGCGATCCGACAAGCCGCCGGCGAACGTGGGCAGCCAGCTCTGCGTCGCGGCCCAGAGCGCCAGGAGCGTGCCCTTCTCGGAGTGGGAGATGCCCGGTCCGCCCTCGTTGTTCGACAGGACCACGTACACCGGCACGACGAGGCGCACGCCGTAGTAGGCCATGCGCTCCATGAGCTCCATGAGGATGCAGATCCAGAAGACTGCGTCGAACGCGCGAAGCTGACGAAACAGGCTGGTGTCGGAGGCCATGGCGCCCTCTACCGCGTTTGTGGGCACGGCGACGGGTTCGGGAGCGCGCGCGTTGCTTCGGCGCCACCACCGTCCCGCCGGCTTAGCAGAGCGCGTGATCCTCCTCGTCGCCCTGGCCTGCAGCCCCGACTCCGTCGGATTCGAAGACACCGCCGTCGGTCCCTCGGACTCGGGCGACACCGACTCGGGCGACACCGACTCGGGCGACACCGACTCGGGCGACACCGACGACACCGAGGAGCCGCTCCCGCTCGCCGACTACGACGACGGCGATGGCCCGCGCTCGGTCGACGAGGAGTCCGACGAGGTCGCCGGGTCGGACGTCGTCTGGTTCACGCCGGACGGCGAGCCCCTCGGCGCGCTCGTGTGGTCGCACGGCTTCGCGCGGGGCGCCGGCAATCACGCGTCGGCGGCGCGCCGCGCGGCGTCGTGGGGCTTCCTCGTCGTCACGCCGTCGCTCCCCAGCTTCGCCGATCACGCTGCGAACGGCGAGTTCCTGGCGTCCGACCTGGTTCCGGAGGCGCGTGAGCGCGTCGGGGACGCGCCGGTCGCGCTCGTCGGGCACAGCGCGGGAGGGCTCGCCAGCCTGCTCGCTGCGGCCGAAGGGTCCGCCGACCTGCTCGTCACGCTCGACGGGACGGACGTGGGCGACCTCGGGGTCGACGCGGCGGACGACGTCGAGATCCCCGCGTTGGTGCTGGCCGGCGAGCCGTCGACCTGCAACGCCTCGGGCAGCGGACGCGCCTGGGCCGACGACGATCGCGTGCTCGTCGGGATGCCCGACGCGAGCCACTGCGACTTCGAGTCCGACACCGACGGACTGTGCGAGCGCCTGTGCGGCGACGCCGACCCGGAACGCCAGACGCTCGCGCAAGCCGTGGCCGTGGGCTGGATCGCCCATGCCTGGGGGCTCGGCGCGGACGCGTGGGTGCCTGGTGGCGCCGCGTGGGACGCCGCGGTGGCGGACGGGGCCTTGGAGCCTTGAGATCGGGCCCGCGCGGCGCGTGATATCGTCCGGGCCGTGCTGTCCACGGGCCACACTGTCGAACGCTACAGTGTCGAGTCCGTCCTCGGGCAGGGGGCGATGGCGGTCGTGTACCGCGTCCGCCACAGCTCGCTGGACACGTCGCACGCCCTGAAGGTGCTCGCCGTCTCGGGCGATCGCGTGCGGGCCCGGATGATCCAGGAGGGTCGGGTCCAGGCCCGGGTGAAGCACCCGAACATCGTCGCGGTCACCGACGTGCTCGACGTGAACGGCGCGCCCGGCCTGCTGATGGAGCTCGTCGAGGGCGGCACCCTCGAGGACTGGATCGGGGGACGCCCGCGGCCGCTCGAGGCGGTCGAGCCGATCTTCCTCGCGATCCTCGACGCCCTCGAGCACGCGCACGGGCTCGGACTCGTCCATCGCGACCTCAAGCCCGCGAACATCCTGGTCGACCGTTCCGGCGGGCGGATCGTCCCCAAGGTGGCGGACTTCGGCTTGGCGAAGGTCCTCGAGGAAGACGGTTCGCTGCAGCGCACGCGGAGCGGCGTCGCCATGGGCACCGCCTACTACATGGCGCCCGAGCAGATCCGCGACGCCGGCTCGGTCGATCGCCGCGCGGACGTCTTCGCCCTCGGCTGCATCCTGTTCGAGCTCCTCGCGGGCGACCGTGCGTTCCAGGACGACGACGTGCTCGACGTCTGGAACCGCATCCGGTCCGGCAACTGCCGACCGATCCCCACGACCGAACCGCGCGCCGCCCACGCGATCCGTGGGGCCATCCTGCCGGACCGCGACGCGCGCATCCCCGACTGCGCCACGCTCCGCGCGGTGTTGCTGGGCGAGCGCACCGCGTGGGACGACGTCGCCCGGCCCGTGCGGGCGGCGAAGGCGCCCACGGCCGCGCAGACGATGGGCGACTCGTTCGGGTCGATCGACGGCTCGGCAGATGGCACCATGGGCGCGGAGTCCTTCGAGTCGCCGGGGCCCACCCTGGGGCCGCCGGTCTCGAGCTCGGGGGGCAGCGTCGAGCGCGACGTCGCGACGACGTCCGCGACGCCCCCGACAGCGGCCACACCCGCCGCGGTCCCTGCGCCGGCGACGCAGCCGGAGCCCGGCCCGGCGCCCGCGACGCACCCGGCGCCCGGGCCCTGGCGGTGGGTGGGGGCGGCCGGCGCGCTCCTCGCGCTCGGCGTCGCGGGGGCCTGGGGCGCCGGTGCGTTCGACGGAGCGCCCGCGATCGACCCGCAGACGGCGCCCGCCGGGGCGACCGCCCCGAGCCCCACCACGGCCCCGACGTCGGCCGGCTCGCCGATCCCGGAACCCCCCGACAAGCCGCCGGGGGCGCTGTCGCTGGGGGCGGCGCCGGCGACGATCCCGCCGCCCGCAGGGGACCCGCCGCCCGCGTCGAACCCGCCGCCTGCCGCTCCGGCGAAGCCGAGCGCCGTCGCCCGCGCGCCGAAGTCGCCTCCGGCCCCGCCGAAGGCCCAGGTCGAGCCGGCGTCGGTGGTCGCGTCGCCCGCGCCCGCGCCGGCGTCCTCGGGGACCCTCCGGGTGTCGTCGGTTCCTTGGTCGAAGGTGAGCATCGACGGGAAGCCCGTCGGCAACTCCGGGGCGACGAAGCACACGTTGTCCGTCGGCGCGCATCGCGTGCGCCTGGAGAGCTCGGGCGGTGGGACGGTGCATGAGGCCACGATCGAGCTCCGGGCCGACCAATCAAAGACCTTCTGTTGGGACTTCGAGGGCAATTCCGAATGTTGATCGTCGTCGCGTCGCTTCAGCTCGCCCTCGCCGCGGACCGCCCCCTTCTGACCGCGGACGACCCTCAGCCCGCGATGATCGGGGCGTCGGAGGCTCTGGACCTCCCGCTGTGGGAGCTCGAGCCCACCGCCCCGACCCACGCGGCCAAGCCCGGCCTGCACGTGTTCGGCCGCGACCAGCCGGCGGCCTGCGCGGACGCGGCGACCGACAACAACGGCATCCGCGATCTCGTGGGCCGCGCCGAGAAGTCCGTCGCGCGCCTCGAGTTCGAGAAGGCGGAGCAGGATCTTCGCGCGGCGGAGGGCGCCCTCGGGTGCCTGCGCGAGTCCGCCGAGGCGAGCCTCGCGTCCCGCCTGTTCTTTCTCCGGGGTGTCGCGCGTCAGGGCGCGGGCGACGTCAGCGGGGCCCGGGACGCGTTCGCGCGCGCGCTCGCGTTCACGCCGGACCTCCCATGGGACACCCGTTTCCCGCCCGACGCCAAGCCCGCGTTCGACATGGCGACCGGCGCGGTCGCGGCGGCGTCGGCCGGGACGCTCCTGTTCGGGCCCGGCGCCGACGTGCACACCACCGCGTGGGTGGACGGGCGCTTGCGCCCGGTCAAAGACGGCGGGATCGAATTGGCGGCCGGCGCGCACCTCGTGCAGCTCCTCGAGCCCCGCGTGGCGACGTTCAACGTCGTCGTGCGGCCCGGCGCCGCGCTCGCCATGATCGACGCCGCCGCGGTCGACGCGCGGTTCCTCGCTCGCCTGGACGAGGCGCGGGTTCAATCCGTGGTCACCGCGTTCGTGGACGGCGTGTGGCCGGGGCTCGACGCGGTGGCGTGGGCGGGCGGCCGCGCGTGGCGGCGCGTCGACGGCGCGT
>CAMAXZ010000040.1 GCA_945862325.1 Klebsiella pneumoniae
CGGCCGCGCTGAGCGTCGCCGCGGTCCTGCTCGCCACGCGCGGCCGCGCGGTGCCGGCCGGCCTCGCCGCCGCCGCCGCCCTGCTCGTCCGCTACACCGCGGCGCCGGTGCCGCTCCTCGTCCTGTTGCTGCTGCCGGACGCGCCTTCGCGCGCCCGCGCCGCCGTGCCCGTCGGGCTCGCCGTCGGCGTGCATCTCCTCGGGGCGTGGGCGGCCGGCGCCTCACCGTGGCCGGATCAGAGCGAGAACCTCGCGATCGCCGCGGGGGTACCGCGCGGCGCGGGGGGCGGGGCGCTCGGGGTCGACACCCTCCTCCGCTGGCCGTTCGGAGTGCGCGCCGCGCTCGAGCACGCCGTGGGCGGCGTCGTGCCCGGCCTGGGGGCCATCGGCCTCATCTTCGGCGTCTGGCGACGTGATCGGCGCGCCCTGGGCCTCCTCGCCCTGCTCGCCGTGCACTGCGCCGTCCTCGGGCTCGCGTTCTCGAACCCACGGCTCGCCCTCCCCGCGCACGTCGCGGCGCTGCTCGGTTGGGCGTGGATCGTCCCGTGGCCCGCCCTGCTCGGCGTCGTCGCCGTCCTCGGCGCGGGGCTGTCCCTGCCGGCCGCGCGCACCGTCGACCCGTCCGCCCAGGCCGTGGCCGCTCTGCTCGCCGATCTCCCCGCCCTGGACGGCCCCGTCATCGCCACCACGCCCTGGTTCCACCAGCGCCGCGAGGACGGCTGGCTCGCCGCGAGCGAGCCGATCTCCGCGGCGCTCCAGGACCCGCGTCGCGGGGGCCCGGACGAGCTGCGCGCGGGCATGGCCGCCATCGGGGCCAGCACCGTCGCGCTCGACCGTGTGCGCACGACGCGCAACCATCCCGGGCTCAGCGGCCTTTACCGCGAACCCGGCCCGGGGTGGGAGGTCGTCGCCCGAAAGGGCGGATGGGTCGTGCTACGCGCGCGCTGAACGGGTGATCAGAGGCTGTACATCATGTACTGGAGCACGTTCACCATGTCCTGGTTGGCGTTGCGCGCCACCCGGAACGTGGAGAACACGACCTTGCCGTCGCCGTCGTTGAAGCTCGCGAGGAGCGGCACCGAGGTGAGGGTGTAGTCGTTGAGGCCGTCCGAGTACGGCACGCTGCCGGTGAGGTGCACCGACACGGAGCGCGCGGTTTGCTCCATCGGGGGCCAGACCGGGAGGTCGTAGTCGATCGACATGTACTGCTTGCCGAGGAACTCGCTCATCGAGGTGTCGCTGATGGCGGCGTTGACCTCTTCGTAGTCGCCGAGCTGCGCGTCGTTGCGGATCTCGTCGGCGCCGATGAAGTCCAGGCGCTCCGGCCACCCGAGCTCGACCACGTCGTAGGCCCAGTCGGACGCGTAGACGCTGCCGCCGGCGGTCACGAAGTCGCGGAGGTTCTGCACCGCGGTGGCGCAAGTGGCGTCGAACTCGTCCTCCGAGTTGTAGACCGTGTCTTCCTCGGTGAAGCCACCGTTGAAGAACACGATGTCGAACCGGGAGAGCTCCGCCGGGTCGGCCAGGAACGCCGCGAGGGTGGCGGGGTCCTTGCCGTCGACGAGCTCGTAGTTGGCGAAGCCCATCTGGTCGAGCAGGACGTCGAAGTCGTCGTAGTCGCCGGTGACGACGGCGACGTCGAGGCTCAGCGGGTCGAAGCAGTCCGGCTCCGGCATCTCGACCGTCTCGCCGCTGTCGACCCACACCGTCTGCGTGTCGAGCTCGGTGGCGCCGTAGGTGACGAAGAAGGTGTACTCGGAGTCGCCCGGCAGGTCCGCGAGCTCCCAGCGGCCGTCGGCGTCGGAGTAGGCCTCGCGCACCTCGCGGATGACGCCGTCCTCGTCGACCAGGTTGACGTACGCCATCGCGTCCGCCAGCCACGTGCGGCCGGAGGGGTCGCACACGCGGCCCTTGATGGCGCCGGGGTTGACGATGATTTCGTCTTCCTTCTTGAAGGTGAGGGAAGTGTCGTTCTCGCAGCCGAGAAGGGCAAGGACGAGGAACATGGGGCGCGCTCCTGATGACGTGACGGCTCAGTATACCCGAGGTGTCGAGTCTGGAGCGACCAAAACCTGTCCGCCCGCCGCGTCCAGCTGCGCGTCGAGCGCCCGAACCATTGACTCTTCCCATTCCAAGCCTGTTCCCGCCAGATCCCGCCGCTCGTCGGGGTCGGCGGTAAGGTCGTAGAGCTCGCGCGCGCTGAGCCCAAGCGGGTTGGCCGCGGGCATCCGGAGCGCGCGGACGATCGCGCGGCCGTGCGCCCGCAGCCCGGCGAGGTGGTAGCCCGCCGCCCACTGTTCGAGGACGGCGGGGCGGCTCGCGGGGTGCGCGTCCCAGGGAGGGATCGTCGGAGGGCTCGGCGGGGGCTCGGCGGGGTCGTCGGGCTCGTCGTCGCGCCACGGCGGCGGCGGTCGGAGCCGCGTGGCGAGCTCCTCGTCGAACTCGTCGTCGAAGAGGGAGCGCCCCGCCCACGCCTCCGGCGGCCCGTAGCCCGCGACGTCCACGAGCGTGGGCGCGAGGTCGATCGTACGGACCTGCCACGGCACGTGGAGGCCCGCGTGTTCGCCGTCGGGGAGCTTGACGATCAGGGGGACGCGGACCTCGGCGTCGAGCAGGGTCACGCCGTCGCGGACACGCTCCGCGTCGCCGGCGGCGGCGCGCGTCCCGACAAAGGCGAGGATCGTGTCGGCATAACGCCCGGTCCGCAGCAGCTCGTCGACGACGGTGCCGACCGCGGCGTCGACCCGGCGGAGGGCCTGCGAGGCGGTGTCGGCCTCGGGATCCGCGCGCGCCGCGCGCAGGTCGCCGAGGTGCACGACGAGGAGGTACGGAACATCGGCGTTCGCCCGTATGAACTGGAGGGCCGCGGCCGCCTGCCGATCGGCGGAGTGCACGTCGGAGCCCAGCGGGGGGCCGTCGCCCCATCGCGCCCACGCGGCCCGCACCGCGACCCACGCCGTGAGGCGGGCCGCGGACTCCGGCACCCCGAAGCGCGCCGCCGGGAACGGGTACCAGTCGAAGCCTCGGTCGAAGCCCAGCCCGCCCGCGACCCCGAGGTGGTTCGGCAGGCCCCCGGTGCGGTAGCCCATGTCGCGCAGGGCCTCGGCGAGGGTGGGCAGGCCCTCGTCCAGCTCCACGTTGCGCCCGTCGCAGCCGTGGCGCCGCACCGGCTGCGCGGTGAGGATCGACGCGTACGCCGGCGCGATCGCGCTGGCGGCCGCGATCGTCCGGTCGAACACCACCCCGTCGCGCGCGACGGCGTCGATGCGCGGAGTGGGCCGGGCGGCGCCGTAGGCCCCCAACATCCCGGGCGACACCGCGTCGACGACGAAGAGGACGAGGCTCGGATTCCGGCCGGGGACCACGTCGCGCTCGGCGCGCAGGGTGCTCGCCACGCCGGGCGCCGGCGACAAGGAGAAGAGCCCGGACAGGACGAGCAGGCCCGCGCACGCCCCCGCCGTGCCCTTCCATGCGGGCAGCACCCGGAGGGGCGTGCGGGTCAGGACCACGCTCCACGCCCACGCCCCCGGGACGCTGATCACGGAGAACCCGGCCGCGCACGTCGTCGCGACGAAGGCACGGGCATCTTCGCGCTCGAGCCACTGCGGGGCGACGGCGACCGCCACCGCCGTTCCGCCGACCCCGACGACGAGATGCCACGTCAGCGCCCACACCCGGTGCGCAGGCAGCGCCGCCCACAGCCCGAGCCCCACGAGCACCGGCGCGAGGACGGCGGCGAACAGCGCGCCGGCCGCGCCGTAGCCGACGAGGGCGAAGAACAACCCCGAATACTCCGAGGGGCGCGTCGAGCCGACCGCGACCACGGCCTCCACGACGCCCACGACGCCGCCTGCGAGCAAGCCCGCGCTGACGACCGCGATCATCAGGTCGCCGGGCGTCCGTCCAGGCTCCGCGGTCGGGTCCGTCCAGGTCATCGCGCCTGACCCGCGAACGTCCAGGTGCCGCGGGCCCAGCCGCGCGCGTGCACGGCGTCCAGGCCGGGCACGAACTCCTCGTTGGTCCGGGACTCGACCGACGCGCCGAGCTCCACCCGCAGCTCCGGACGCGGCGACCACCCGACCTCCGCCCCGCCGCGGATCATCCGCTCATCTTCTTGAAACGTGAACAACTTGTCGTTGCGTGCCTCGATGACGCCCACCCGCCGCGCGCCGTCCACCCACACCCGCGCGCGCCACGCCCCGGCGTCCCAGGCCGCCGCGCCCCACCAGGTCGACGAGTCGGTGCCGCCCCAATGGCCCAGCGGCCGCCCCTCCTGCGTGAAGCCGAGGTGGTACACCCGATGACCGACGTACCAACGGAAGGTGTCGTCCATGAGGCGCGACCACTCCGCGCTCAGGGTCAGCCGCCCGACGCCGAGCTCGGCGCCGCCGAGGTTCCCCACGCCCGCGAGCGAGGGGTACGGAATCGGCCCCAACGATCGGCCGATCACGTCTTCTCCCGCGTACGTCCACCAGATCTCGAGGTGGCGCCACGGCCCTCCGGCCCACGCGGCCAGCGGCAGGGTCACGCGCGCCTCCACCGCCGCCATCTCGTCCTGGTCCGCGAGGAGCTTGTCGGGGTCTTCGTACACGTGGGGCTCGGTGGGGAGGAGGAGCTGGCCCACGTCGACCGGGCGCCCCACGCCGCCGAACACCGACTGCCGCAACAGGCCGAGCTCGAACGCCGGCAAAGGCGCCCAGTGGAGCCCGAGCAGCAGCACGCCCGGATCCGAGACGTCGGTCCGCGGCCGATCGAGGACGCCCACCTCGAGCCCCACCCCGAAGACACCGGCGGCCGCGGCCTTGCCCGGCAACGTCCCGGCGCCGCCGGCCGCCACCGCCCACGGGGGGCGCGCGTCGGTCCCACGCACCAGCGCGCCATGGCGCGCGTGCCCGACCCAGCGATGGCGCCGCCCTGCGCCGGCGAACCACCCGCCGGCGCGTACGCCGAGCCAGGCCTCGTCGATGCGGGGCACGGCGAGGAATGGCGCGTCGAGCTCGATCTCCGGGGAGAGCAGCAGCTCCGCCGGGCCCCAGGCCGCGGCGGCCGTCAACCCGGTGCGCGTGCTCAGCGCGCCGGGCTCCAGGTGCCCGCCGTTGTTGACGGGCACCGCGTCGCCCACCGCGACGTCGAGCCGGGGCGCGACCGCCCAACGGAGCGCGCCGGAGGGCGCCCCGTCGCCCAGCACCGGCCCGCGGTCGAGCGTCCCGTACAGGCGCGCGACCCCTTCGGCCCGGTCCGCCGCGTCCGCGGAGTGCCGCTCGGCGTCGCCCCACGGCTCGGCCGCGTGGCTCCAACCGACGAAGAGCGCGATCGGGGCCCACACCCGAGCATGGTAGCGTGCCCGACATGAGCGCGCCGTCGCTCCCCGCCGGATTGCTGTGGGCCTCCCTCCCGGTGGCCACGTCGTTGCACCCGGCGGCGCCGGACTACGGCGAGCGGTATCAGCACCTGCTCGAGGTCCACATGGGCTCCCCGGTCGCGAACCCGGCGTTCGGGCCGGTGGTCGCGGAGGCCGACGTCCACTGGCGGCTCCTCGGGGCGACCGGGTCCGGCCTGCCCGTCGACGCGGCGACCGCCGAGCGGTGGCGCGACACCGCCCTCGCCGGCGTCGCGGTGGCGGTCGACGCCTTGATCGACGAGACCCTCGCGCGCGCGCCGCAGCTCGACGCCGCGCGCACCGTGCTGGAGACCCTCGCCTCGCCCGGGCTGGTCGTCGCGCGCGACCGACGTGGCGTCCAGGTTCGGCCGGGACGCGCGCGTGACGCGGCCCGTGAGCGCGCGGCGGAAGAGGTCGTCGTCGCCGCGCGCGCCCGGCCTCCGCCCGCGCTGAAGGCCGGCTTGGACCTCACCCTCCGCCCGCTCGACGCGCCGGAAGCGGACCCGCTCGTCGCCTGGGGCGTCTACGCTTCGGGCGATCGGGTCGGCCTGACGGCCTTTCGGATGCAAGCGGACGCGCGCGACCTCCGATGGTCGATCACCGCGCGCCAGCTCGTCTATCCGCGCGTGTCGCTCGTCGCCGCACTCCGATCGGTCGAACCACTGGACCGACCGCCGAACGCGCCGCTAGCGGTGCCGGACCCCGGACGCTGGTCCACGGGCGTGGCGTGGAGCACGAACCGCGGGTGGGACGTGCGCGTCGAGCGCGCCGAGACCCTGGCGGATGGAGGATGGACCTGGACGATCAGCCTTCGCTCCGAGCGCCGCGGGCCGATCCCCGGGCGTGTGTCGCCGGGGCTCGGGGCGCGCGAACCCGAGGCCTCGGGGCTACCGTGGGTAGGCGAGCACGGGCCGAACGCCACCGCGACCTGGTGACGCCGCGATCAGCGCAGGGTGCGGAGGGCCGCGGACGCGTTGTAGCGCACGTAGCGATCCGCGGTCGCCTCGCGCCGCGCGACGAGGAGGTCGAGCGTCAGCTTCCGTGTGTCCGCCGGGAGGCCCTCGGCCCCGATGGCCCCGAGCGCCCACAGCCCGGCGAGCTGCGCGCGATCGTTCGGACCGAAGGTCTCGACATAGGCGACGAGCGCCGGCGCGGCGTCCTTGGCGAGCAGGCGCCCGAGGGCGTCCGCGGCCGCCCGCTTGACCTTGGGGCTCGGATCCGAGCCGAGGACCTCGATCAACCGCGGGGCCGCCGACTCGGCGGCGAGGGTCGCGAGCGACTCGATCGCGTTCAACCGCACCTTCTCGTTCGGGTCTCCGAGCACGCCGACGAGGGCGGCCACCACCACCTCGTCATCGTAGTTCTGTGCGATCTTCGCGCCGTCTTCGCGCATGACCGGGTTGTCGGACCCGATCGCCGTCGCGATGTCCTCCGCGGCGGGGCCGCAGCCGACGAGAGCGACGAGGCCGCCGAGCACCCAGAGCGCGCTCATGAGGCCTGCTCGTTCTTGCCGGGCGCCGGACGCGCGGCCGGAGCCTGGGTGTAGAGGCGTGCATATTGCCGGTAATACCCGCCGGTCCGCCCTTCCTGGACCTTGTTCAGCACGGCGCCGATCGGCTCCACGCCTCCGGCTTCGAGCCGCGCCCGCGCGTCGCTCAACATGCGCCGGGTCGTGCGCTCCGACTCGACCACCAGCAAGGTGCCGCGCGAGGCGCGCGACAGCGACACGGCGTCGGACACCGCGAGCAACGGCGGCGCGTCCACGATCACCATCTCGTAGGTCCGCGCGAGCTCCTGGACGACCTGCCGGAGGCGCAGGGACTCGACCACCCGGCCCGGGTTCGACGGCAGCGGGCCCGAGGTGAGCACGAACAGGTTGTCGAGCGGGGTGGCCTGCACCGCGTCGGCGAGGGGGGTGGTCTGGTTGAGGACCGAGCTCACCCCTCGATCGTTGACGAGGTCGGCGAAGTTGCGGTGCTGCGTCGGGCGGCGGAAGTCGCAGTCGACCACGACGACGCGGTGCCCGTCGAGGGCGAAGCACGTCGCGAGGTGCACCGCGAAGGTGCTCTTGCCCTCCCCGGGGGCGCAGCTGGTGACGGTGAGCACGTCGATCCGCTGGTCGACCCCGGCGAACGCGATGCTGTTGCGCACGGCCCGGTAGGCCTCGAGGAGCGGGTCGGTCGGGTCGAGCGTGGCCGGGTTGGCGCCCTTCCGATGGCGGAATCGAGGAATGACGCCGAGGGCGGCGAGCGGCCACACCTCGCGGAGGTCGTCGAACGTGGTGACGCTGTCGTCGACGTACTCGAACAGGAACACGAGCGCGAAGCCCATACAGGTGCCGACGAAGCCGCCGAGGATCAAGAACACCAGGAGCTTCGGCGCGTCGTGGCGCTCGGGGATCCGGGCGGGCTCGACGCTCTTCATGTCGGCGACGGTCATCGCCTCGGCCACGGCGATCTGGTACTCCTGCTCGATCAGCGACTTGTAGACGGCCTGCGTCGCGTCCGCGGCGAGCTGCAGCTCGGCGAGACGGCGCCCCTTCTCGGGGAACTCCCCCGCTTCCTGCACGGTCTCGCCGACGAGGCGGAGGAGCTCCGCGCGCCGCTCGCGCAGCCCGGCGTACTGCACCCCGAGGGTCTCGACGGCGGAATCGAGCTGGTGTTCCTCCGCGAGCGCCTGACGGAGCTCGGCGGTGACCGAGGCGATCTGCTTGTCGAGCTGCACGATGTCGGGGTGCCTGGCGGTCTTGTCGAGGAGCTGCTTCTCCTTGGCGAGGCGGAGCTCCGTGAGCGCCGAGCGGAGCTCGCGAACCTGCGTGTTGGTCGCGAGCGTGCCGGGGGCGACGAGCGCTTCGGACTCGCGCTCGTTGAGCTGCGCGCGCTTCTCGGCCTGGGCGTCGAGGTCCGCGAGCTGCGCCTCGACCGCGCCGATCTCCGAGACGAGGGCGCTCGCGCGGCCCACCGCGGCCTTGGTCTCCGCGTCGAGGTCGATCACCGACTCGGCGCGGAGCGCCGCCGCGACGTTGCCCATGGCGGTGTCGAACTGCACCTTGAGGCGCTGCTGCTCCGTCTTCACGAAGGTCAGCGCGTCCCGCGTGTCGGACTTGGCGCGCTCGACGCTGTCGGCGAGGAACACCTCGACGACGGTGTCCGCGAGCAGCGCGGCCAGCTCCGGCGTGTTCGCGACGGACGTGACGACGAGGATGGTGGTGCCTTGCTGCTCTTCGAGCTCGATCCACGGGGCCGCGAGCACCTGCCCGTCGAGCCCCGGCACGAGCAGCTTCTCGGCCGGGAGCAGCTCGCCGTACATGTCGCGGAGCTGCAAGCGCCAGATCACCTCGTCGAGGATGGGCCGCATCGTCGCGAGCGCCATCTTGGTCTGCATGTCGTCGCTGCCGCCCGCGAGGGACTGCGCCATCTCCGAGAGGTCCATCTCCGAGAGGATGCTCATGGACGACGAGCTGCTCTCGACGCTGACCTTCGCCGCCGCGGCGTACTGCTTCGGGAGGACCAACGCCAGGACGACCGCGCCGACCGTGAAGAAGACCACGGCCTGCAGGAACAGCCACTTCCGACGGAGCAACGCGGCCCAGACCTTCAGCAGTTCCATGGAGCTCCCGGCGCCGCCCCGTACAGCCCGGACGGCGCGCGACGGACCGCTATAGCCCTGGCGCGCGCGCCGCCGCAAGTGGAATGCCGGCGCGGGCGAACGGAGATACGCGGCACGCCATGCGCGTCATCGTCTCGCTCCTGCTTCTCTCGGGGCCCGCGTACGCGGCAGGGACCGTGCGGGCGCCCAACGTGTCGGACCAGGACGTCGAGCTCCGCGTCCCGCCCGCAGAGGCGTTCACGTTCGGCCCGGGCGACGCGATGCGCATCACCGTGTGGCGACACGACGACCTCACGATGGACGTGGTGGTCGCGCCCGACGGCGCGATCTCCTACCCGCTCGTCGGGCGCATCCTCGTCGCGGGCCTCACCTACGAGCAGCTCCTCGCACGGCTGCAGTCGGCGGTCAGCGAGTACTACATCGACGCGCAGGTGGCGGTGAACGTCACGAACGTGTCGAGCCAGCGCGTCGTCGTCTGCGGCGAGGTCAACAACCCCGCCGTGCTGCAGGTCACCACCGAGATGAGCATCCTCGAGGCGCTCACCCGCACCGGCGGCATCAACCCGGATGCGCGCACCCGAAACGTGCTGCTCATTCGCGGCGGCATGGACACCCCGAAGCTCTACACGGTCAACGTCGAGAGCATCTACGGCGCCGGCGACATGTCGCAGCTCGTGTACCTGCAGAAAGGCGACATCGTGTACGTGCCGCCGAAGACGATCACCAACGTCGAGCGGTTCTTCCGGCGCATCTCTTCGGTGCTCGCGCCCGCGGTCAGCGCCTCGGCGATGTACCGGAACATCGTGTCCGGCACCACGCTGGGCAGCGCGATCGAAGCGGCCGAGTAGGCCGGCTCGACGCCGATGGGGCGCCTGACCGGGTTCGCGCTCGGCCTCCTCGACGCGCTCTGCGTGCTCGCCGCCCTCATCCTTTCGTGGTCCTTCTGGCTCTGGCGCGCGCCGAACCTCCAGGACCTCCTGCAACCGGCGTGGACCCAACTCCTGCTCCCGAACCCGTGGATGCCCGCGGGGACGGTGATGATCGTCGGGTGGGCCTTCGCCATGCGCCAGCAGGGCATGTTCGATCCGGGGCGCCTCGAGAACAGCGTCCGCATCGCCAGCGCCGCCACGCGCGCCGCCGCGGCGATGACCGTCTTCACGGTCGTGGCGAATTTCCTCCTCGCCGACCGCCTGTACGCCCGCGGGCTCGTCCTGCCGTTCCTGGTGTCGAGCTGGTTGTTCGTCCTCGGCGCACGCCTGCTGGTGTTTCGGCTGCTCTTGCGGCTCGAGCGCCCGCCGACCGCCGAGCCCGCGCTCATCGTCGGCGCCGGGCACGACGCCGGCGAGATGGCGGCGCGGCTCGAGCGCGACGCGCGCCACGTCTGCCGCGTGGTCGGCTTCGTCCGTACGGACTCCGACGGCCCCGCCCACGTCGACGGCGCGCGCGTGCTCGGCGGGGTGGACGACGTGGCGGCGCTGGTCAACCGCCACGACGTCGGCGCGCTCATCCTGGCGGTGCGCGGCCTGCCGCGCCAGGACGCGATGAAGTTGGCGTTGCTCGCCGATCGTATGGGGCTGCGCGTGCTCCAGGCGCCGTACTCCTGGGGCGTGGTCAGCCCGCGCCTCGGGTTCGCGCGGGTCGGCGGGCTCGACCTGATCGACCTCGCCGGCATCCGCTACTCGACCATGGCCGAGCGCGTGAAGCGCAGCTTCGACGTGATCTGTGTCCTCCTCGGCGGCGCTGCGCTCGCGCCGCTGCTGCTCGTCGTTGCGGGGGCGATCGCCCTGACCGACGGCGGCCCGGTGCTCTACGCGAGCAAGCGGGTGGGCCGCGGCGGTCGCGTGTTCGACTTCCTGAAGTTTCGGTCGATGGTCGTCGACGCCGACCAACAGAAGGACGCCCTGCGCCACCTCAACGAGTCCGACGGGCGCTTGTTCAAGATCCGCGACGATCCTCGAATCACGCCTCTCGGACGCTTCATCCGCAAGTACAGCATCGACGAGCTGCCGCAGCTCTGGAACGTGCTGCGCGGCGAGATGAACCTCGTGGGACCACGGCCGCTGCCGGTGCAGGACCTCGCCGGAATCGAGTCGGACCCCGAGATGTCCTATTGGTTCGAGATGCGCCACCGCGTGAACCCGGGAATCACCGGGCTCTGGCAGGTGTCCGGGCGCTCGAGCCTGGGCTTCGCCGAGATGGTGCGCCACGACATCCGCTACATCCAAGACTGGTCGCTCTGGCTCGACCTCCAGATCCTCCTGAAGACCATCCCGGCGGTGGTCCGGGGTCGCGGCGCCTCGTGAGCGCCACCCCGTCGGACGCCGCCACCGTCGGCCGGACCGCGCTCGGGCTCGCGCCGCTCGCGGTCCTCTCGCGCGGGGTCGCCTTCTTCGTCCCGGTCGCGGTCGCGCGCGTCTGGGGCGCGATCCCCGCCACGGACGCCTTCTTCTGGGCGTTGGGCGTACCGACGTTCGTGCTCGTCCTCGCCGCGATGGCGGTCGCCACCGTGCTCATCGTCCCGCTCTCCGAGCTGCGGGCGCGGGCCCCCGACCGCGTGCCGGGGTTCGTCGGCGCCGCGCTCCTCGCGGCCGCCGCAGCCGCAGCCGCGTTCGCCGCGATCTTCGCGGCGTTGTCTCCAGTCGCCGCGGCCCTCACCACCCGGTTCGACCCGGAGACGACACGCCTCGCGGCCCGCGCCGCGTGGACCCTGGTGCCCTTCGCGAGCACGGTCGCGGCGGCGACGGTCGCGCGGGTGGCGTGCGAGGCGCACGGCGCCTTCCGCGTGAGCGTGGGCGCGCCGTTGGCGAGGGGCGCGGTCGTCATCGGCGCGGTCGTGGCGTCGGCGCCCGCCGGCGCGGAGTGGCTGCCCGCGTGTTTCCTCGCGGGCAACCTCGTCGAGATCGGGATCCTCGTCTGGGCGCTCGGGCGCGTGGGCGCGGGCCCCGCGTGGCCTCGGGCGTGGCCGCCGGAGCTCACCGCCGCCCTCACGCGCGTGGCCCCGGTGCTCGGCGGCGAAGGGCTGGTCGCGTCGAACCTCCTCGTCGATCGTGCGTTCGCGGCGACCCTCGCCGCGGGCTCGGTCAGCCTGCTCGAGTACGCGGACCGCGCGCAGATGATCCCGCGCACCCTGCTCGAGAGCACGCTCGTGTCGGTCGCGTTCGCGGGCTGGGCGGCCGCGCGCGCCCGCGGGGACGACGAGGCGCGCCGCGCCGCGGTGGCGACGTCGCTCTGGTGGGTGCTGCTGTTCGCGCCGCCGATGCTCGCCGGGCTCAGCGTGGGGCGCGTCGCCCTCGCCCGCCTGCTCTACGGCGGGGGCACCCTGAGCGCGGAGCAGCTCGCCACGGTCGCGGCCAACATCGACGCGTTCCTGCCCGGCGTGCTCTTCGGCCTGCTCGGGGCGCTGATCGTCAAGGCCCACGTCGTCGAGGGGCGCACGACCCTGGTGCTCGGCCTCGGCCTGATGTCGTTCGCGCTCAACGCGTCGCTGAACGTCGCGCTGATCGGCTCGTTGGGGCTCGTCGGCCTCGCGGCGTCGTCGTCGATCACCACCGCGGTGGTGACCGTGGTGTCGTTCGTGCGGCTCGCGCCCGAGCTGCGCGGCGCGCTCGGACCGCGCGCGGCCGCGGCGGCCGTGCTCGTCGTCCTCGGCAGCCTCGGCGTCACGATCGTGGCGCACGTGTTCGCGTTCGCCCCCGCGACCGTCCTCGATCCCTGGTTATGGGCGGCGTCGCTGCCGTGCTTCGGCCTGCTCGCGTTTGCGGCGAGCCGGGCGCGCGCCGGCGGAGGGTCGTGATCGGGGTCCTGCGCAACTCCCTGCTCGTCGTGGCCGTCGCCACGTCGCCGTACATCCTGCTCGGGGTGTCGTTGCCCCTTCCAGGCTGGCAATTCGACGCCCCGATCGCCGATCTCGCCGCGCTCGGCTGCCTCCTCCTCGCGCCCCTCGCGGGCCGCCGGGCGCCCGCGCCCGCCCCCGTCGCGTGGGCCGCGCTCGTGCTCGTGGGGCTCGCCGCGGCGCTGCTCGGTGACGCGCCCCGCGAGGCCGTCCACGTATTGATTCGGAAGCCGATCTTCCTGTACCTCGCGTGGGGCGTCGGCGTCGCAACTGCTGTGGCATTGGCGCCCCGCGGCGTGCTGACGGCGGCGCTCGGGGTCGCGTGCGCCGGGGCCCTCGCCGTGACGGTCGGCGCCTCGTTCGTGCGGATCGCCCGGGGGGACGCGCTCTGGTTCGCCGCGATCGACCACCTCACCAACAACCACAAGACCATCGCGCTCGCGTCGGTGCCGCTGCTCGGCCTATACGCTTCCTTCCGCCATCGGTGGGGATGGACCTCGATCGTCGCCGCGGTGGCCCTCGCCGCGTCGATGTCGCGCACCGCGTGGATCGCCGCGGGCGCGGGGCTCGCCCAGGTCCTTCGATGGAGGGGTCGACCGCTCGCCGCGATCCCTGGCCTCGTTCCAGGGCTGATCCTCGGCGGCGCGGCGGCGGCCGTGCTCGCCCCGACCCTCGCCCGCTCCGTCGCGCAGCTCGACGCGGCGCGCTCGCGGTTGCTCCTCGACCGCCGCGCGCTCGAGCTCTGGTGGGCGCACCCGCTGCTCGGCGCTTCGCCCGGCGCGAACACGCGCTTCGAAGCGTCAATATTCCCCGATTACCGCGTCAACGGCGTCGACGCGCACGGGGTCATCCAGAAGCTCGCGAGCGAGTACGGGCTCCTCGGCTTGCTCGCGTTCGCGGCCGCCACCGCCACGATCGCCCTGCGCGTGCGGGCGCGCGCGCACCCCGGCGCCTGGGCGGCCTTCGTGGCGGCGCACGTGTCGCTGCTGTTCTCGACCGAGGTGTACTCGCAGACCCATTGGGTGGTGATCGCCGTGTGCTGGGGCCTCGCGGCGCGCCGATGAAGATCCTCGTCGTCCACAGCTTCTGGCACGCGCGCGGCGGCGACTGGACGAGCTTGTCCACGCTGTCCGACGCGCTCGAAGCGGCGGGGCACACGGTCATCCCGTTCGCGATGCGCCACCCGGACAACGCGCCGAGCGCGTGGGAAGGCTGGTTCGCCCCCTGGAACGCGGACGCCCGCGCCGACGGGGTGTGGTCGCTCCGGGCGGCCGCGGCGGTGTCGCGGCTCGTGCGCGCCCACCGTCCCGACGTCGCCCACGCGCACCATCTGCATCGGCACCTCACCCCGTCGGTGCTCGGGGCCCTCCGCCGGCTCCGCGTCCCCACCGTGTGGACCCTGCACGACCACGAGCTCGTGTGCCCGACCGGGCTCGCCCACGCGGCGGGGGATCCGCCGGGCGCCGAGTGTTCGAGGTGTGACGCAGGGTTTCACCACGCGGTGATCCATCGGTGCAAGCGGGCGGCGTTGGCGCCGAGCGCGGCCGTCGCGCTCGAGCACGGCGTGCACGCCGCGCTCGGCGTACGCCGCGCCGCGGACCGGTTCCTCACACCCTCGAGGTTCCTCCTCGATCGTCTCGCGGCGCGCGGGGTGCCGGCAGAACGCCTGCGCCACGTCCCGAACCCGGTGGTCGCGCCGCGCGAGGCGCCGCTCGATCCGTCGGGGCCCGTCGTGTTCGCCGGCCGCTTGACCCCCGAGAAGGGGGTGGAGGACGTCCTCGCGGCCGCGCGCCGGCTGCCGGACGCACCCTTCGTGATCGCCGGCGGGTTCGGCGAGCCGGGCGGCGACACGCCACGCAACGTGCGGTACGTCGGCCACCTCGACGGGTCGGCGCTGGGGCGGCTCATCGCGTCCGCCAGCGTGGTGCTCACGCCGTCACGGTGGCCCGAGAACGACCCTTACGCGGTGCTCGAGCCCATGGCCGCGGGGCGCGCCGTGGTCGCGTGCCGCGTCGGCGGCATCCCGGAGCAGATCGACCACGCCGTGGACGGCTGGTTGGTCGAACCTGGAAACCCCGCGGCGCTCGCCAGCGCCGTCGCGCGGCTGCGCGCGCGCCCGGACGAGATGGTACGCCTCGGCACAAACGCGCGAGTTCGTGTCGCGCGAGAGAGGGACCCCGCGCACATCGCAGGTAGAGTCGCCGCGATTTACCGTGAGTTGATCCGCTGATGCGCGTCTGCTTCTACGTACCACCGCCCGCGTACAACCGTCGCAACACGCCGATCGATCGTGTGTACGGATGCAACTACGGCTACGACTACAAACCTCCCATCCATCTTCTGCAACTCGCCACCGTCGCCCGCGACGAAGCGGGGTGGGACGTCGTCTTTCTGGACTGCCCGGCAGAAGGGATCGACGCGCCCGCGTTCGAACGCCACGCGCGTGAACAACGCTACGACGTCGTCGTGGCGTGGTCGGTGTACCTGTCGGCGGAAGAGGACCTGCGCGCGTTCCGCGAGTTCCGGAAGTCCAACCCGAACCTCGTCGGTGTGTTCGCGGGGGCGGGCGCCACCTGGAAGCCCGACGAGTACATCCGGGACGCGCGCACGTTCGCGCTGCTCGGGGAGCCCGAGCGCACCCTCGTCGAGCTGGCCGAGGTGCTGCGTGGCCTCCGCCCCGCGGACGGGGTCGACGGGCTCGCCTGGTGGGACGGGGCCCAGGTTCGACGCGGGGCCTTCCGAAAGCTGCTCGACGTGTCCGCCCTGCCGATGCCCGACCGACGCCTGCTCCGGGGGCGCTACCGGGCCAATCGGCTCGACGTCCATCCGATCACCACGATGGTCGTCAGTCGCGGGTGCGGCTTCCGGTGCACCTTCTGCACGCCGAACGCGGTCGATCAGGCGATCGAGCTCGAATTCAAGCGCCTCCAACCCACCTGGTACGTGGATCGCCCGCCCCTCCGCAAGCGCACGGCCGACCAGATCGTCGCGGAGTTCGAGGACATCGCCGCGCTCGGCTACAAAGGCGTCGAGATCGCCGACAACATCTTCACGTGGGGGCAGGCGCGAACGCGTGACATCTGCGCGCGGATCGCCCCGTTGAAGCTCCAGTGGCTCTGCCTCGCCCGCGCGAACATGCTCCATGACGCGAGCACGATCCGCGCGATGGCCGACGCCGGATGCAAGATGGTCTACATGGGCAGCGAGAGCTTCGACGACGGGCTGCTCGAGGACATGGTCAAAGAGATCAAGGTGCGCGACATCGAGAAGGCGGTGCGCACCTGCCGCGAGAACGGCGTGGAGCCCGAGGTCAGCGTGCTGATGGGCGCGTCGCGGAACGAGACCTGGGGCACCTTGTGGAGCTCCTGGCGCGCGTCACGCCGCCTCGGCACGCGGTTCGTCCACTACAGCGTCGCCCTGCCGGCGCCCAGCACCGAGCTCTACGACATCGCGCGCCGCGAAGGCTGGTTCGTGCACGGCGACTTCGTGCCCGCCGACAACGTGAAGGAGGTCATCGTGAACCTCCCCCACCTCAGCGCACGGGAGCTTCGGCTCGCCCTGAAGCTCGCCTACGCGGCGCAGTACCTCCATCCCGTCAGCATCGCGCGGCAGGTTCGGGCGACGGCGTCGCTCGAAGACCTGCGGCACAAGGCCCAGAGCGCGCTCAAGCTGTTCGGCTTCCTCGCGGAGCGCGACACGATGCGCCACCCGGCCATCCCGCCGGGTCGCCTGACCGCGGAATGATCCTGGTCGCCCGCGCGCTCCGCCGGGTAGCTTGCGATCCGGCGCGACTCGCCGTATCGTAGGCCGGATGTCTCTCCTCACGTTCGTCCTCCTCGCCGGCTGCGGCGACTTTGGCCTCGCCACGCTGGGCGGGTCGGACTCCGGTCGGCCCGACCTCTCCGACGCGGACACGGACACGGACACCGACGCCGACGCGGACACCGATGCGGACGCCGACGCCGACGCCGATTCGGACGCCGACGCCGACACGGACGCCGACACAGACACCTTCATGCTCGAGATCGACGCGGTGAACCCCGAATACGGCACGACGGCGGGCGGCGCCGTCGTCACGATCTCGGGCGGCCCCTTCGACGAGAGCGCGCGGGTCCGCTTCGGCGGGCAGGCCGCCACGGTGCAGTCCGCCACGCGCGACGAGCTCGTGGTGCGAACCCCGGCGTTCGGCGGCGAAGGCTCGGTCGACGTGCTCGTCACGACCGACGACGGCGAGGGCTCGCTCGTGTCCGGGTTCACCTACTGGCAGGACGGCGCCGGCAAGGGCGGGCTCGTGGGCCTGCTCGGCTGGTACGACTACATCGGCACCTACTGGGACGCGAGCGCGACGGACGAAGGCTCCGGGTGGTTCGCCGTCACCCCGCCGCAAGACCTCGAGCTGTGGGAGCTCTACGCCGGCGCGATGGACAGCTGCGAGCCCGACACCTATGTGTACGCCGGCTCGGCGGAGCTCTGGGACGTCGGGGTCGACAACTGGAACCTGAACCTCCCGACCTCGGGCGCGATCCCGTTCGGTTGGGACGCGACGTACGGCCAGTACACCGTCACGACGTTCAACAACACGAAGTACGTCGCGAACGGAAGCTACGACCTCCCGGCGGTCACCCCGACGACCGGCTTCCCGCCCTTCGAGTTCCCGGACGCGGTCACCGCCCCCCCGTCGTTCTCGATCTCCAGCCCGGCGCTGAACAGCTCGACCCCGCCGAGGATCAACCGGAACGCCTTCAACCTCGCCTGGTCGGGGTCCGGCGGCGACTTCATGCTCGCGCAGATCCTGCTGTGGAACTCCACGACCGTCACCGAGACCGTCTACTGCGTCATGCGCGACGACGGCTCGTTCACGGTGCCATCGGCGACGTTCAGCCGGTGGAGCGCGGGCAACCAGATCACGATCATCGTCGGTCGCGGTCGCTACGGCACGGGCCTCAACAGCTTCAACAACTCCGAGAGCCGGTTCGCCGGCGTGTACTGGCTCATCGGCGCCGGGACGATGCAGTAGTCACATCCGCTCGATCTGCGGCTTGTACCGTTCGATCTGGCGCGCCATCGCGTTGGGCTCCCCATCGAGCCGCAACGCGTCGGACGGGCACACCCACCAGCAGTACAGGCACTGCACACAGTCCGGCGGGTCGAGCCGGACGCCGATGTCGGCCAACGGCAACCCGGTGGGGCAGTAGTCGACACACCGCGCGCAGTCGCCGCATCGCGACGCGTCACGCCCGACGAGCCGCAGGGTGTCGTCGTCGCGCCGGTACACGTCCTGGATGATCTTCAGGCGATACGCCGCCTCCGCCACCTCGGGACGCTCGACGAGCGGGCGAACCGCGAGCTTCAACCAGTTCAAGCTGCGCGCCTCGGAGAGCTCAGCGAGGCGCGAGCGCGGCGGGGCGCGCCGGATGGGCCGGATCACGGGGAGCTCGGCGCCGATCCGCTCCGCGAGCGGGAGGTCGAGGTGACCGGCGTCGAAGGCGTGCACGAGGTAGGGTACGTCCCGCCAGGGAAGGTCGATCAATCGACAGACGACCAGATCGTTCAGGAATGCGTCATCCGACACGACGATGCGGTCGAAGCGAAACGGGTCGCCGTCGCCGGGCCCGTTGCCTTCCATCCCCACGAGCCCGTCCACGACGATCAGATCGGGGAGGACGACCTCGTTGATCGCGAAGATGTTGCGCCCGAGGTCGTAGTGCATGTGGCGCTTGTCCTGGCCGCGCGCGATGCCGACCCAGTTCTTCATCGCGCACGAGAGCCCCGCTTCCGCGTGGGTCTTGATCTTCGGCAGGGAGATCAGGAAGTCGGCGTCGAGGATGGTGGCCGCGATCGTCGGGGTCGCCCCGGCCTGGAGGGGGATCTCGCGCCCCTCGTCGCGGTTGAGGTCGCGCGTCCGCACCCCGAGCGCCTCGGCCAGCCCGGCGACACGGAGGCGGCGAAAGGTGTCGATGTCACGGCGCGCGACGCCCACGTTGCTGCCGTCGGCCACGCACAGATCCGCGTAGCCCCTCGACTTCAGCTCGGTGATCAACGCGGCGAGCACGCGCAGGTCGGTGCAGTTGCCGCTGAGGGCCACGAGGTCGTTGTTCAGGTTCGGCTTGAGCACGACGCGCGCGTCACGCGGCGGAAGGCGATCCGACCACGCGTCGAGCGCCGCGCGAAGCACGCGCCGAACATCGGTGATCGTGCGGGCCTCGTGGACCTCGACGCGCCCGCGGGGGGCGGAGAAGCGGAGCATGCCGAAGGATAGCCCGGCGGCGCCCCACTCCTCACCCCCAACGACCGAGTCCGCGGCGCTCGAGCTCGGCGAGGAGCCCCTTGACGTCCTGCGCCTCGCCGCGGCGCGCCACGAGCAGCGCGTCGGGGGTGTCGACCACGACGACGTCCTCCACGCCGAGCAGGGCGACCAGCTTGCCGGGCGCGTGCACGACGTTCCCGCGCGAGCGGAGCGCCACCGTGGCCGAGGACACGACCACGCCCCCCTCGCCTTCGGGGAGGATCTCGGTCAACGCCGGCCAACTCCCGACGTCCGACCAGCCGCACTCGGTCGGCACCACCTGGAGCCTGGGCTCGCGCTCGAGCACGCCGTAGTCGATGCTCGTCGCTTCGCACGCGCCCCACGCCGCTTGGATCGGGCGCCCGCGCCGGAGCGCGTCCACCATCGCCGCGGCCCCCGGCAGGTGCCGGGACACCGCGTCCAGCAGCGCCACGCAGCTCCACACGAACATGCCGCCGTTCCACAGGTGTCGCCCGCTCGCGAGCAGCGCCTCGGCCACGGCGCGCGGCGGCTTCTCCACGAAGCGCCGGACCGGATGCGCCGGCCCCGGCCCGAGATCGTGCTCGATCCATCCGAACCCGGTCTCGGCCCGGGTCGGACGCACCCCGAGCGTGACGAGCGTGTCGTCTTCGGCGGCCCGCCGCGCGTGCCCCACGGCGTCCCGCCACGCCTCCTCGTCGGCGATGACGTGGTCGGACGGGAGCACGACGCACCCTACCCCGCCACGGCGTTGGACCTCGCACGCGGCCCAGGTGACGGCGGCGGCGGTGTCCCGGGCGCTCGGCTCGACGAGCAGCTCCGCGCCGCCGGCGAGCGGGCGGACGGCGTCGGCCAGGATCCGCTCCTTCGGGAGCTGTGTCCGGGCGATCGTGCGCTCCAGCAGCGTGGGCCCGCCGTCGAGCGACAGGCATTGCTTGGGCAGCGCGCGCCGAGAGAGCGGCCAGAACCGTGTACCCCGCCCGCCGGCGAGCACCACCGCGAACCAATCCCCTGGGATCATGCGTCTCCTCCTCGAGTGTGTCAGCGCAGACCGGACGACCCCGGCCGCAGCTCGAACTGATGCGAACCTTCGACGTCTCCCTTCGCCCGCACCGCGTTTGAATCACGTGTCCCCTCGCTGATTGTGACAACGGTTTAGATTCGTACGGACGCTGACGCCGAGCCGGAGGCTAGCGGTGCAGCTCTTCGTACGTGCCGAAGCGGCGGAGTCGGGGGTCCGCGGTGAGGTCGAGCAGGCGGCGATCGGCGTCCATCCCCGCGGACGTCCAGGTCGCCTCGTCGACGCGTTGCGTCACGACCACGGTGTCGCACCCCTGCATCAGCTCCGTCAGCCCGGCCACGAACGAGCCGCGCAGCTCCGCGACGCTCTCGTCCCCGCGCTCGGCGAGCTCCGCGAGCAGGGGGTCGTACACGCGCACCGCGCGCCCGGCGGCCACGAGCCGGCGATACAGCTCGAGGAACGGCGACTCCCGCAGGTCTGGGGTCCCCTCCTTGAACGAGAGCCCGACGAACCCGACACACGCCGGATCGGCGCTCTGGATGCGGGCGAACAGACGTTCGATCTGGGAGCGGTTGGACGCGTACACACCGCGCAGCATGTTCATCGGGACGCCGTTCTGCTGCGACACCCAATCCAAGGCGCGCACGTCCTTCGGCAGGCACGAGCCGCCGAAGGGCGCGCCCGGCCGGAGGTAGCGCTCGGAGATGTTCAGCTTCCGGTCCTGACAGAACACGTCCATCACGGCGTACGGATCGACCCCGAGCTGGCGGCACAACATGCCGATCTCGTTGCCGAAGGTGACCTTGACGGCGTGGTAGTAGTTGTCGGCGTACTTGACGAGCGCGGCGGCGCCGGGCTCGAGGAAGAACGTCTCGGCCGGCAGGCCGTCGTAGCGGCGCCGACACGCCGCTTCGGCCGACGCGCCGCGGGCGCCGAACACGACCTTGGGGGGCGCGAAGAAGTCGTCCACCGCCGATCCCTCACGCAGGAACTCGGGGTTCGTCGCGTAGCCGAGGCCCTCCTCGTAGGACAGACCGGACGACTCGGCGAGCAGCTCCTGCAGGCGGCGGTGCACGTCCGGCATGCAGGTGGACCGGACGACGACCGCGTACTCGCGCCGCCCCGCCGCCCGGAGCGACCGGCCGATCGACGTGATCGCGGCGACGAGCTGGCTGTCGTCGGCCCCGCCGTCGGGGCGCGAGGGCGTCGCGACGCACACGAGCGCGACGTCGCTGGCGTTCACCGCGGCGTCCATCGAGATGGTGGCGGTCAGGCGCCCCTCTCGGTGCGCCTCGGCGACGAGCTCCGGCAGCCCCGGCTCGACCACCGGGGCGCGCCCCTCCGCAAGCGCGGCGGTCTTCTTCGGGTCGATGTCGACCCCGACCACGTAGTGACCAAATCGCGGCAGACAGCCGCTGCTCACCGAACCGATGTACCCCAGGCCGACGACGGCGATCCGCATGCTGTTCCCCCCCGGACCTCACGGTCCTGTTCGTTCATCGCGCCAGGGAGGGCGCGATGGAACGGAGCCCCCGCTCCGTCTGTCGCTTGGAAGCTACCCACCCACGCGCGAGCGGCAAGGGGGGCGAGCACCCACGACTCCTCCAGGTCTGACCTGGATCGGAGCGCCATCGTGCGCGCCGCCTGCCGGCATTGGGACGCCCCCGGGCGCACGCGCGCGGCGCGTGGCCGCGGCGGCGCGCCGCGGAAGCGCGCGAAGGCCGTCTTCGTGGCGAAGCAGCTCACTAATCGCCAGGAAGACGTGGTACAGCGTGGACGCCGGCACGAGCTCCGCGACACAGGTCCCGTCCCGATCGAAGTGATCCCTCCACATGCCGCGGGGGCTGAGGTACCGATCGAGCAGGAACTGAGTGGCGCGCGCGACCGGCGCGGTCGGATCGGTGCCGTCGAGCAGGAACAGCCCGAGGTGTCCCTTGATTCGCTCGGTGTTCGGCCACGTGCGCGACGACGCATCGAGGGCCGTTCCGTCGTCGCGCACGGTGCACAGGGTCGCCTGTGTGACCGGGTCGACGCCGTGGCGCTCGGCGAACGCCACGAGGCGCCGGACCGTGTCGGTCACGGGCGCGCCGAAGCTGCGGTGGTAGTTGGCGAGGATCCACGCCCACTCGAACATGTGGCCCGGCTCGACCAACCGACCGTCGTCGCCCGGCGCACGACGGAGGTCTTCGGTGAACCGCTCTCCGAGGGTGCCGGTGCGGCGGTCGAAGAAGCGTGTTTCGAACAGGGTCACCACCTCGAACGCGAGGCGCGCGAAGCGCGCGTCGCGGCTGGTCTCCCACAAGGCGAGCGCGGCCTCGAGCAGGTGCATGTGTGGGTTCTGGAGGCGCGGCCCTTCCGCCGGCCGCGCGTGCAGGAAGCCCTCGCCGGAGGGGTGGCGCAGGTGCGCTTCGACGAAGTCGAGCGTTCGGTGCGCCCACTCGAGCGCCGACGGGTCGCCGGTGGCAGCGTGGTGCCAGGCGAGGCCGAAGAGCACGAAGGCGTGATCGTAGAGGTCCGCGGTGGGGTCGACGACGACGCCCCGCTCGTCCAACCGCCGGGCCCATCCGCGGTCGGGGCCCTGCCAGCCGTGCCCGACCAGCCACTCGAAGCCGTGGCACGCGAGCTCGACGCCGCCCGCCCATCCGAGCGTGTGGGCGTGCGCGAACACGTACATCTGGCGGCAGGTCACCCGAACGCGCCGATAGCCGAGGTCGACCGGCCGACCGTCGGTGTCCAACACCTCGTGGAACCCCCCACGCGCACGATCTGCGCCGGCCTCCGCCCAGAACGGCAGCGCCCGTTCGAACGCCCATCGGCGCGCCCCCGAAAAGTCGGGCAGCAGCATGATTCACCCCTTCCCGAGCGGATCTACGCCCGGCGTGCAGCCGGTCCAACGGGGGCGCGGGCGGCCGCGTCAGTCGGCGCGGCGGCTACCTCGCGACGCCGGCGAGCAGGGCGCGGTACTCCGACCATACGGTGGCCCAGCCGCGCCGCTCGGCGTGCGTGCGTCCGGCGCGCCCAAGCGCCTCCCGCCGCGCCGGGTCTTCCATGAGGCGCCACATCGCGTCCCGAAGCGCCGCGGCGTCGTCGCGCGCCACGGGGATCGCGACGCCCCCGGTGGCGCCCCGAACGGCAGGCTGATCGTAGTAGATCACCGGGCGGCCGTGCGCCATGGCCTCGAGCGCCACCAGGCCGAAGCCCTCCTCCATCAAGGTCGGGAACAGCACCACGTCCGAGTCGCGGTAGTACGGCGCGAGATCGGGTACGTCCGTGGCGAACTCCACGGGTAGCCCGAAGGCCTGGACTCGAAGTTGATCCAGATAGATCGGGTCCGCGACCGCGCCCACGACGGTGAGGCGGGCGCGCCACCGCTGGTCCGGACGGAGCCGCCCGAGGGCGTCGATCGCGGCGTGTTGGCCCTTGCCGGGCAAGATGCGGCCCGGGCACACGAAGCGGACCACCGGCGCGGGCGGCGCGCGCAGCGGCGCAGGCGGGCTCACCGGCGGCGCGGGCGGCGGCGGGCCGTGCGCGACGTCGAGGTCGACGCCGTTCGGGATCACCTCGATGCGACCCGCCGGCACGCCGATGGCGACGAGGCGGTCGCGCGTCGCCTCGCTCACCGCCACGACGCGCGCGGCGCGGCCGCATTGGAGCCGGTACACGAGCTCGCGCGGCCCCGCCGAGGCGGCGCGCCCTGCGCGGCCGAAGTTGAGATCGTGCACGATCAACGCGGTTCGTCCCGTGGCGGGCACCACCTCGACCGAATTGGACAGCACCGCGTCCGGGCGCCACGCCCGGGCCTCGCGCTCCGCCGCCGCCGCCAGGCGCAGGTACGCGCCGGGGCCACCGCCGCGAAGATCGACCGCGACCGCGCCCTCCGGGAATTGCGCGGGCGAGGTGCGCCAGCCGACCACGAGGCGCGCCTCGTCGGTCGACGCCGCGAGCCGGTAGAGCGTGGAGAACACGGTCTCCGTCCCGCTGCGGACGTCCGGCGGGAAGCGCCGGGCGACGAAGAGGAGCTTCATCGTGCCACGCCGAGCGCCGCGAGCACCACGGGGGCGACCTCTTCGGCGCCGAGACCGGCGAGCACCCCGCCCTCCGGCACGCCCGGACCCCGCACGAGGTAGAGCCCGAGCTCGTCCGGCTCCCCACCCCCCTCGGCCCGGACCCGCAGGCCGCGGGCGCTGACCACGAACAGCCACGCGTCGGTCGGAACGCGCCACCGCAGCTCCGCGACCGTCGCGTCGATCTGCGCGTACGCGTCGAGCACGGGCTCGCCGCCGCCCTGCGTGAGGTGATCGCGGCCGATCGCCGCGACGGCGGTCGAACAGAAGCCCGCCACCGTCGCCCGCCGCGATTGGACGGCCCGCACGAACACGTCGCGCGCGGCGCGATCGCGCAGGAGCGTAGCGGCGACCTCGATCTGCGCCGGATCGGGTGGGTCCACGGCGCGCTCGATCGCGCCTCCGATCGCCCGGGCCACCGTCGTCAGACGGACGCCGGCGTGCACGAGGCGCGCGGCCCGCCCCACGCTGAGCGGCGCCCCGCCGGCGAGCTCCTCGAGCACCTGGAGCCCCGGCAGCGTCGCCGTGCCGGCCGCCGGGTCGCACGGCACCGCGACCACGGTGTGACCCGCCCTCGCGGCCCGCTCCCAGAAGGTCGGGGCCGCCCCGTCGGGCGCGCCCGTCTCGAGGACGCGCCAGGCGTCGTCGAGCGGCGCCGTCGACGAGAGCCCGGCTTCGGCGCCCTCCTTCCGGAGCCCGTCGAAGCCGCGCAGGGCGGCGACGTTCGCGTCGAGCACGTCGAAGCTCGCGCCGTCGACCTCGTACACGAGGAGCTGCACCGACGAGCGCGTCAGCGCCGGCAGCGCGGCGAGCCCGTACGCGAGCGCGCCGACGGTGCCGGCCACCCGCCACAAGCGGATGTCGCCCATCATCCCGGCGACGACCCAAACGACGAGCGCCAGCGGCACGTCCACGAAGTTGGGGTTGACCCCCCAGTCGAGCGCGAACAACACGAGCGCGGGCGCTACGAGCAACGCCGCCGCGAGGCGCTGCGCAGGGGTGCCCCACGGCGGCGGGCCGGCCGGCTCGTCGAGCGGATCGACGTTCATGCGGAGTCCCCCAGCAGGCGCCCGGGCTCGAACTGGTCCCAGAACAGCCACTCGTCCGGGTGGGCGCGCAGCACCCCGTCGAGCCACGCGGCGAGCACGTCCGCGGCGCCGTCGTCGTCCGGGGGCACAGGGAGCGCCGGGCCGATCACCGCGCGGTGGCGGCGCCCCTCCGCGAAGCAGTACAGGCCGTGCAGGCGCGCGCCCGCCGTGCGCGCCAGCCAGGCCGCGGTGACGGGCACCCGCATCGGGTGGCCGAGGACCGGGCGCACGAGCCGCCGCCCGATTTCGCGCCCGCCCCCGGTGCCGTCTCCCGCGGTGAGGACGACGGCGCCGGCGCGGAGCGCGCGCACCGGCGCGCGCAGGTAGGTCGTACCGTCATGCAGGGTGGCGCGCAGCCGCCGCTCGAGGGCCGCCCGCCGCTCCGCGGCCCACTCGCCGGTCGCGCTCCGCCGAAGCTCCACGTGGCCGCCGCCGATCTGGTGGACGTCGCGGCCGACCGCGCCGAGCACCGCGAGCGGGAGCTGCGCGGGCCCCATGTGCGGGTGCACCAGCACGACGCCGCGGCCCTCGGCGGCGGCGGCGTCGAGGTGGCCCAAGCCGTCCACGACCAGGTACTCATCCACGTTCTCCGCGGTGATCCGGCCGAAGGCGAAGCTCGCGTACTGGTTCGCGAAGTGCGCCCGGAAGGTGGCGCGCGCCACACGTCGGAGGTCGCGGCGCTCGGGGAAGGCGCGCCGGAGGTTGGTCAGCACCCGCGCGTACGCCCCCGGCGCGAACCGTCCGGCAACGCCGCCGATCGCCCGGTTGGCGCGGAACTCCCACCCGTACGGCGCGCGTTCGAGCAGCTCCCGCCACGGCCCCCAGACCACCGCGCGGTACGCGTCCTTCAACGGCGACTCGCCGATGACCACTCAGGCCCCCCACACGGGTCAGTCCCCGACCGGATCCAGGTAGCCCAGGGCCTCGAGGCGGGCCCGCGCCTCGTCCGACAGCGCCGCGTCGCCGCTGCGCGCGGTGGCGGCCGACTCGAAGATGGCCCCCGCCTGGGCCCGGAGCGCGGCGAGGTCGCTCGGCGCGGCCGTCGCGAGGGCGTCGTGGGTGCCCGACGGGTCCGCGTCGAGGTCGAACCACGCTTCGCGTTGATCGAGCTCCCAGCTCACGTATCGGCCCCCGACGGTGCGAAGCCCCGCCATGCGCCACCGCGGCTTGGTCAGGCGTCCGGCCGCCCGCTCGGCGCGGTTGCCGTCACGGTCGAAGCAGACCGATCGTGCCGCCGTGCGGCCCCCGGGCACCTGGAGCTGTGCCACGGCCGACCGGCCCGTCATCGTCTCGGGAGGGGCGACCCCCACGAGCGTGAGCAGCGTGGGCGCGAGGTCGCTGCCCTCGAACGGGGCCGCGACGCGGACCCCGCGCGGCACCTTTCCCGGCCACGTCAGGGCGAACGGCACGTGCACGCTCGCCTCTTGCACGTCGTCGCCGTGGTTGAACCACACGCCGTGCTCGCCGAGGCTCTCCCCGTGATCGCCGATGACCGCGACGACGGTGCGATCGCGGTCCCCGCGCGCCTCGACCGCGTCGAGCAGCCGGCCGAGCTGGGTGTCCGCGTACCCCACCTCCCCCGCGTACTGCGCGAGCACCCAGTCGAGGTCGGTGATGCCCGCGAGCGAGCGCGCGAGGTACGGCGCCACGCCCGTCACGTCCCGCATGGACGTGTTCGCGGGGTCCGACCGATCTCCTGCGTAGTACCTGGTGTCCCATGGGGGTGGCGGCGCGTAGGGCCCGTGGGCGTCGAACAGGTGCACCCACAAGAACCAGCGGCCGTCCTGCCGCGCGAGCCAGCGCAGCGCCGCGTCGGTGGTGTCGCCGCCGCGCCGCTCGAGCACGGTGTCGGGGTCGGCCGCGCGCCGCGCCATCGCGATCGCGCGCGCCGGCAGGAGGGCGCTCCACCCGGGCAACGCGCCGAAATCGTCGTCGTAGGTTCCGAACCCGCGACGGAAGCCGAGGGCCCCGTCGAGCACGTACGCGCTGACGAACCCGCCCGTCGCCCAGCCGTGCGCGCGGAGGATCTCCGCGAGTGTCGGTCGATCGTCGGGGATCGGCACCCCGTTGAGCAGGACGCCGTGGTCCCACGGCCCCGCCCCGAGGAACATGCTCGCGTGGGAGGGCCCGGTGACCGGCGCCACCGCCATCGCGCGCTCGAAGAGCGCGCCTTGCGCCGCCAACCCGTCGAAGTGGCGCGTGTCGAGCTCGTCCGCGCCGTAGGCGCCGAAGCGGTCGGCGCGCACCGTGTCCAGGGTGACCACGAGCACGTTGGGCGCCCCCGACGGCGCCGACTGGGCCGCCGGCGCGGGCCGACGCGCGGAGCCATAGACCCCGAGCCCGAGGCACACCGCGATCGCCGCGCTCGCCCCGACGACGGCGTTCGCGCCGCGCACCCCCTGGTAGAGCGCGAGCACGACGGCGGCGACCCCGGCGCACACGACGCCGAACACGAGCACATTCCCCTGGAACATCGCGGGATCCACGAACGGCGGCGGGTCGGTGAACCACCACACCGCGAGGTCCAGCAGCCCCCACGCCGCGCCGCCGAGCAGGAAGCCGAGCCACCGCGAGCGCCCCGAAGGGCGCGTCGGGAACGCGACCGCGACCGACGCCGCGCCCGCGCCGACGAGCGCGCCCGCCGCAGCCCCGGCGACGCCGAGGAGCACGACCCAGAGGTCGTCGATGGCGAGGGCGGTGGCGACCACCACCCGTGCGGCCTCCGCGCCGCCGGCGAGCGCGCCGCCGAGCGCGCCGAAAGCGGCGAGCGAAGCGGCGGTGGACAGGCGGGTCGGGAGCGCGGACATGGGCCTCTCACGTGCCTCGTGCCATCGGGGACGGGCGCGGCGCCCGCGTGAGGCGTGCGCCCGAGCCCGTTGTGTGGCAGTATCGGGGATCGACTCCGCGTATCCGAGGTTCGCATGATCTGCCGCGCCCCCGTCGTCCTGCTCCTCGTGCTCGCGCCCGGCGTGGCGTGGGCCGCCGGCACCGTCGTCGTCCCGCCGTTCGTCGCCAAGGGCGTCGACGCCAAGATCGCCAACAACGTCACGGGGTTGCTCAGCTCGGAGCTCGATTTTTCGGGCAGCTTCGACACGGTCACCGAGCTGCCGGCGGCGCCCTCGGGGCTCGACGCGAAGTGCCTCGCCAGCACGTCGTGCCTCGGCGGCATCGCGAAGTCGAGCTCGGCGGACGCCCTGATCGCCGGGACGGTGTCGGCCGCCGGCGACGGGCTGCAGGTGTTCGCGGTGTACTACGACGCCAAGAAGAACACGATCGTCCGGAAGAAGACGTGGGACACCCCGTCGAGCTCGGCAACCCTCGCGACCTCCGCGTCGACCTGGGTGAAGGAGCTCCTCAGCGGCGGCGCCGCGGCGGCGGACGAGGTGGCGCCGAAGGCCGACTTCACCGACGAAGAAGACGACTTCTCCTTCGAGGACGGGTCCACGCGCAAGCCGCGCGCCCTCGAGGACGCCGAGGATCCGGAGGAGGCGGAGGCCGAGCGCGCCCGCGCGGAGGCCGCCGCGAAGGCGAAGGCGCGCGCGGACGCCGAAGCCAAGGCCAAGGCGGCCGCGGCCGCGAAGGCGGCGGAAGAGGCGCGTCGCCGTGAGGAAGAGGAGGAGCGCCGTCGCGCCGAGGAGGAGGAGGAGCGCCGCCGCGAGGAGGAGGCCCGTCGCAAGGCCGAGGCCAAGGCGAAGGCCGACGCCGAGGCGCGCCGCCGCGCGGAAGAGGAGCGCGCCCGCGCCGAGGAAGAAGAGGAGGAGCCCTCCGACGACTTCGAGTTCGGAAGTGCCGCGTCCATGATCGCCATCGAAGACGAGGAGAAGGACGAGCCTGAAGAAGACGACGAGCCCGAGGCGCGCCCCGCGTACTACTCGAAGTCGTCCTCGAAGAGCTCCCGCGACGACAAGGACGAAGACGAAGATCGCCCGTCGTCCTCCCGCTCCAGCTCCCGCTCCAGCTCCCGGGACGAGGACGAAGACGAAGATCGCCCGTCCTCCTCGCGCTCCAGCTCGCGCTCCAGCTCCCGCGAGGACGAGGACGAGGAGGAGGACGAAGACCGCCCGTCGTCCCGCTCCAGCTCGCGTTCGAGCTCCCGCGACGACGACGACGAGGGTTACGCGGATCTCGACGACGACCGCCCGTCGCGCGCCTCGTCGTCGAAGACCACCCGGGTGAAGCCGTCCAGCAAGAGCGAGCCGCCGGGCATCGCGCTCACCGGGCGCCTCGGCTACTCACGCCTGTTCGCGCTCGACTTCGTCACCTACGGCGCCGAGCTGGACGTGCCCGTGGCGCCGCAGGTGCACCTGCTCGTCGGCGCGGAGGCGTTCTCGACCGACCGCAACTTCACCGACGTCCAGAAGGCCGCCATCGCCGCCGCCAACGGCACGACGCCCGAGGCCGTGCAGGACTGGAACACCGTGCTGCCGATCGACGTCGGCGTCGCGTGGATGTCCGAAGGCGAGACGATCCGCCCGTATGTCGGCGCCGACCTCATCCTCGTGCCGTACACCCGCAACTTCGACATCGCCCTCGGCGGGCGCGCGCGGGCCGGCGTGAACTTCATGGTCGCCGACGGATTCGGCCTCAACCTGAACCTCGCGATCGGCGTGATGAACGGGTCGAAGCTCCAGACTGTCGCCACGGGCTTCGAGAACACGGGCGCGCTCCCGCAGATCTCCGCCGGGACGGTCTTCGAGTTCTGAGCTCGGCCATGACCTCGGCGACGACCACCGCGTCGCCGGGCTACGGCTCGACGACGGACACCGCGCAGCGGAAACCGCGCTCGGTGTTGCGGTTCGCGGGATCCTGTTGGTTCCAGCCCAGGACCACCACGCCGTCGGGTGTCGTGGGCGTGCGGTCAGGTCGGATTGGGCCCACCCACATTCCGTCGCCGGACGACCACTTCCGGTCGAAGCGCTGAAACACCGCCGGCGGAAACCGCTCGCCAACCCACTCCTGAACCGCATCGAGTGCGCGGCCCACGTGATGCAGGGCTACGCCGACGGCGCGCTGCACGGCTGGCGAGCGGCAGCAATCGAGCTCGAAACCTGGATCCCGAGCGACGACGACCTCTTCCCGCAGCACGCGAAGCTGCTCGGCGCGCTTGGCCGCGCGCACGCCGCCTGGCGTTGCTACGAGGACGCCGTCCGTCTGCTGGATCGGGCCATCGAAGCGTGGTTCCGCCTCCATTCCCCTGCCGACGCCAGTCACTCGCTCTGTGAGCGCCTTCGCATCGACGCCATCGTCGCCCGTCGCGAAGGGCGCACGACCCCGTCGACCGACGTCTGGAACCACACCCAGCGCGCGTTCACACACCTCCAGCGCAACGGGCTCGACACAGATTGGATCACGGCCGCGATCGCCCGCTTTGCCGGCACGACCCGCAACGTGGGGATGCTCCAATCGTTGCACGCACGTTTCCCGGAGGCGGTCGGACGGACGCGGTGGTGGCCCGCGGCGGCGTTGAACCGCGAGGAGGACGCCCTGCGCCGCCTGTTCGAAGCCCCCGACGACGAGGACGCGCTGCGCGCGCTTCACGCCGACCCGATGACGCGGACGGACTATGTTCGGTTCGCGTCACTCCTCGGTCGAGGCGAGCGGTTGGGGCACGTCCTCGCGGTCGAGTGGCGCTACTGAGCCACGCCGAAACGCAGCCTTCCACCCGGGGATCGCCGCTCACCGGGCCCGCGCGCGCTCCACGATCGCAGGCACCCGCGCCGCGAGGTGCTTCCCGGGACAGAGCGTCGACGCGAGCTCCCGGTGCATCGCGAGCGCGACCGGCAGCGCGTACGCACCGGCGCAGGCACGGAGGATGCGCACCACCCCCTCGACTTGGGGTTCGGATGGTTCGACCTCCTCGAAGTTGCCGAGCGCGCAGATGAGCAGATACCCACCCGGGTCGTAGTTGGTGGCGGTGTCCCCGGCGAGGGCGCGATCCCGCCCCTCCCACACGACTCCATCGGCGTCCACGAACAGATGATAGGCGAGGTCGATCCAACCCTTGTCGCGCTGGTGGAATCGCTGGATCCCCCGGAGGGTCGCCGCGGCCTTTTCCGTGCCCACACATGCGCCGGCGGTATGGTGCAGCGCGATGTGGCGTACGACGTGGGGCCGCCCGCCGAGGGTGGCCGGCGCCGCCCCCCAATCCGATCGAGGGCGAACGTCGTCGATCGTGGCGGCGAAGCTCCGTCGTGACAGGGTCAGGGCGGCGAGCCCGAGCAGGGCGCCGCGCCGCGTCAGCACGCGCAGTCGCAGAACGGCAGCTCGAGCGCGCCGTGGCGGGCGCCGTCCGTGCCGATGACCGCGGTGGTGGACGGGAACTCCGTGACGACGAGGTCCGGCTTCCCGTCCGCGCCCACATCCACCAGGCCGAACGCGCTCGACCATTCGGTCTCGATCAACTCTCCCAACGGCGCGCCGAGGGTGCCGGCTTCCACCTTGTAGACGCCCGTCCAGATGGTCTGATACCCCCCACAGACGCCGGGGCCGAGCGTGCGCGTCGCCTCCACCAGCGCGAGCTCGCCCGTCGGCCCCGTCCACAAGGTCACCGAAACGCTGCGTTCGACCTCCATGCCCCCGTAGTCCCCCACGTTCGTCGGGTCGCGCCCGATCTCGGTGCGCGTGGCGATGGACGCCTCCGCGGCGCTCGCGAGCGCCTCCCCGCCCTCGTGGCGGGTGTACCCCGTGAGGGGGGTGCCCTCGGGCACGACGATCCAGCCGTTTCCGCTCGTCTCGCCGGAGCAGGAGAGCTCGGTGTACAAGGCGGCTTCCCCGCATGCGGGGGCCTTCGGCGCGCCCTCCTGGACCACGGCGAAGTGCGGGACGCCGAGGGTCAGGGCCGCGACCCGCGCCGAGGTGCAGGCGACCGTGCGGCCGGTGTGGGCGTCCACCCCGGTGTACCGTGCGCCCGACGCACCGCCGGGAGGGTTCGTCGCCGGCTGGATCCATGCGTCGAACCGCTCGTTCATGGCCACGGGCTTCGGCGCGTTGGTCAGCGCGGCCTCCACCACTGCCTGGGGCGCCGCGACCGGGATCCAAAGGGTGTCCGCGATGTTCGCCGGTACGATCACCGCGTTGGCCGTCGCTTCCTCACCGCCGTTGCAGTATGCGTCCACCGCGGCGGAGGGCCCGATCCACGCGCCGGTGTTCTTTACATAGTTGTCGACACCAATGTCACGCAACCGCTTGGAGAGGGCGAGCGCGGCCGCCTTGTCCGTGGTCGCGTCCGCGTACGTGACCGTGTAGCAGGGCATGAGGTTCTTGAAGCGGCTCGAGAGCAGGGTGCCGACGTCGGCGCGGAGGTCGGCGTGGTTCGCGATCGTGGCGACCGCGGGCACCGCCTCGGCGGGATCCAGCTTCGACGCCAGGATCACCAGCCAGTGGCTCGCGAGCTCGGGCCCGCCCAGCGCCGATGCCTCGGGCGTCGCGATCGGCGCGGCGGCGGCGGCGCCCGTCGTCGTGGCCCCCGGTTGGGCCGTAGCACCCGGTTGGGAGGCGGCCTCGCTCGGCGCCGGGTCGGGCCCGCCGGCGCAGGCGAGGGCGAACAGCGCAGCGAAGACGACGATTGGGCGCATGGCGAGCTCCGTGTGACGCGAACGTACCACGGGCCTGGGCCCGCCTGAGCTACGGCGCGCCGGTCTGGCGGGCGGCGACACCCTGGTGCACCTCGTCGACGACAGCGAGGATCACCGAATGGAACGGCTCGTCGTCGCGGCCGAGGATCTGCCGCGCGGTGTTGCCCTCGCGCGCCGCGAGGACGAGGTCGCCCACGCCGCTCTGCACGCTGTCGACCGCGAGGAAGCTCCGTCCCTTCGCGGTGCGGCCGTCGGGGGCGACCGGTTGGACGACGAGGACGGTGCGGCCCTCGAAGCTCGGGTGCTTCACCGTCGCGACCGCGTTGCCGATGACGCGCGCGAGGATCATCCGCGAACGTGCCTCAGGTCGCCCCAGACGTCGTCGACGATCGCGACGATCGCGGCGTCGACCGGCGTGAACTGCACCGGCAGCGCGAGCGCCGCCTCGCGCCCCGACGTCCACTCGACGAGCTCGCCGACGCCGGCCTGCAAGGGGTCCGCAGCGACGAGGGGGTCGCCGTCGGGCACGTCGTCGTGATCGACCGGCTGGACGACGAGCAGCCGAACCCCGGTGAGCCCCTCGTGCTTCACCGACGCCACGACCGTGCCGACGACGCGCGCGAGCTGCATCAGCGCGCCCCGAACGGCGCCGCCACGAGCACGTGCGCCAGCATCTCGGGGTGCGCGGCCGGGATGACCTCGGCGCGGTGCACGCGCGGACCCACGCGCCGCACACCGATGGAGACGGCGGCTTCGACGTCGGTCTGCGCGCCGGTGACGGCGAACCAGCCGCGGCCTCCGAGCGCGGGCGTGACGCGGAGCGCCACGAGGGTGACGTCGGCGCCCTTGGCCGCGGCGTCCGCGGCCTCCAAAGTGGCGGCCACGGTGCGCCCCTCTAGCACGCCGAGGCAATCGACGTCGCCGGCAAGCTCCTCGCCGCGCAGGCACGCCCAGATGCGGGGATGCGCGAACGGAAGGACGAGGCGGTCGATGACGGCGTCCGCGCCGACCTCGAGCCCGCGCGCCTGCGCGCGCTCCACCTCTTCGACGCCGCCGCCGAACAGGATGAGGAACTTACCAGGTTCGACGAGGTTCGCGCCGAGCACGCGCACCGGCGACTCCTTCACCATCGCGTCGAGCGCCCGCCAGCCCCGGGCGAGGCCGTCGAGCTCGATGAGCCCGAGCGCGTCGGGGTCGACGGCGCTCATGTGATCCGGAACCGGCCCGCGAGGGTGCAGCGGCGCTCGCGCGTGAACGTGCGAACGTTGGTCAGGCCGTCGCCGGTGGGCGACGCGATCGTGAAGCTGGTCCAGCCCTCGCCGCCGAAGCCGAGCCCCGCGTAGTTCGGCGCGTTCTTCACGAAGATCGAGCCGTCGAAGGCCCGCGCCATCGCGTGCAGCGCGTCCACGTCGCGGCTCCACATCGAGGCGGTGTGCCCGTAGCCGTGCTCCGCGCGCACGGCGAGCGCGATGCCCTCGTCGACGTCGCGGACGCGGACGAAGGGCAGGATCGGCATGAGCAGCTCGTACTGCACGAACGGGTGGTCGAAGGGGACCTCGGCGACGACGAGGCGGGGGTCGCCCTGGAACGGCACGTCGATCTCGCGGAGGAACCGCCCGGCGTCCTTGCCCACCCACTTCGTCTGGGTGTGCGCGCGGTCGGCGGTGAGCACGAGCTTCTCGAGGCGCGCGAGCGCGGCGCCTTCGACGCGCACCGCGCCATGCCGTTGCACCCCGGCGAAGACCCGGTCGAACGCGCGCTCGACGACGAAGACCTCCTTCTCGTCGGTGCAGATCACGTTGTTGTCGAAGCTCGCGCCGGCCACGACGCCGCGCGCGGCGGCGTCGAGGTCGGCGGTGTCGTCGATGACCACGGGAGGGTTGCCGGGCCCGCCGGCGACGCAGCGCTTCCCGGCGGCCAACGCGGCCTTCACCACGCCGCCGCCGCCGGTCACCACGTTCATCCGAATCGCGGGGTGGCGGAGGAGCTCATTGGCGGTGTCGAGCGTCGGGTCGGCGACGCAGGTGAACACGTCGTCGGGGCCGCCCGCGGCGATCGAAGCGCGGTTGGCGAGGTCGACGCAGAACGCGCTCACCGCCTTGGCGCCCGGGTGGGTGTTGAACACGACGGTGTTGCCGCCCGACACCATGCCGATCCCGTTGCAGAGGATCGTCTCGGTCGGGTTCGTCGACGGGGTGATCGCGGCGATGACGCCGTACGGCGCCCGCTCGACGAGCGTGAGGCCGTCGTCGCCGGTGATGGCGATCGGCTCGAGGAACTCCGGCCCGGGGGTGCGGTGGATCACCAGGAGGTTCTTGCGGATCTTGTCTTCGACGCGGCCGAGCCCGGTCTCGTCCACGGCTCGGCGCGCCAGCTCGTGCACCTGGTCCGCGGCGAACGTGCGGATGCTGGACACGATCGCGCGCCGCTTCTCGAGGGAGCAGGCGATCAACGCGCGCTGCGAGATGCGCGCCGCCTCGACGCACTGCGCGACGGTGGGGTACACGCCGCGCGGGTTGGACGGCGTGGCCGCAGAGGGGAGATCACGAGCTTCCAACGCCACGATGACGCGGCGGACGATGCGCTCGATCTCCTGTGCGGTGGGCACGCGCTTACTCCGCCTCGGACGCGCTGTAGGCGACGGCGCCGCCCACGTCGACCGTGTCGACGATGGCCATGATCACGGCGTCGACCGGGCGCCCTTCGGTCGCGCGCGTCTGTCGCGCGCTCGACCCGCTGGCGTAGAGCACGACCTCGCCGACCCCGGCGCTGCACGCGTCGACCGCCACGACGAAGGCGTCCTTGCCCTCCATCGAGAGCGACACGTCCTGTACGAGGAGGAGCCGCGTTCCGTCGAGCTTCTCGTCCTTGCGAGTCGCGACGACGGTGCCGACGACGCGACCGAGCTTCACGAGGAGGAGCCTTCGGCGCCGCCGAGCGGGAGCACCGCGTCGACGTTCTCGTGCGGCCGCGGGATGACGTGCACGGAGACCAGCTCGCCGACCTCCTTGGCCCGCGCGCTCCCCGCGTCCGTGGCGGCCTTCACCGCCGCGACGTCGCCGCGGACGACGACGGTGACGTAGCCGCCGCCGATCTTCTCGTAGCCGACGAGCGTGACGCGGGCGGCCTTGACCATCGCGTCGGCGGCCTCGACGGCGGCGACGAACCCGCGCGTCTCGATCATCCCCAGGGCCTTGGACATGGTGAACTCCGGAACGTGAGAGCGGAACGTGAGAGGGAGGAAGGAGCGATCAGGCCGGGCGGCAGCCCTCGATGGCGGCGACGGCGCGCGCCGCGGCGGCGTCGATCTCCGCCTCGGGGCCGCTCATCCACAGGCGGCCGAACGCGCCGTACGGTTGGAGGTTCACGAGGTTCACCCTCGCCTCCTTCTCGGCCTCGTTGGCGGCGAGCACGATCCACGCGGCGGGCTCGGTCTCGAGGATGAAGAGGCTCTCGCCGGGGATGAGCATCATGCCGCTGCGATTGCGGTTGATCAGCTGCGCCTGGTACGGCTCGACCGCGCGGATGATCTGGTTGGACGTGACCTTCGGAGGCGTGGCCGCCGACGCGTCGACCCCGAGGAACCGCAGGATGGCGTCGCCGGCCGCCCGGACCTCGCCCTTGTCGCGGTGGTGGAGCTCGAGCAGTCCGAACGCGCGTTCGACCACCTGCACGGCGGGGACCGCCGCCGTGGCCTTCAGCGCGACGTCGGTGATCCGGTTGATGACCATGCCGGGCGCCGTCTCCACCCACAACGACGCGTCCTGCGCGAGCGGGAGGAACCCGCGCGCGGTCGTCCCGGTGAACGCCGCGAGCTGCGGCTGCAGCGCATCGAGGAACACATAGCTGCGCAGCGAGATCGACACCGCCGGGGCCCCGTGGAACCGCAGCCTTACTGGTCGGCCGCCGGGGTGTCAACCGCCGCGGTACGCGCCGCCGCGACGTGTTAGCATCCTGCGCTCGCTCGAGGTCATGGTGCGACTTTTCCTGCTGCTGTTCCCCCTCTTGCTCGTCGCCTGCCCCGACCCGTCCGCGGCGCCCACCGAAGGCACCGATGCCACGGCCGGCGCGCCGCCCCCCGGCGGCGTCGGTGGCCCGCCCCCCGGTGAAGGCGCCCCCCCGCCCCCGGGCGAAGGCGGTGCTCCGCCCCCCGGCGCCGACGGCGCCATGGGCCGCCCGAGCGCGGCCGGCTTCGGCATCGCGCCCGGCGAAGGCGTGAAGGTGTCCGGTACGCTCGTCTACACCGGCAGCAAGACCGGCAAGGTGCACCTCGACGTGCTGCGCAAGAGCGCCACGGGCGGCGAGTTCATGGAGCTCGTCTACACCGCCGAGATGGACGCGGTCGGCCCGTTCGAGTTCGAGGCCAAGAAGGACTTCGGGCAGATCTTCATGGTCGCCTTCATCGACGTCAACGGCAGCGGCGCGGCCCCCGAGCCGGGCGAGCCCGCCGGTCGCACGAAGGACGTCATCATCAAGACCGAGCCGATCACCGGCGTCGAGATCACGATCGACGACAACGCGCAGCTCGGCGAGCTCACGCCGAACAAGCCGGACGGCGGCGGTCCGCCTCCGGGCGGCGCTCCGCCGGGCGGCGCTCCCCCTCCGGGCGGCGCTCCTCCGGGCGGCGCGCCCCCGCCGGGCGGCGGCCC
>CAMAXZ010000041.1 GCA_945862325.1 Klebsiella pneumoniae
CCCGACCCGGACGAGGCCCAGGCGCCCGTACCGGACGCGCGGCCGACCGCGCCGCCCCCGGAGCCGACCCCCGCGCCGATCGCCGCGTCGATCGAGGCGCCGGGGTCGCCGCCGCCCAGCCCGGCGGCGCCGGCGCGATTCAGCTTCCGCGTGACCACCGATCCGATCGGCGCGCGCGTGGTCGTGGGCGACGCGCCGCCGTGCGTCAGCCCCTGTGTGATCCCCGGCCTCGGCGCGGGGTCCCACACGGTGCTCGTCACCCTCGACGACACGACGGCGCAGACCTCCGTGCGCGTCGGCCCCGACAAGCCCAACAACATCCGGTACCGCTTCTCCGAGCGGCGGTGGTGGAGCGAACGATGACGTGGTGCCTCCTGCCTCTCCTCGCGGCCATCGCCCGGGCCGACGACGCCCCGCCGGAGCCGACCGCCCCGCCCTGCCCCGACCTCGCCGCGGAGACCGAGCGATCCACCCTCGCGCTGATCGCGGGCGACTTCACCACGAGCGACGAGGCCCTCCGCGGCGGCGAAGGCTCGCTCGCGTGCGCGCCGGCCTCCTCGGACATGCTCTCCCGGTGGATGCTCGCCCGCGGCGCGCACCTCTCGCTCACCGGCGGCGCGCCGGGGCCGTGGCTCGCGGCGTCTCGGCGCCTCAACCCGACCTTCTTCGACGATCGACTCGGCCCCGCGGTCCGCGCCTCGTGGGAGGTCGCCGCCCCCGAAGGCCGCGCGTCGCTCACGATCGAGCCCGCGGTCGCCGGGCGCCTCGACGGCGCGTCGACCGCCACGTGGCCGGCCGAGGTCGACGCCGGGCCGCACGTCGTGCAGGTGTACTCCCCCGAAGGCGCCGTGCTGTTCGGGCGCGCGTTCGAGGTCGATCCGGACGAGAACGCCCTGATCCCGACGCGCCTCGCGCCCGACGCGCCGATCGGCGACCCGGAAGCCGTGCGCATGCCCGATGCGCCGAAGAAGCGCACGCGCAAGCCGGGCCTGCTCGTCGGCGCCCTCGCGCTCGCCGCGGCGGGCGGAGGGCTCGCCGCCGGAGCAATCGCGCAGACCGCCACGATGGAGTCCGCCCCCGACCTCGAGCGCCTCGAGGCCGCCAACGGCGCCCAACGGGGGATGGCGATCGGCGCCTACTCGGCGTGGGGCGCGGCCGCGGTGACCGGCGCCCTGTTCGTGTTCGTGCGCTGACTACTGAATCGGGCCGTCGAGCCGCCCGTCGACGAACTGCCGTACGATCGCGTTCTCGCTGGTGCGGAACACCTCGGGCGCCCCCTCGAGGATCACCTGGCCTTCGTAGAGCATGGCGACCTTGTCGGCGATCCGGAACGTCGCCGCCATGTCGTGGCTGATCACGAGGGAGGTGAGCCCCGGGTAGCGGTTCTGGGTGTCGCGGATGAGGTGGTCGACCGTGGCGGTCATGATCGGATCGAGGCCGGTGGTCGGCTCGTCGTAGAGCAGGAACTCGGGCTTCCGAATCATGGCGCGGGCCACCCCGGCGCGCTTCCGCATGCCGCCGGAGAGCTCGTTCGGCAGCTTGTGCCCGTGATCCTGCAGGCCCACGCTCTTGAGCGCCTCCGACACCTCGTGGTGGATCTCCGCGTCCTTGAGGCGTGTGTGCTCGCGCAGGGGGAACGCCACGTTGTCGAACACCGTCATCGAGTCGAACAGGGCGGCGTTCTGGAACACGAGCCCGAAGCGGCTGCGGATCTTCCGGAGCTCGGTCGACGACAGCGTCGCGATGTCCACGCCGCCGACCTCGATCCGCCCCGCGTCGGGCTGCAGGAGCCCCATCACGTGCTTGAGCAGCACGCTCTTGCCCGTGCCCGACCGCCCGATGACCACGGTGATCGCCCCGCGCGGAATCTCGAGGTTCAACCCACGCAACACGTGTTGACTGCCGAACGACCGCTTGACGCCGACGAGGCGGATCGCGGGCTCCGCGTGCGGATCGCGCATCAGCCGTTCATCCAAGGGAGCAGGAGCAAGGTGATGAAGTAGTCACTCACGAGGATGATGAGGCTCGACGTGACCACCGCCTCGGTGGTCGCGGCGCCCACGCCCTCGGCACCGCCGCGCGCGTGGAACCCCTTGAAGCACCCGACCGCGGCGAGCACCCCGCCGAAGACGACGCTCTTGATCAGCCCGGCGAGGATGTCCTCCGGGTCGACGTACCATTCGATGCGGTTGATGATCCCGCCCTGGTTGATGCCGAGCTGGTAGTTGGACACGACGAGCGTGCCGAACAGGCCCACCGCGTTGAACACGCCCGTGAGCACGGGGACCATGAACATCCCGGCGAAGATCCGCGGCGTCACGAGGTACTGGTGCGCGTCGACCGCCATCGCGTCGAGCGCGTCGATCTGCTCGGTGACCCGCATGGTGCCGAGCTCGGCCGCCATCGCGCTGCCCACGCGGCCGTTGACCATGAGCGCGGTCAGGACCGGCGAGAGCTCGCGCGTCATGGCCAGGATGACCGTCGCGCCGATGAGGGTCTGCGCGCCGAACATCGAGAACGCGTAGTCGCTCTGCACCGTCATCACCATGCCGGTGAAGAGCCCGGTGATCGCGACGATCGACAGGCTCTGGATGCCGACGAACTCCATCTGGCGGAACAGGAGCCGAACGCGGAAGGGGGGCTTGAAGGCGGCGAGGAGCGAGCGAGCCACGAAGATCACGGCGGTGCCGGTGTCGTCGATGGTGCGGAGGACGATGGCGCCGAGCGCCGCGATGGGGTTCACGCCGCCCTCCGCGGCACGCGCTCGGAGAAGCCGCAGAGGATCTCGTACGGGATCGTCGACGCGAGAGACGCGAGCTCGATCGCCGTGATCTCTTCCATGCCCTGCGCCCCGAGCAGCACGACTTCGTCGCCGCTCTCCACCGGGGTCGTGAGGTCGGTGACGTCAATCATGCAGAGATCCATACAGACCACGCCGAGGATGGGGCAGCGACGGCCGCCGACGAGCACGTCGGCGCGGTTGCCGAGCGCGCGAGGGTATCCGTCCGCATAGCCGACCGGGAGCGTGGCGACCCGCGAAGGCCGGCGCGTGACGGCGCTGCGGCCGTAGCTCACGGAGGCGCCCGCGGGCAGATCCTTCACGAAGAGCACCTGCGTGACGACGCGCATCACCGGCTTCAACGGGATTCGAGCGCGAAGCCGGGGCGACGGCGCGACGCCGTAGAGCACGAGGCCGGGCCGCACGAGGTCCGCGTGGGCGTCGGGCCGCGTGAAGACGCCGCCGGAGTTGCAGGCGTGTACCAGACGCGGCCGCCACCCGCGGGCACGGAGCTGTGCGAGGGCGGTTCGAAACCGACGCGTCTGCTCGCGGGTGAAGGTGTCGTCTTCCGCCTCCGACTCCGAGAAGTGGGTGAGGAAGCCCTCGATTTCGAGAGATTCGTACGGGGCGAGCCGATCGAGGAAGTGCTCCCAGTGCGGCAGCGGGACGCCGAGCCGACCCATCCCCGTGTCGACCTTGACGTGGACCGGCACCCGCCGGCCCGCGGCCCGGGCAGCGGCATCGAGCCGCGCCGCGTCCCCCTCGTCGTACAACACCGGCGTGAGGCCCCGGCGGACCGCCTCCTCCGCGCCGTATCGCCCCACGCCGCCGAGACACAGGATGCGGCCTTCGACGCCCGCGTCGCGGAGCTGCGCGCCCTCCTCGACCAACGCCACGCCGAAGTCGGCGCAGCCCGCCGCCTCGAGCGCGCGGGCGATCGTGACCGCGCCGTGCCCGTACGCGTCGCCCTTGACCGGGGCGAGCACGCGCGTGCGCTCCGGGATCAAGGCGCGCACCGCCGAATAGTTCGAGCGGAGGGCGTCGAGGTCGACCAGCGCTGCCGTCGGGCGGATCATCCGGTCCGGAGGTTAACGCGGCGGGATGCGTATCCTCGTGCTCGGCGGCGCCGGCTTCGTCCCCTCCCATCTGTGCGATCGCCTGCTCGCCGACGGCCACGAGGTGGTGGCGGTCGACAACTGGGTCACCGGCACCCCCCGAAACGTCGCGCACCTGGCCGACAATCCACGTTTCACCTTGATCGAAGCGGACGTGACCCGGTCGCTCCCGGTGGACGGCCCGATCGACCGCGTCTTCCACATGGCCTCGCCCGCCTCCCCCATCGACTACGTCCAGCTCCCGTTCGAGACCCTGTACGCCGGGAGCGACGCGACCCGCCTCGGGCTCGATCTCGCCCTGGCGCGCGGCGCGCGCTTCCTGCTCGCGAGCACGAGCGAAGTGTACGGCGACCCGTCGGTGCACCCGCAGGTCGAGTCGTACTGGGGCAACGTCAACCCCATCGGCCCTCGGAGCGTGTACGACGAAGCGAAGCGCTACGCCGAAGCGCTCACGATGGCCTACCACCGCTACCGCGGCGTGGAAACCAGGATCGTCCGGATCTTCAACACCTACGGGCCGCGCATGCGCGAGAACGACGGGCGCGTGATGCCCGCGTTCTGCTCGCAGGCGCTCCGCGGCGAGCCGTTGACGGTGTTCGGCGACGGGTCCCAGACGCGCAGCTTCTGCTACGTGTCCGACCTCGTCGACGGGATCGTGCGGCTCATGGAGAGCGACCTGACCGAGCCCTGCAACATCGGGAATCCCCACGAGATGACGATGTTGCAGCTCGCCGAGTACATCAACCGCCACACCGGAAACGCGGCGGGCGTGGTGTTCCGACCGCTCCCGAAGGACGACCCGACCCAGCGTCGCCCCGACATCACCCGGGCCCAGGAGCGGCTGGGCTGGGCGCCGCAGGTGGGCTTCGACGAAGGGGTCGAGCGGACCGTCGCCTACTTCGCGTCGCTCGCCGCCGCCGCGCGCTGAGCGCGATCCTCTGCCGAGGTGCACCCCACGGGGCGGTCGGCGAGCGACGGCAGGAGCCCCGCGACCGTGCCGGCCCAGGTCAACGACTCTGGCGGCGCCGGGGACTCGCTCGCGCCCTCCAGGGTGACCTCACCACGAGGCCCGCGCAGGACGTACACGGTCCGCGCGTCCATCGGCACCACGTCCCACTGCCCCCGCACGACGGTCGTGCGGAGCGTGGCGAGGTCGGCCGCGTCGATCGCGTACGCAAAGCCCTGGCGAGGCCGAGGCCGACGGGTCAGGCGAACGCTGATGGTGGCGTCCGGCACGCCTTCGATGGCGACGAGGCGCTGGACCGTACCGGCCCAGACCGCCACGAGGTCGAGGTGAGCGTCGTCGCGCACCACGACCGACGCCGTGACGTCGTCCTCGTCGCTGCGCGCGAGCCCGCACGCCAGCGCACGAAGCTCGGTGCGGCAGGTCTCGGCGTCCGCGCACTCCTCCGGGCGGTGTACGCTCTCGAAGCGCTGCTCGAGGCGCGCGCGGTCGCGCGGCAGATCGACCGACACCGTGACGCGCGCCCGTTCGTAGCCGAAGCACCCGAGCAGAAAGAGCGCGATCGACGTCACATGCGCTCGAGCGCGACGAGCCCGATCGACTCGATGCCGTGCTTCAACACGCGCCGGGTGGCGTCGACGAGCGCGAGCCGCGACGCGCGGTGCTCGCCGCCGGTGAGCACGGGCATGTCGTGCCAGAACCGGTTGAGGCGATTGGCGAGGTCGAACAGGTGGTCCGTGACGAGGTTGGGCCGCATCGTCACGAGCGCCGCGGCGACGACCTCGGGGTAGCGCACGAGCGCCAGGGCGAGGTCGCGCTCGACCGGGTCCGTGATCGCCACGGCGGCGGGGTCGACCGTGTCCCCCTCGCCCGCCGCGCGCGCGAGCAGCGAACAGCAGCGCGCGTGCGAATACATCAGGTATGGCGCGGTGTTCCCCTCGAGCGACAGCATGCGCTCCCAGTCGAACACGACGTTGGTCTGGGGGTGTTGCGAGAGGTCGGCGTAGCGCACGGCGCCGACGCCGACCGCCTCGGCGATGTGCGCGCGGACGTCGTCGGCGAGCTGCGGCGACTTCTGGTCGACCACCGCCCGCGCGCGCCGCACGGCCTCGTCCAGCAGGTCGACGAGGCGGATCACGTTCCCGCGGCGGGTGCTCATCGCCCCTTCGGGAAGGAGCAAGGTGCCGAACCACGCGTGCACGAGGTCCGCCGTGACGCCGAGCTGCCGCGCGACGTGGAACACCTGCTTGAAGTGCAGCTGCTGGCGGCCGTCGGTGACGTACACGACGCGCGCAGGGCTCCACCGCTCCTTCCGGTACAACGCGCAGGCGAGGTCGGTCGTGGCGTAGTTGTCGGCCCCGTCGCGCTTGCGCACGATCATGACCTCCTTCTCGCCGAAGCGGACGATCGTGGCGCCCTCGCTCGGCTCGGCGATGCCGAGGGCGACCAGGCGGTCGACCACGGCGTCGGTGCGATCCGCGTAGGCGCTCTCGCCGAGCACCTCGTCGAAGCGCACGCCCATGCGGCGGTAGACCCCCTCGTACTCCTTCATCGAGACGTCGAGGAACAAGCGCCACAACGCGGTGTTGTCCGGGTCCTTCCGCTGGAGCTTCGCCGTCTCTTCGCGGGCCTGGTCGGCCAGCTTGGGGTCGTCGTCGGCCACCGCGACGAACCGCACGTACAGGCGCTCGAGCTCGCCCACCGGATCGTCCGCGAAGGCCGCGTCGTCCCGCCAGCGGCGCCACGCGACGATGAGCTTGCCGAACTGCGTGCCCCAGTCGCCGATGTGATTGTCCGCGACGACGGTCCAGCCGGCGGCGCGGTGCAGCCGGTCGAGCGCGCTGCCGATGTGCGTGGAGCGCATGTGCCCGATGTGCATGCGCTTCGCGACGTTGGGCGAGCTGTAGTCGAGGATGACCGTGCGCCCCGCGCCGTCCGGCGCGACACCGGCGTTCGGATCCGCGGCCTGCTTCGCGACGACCGACGCGAGCCACGCGTCGTCGAGGCGGAGGTTCAAGAAGCCGGGGCCGGCGACCTCCACCGCGCGGAGCGCGGGATGGGTCAAGCGGGCCTGCACCTGCGCCGCGAGGACGCGGGGCGCGGTCCCCATGCCTTTGGCGGCTTTCATGCAGCCGTTCCACTGATAGTCGCCGTGGGCGACGTTCGCGGCGGGGAGGAGCGGCTCGACGACGGCGCCGGCCGGGAGGAGGCCGTGGGTGGCCTCCACGAGGACGGGATGGAGGAGATCGGGGATCATGGCTGCTCCGGCCTATCCGAGAGGCGCCGACGCGTGCACTCGCTCGCGTGCCATTGCGCGACCCAGGCGTCGGCGATCGGGCCCGGGGACCACGTGGGCGCGGTGGGCGGCGGAGCCGGGACGGCGTCGCAGAACGACCTGCCCTCGGCCTTCGCGCGGGGGACGAGGATGGTGAACAAGGCCTCGCGGGCGCCGGCGAGGCACGCGTCGTCGGCGCACACCGACGGGTCGACCGGGTGCGCGCCCGCGCGCTCCCGAAACCACGAGCGCCAGAACAGGCGCGGGGCGTCCGGCGCGTGCGGGAGGGCGTCCGCCCACACCGCGAGCCGCTGCGTGGCGGACGCGGCGTCCGCGTCGACCGATGCCCGCGCGGCGTCACGGAGCAGGTGAAAGCTGCACTCCCGCGCGTAGCGGTGCCCGTCGCACGCGTCGATCGCCTCCGCCACGTCGCCGGCGGCGGCCACGCGCTCGGCGTAGCGGAACAAGCACTCGTCGCGCCACACACCGTCGTCCAGCTCGTCGCAGGGCGCGCGGTCGGTCACGGCGTGGCGATCGACCACCGCCACGACGCACTCGTCACGCGTCGTGCGGAGGGCCTGGCAGCGCGCGCGGGCCTCGTCGAACGTCGGGGCCGCGAGCGCGGCACGAAAGCCCTCCGCCTCCGACGGGCCGCAGGCGAGCACGAGCGCGAGGAGCGGCGCCACTCAGTTGTCGTAGGCGCACGAGCCGGGGGTGCTGCCGCAGGCCCCGCAGGTCGGGTCCGGCGCGGACTTTCCGCCCGAAGATCCTACGTATGCGGCCGTGAGCCGTCGGGACAGCGCCCCCGCTTCCGTGCACAGCGCGAGCTCGGGCACCTCGTCGCACGTGCGGGGCTCACGCCCGCTACGAACGAGCACGTCGGCGGACTTTCCACAGGCGCAGCGGTAGGCGTAGATCGGCATGGTCACTCCGTGCGCGACGGTACGCGCGCGGGAGCGCGCGTCAGCACCGCACCGATCGTGCTGTAGCCGTCCCCACCGAGACGCGCGAGCGGACGCAGCCGCGCGCGATCCACCGCGCCCTCGAGGAGCAGGCCATCCGCGACGTGCGCCCACACCACCTCGCCGACGACGAGGTGGACCTGGCCGAGGTCGATGGCCTCGTGCAGGCGGCACTCGAAGGCCACGCGAGCAACGCCGGCCCATGGCGGCGCGACGCGCGCCGACGCGCCCCGCGGCACCCCCACCGCGTCGAACTCCGAGCCGTCCCACGGGGCGCTCGTGGCGTGCATGAGGTCGAGCGCCGACTCTTCGGGGATCGCGACGGTGAACTCGCGCGTGGCGAGGATGTTCCGCGCGGTGTGCTTCAACGCGCCGTCGCGACCGCGGGCAACGGACACGGCCAGCCGCGGCGGCTCGCTCGACACCGCCATGAAGTAGGAGAACGGCGAGAGGTTGTCGACGCCTTCCGGGCTCAGCGTGCCGACCCAGGCGATCGGCCGGGGCACGATCGCGCTGGTGAGGAGCCGATAGGCGCCACCGCGACCGAGGGTGGCGGGATCGATGTGCATCCGGACGTTGTACACTGCCGGGCGTGCTGTTGCTCCTGGCCCTCGCGTGCGCCGCGCCCGACGCCGGCCCCGCCCCGGCGGGGAGCCGGTCCGCCGACCTCGCGCAGCGCGTGGCCAACGTCGGCACGCGCTCCGAGCAGCTCGCCGCGCGCACGCGCGAGCTCGAGGGCCTGTTCGACGAGCTGCGCGCCGCGACGCCCGAGGGGCGCGAGGCCGTGAAGGCGCGCATCCGCGAACGCGCCCAGGGGCTGGCCGACGAGGCCGACGCCATCCGCGAAGAGGTGGTGCGCATCGAGACCAGCGCGCGGGTGTACTGAGGCGACGCGTCTACGGGCGTCGTGGCGGGAACGGTGCCGTGCACGAACCGAGGGTCATGGGGACACCTCGACATCCGCCTCCTCGCCCCACACGTCCCACAACCAGTACGAATGGACGTCACACGACGGCGCCGTCGTCAACGGGCCACGCTCGAACAACGTGCCCGACGGCGACAGCGCCGGATCACTGCACGCGACCCGCCCGTCCTCGGAGAGCGCACACCACACGCCCCTCATCGTCCGGAAGGTCGTCCAGCGGACGTCCGCGTTCTCAAAGGCGGGATCCTCGAAAGCAAAGACCCGCCTACGGTCGTCGACAATGTGGACGGCACGGTCACGCTCTCGGATGCCACCGCACGTCACGGGAACGTCGTACCGCTCGTCCGCGACACCCCAATATTCCAGTAACAAAAAATCAATCGACGCGACCCCACCGATGTCGTCCACTGCATGCACGGCGCGGGCGTGATAGTCCTGTTCGTTCGACAGGCTCACCCACTTCGTGGCAGGGGCGCGCGGCGGGACCTCCTGTAGTGTCGGGTCCGTCGGGTCCCCCGTCCACACCCAATCCAGGAGCCACAAGCGCCCCACTCCGTCGAGCCAGAGAACGTTGGCAAGCCACTGCCCCCGCGCAATGGAAACCGCGCCGGCCGCCTCGCTCGGGATGTCGAAATTCACGCCTACCCACTGACCGTCCTGGCGCCGCAACTTCGAATCCACAGCCTCCACGAATGGGCCGCCTGAGACGGGTACACCTGGTGCAGGCTCGCCGTCCGGCACGTCATACGTACCCACGATACGTGCGTCTCCGGCATCGTCGAGGAACAAGAATTTCCCCTCTGCGGAAGTCGTCACCGCAACGGTGCGCGTCGCGGCCACGGCCGCGTCGCCTTCCATGGAAATCTCCGGCTTGCAGCACACGTCTCCCTCGGCCGACACGGCGCACAAGACGACCTCACCGGGTACTGTCCAATCGCCCTCGGTCCAATCGCCCTTGTCCTCGTAAGGCGCCAAGGAGATATCGACCCACACGGCGTCCGGGTCGCATGAAGTGAGCGCCGCTGGGCGAACCGGCGGAACGATGGCGGAGTCATCATCCTTGGGTTCGTCGGGCATGTCCCGACGACAGGAGGCGAGGAGGAGGAGGGAAAGAAGGGTCATGGGTTGATCTCGTCGCGCCAGCGGCGCGGAAGGGTGCCGGTGGCGGGATCCGGCGAGAGCGCGCGGGTGTACTGAGGCCAAGCGTCTACGGGCGTCGTGGCGGGAGCGGTGCTGGTGCACGAACCGAGGGTCATGGGCACCCCTCGGCATCCGAATACGTCACCACCACCTGAGCTCCGGGTTGCGCCCGATAGGTCGTGTCGAACACGACGGTGCGGCTCGTCGCGTCGTAGCTCCACGTGGTGATCACGGCCCCGTCCACTTCGACGACGAGGGTGGCGGGGTCGGGATTGCCCGCCAGGTCGAAGCGCGAGCGGCCGGGCGTGCGCCACATCGCATCCGTGGCGTCCAGGGGCCCCGATCGCAGATGTCGACCGTTTCGCCGTGAAGCGCCTCCACCACGCTCGCATAGCGCAGCGCTCGCGCCGCAGCACACGTGCGCTTGGTGTCGCCGTCCGGCACGAACGCCGCGGCGCGGAGGCGATCCGGGCGCACGTCGATCGCGGTGAGGGCGCTCAGGAATGCGCCTGGGTCGACCGGGCCGACAATCACCGAGTAGTCATCGTCGTCGGATACGAAGACGAGCACGACGTCCGCGTCCGCGCGCACCCTCGCCTCGCAATTGCCGTCGTGCATCATCTGGAGCGCGCTCCACGTGGCGTACAAACCAACCTCGCCAGTCGGTCCGTCGAGCGTAGCGAGCAGCCCCTCCACGTCGCCGTTGACTTGGTCGGTCGTGTCCGACGTCGACACCGGACATCCCTGATACTGGGTCAGGTGCACCACCCAATCGCCGGCCAGCGTCTGCTCGAGCGCGGTCGCCACCGCCCGGACATCGTCCTCATTTCCGTTACGCATCGAACCCGAAGTGTCCATGAACAACATCACGTCAACGGCCTCGGCCACATCGAACACCTCCCGGCGCCCCTCCGACGGCACGTACACCTCCGCCACGAGCGCCGCGTTCGCCAGTTGCCCGCCGACGTCCACCGCGATCGCCCCCGTATAGGCGCCCTCGCGCGCAGATTGAAATCGAAGCCCCAGAGGGACGGCCTCGAACGGATTCAAGAACAGCGGCAGCTCCGGAGCCCCGTCGAGGGACCACCCGCTGCCTACCACGTTCACCGCCGTCAGGTTGGAATACGACGCGCCCGTGCGTGACACCGTGGCGACCGCAGTCGCAGGGCATCCCACAGGCACTCGAAGCGCGGGACGGTCGACCGTCACCCGCGTCACGCTCGGCCACCGAGAGAACGGGAGCCAGCCAGACCCGCCGACCGGGCGCTGAGTCCAGAACTCGAGCAGACCGGCCAACACGCCCTCGCCTTCGAATCCGAGAGTGAGTGTGGGTTCTTCATATGGACGACCTGGCGAGGCGGAAGCCAAGGTAGCAGTCGCCGTGGCCGGGGTCGGCGCGGCTGTACCAGGCGATGCGTAACATCCACGCTTCGTTGGCCCAGCTGCCGCCCCGGTTCACCCGCACCCAGCCTGTCGGCGGGCCAGCCGGATCGATGTCCGGCGCGTCGCGGCCGTACCCGCCATACCAGTCGGTCGTCCACTCCCACACGTTCCCACTCATGTCGCACAGGCCCCAGGCGTTGGACTCCAGCGTGCACACGTCGTGGGTCGAGCCGCCCGAATTGCTGTAGTACCACGCCACGTCCCCGACCGTGTCCGAGCCCGCGTACTCCGTGTCCTCCCCCGCCCGCGCGGCGTACTCGAACTCGGCCTCCGTCGGCAGGCGGTATCCCGGGCAGCTGTACGGGTCGGAGAGATACGCGGTCGCCAGCTCCGAGCCAGTCGACGTGTAGCAGGCGGTGAGCCCCTCGGCCGTGGACAGCGCGTTCGCATAGAGCGCCGCCGTCGTCCAGCTCACCTGCTCCACGGGGCGATTGCCACCCGTGAAGTACGACGGCGTCGTGTCGGGTGCCGTCGTCCACGCCGCCCACTCGTCCTGCGTGACCTCGTGCTCCCCGAGCCAGAAGGTGCGCGTCAGCTCCACATCGAGGTCCCCCACCCAGTCGCTCGGATCCCCCTTCCCGCCCCTCATCGTGAACGTTCCGGGGTAGATCACCAGCATGTCGCTGCCGTACGCGGTGGTGTACGGCGCGGCACAGCTCCCGGCGGCGTTCCCCTCGTCGCAGTCCTGGTCGCCGGTGCGGCTATCTGCAGGTGTGTCCTTCGCGGGGTCCGCGACGCAACCGGTGAGGAGCGAGGCGAGCGCGAGGGTCGGACTGAGGCGCGCGAAGGGCATTCGGGGCTCCTGGGAGAATACCATGGTCATAACCTCCGCCACGGAGACTCTACGCGAAACGTCCGCTGGAAGCAACGGACGTCAGAGGACCGCTCTACGTGCTCCGTCGAGGACGGCGGACGAAGCGTCGCACGGCGCCACGGCGCCCTCACAGGTCCGACAGCAGGATCCACACCTCGCCGATGCCCGACGCCTGCTCGCCGGTCGCGTCCGTACCCGACGCCGTCGTCGCCACGTCGTCCCTACCATCCTGGTCGAGGTCGCCCATGCACGCGACGTCCCATCCGATCTGGGCGTTTCGGTACCCGCGCGCGAGGGTGTATTCATCCGCGAGCACCACGGACGCCGGGAGGGGGCTGGGAACCACGTAGACCGCCCCCGTCCCGTCTGTCCCCAGGGACTGCGTGATCACGAGGTCTCGGCGACCGTCGCCGTCCATGTCACAGTCGAGGGTCACGGCACGGCCAGGATCCGAAGGGCGGCGATAGCCCGCCTCCGACGGATCGCCTTCGATCCGCGAGGTGGCGTCCTCCAGGGACGTGGCGGCCAACGGGCCGGGCAGCAGGTGGCCTGCGTTGCCCACTGAGGGCATGCCGACGAAGACATCGTCGTACCCATCTCCGTTCATGTCCCCGGCGGTGAGCGTCACGTCGCGCCCGGATCGCGCCGCGATCTCGCGGTCCGGCGCGTCGTACGGCCACCCTGCGAGCGGCCCTGCCCACTGCGTGATGAACGGGGTGTTGGGCTCGTAGCCGAGCAGCACGTCGTTCAGCCCGTCTCCATCGACGTCGTGAACGAGCAGGTCCGAAACCCCGCAGTCTTCCCAGCAGGAAGTGGGAATCTCCCAGAGCCGGTCCCCAGACGTGACCTCGCCACCCGGGGTACCGGAGGTGATCCAGAATCTCTGCCGTTCGTAGAACCCCCCATAGTCATCCCAAGTGCCAATCCTGTTGTCTCCCACGAGAAACTCCGCTACCCCGTCGCCCGTGACGTCCGCCAACGCCATGTTTCGGCCGAACGCCCATCCCAGGCCCTCCGGCTGCCGTGCGGTCGACATGACGGTCCCGTCCGACACGTCGATCGTACCGACCACCGTATCGAACGGGTATGCGAGGATTTGAACGTAATCGTCGTCGTAGTCTTCGCGGGACGGCGGCGCGCTCACGAGGATGGTGGCCTCCGCTTCGGAGATCAGCATGCCCGGATCGGTTTCGAATGGTGTAAGGCCTACGCTCTAGTTCGCTCTCGCCACCGAGGCGATGTTGGTCGACGCCGATGGAAGGTCCGTCACGAGCAAACGGGCCGCGGTCAAACGTTCGATATCCTCCGTTTGAACGAGCAGGTCGGTGCAGCCATCGCCGTCGACATCGCCGGTTTGCAGAATCGGGCCCGAGACCAGGGGCCCGATCCCCATCGTCGTTCCATCGAGCACGATTGGGCTTGTGGGCTCGGCGTCGAAGCAGCCCCACGAGGACGTGTCGGTGTCGGTGTCCGTGGCGGAGCCGGTGTCGCCGACGTCCGTATCGTCGCCGGACGTGTCGGTCGGCTTTTCTGGGACCTGGCTGCACGCAAGGAGCGCGAGCGTGAAGACGAGCATGGTCATGGCCTCAAACCGCTTGTGTAGCGCTTGGTGGCGTAGGCGAGTCTTCGGGTGTTCATGGGGACTTCTGGTGGCCCCCGGGGAGTGGCCCCCGGGTTCACCGAAAGTGTAGCGCGTGCCCGTCGCGGAGATCAACAAGGTTCTCAAGATTTTTTCCCGGTGCCGTGCGGCCGACCACTTACGACGATGGTCGGCCCACGACGTCGTCGCCATCGGAGTGAACGTCACGGGACGGGAAGAGCGGCGCACGTCGCCCCGAACGTCGACCCTCGTCGATTCCGAGCGTTTCTGGCTTGGCATGGGCGTGCCGTCGCGCGCACCGAGCGCGATCGCGGTCCGGCGACCTCGCGCAGCGTGTGGCCAACGTCGGCACGCGCTCCGAGCAGCTCGTCAACGGTCTCCCCCGGAGAAGGGCCCCCGGGGAGTCACACCGTTGCTCCTGCCACTCCCGCGCCAAGCCTCCGACGCGGGCTCCGCCTCGCGGTCGCCGACCCCGGCTCGCGTGACGAACCATCGGTACACCCCGGAGTCGTCCGCGATGAAGCGCACGTAGGTGTCGGATCCGTCGTCGAACAGCAGCTTGAAGGCGTCCCCCGCGTACTGGGTGAGCTCAGCCGAGAAGCCGCGGTCGGGGAACTCCGCGTGCAGGCCCCCACCGTCGTGGGTCACCTCGATGCGCCCGTACACGTGTTCGTCCGTGTAGGTACCCTCGTAGACGCTCCAGGTTTCTGAATCGGTGGTGTAGTCCGGCGTATCGCCGTCAGGCGCGAGGAACAGATCCACGGCGTCGTACATCACGGCGGCTGGGTCCGCCCAGTCCGCGTTCGCCACCACGACGACCCCGAAGCCAGTCCCGGGCACGATCGCCCACGCCGAGCCGAAGCCGGTGATCCAACCGGCGCGAAACACGAGCTCTTCGCCCCGATGGCGCTGCGCGAACTGACCGTATCCGACGCGATAGCTGCCGTCGGGAAACCAGTGGGTGTCGGCTTGCCCGTGCATCGCGGCGACGCTCTCCGCGGTCAGCACCGCGCCGCCCCCCGCCAGCTGCCACTCGGCGGTGCGGGCGAGGTCGGTCGCCGTGCCGTGAAGCCACCCCGCGGGACGCCCCCATCCACAGTCGTACTCCGTGAGCGGGGCATACGACCACGGTGCGTCACGCGACCACGTCGTCCCGATCGCGTGTGGACCCGCCTCCGCTACCTCCGCGTCCATCGTGGCCGTCTCCATCCCGGCGGGGGCGAACACACGCTCCTGCATCACGTCGAGGTAGTCCTGACCCGTGACCGCCTCCAGGAGGGCACCGAGCCAGACAAATCCGGTCTTGGAGTAGTTGTAGAACGTGCCCGGCGGCGCGTACGTGATCCACTCATTCACGACGTAAGTGTCGAGCACCTCCGGTCCGCCGTTGCATTGCTCGGGGACCGTATCGGGCAGCGCCGCTGTGTGCGTCAGGAGGTGCCACGGGGTGATCTCACGACCTTCGACGCGATGCCCCAGTTCGAAACCAGCGCCGATCACGTCGGCCACTGGCGCGTGGAGGTCGATGGCGCCGTCTTCGACGAGGCTCAGGACCGCCGCCGCGGTGTGCATCTGGGTGACGGGCCCCCATCGGAACACGGTGTCGTCGGTCACTGCCTCGTCTCCGCCGTACTCGGTGACCCCGAAGCCACCGCGGTAGCGGAGCTCACCGTCGACGACCACCGCCACCTGGAATCCGGGCACCCGCGCGTCCGTGATCTGCGCGTCGATCCGCGCCGAGAGTTCGGCCCACGCATCGTCGGCCGTCTTCACACCGTCATCCGGAGCGTTGCACGCGAGAAGAAGCCAGGAGGCGACGAGCAGCAGGGAAAGAACGGCCATGTGGCGGTCTTTAACTGCCGCGCCCCCTCACCGCCGCGGCCGTGGGGACCGACCGCCCTCCGACGGGGGCGGCGGCAGAGGGACGCCTTCCAACCCTGCGAACTGGGCCGCGACCGCCGCCTGCACCACCCGCCAGTCGATGGCTTCGTGGCTCGTCGCGCCCTCGGTCGGCGCGATCGCCACCCGCTCGCCCGCCGGCAGCGTCGCGTCCGCCCGCGCCACACACAGCCAGGTGTCGCGCGTGGGCGGCGTAGGACCGTCCCACGCCTTCGCCAAGGAGATCAACGCCGCGGTGGCGACGACCCCGTCCATGCCCTCCGGCCACGCGGCCACGAGCACCCGCGGCGCGCCGGGGCCCTCCTCGTGCGCGCACCACGCGCGGTCGCCCATGTCGACCGCGTCGACGTGCATCTGGGTCATCCGACGGCGAAACACCTCGGCGGGCGGCTCCTGCCGCAAGGCGAACGCGTCGCGCTGAAGATCCTCCTGCGAGATCGTCGCCGCGCCACCCTCCGGCATCTCGATGCCGAGGCGCTCGGGAGCGCATGCGAGCAACAGGAGCATCCAAGGCGGATAACGCGACCCGCGCGTCGACGGTCGCGCACGGCGCCGGCAGGTGCACCAGTTGGCCGACAGCGCGATCCTCCACCACCTCGCGGCCGACGCGAAGCTCCTGATCGTCGGCGCGGTGTACGACCTCGACTCCGGAAAGGCGCACTTCTTGGACGACGCGGCCGCGCACCACTGAGGGCGCCGCTCAGCCCACGGCCAGGACGAGGAGGGCATACAGCACGAGCGCGCCACCGCAGACGCCCAAGGCGGGCGCGAGCCCGAGCGTCGCCGCGAGCCACCCCCCGAGCAGGCTGCCAAGCGCCTGGCCACCCACGGCGAACGTAAGATAGAACGCCAGGGATCGCGCGCGCGCCTCCGCCGGGGCGCGCATCTGAACCGCCGCGTTGATCGTGCTGATCGTGCCGATCCACCCGGCGCCGCACACCGCCGCGCCGCCGACCGCCTCCCATTCGACGTCGGCGCCGGCGAGGAGGGCGAAGCCGGCGGACGCGAGGAGCGACGTGCCGGCGATCATCCACTTCTCCCCTACCCTTCGCGCCACCGACGCCACGGCGAGGCCGGCCGACACGGCCCCGATGCCGAACGCGCTCAGGAGGTGCCCGTATTGTGCGGCTTCGCCGTGGATCGCGTCGCGCGCCACGACCGCGAGGAGCGACAGGGACGGCATCGCGAAGAGCCCGAACACGAAGACGAGGCCGAAGAGACGCACGAGGGTGGGGTCGGAGAGCGGGCTCGGACGCTCCACGGCGACCGCGCTCGGCGGCTGCGGCGCGAGCTGCCAGAGGAGCGCCCCGATCACGAGGTACGACGCCGCGTTGGTGGAGAACGCGGCGGCGGGGCCGACGTTCACGAGCATCCAGGCGCCGGCGGCGGGGCCCACGGCGCGCGCGAGGTTGAAGCCCGTGCTCATCAAGGCCACGGCCTTGGGCACCTCGTCATCGGGCACCTGGCGGGGCACCGTGGCCTGCCACGCGGGCCCGTTGAGCGCGCCCAGGACGCCGAGCAGGCCCGTGCAGCCCAGCAGGACCGGCAGGGTGAGGTGGCCGAGCGCGGCGAGCAGCGCCATGGCGGACGTGACGATGGCGAGGCCCGCGTGCGTGAGGATCAGCACGGTACGCCGGTCGTTGCGGTCCGCGAGCACGCCCGCGGCCACGGAGAGCACGACCATCGGCAACAGCTGGAGCGTGTCGACCGCGCTGACGACGAGCGGGGACTCCGACAGGGTGGCGGCGGTCCACCGCGCCGCCACGTTGTGCACCCACGTGCCGAGAAAGGACACGACGCCCGCCAACCACAGCGCGCGGAACCGCGCGTGGCGAAGAGGGACGAACGGCCCGCGCCCGCTCACCGCCCGCTACTTGTTGCGGAACATCATCTCGCGCGCGACGATGAGGCGCTGGATCTGCGAGGTACCCTCGTAGATCTGGAAGATCTTCGCGTCGCGCATCCACTTCTCGACCGGGTACTCGTTGCTGTACCCGTTGCCGCCGAGGATCTGCACCGCGTCGGAGGTGACCTTCTGCGCCATGTCGGCGCAGAACGCCTTCGCCATCGAGCTCTCCTTGGTGTTCCGGAGGCCGCGATCCTTCAAGGAGGCGGCGTTCCAGCACAAGAAGCGCCCGGCATCGATGTTCATCGCCATCTCGGCGAGCATGAACTGGATTGCCTGGTGGTTGGCGATGGGCGCGCCCATGGTGACCCGCTGCAGCGCGTACTCCTGCGCGTACTCCATCGAGGCGCGGGCGACGCCGACGGCGGCCGCCGCCACCGCCGCGCGGGTGTAGTCGAACGCGTGCATCGCGAGGGCCCAGCCGTCGCCCACGCGACCGACCACGTTCTCTTCGGGCACCTCGACATTGTCGAAGTTGACCGCGCGCGTGTCCGACGCACGCTGGCCCATGTTCCACTCCTTCTTGCCGACACTGACGCCGGCCCAGCTCTTCTCGACGATGAAGCCCGTCATTCCGCCCTTCGCCTTGCGGGCCGGGTCGGTGAGCGCGACGACGAAGTACCAGTCGGCGGGGCCGGCGTTGGTGATCCACATCTTGTTGCCGTTGAGGATGTAGCGATCGCCCTGCTTCACGGCGGTGGACTTCATGGCCTGCACGTCGGAGCCGGCGTTGGGCTCGGTGACGGCGTAGGCGCAGAGGCTGAACTGCTCGGTCATCGGGGTGAGGTACTTGCGCTTGAGCGCCTCCGTGCCGCCCAGGATGACCGGCTGCTGCGCGAGGCCGTTCGCCTCGATCGCCGTGCCGATGCCGCTGCACCCCCAGGCGAGCTCCTCGGCGATGAGCACGCCGTCGATGGCGTTGAGCCCGAGGCCGCCGAAGTCCGGCTCGACGTGCGTGTTCATGAGGCCGGCCTCCCAGGCCTTGCGGAGCACGTCGTACGCGTACTCGCCCGTCTGGTCGTGATGCGGGGCGGCGGGGCGCATGACGTCGCGGGCGAAGTTCCGGGCGAGCTCCTGGAGCTGGAGCTGGTCGTCGGAGAGCGCGAAGGACACGGACACGGGGACTCCGGGGTCGATTGGGGGTCCCCGCTACTAACCGCGCCGCACCGGGGGCGCGCAGGGTGATTACGGTTCGACCCGAGCTGAGACATGGATCACACCGCGATCGACACCCTCCCCACTCCCAATCCGGACGCGCTGATGTTCCGGGTGCAAGAGATGCTCGTTCCTTCGGGCACCTTTGAGTTCGACGACCGCGCGCGCGCGTCGGACGCGCCGCTCCCCAGGCGCCTGTTCGACCTCACGGGCGTCGTGTCCGTGCTCGTCGCGCCGCGGTTCGTCACGGTCAACAAGGTCAACGACATCCCCTGGCCCGAGCTCGTCCCACAGATCAAGGCGTCGATCCGCGACTTCCTCGACAGCGGCGACATCGCGGTGCCCGACGAGGAGCTCTCCTACGGGCACATCTCCGACCCGGTGGAGCGCAAGGTCATCGCGCTGCTCGACGAGTTCATCCGTCCCGCGGTGGCGCAGGACGGCGGCGACATCGTGTACCGCGGCCTCGAGGACGGCGTCGTGTTGCTCAAGCTCATCGGGAGCTGCTCCACCTGCCCCTCGAGCACCGCCACCCTGGCCCTCGGCGTCGAGCGGATGTTGCTCGAAGAGGTGCCCGAGGTGCGTGGGGTGCGGCAGGTGGACTGACCGCCCGGCGGTGGGGCGGTTAGCGGCGGGCGCATGATCTTCGCCCTCCTGTTCGCCTGCGCCTCGGAGCCCACCTGGGTGTCGAGGGACGACCTCGAGCACGCCGCCGCGAAGGGCGACGCCCCAATCCTGTGCGCCGGCCTCAAGATGAAGGACGACGGCACGCGCCTCCAGGCCGCGCAGTGGTTCAAGGACTTCGGCGGAGACACGAGCTGCGTCTGCACGCGGATCGTGCGTGAGGGCCGGTGGGACGAGAAGATCCTCACCGGGCTGTCCGGCGCGGACAACGCCGAGAAGCTCGCATGCGTGGGCGACGTCCTCGACGACGCCGCGCTCCCCGATCGCCCGGGCCTCGTGCGCGCCCTGAGCAAGCTCCCCGTGGCGCGGCCGCGGCTCCAGAAGGCGGCGTTGGAGGACGCCGACAAGGCGGTGCGCCTCGCGGCGTGGGCCGCCTTCCGCGGCGTGAAGGACCCCGCCACGCTCGACCTCCTCGTCACCCGGCTCGGCTCGACGACCGACGCGGAGGAGCGCGCGGCGATCGTGGGCGCGCTCTACGGGCAGGCGAAGGCCGAGGCCACGCTGCGCAAGGTGCTCGCGGAGGACGCCGACCCCGCCACGCGCGCCGCGGCGCTCACGAGCCTCCAGGCGCTCGACCTGAGCGACCGCAGCGCGTTGCTGTGCGCCGGGGTCCGCGACGCCGAGCCGTCGGTGCGCGCGCGGGCGGTCGCGGCCCTGCGCGCCACGCGCAACCCCGAGCAGCTCGCCTGCCTCCGCGAGCGCATGCTCGTCCCGGAGCCCGACGCCGACGTGCGCGTGGCGCTGCTCGACGCGGTGGGCGCGTCGCCGGCGCCGGAGGCCGCCAAGGCCCTGTGCGACGCCGCGCCGGTGTGGGTCGCCACGTTCGTCACGGCCACGGAGGTTGCTCCGAGCGACGACATCCTCAAGGCGCAGAACGACCGCGACCACGAGAACACCTACGAGTGCGCGACGGCGGCGCTGCGGCAGCCCGGCTTGTCGTGCTGGGCGAAGTCCTACGCCGCGGGCCACGTCGTGGCGATGGGCGGTCGCGTGTCGATCCCGCGCTGCGAGCCGCAGGGCGCTTCTCCGGGCGGCGGCGGCGGCAAGGAAGTCAGCTTCGAATAGACTGCACCAGGAGCACCGAATGCCCACGTTGACCGAGGTCGTGAAGGATCCCGCCCGCCGCAAGCGCGTCGTCGACGACGGCGTCGCCGTCATCGAGGCCGAGGTGGCCGACAAGGGCGGCCTGACCGGCATGGCGATCAAGGCCGCCTTCGGGGTCGTCTCCCGGGTGAAGCCGGGGTTCGTCGGCGGCACGCTCAACCACCTGCTCGACGACTTCGCCCGTCAAGTCGACCCCTTCTGGATCGACTGCCAGGCCAAGGGCGCCGACGCGCGGACGTTCTTCGTGCAGAACGGACCGAAGATCGCCGACGCCCTGCTCAGCATCACCGACGGGCGGGCGCGCGGCGCCTCGGGCCCGGTGCGCACCACCTACGACCGCCTGCGTCCGGAGGCGCAGAAGCACGTCGTCGCGGCCATGCCACGCCTCGGCGACCTGATCCGCAAGCACGCGAGCGCCTGAGCCCCGTGGTCTCCCCTCGCCTTCCGGCCGACGCTCCCCGCGAGGCCCGCGCGGAGGCCTACCGTGAGGTGCTCGCGCGGATCGACGCCGTGCTCGACGGCGAAGACGACTGGGTGGCCGCGATGGCCACGGTCGTCTGCGAGCTCCATCACGCCTTCGGGCACTACGACTGGACGGGGTTCTACCGCCACGTGGGCGGCCGCCTGCTGGTCATCGGCCCCTACCAGGGCGGCCACGGCTGCTTGCGGATCCCCTTCGAACGAGGGGTCTGCGGCGCCGCGGCGCGAGAGGCCCGCACCCAGCTCGTCCCCGACGTCGAGGCGTTCCCCGGGCACATCGCCTGCGCCTCGACCACCCGCTCGGAGATCGTGGTGCCCTTGATCACCGACGACGGCCGCGTCCTCGCCGTGCTCGACGTCGACAGCGACCTCCCCGCCGCGTTCGACGCCGTCGACCAGGGCGCGCTCGAAGCGTTGTGCGCCCGGCTCACCCGACGGTTCGGGCACGCCGCGCCGGACTGAAGGCGGACGTCCTCCGTCCGGCCCCCGTCAGCGCCCCACCAACCCCCGTACCGCCGACCACCCGGCGCCCGAAGCCGCCGCCCGCAGGGTCCGCGCCAGCAGCTCGGCGTCGACGCGCGCATCCTCCGGCGCCGGCCCCGCGCACGCGATCGCCGCGGCGCCGACGGGGTCCGCGGCGCGCTCGCAGCGGGCCCACCACTCGCACGCCCACGCGAAGGTCTCCCGACGGGCAGGCGGCACCCGCAGCACGGGCGCGTCGGCGGGCGCGAGGTCGAACCGGCGCCGCGGGACGCTGTGGAGCACGTGGGCGAGCTCGTGCACGAGCACGTCGCCCGCGCGGAAGGCCTCGGGCAGGACGTAGCCGATCGTGGCGTGCGAGAGGCCGTCCAGGGTCGGCGCGTCGTCGGACAGGGTTGGCGCGCCCATGCCGTCGAGGAGGAGGTTCGCGAGGTCCCAGGCGGTCTCCAGCGGCACGTCCTCGACGAGCGCGGGGTACGTCGCCGGGGTGACCACCCGCACACACGCCGGCAACCGCGGGAGCACGACGGCGGCCTCGGGGCCGAGCAGCCCCTCCACCATCGGCCGGCACAGCGCGACCACCCGCGCGTCGAGATCTTGCGGCGCGACGCCGAGCCGCAAGGGCGCGCGACGCGCGCGCCAGGCGACGATGCGGCACAGGATCGACCGCGCGAGCCGCTCCGCCGCCGGCCGGTCCTTCACCCGCCCGAGGCGCCCGGTGGCCAGGAAGCCCTCGATGAGCTCGTCGCTCAAGCCTCGCCGCCCGGCAGGGCCTCGTCCGCGCCGCGCGCCGCCGCGGCGAGGCCCTCCCGCGCCGCATCGAGAAGCAGGCGGGCGGCCGCCGGATCCCGCCAACGCGCCGCGCGCGCCGCGGCGATGGCCCCGAAGGTCGCGAGGAACGCGGGCACCCCCCGGAGGCCACGGTGCTTCCGTACGAAGTACGCCGTGTTCCGGAAGCGCCACTTCTCGCCGCGCAGGGCGTCCTCCACGCGCACCCCGCCCGTCGTGGCGCTCAGGTGCACGAGCTCGGCGGCCGGCTCGTAGAGCAGCCGCCAGCCGGCGGCGCGCACCCGGTAGCCGTAGTCGGTGTCCTCGAGCAGCGCGGTGCCGATGTAGTTCCGGTCGAACCCCCCGACCTGCCGTACGGCCTCGGCGCGGTAGCTCATGTTCGCGCCCTTGCAGCTCTCGATGAACCGCCGTTCGGTGCCCCAGAGGTTGGTGATCGTGCGGCCCCCCGGCGAGATGTGCGCCGACGTGTCCCGCGCGTTCGGCCGCACGCTTCGCTCGATGACCCGGCCGGTCACGCCGCCCAGATCCGACCACACGACGTACGGCGCGAGGTGGGCGTCGAGGAACCCAGGATCGACGAAGAGGATGTCGTCGTCCAGGAAGAGCAGGATCGACCCCCGGGCCCGCACGATGCCCTCGTTGCGGGCGTTCGGGAGGCCCTTGACGGGGAGGTGCACATAGCGGATGCGCGCGTCGTTCAGCGTCGCGAGGAATCGCTCGTTCGCCTCGCGACCCGGGGGATCCGACTGATCGACCACCAACAGCTCCCAGTCGGCGAAGCGCTGGCCCAGCAGGCCGCGGACGCTCTCCTGGAACATGCGCCCGCGGTTCAGGGTCGGGATGATGATCGACAGCTCAACCGCCACGTACCGCCTCCGTGTACAGGCGCTCGAGGCGCCCGACGCTCGCGTCCCAGGTGTACTCCGCCTCGACCATCGCGCGCCCGGCGGCGCGAACCGCCGGAAGATCGTCGGTCAAGGCGCGCCGCAGCGCGTCGCGCAGGGCCCCGACGTCGCCGACCGGCACGAGCAGGCCGTTCTCCCCGTCGCGCAGGTACGCGTCGCGCGCCGCCTCGACCGCGTCGCTCACGATCGCCAGGGCCCCTGCCCACATGCCCTCGAACACGACGCCCCCCACCGTCTCCCCACGCGACGGGAGCACGACCACCGACGCGGCCTTGAACAACGCGACCAGGGTGGCGCGGTCCACCGGTCCGAACACGACGCGGTCGCCGAAAGGCCGGGCCGCGGCGCGAACCTGCGCGGCGAACGCGGCGTCGTTGACCGCACCGGGAATCACGAGCCTCCACCCCGGAATCTCGAGGAGTGGCAACGCGGCCTCCACGAGCCAGTCCGCGCCTTTCTGCGGCGCGAGCCGCGACGGGGCGAGCACCACGCGGTCCGCGCCGAGTCGAAACCGCGCCCGCACGGCGTCGACCTCGTTCGCGCCGACCGCGTCGAACTCGTCGGGATCCACCGCCATCCCGACGTGGAACACCACGTTGTCGAGGCCGAGGCCCTCGCGCAGGCCGCGAGCGGCGCCCGGAGAGTCCGCGATGACCCGCCGCGCACGCGCCAACGCGCGCCGCACGGGGCCCTTCCACAAGCGCGCGCGCACGCGCTTGTTCCACCCACCGACTCCGCCGAGGATCTCCCCCAGGAAGTCGGCGGTGACGTAGTTCTGCACGAGGAGCGGCGTTCCGGTCGCGCGCGCGCGCGCGCTCAGGGCGGCGAGGTGGACCGACGGATAGCCCACGCACACGAGCAGGTCCGCCGGGAGCCAGGCATCCGCGAGGAACGCCGGGGTGAGCGCGTCTTGTTCCAAGGGGTTCGGGAACGGGAGCGCGACGCTGGGGCGACGGTGGACACGGACGCCCTCCTCGCGCGTGCTGCCGGGCGCCGTCCGTTCCGCGAGGTTGAGGTTGGTGTATGTCGTCGTGTGGACGTGAACCTCGTGCCCGCGCGCCGCGAGCCCCTCCGCCTGGTGCTGGAGGATGACTTCGCCCCCGCCGACGCAGGGTGGGTAGAAGTAGCTGTAGAAGCGGACGCGCACGGGCGTTGCCCTATCGCGGCGACGCGGGGACACGGCGAGCACAGGCGACGTCGGCGCGGCGCCGACGCCCCGGGCGACCGGCGAAACAATCACGTCAAAGCTGCTTCTTTTTCTGTGCGACGGCGCCCCGGGCCACGCCGCGCTAACCTCCTCGAAACGGAGCCCCCATGGACGTCGCGCGGGAAGTCGTCAACGCACAGCTCGCCCTGGCCTGGCGGCGGGCCCCGGCCGTCTCCCTGCTCGATCGCCTGTTGAACGCCGTCGAGCCGACCCAGGTGCTCGCCGCGGTCGAGGCCGCGCGCGCGCCGTCGCTCGCTTCGGTGTACGAGCCCGGCGGCCCCCACCCGGCCGCGCTTCGCGCCCGTTTCTCGACGGAGCTCGGACTCACCAGCGCGGAGCTCGCGTTCCGGTCGTTGTACCCGGGGCTCGACGTCGGCATCTACGCGGCGTCCCACAGCATGGGCATCCCGAGCGTGGCGGGCCCGGCGGCGGTCATCGATCAGTTGGGGCAGCTCTCCCGCTCGGGCATCCGGGTGTGGGACGACGGGGTGTGGGTGGAGGTCATGGACCGATACCGGGCGGTGTGCGCGGAGCTCGTCGGCGGGTCGCTGTCGCGCGGCGACGTGGCCTGGTTCCCCAACGTGTCCGAGGCGCTCTCCGCGGTGCTGGAGTGCGTGCGGGGCGGTGCGCTGGTGTACACCGAGGGCCACTTCACCACGGGGCACTACGTGCACCACGCGTGGGCGGCGCGGAGCGGCGGCCGGCTTATCGAGGTGCCGGTGGATCCGGACGGCGCGGTCGCCACCGCGCGCCTGCTCGACGCGGTCACCCCCGACACGCGCGTGGTGTCGATCAGCCACGCCCTCTTCGAGTCCGGCTGGCTGCAAGACCTGTCGGCCATCGCCGCGGGCGTACGCGAACGCGCGCCGGACGCCCTGCTGCTCGTGGACGCGTACCAGACCGCCGGCACGGTGCCGATCGACGCCGACGCCCTCGGCGACCACGTGCTCGTCACCGCCGGCGGGCACAAGCAGCTCCGCAGCGGCACCGGCGCGTCGTTCCTCTACGCCCCCCGCCGCGTCCTGTGCTCCCTCGACCCGGCGCGGACCGGCTGGTGGAACCACGCCGACCCCTTCGCGTTCGAGAAGGGCCCCGTGCGGCGCGCGCTCGACGCGACGCGCTTCCGCACGGGCACGCCCACCTTGACCGGCATGGCGATGCTCCTCGGCGAGCTGGCGGCGCTGGCGTCCTCCACGAACGGCGTCTTGCACGACGCCGTCGGCCGCGCCCGCCGCGTCACCGCCGGCCTCGTCCAACGGGGCCTGGAGCGCGCGGTCGAGCGCGGCCTCGACGTGCGCGGATCGTGGGGCGCCGAGCACCGCGCCGCCTACCTGACGATCCGGCACCCGCGGGCGCGCCACGTGACGGAGGCCCTCGCCGCCGACGGCATCCAGATCGACTACCGCCCCCTCACCCAGGGCAGCCAGGCGGGCATCCTCCGCGTGTCCGGCAACGCCGCGGGGTTCGGGTACGAGATGGACGCCGTCATCGACGCGATCGCGCTCGTCCGCTGACCTCGCGCAGGCCGGCTTCACGCGTCGCCGCGCTCGTCCAGCGCCCACACCGTACGCCCGGTGATCGCGTCCAGCAGCCACACGCGCGTCGCGCCGTCTGCGTCGACGCCCTCCACCGCCACGCGCGGCGCCACCGGGTGGGCGACGAGCCGGTAGCGCAGCCCCCCCGGGAGGCCCCGCAGCACGGGGCGCTCGGTGCCCTCCGCCGAGCGGAGCACCACCTCGTGACCCCCCGATCCAGGGCGGACGAGCACGACCCCGCCGCCGCCGAGCGCCGCGATCGCCACCGGCGCGCGCGCGGCGGCCCAGCTGCCCACGCATCGCACGTCGCCCTCCTCGGTGGCCGCGTAGAGGGCGACGCCCTCGTCCACCTCCGCGAGGACCCACGCCACCCCGTCCGGCCCGAGCACCGGCGGGTGGACGACCCCGGCCAGACACCGCCCCATCCAAAACAGCATCACTACGCACCACATCGCGGACCTCCGCGGGGCCCGTCAGCACGCCGCGTGCCACGCGCTCGAGGGCCTCCGGCGAGGCCTCGGAGGCCGCCGACGTGGCGGATGCCCGACGACGGTCGGCGGTTCCGTCACCGCTTCGTCAGGCGCGAAGCGTCCAGGGCGTCAGCGCCCGGAGAGGAACGTGAGGCGCTGCAGGACGGCCTCCGGCAAGCCACGGACCACCGGCATGATCAGCCGCCACCAGCCCGGGATGTAGATCTCGCCGGCCCGCGCGTCCATCGCCGTCACGATGCGCCGCGCGACGCCGACGGGCTCCGCGAAGAACACGTTCTTGGTGTGGTCGCGGGTCATCGGCGTGTCCACCGGGCCGAGCTTGATGGTCGTCACGCTGACCGCCGTGGGGTAAAGCCGCGTGCGCACCCCTTGCATGTAGACGTTGAGCGCGCCTTTTGCCGCTCCGTAGGTGTAATTTCGCGGGCGCCCGCGATCGCCCGCGACGGAGGTGATGACCGCGAGGCGCGCGCCGCGCTCGAGCGCGTCACACAAGGGCACGAGCACCGACACGGCCGAGAGCAGGTTGGTGCGGAACACCTGCTCCGCCGCGGCGTACACGCGCTCGGTGTGTTGCTGGTCGCCCAGCAGGCCGTGGGCGACGAGCGCACGATCGACCCCGCCGAGCGCCGCCACGGCCCGCGCGACGAGCGCGGCGGCGTGGTCCGTCTCGTCGAGGTCGGCGGCTTCGAAGCTGACCTCGGCGCCGGCCGCCCGGCAGCGACCCACCACGGCGGCGAGGCGCCCCGGGTCACGCCCGACGAGGTGCAGGCGGTCGCCGCGCCGCGCGTGCCGTTCGCAGACCTCCGCGGCGATGGCGGACGTGGCGCCGAAGACGAGGACGCGCTCCATTCCTGCCCGTAGCACGGCCGACGACGCCGAGACTACCCCGGATCCCCGTCGAGCCGCGCCACGAGGAACGCCCGTACCGCCGCGTCTTCGGTGAGCCCCAGGGCGCGCGTGAGGTGCGCGCGCTCCGCCGGGGCGTCGCCGCGGGCCCGGGCGAGGCGGGCGCGCGTGACCCAATACGGCTGGTAGGAAGCCACGTCTCCCGGCTCGAGGGCGTCGAGCGCCTCCGCCGCGCTCGCGAGGTCTCCGGCGTCGATGCGCGCGGCGGCGCGCCCGATCGCGACGCCGAGCGAGGGCGCATGCGCCCACAAGAGGTCGTACAACGCCAGGATCGCCGCGTGTTGAGGCACCCCGGTGAAGGCCCGGTGTGCGTGCGCGGACTGGATCGCGGCTTCACACTGGAAGCGCCCGAACCGCCCGGAACGAGCGGCCTCGCCGAGCATCCATTCGGCCTCCCGAACGAGCGGCTCGCTCCAACGCCGCGGATCCTGTTCGGTCAAGGGCACGAATCGCCCCCGCTCGTCGCGCCGCGCCCCGCGCCGCGCCTCGCAGTAGGCCATCAGCGCCACGAGCCCCATGACCTCCGGCTCGGCGGGCAAGAGGCGACCGAGCAGGCGACCGAGGAACAACGCCTCCTCCGCGAGGTCCCGGCCGGCGGCCATGTCGTCCCAGCCCGCGCCGAACGCGGCGTAGATCGCTTGCAGGACGTCGTCGAGCCGCGCGGGCAGCTCGGCGGCGTCCGGCACGCGGAAGCCGATGCGCGCCGCCTTGATCTTCGCCTTCGCCCGCACGAGGCGCTGGCTCATCGCCATCGGCGACACCAGGAACGCCGACGCGATGCGCGCCGCGTCGAGGCCGAGGACGGCTTGGAGCATCAGCGGCGTCCGCGAGGCGGGTTCGATCGCCGGGTGGGCGCACACGAACAGCAGCGTCAGCCGTTCATCCACGTGCGACCAGGACTCTTCACGAACCTCGCGCTCCTCTGCGAGCAGGATGCGCTCGGGCTCCGACCGCTCCCGCACCCCGCGGTGCCGCTCGGCGTGACCCACGTTGCGCCGCGCGGCCGTGAGGAGCCACGCGTCGGGCGCGTCCGGGACGCCCCGCGTGGGCCACGTCGCCAACGCGGCGGCGAAGGCCTCGGCGAGGGCGTCCTCCGCGCCGGCGATGTCCCCCGAGCGCGCCGCGAGGCTGGCGAGGAGGCGCCCGTAGGCGTCCCGCGCCGCGGCCTCGGCGGCGCGACTCGAGGGCCCGGACACCTCAGCCGGCCCGGTTCATCGGCATGACCGGGCGGACCTCGACGGAGCCCGTGTGGGCGCACGGCGCCTTGGCGGCCCACTCGAGCGCGGTGTCGAGGTCGGGCACCTGGATGATGAAGTACCCGCCGAGCTGCTCCTTCGTGTCGGCGAACGGGCCGTCCTGCACCAGGCGGCGGCCGTCGCGGAGGCGGAGCGTGGTGGAGGTCGACGGGGGCTGGAGGCCGTCCCCGTTGACCACGATGCCCGACTTGCCGATCGCCTCGAGGAAGGCGTTCCAGCCGCCCCAGTAGGCCGCGGCGTTGGCGGGGTCGTTGCGGTGGGCGAACGCGCCCGCGTCTTCGTTGAGGAGGAGCATGAACTGCATGATGTGATTCTCCGGTTGGGCGTCGCACCGTGCGGCGCCTCACACGGGAGAGCCGCGAGGGGGCGCACGATCGACATGGGTCAGAACGGACGCTCCCCTTTTTTGGGGGCGAGCCCCGCGCGGTTCTCCACGAGCGCGTCGGGGAAGGGCTCCAACCCGAGGTCGTCGCGCGCGTAGACGTCATAGTAGCGGTGGCGGTGCTGGTACACGCGCCCGAGGTACGTGTAGGGCACCGTGAGCGACTCGAGCACGGTCCGGTCGTTCGGGTAGCGGAAGCCGGTCGCCTTGGCCCGGGCGGCGGTGACGACGACGATCCCCGGGTTCGGCGGCACCGACGCGAGGTCGAGGGGCGCCCCGCCGGGGTGCGGCTGGGTGAGCGCTCGCTCGTGCAGCTCCGCCACGTGATTGTGCGGGCCGACCCAATAGGCGAGCACCCCCGCGTCGCGCGTCGCGACCCACTCCCCGCGCACGCGCGCCGCGATGGTCCGCGCGGCCCGCTCCGCGGGGTTGCCCGGCTGCACCGTGTGGGCCCGATCGTACGCGCGCGCGACGCCGCCGTGGGCGAGCGACGCCGTGAGGAGGCCGATCGCGCCGACGACCCCGATCCCGCGCCGCCAGCCGCCGTCGTCGACCGCGAGCCCGACGAGAACGCACGCCGCCGCGAACGCCGGCATCAGGAGCCGCCCGCCCGGCATCCACATGTCGACGCGCATCGCGAGCGCCACCGTGAAGGCACCCGCCACCCAGAGCCCGACCCGGCCGAAGGTCGGGCGCAGGTACACCGGGGCGCACACGAGCGTGACGGCCGCCAGCGCCCAGAACGCCCGCTCCGGACGAAGATACTCGAGGTTGAACGCGATCTGATCGGCGAGCGACCGCGCGCTCTTCGCCGCGAGGGTGTTCGGGACGAGCGCGCCGTAGGTGACCCAGCGCCACGCGGTCAGGGCCGCCACGACGAGGACGACCGGCACGAGCGGACGCCCGTCCCGCGCGCGCGCCGCCACGACCAGGGCGAACAGGCCGCCCACCACGGCGCCCTCGGGCCGCACGACGGGCGCGACCGCCGCCAGCCCCGCCGCGACCGGTACCGGCGCCACGGCCGCGGCCCACGCCCCGCACAACACGGTCAGGACGTACAGGCTCGACTCGATGCCGTTGGTCGCGGTGACCGCGAAATGGGGGCTGGACGCCAGGAGGAACGCCGCGACGAGCGCCCCCGGCGCCGGGGTCGCGGGGTCGCCCGAGGCCGCCGCCCCCAGCGCGCGCGCCGCGCCGTAGGCCGCCACCACCGCGAGCGCGCCGAAGGTCGCGCCGAGGTGGACCGCGAGGTCGGGCATCGGCGCGCCGAGGGCCTCGCCGACCGCGAGGAGCAGCACGAACGCGAGGTTGGTGTACCCCTCGACCGCCGGGCCCACGGCGTTGTAGGCGAGCCCGTTGCCCGCGGCGAGCTGCGACGCGTAGCGCGCGGAGATGTACGCGTCGTCGACCACGCTGGCGTACGTCGGCGCCGCGTTGACGAGGAACACGCCCACACACGCCGCGACCGCGGCGAGTTCGGCCACCGACGCTCTTCGGGACACCGCGCGCACCTTCGCCGGGCTCAGACGCCCTTGAAGAAGTCCTCGTCGCCCGGGTCGAAGGCGCTACGCGCGCTCGGACGCTCGCCCTCCGGCCGACCGGAGGCTCGCGCGCCCCCGCGGACGACCGGCTTGAGCGTCGGGACGGGGGGCGGCGGCGGCGGCGGCGCCGCAGCGCGATCCGCGTCCTCGTCCACGATCTCGACGTCGTCTTCCTTCGTCGAACGGGCGGCGGAGTCCTCTTCCGGCGCCGACAAGGCGGCGGGGCTCGGGGCCGCGGCCGCCTCCGGCGCCGTGTTCACCGAGACGAACGTCCAGTCCTTCTCGATCACGCGGACGGCGTTGAACGCCGCCATCGCGTCGAGCCCGGCGTCCGTGGCGAGGCGCCGCGCGACCTGGTACCCGTTGATGCTCACGGTGTTCGACCCGCACGTGGGGCAGGACCGGCTCTGGATGGCGAAGGTGAACGCGGCGGGGACGCGGTGACCGTACAGGCAACGATGGTCCATGCGTGACTCCTGCCCGAGCATGCACCACCGCGCGGGCGGTTGCAACGCGCGCGCCTCGGATTTGCGACGGATCGCGCCGGAGGTCAGGGGCGAAGCGCGTCCGGCGGGGACGGGAGCTCGTCCGGGTCCTTGCCGCGCTCGACGAGGCGCGCGCGGAGCCACGCCCGCACGGCCTCGACGTTGATCGGGCCCGGCGCGAGCTGCGGCAGCGGATCGAAGGCGACGGCGGCGAAGTCCTGCTCGGCGGCGCCGAGCTTGGCGCGGGCGTCCACGAGGTAGGCGTCGCGGTCCCGCGGCCGGAGGACGTCGACCTTGTTGACGATGGCGAGCACGGGTTTTCCCGTCGCGACGCACCGCTGATAGTCGTCGAGCTCGCGTCGTTGAACGCCGCCTTCTGCGTTCACCAGGTACAGGTACACGTCGATGTGGTCGATGACCTGGCGCGCCTCTTCGGTGACGCGCTCCACCACGTCGCCCATCCCCGGGGTGTTCACGACGTACAGGGCGGTGGCGGTCGGGAGGCGCTGGATGCTGACCTCGCGGGTGGACCCCGCGATGGGCGAGATGTTTCCCGTCTCGATGCCGAAGAGGGCGCGGATCGCCGCGTCCTTGCCGGTGCTCGGGCTCCCGACGACGCCCACCGTGACGCGGCGCGTGACGATCTGCCGCAGGCGCGCGACTTGAAGCACCGCGCGCAGCGCGCGGTCCGGGTCTGGCCGCATGAGGTAGTACAGGACGGCGATCGGCGCGAACATGCGCGTGACGCAGCCCCACGGGCCCACGGTGGCGAGCAGGACGCCGAGGCCGGCGGTGGACGCCGGCACTCGCTCGAAGGTCGTCGCGAGGCGGTAGCCGAGCCCGCGCTCGTCCCGCGCGAGCCATTCGTCGAGGTGGTCGGGCGGATCGCCCCCCATTCCGTAGGTCGCCCACATCGTCGCGCGCGCCTCGGCGGTCGCGCCGACCCACTCGCGCGCGATCGCCGCCCGAACGACCGCGAGCTCCGTCGCCACGAGGCGCTCGGCGGCGTCGGCGACCTTCGGGACGGCGGCCCCGGCCCGGGCGGCCACGTCGAGGAGGATCTCCTCGTAGGGTGGGCCTTCCCCACGTCGCAGCACGATGTTCCGCAAGTCGTGGCTCGCGCGGCGCCGCAGGGTGGCCGCCGTGATGCGCGCGAGGTCGCCGAAGCCGAGCCCCGGCGGGTTGACCCCGACGAGCCGGGCGAGCGGCTCCAGCTCGTCGCGGTGGCAGCGCTGGAGCAGCGCCTCGAGCGGATCGCTCACGGCTGCTTGTCGGACGCCACGAAGCGCTCCCGGTACTCCTGGGTCGCCGCGTCGAACACTGCGCGGAGCCCGTCGCCGCCGAGGGTGCGCCCGTTCTTGAAGTACTCCATCGCCGCCCGACCGATGCCCCACGTCGTCGCGCCGGCGATCGCCGCGGAGAGGCCGAGGATCGCGGCTTCGGCGATCTGCCCGCCGGGGACCCATCCGGCCGCCTTGAGCGCCTCGACGCCCCAGCGGACGAACCCGCGTACGCCGCCGCTGAGCACCTCGGTGATGATGAAGAGGGCCACGTCGCGGTCGACCGGCACCTCGAACACCTCCGCGATGTCGCGGATGAGGCGCACCTGGATCGCCGTGACCACGGCGAGATCCGCGCCAGGAACCGGGATCGCCCCGGCCATCGCGGCCTTGCGGGCGGCCGCGCGCAGGAGGGGCTCGCAGGCCGCGACGCGGTTGCGCACCTGTTTCGCGAAGATGAGCTCCTTCCCGCTCGCTTCGAGCTTGCCCTCGATCCAGGCGATGACCGCCGAGACGCCGATCGCGTCGTCGGCGAGCTGGGGGAGCGGGTCGAACGCGGCGACCACGGCGTCACGCGTGTCGACCCCGAGCTGCGCGAGCGTCGCGCGCACGAACTCGTCGCGCTGCGCCGGGCGGATCAGGTCGATCTTGTTGAGGACGACGAGCGTGGGGCGGTCGAGGGCGCGGATCGCGTCGAGATCGCGCCGCTCGTCGATCGTCGCGCCGCCCTCGCAGTTCACGAGGTACACGATGACGTCCAGGGCGTCGAGCACGTCGCGCGCGGCACGGTCCACCGTGGCGCGGATGTCGCCGAACCCCGGGGCGTTGACCACGACGACCCGGCCCGCGCGGTCGAGCGGAGCGACCCGGACCTCGGCGGTGCTGCCGGGGATCGGGCTCACCTCGCCGAAGTCGATGCCGAAGAGAGCCTTGATGGCGGAGTCTTTTCCGGACGACGCCGAGCCGACGAAGGCCACCGCGAGGCGCATCGACAGCGCCTTGCGGACGTCGACCTCCGAGGTGTCCCACGCGGTGAGCGCGTGCGCGAGGAGCTGCGGGCGGAGATCGTCGCTCATGCCAACGTCCTAACGAGCTCGTGGCTCACCACGATGCGCCGTCGAGGACGCCGCGCACCACGGCGCGGAGCTCGGAGAGCCGGAACGGCTTGCGCATCACGGCGAAGGCGCCCTCGGCGAGGATCGACTGCGCCACACCGTCCGGCGCGGCCCCGCTGGCGACCACGACGCGCGTCGCGGGGTGCTCGCGACGGAGGCGCCCGAGCACCTCGATGCCGCTCGGCCCCGGCAGCCGCAGATCGAGGAGCACGAAGTCGAAGCGTTCGGCCTCGATCGCCCCGAGCGCGGCGTCGCCGTCGGCGGCCTGCGCGATCGAGGCGAACATCGGCTCCAGCGCCTGGACGACGAGCTCGCGGAGGTCTTCGTTGTCCTCCACGATCAGCGCGCGGCCTCGACGGCCTTCGCACCCCGCCGCGGACGCGCGCGCCGGAGCCGGCGGCGGGTCGGCGAGCGGGGCGCGCACGCACACCACCACCCGTCCGTCCGGGAGCTCGTCACGGTCGAGGAACAGGCCCGTTCCGAGCGCGTAGGCGACGAGCTCGTGCGCGAGCGGGCCGGTCACCGCGCCGCCGGGGATGAGCCAGCGGACGCCCTCGCGCTCGTCGGACGTGGGCAGGTACGCGATGCGGAGCACCCCTTCGTCGTATTCGGCGCGGACGTCGAGGGTGATGTCGCCCGACGCCACCCCGCCGTCGAGCGCGCGCAGAACGAGGACCACGCAGGCCCGCATGAACCCCTGCTCGCCGCAGCGCACCCACGGCCCCGTGCCGCTCACGGCGCTCCGCACCGGCGGAGCGTCCGCCCGCGAGGCGCGCTCGACGAAGGTGCGCAGGTCCGCCACGATCCGGGAGAGGTCGGTCGGGCCCGCGCCCGGCGTGCCGGCGGCGGAGAGCATGAGCAGCCGGCGTCCGATGTCGCCGAGGTCGCCGACGAGGCGGGTGATGCGATCGAGCGCCTGGCCGGCGCTGCCTGGATCGTCGGAGAGCAGCGCGTGTTCGCACAGCGCGAGCATCTGCGCGCCGACGTCGTTGATCGAGTGCGCCTCGGCGCCGGCGACGCGCGCCATCAGGCGCACGGCGGCGTCGAGGTTGCGCACCCGCTCGGCCTCGCGCTCCGTCGTGACGTCGCGGACGCTCGCGACGTAGTGGGTCGTGCGGCCCTCGGCGTCACGCACCGCCGACGCGGACTCGTGCACGAGGCGATCCCCGCCGTCGGCGCGACGCAGGATCGTCTGGCCCGCGAAGCTGCCCGTGGCGAACAGGCTTCGCCAGTAGCGCTCGACGTGCTCGGGGGTGACGCGCGGGCTTCGGAACACCCGGCGATGCGCGCCCACGATCGCGCCGCGCGGGTAGCCGACGAGCAGCGCGAACCCGGGGTCGCACCAGGTGATCACGCCGTCGGGGTCCGTGACCACGACGGCATCCGGGTGCAGCTCGACGTGGGCGAGCAGGAGGCGCGCCGGGTCGTCGTCCCGCGTCGCGACCCGCGCGACGAGGCGCGCGCCGCCGAGGGCCCCGGGCCCGACGTCGGCGTCGAGCAGCACGCGACCGGGCCCGCGCCCGAGCCCGAACCGCACCGCCCCGGCGCGGCGCCCGACGGCGGCCCGGACGTCGGTGCGCAGGTCGAACACGCCCCGCAGGTCGACCACCGGAGGCTCGGCCGCCGCCATGAGCGCGGCGACGGCGTCCGACCGCCGAAGGACCTCGCCGTCCTCGTCGACCTCGAGCCAGAGCGCCGACACGTTCAGGCGTCCGCGGGCGCCTGGTACGAGCCGATGACCACACGCGCGGGTCGGATCAGGCGGGCCCCGATGCGGTAACCCGCGGCGTAGACGACGGTGACGACGCCGTCCTGCGCCGGATCGGGCACGGGTACCGTGGCGAGGGCCTCGTGCACGTCGGCGTCGAAGCGCGCGCCGACACCGGGCACCTCTTCGAGGCCGAGGCGGCGGAGCGCCTCGTGGAATTGCTGGTAGACCATGCGCAGCCCGGACTCGACGGGGTGCCCCTTGGCCGCCTCCATCGACCGATGGAGGTTCTCCACCGGCTCGAAGAAGCTGGCCACGACCTCGCCGCGCCGGACCTCCTCCTGCACGCGGGCCTGGCGCTCGAGGCGATCCCGCACGGCGTGGATCTCGTCGACCTTCTGCTGGTAGGCGGCGCTCACCGTGCGGAGACGCGCCTCGAGGGTGGCGATCTCGTCGCGCAGCGCGAGCGTCGGGTCGGCCGGGGCGAAGCCCGCTTCTTCGATCGGGACGTCGGACTGCGACACTTCGTCTTGTTCCTGCCGCGGGTCGCTCATGGGCTCGCCTCCACCTGGACGCCGAGGATAGACACCACCGGCATCTCGTCAAGGCACCCATGGACCGTCAGAACCGCCTCGTGACCGGCCTGCTGCTGGTCTTCCTCGTCCTCGCTGCCGTCGTCTGGTTCGGCGAACCGCCGACCCGCGACGCGGAAGAAGCGGCCACCAAACCACCTTCGCGCGTGGCCTTCGAGGGCCTGAAAGCCGAAGACGTCACGCGGATCGTGCTTCGACGCGCCAGCGGCGAGCTCCGCTTCGAACGCACCGACGGGGAGTGGGCGATGACCGCCCCGCGCGCGCTCGCGGTCGAGCAGCGGAAGGTCCAAGAGATCGCGGACCGCTTCGCGCCGCTCGAGCTGGAAGATCGCTCCCTCACCGGCACGCCGGAGTCCTACGGGCTCGACGCGACCAACCGCGTCGAGGTCGAGCTCGCGAAGGAAGACGGCACGACCGTCCGTGTGTTCGTCGGTAACGACGCGCCGGTCGGCTGGGCTGCCTACGCCGCCGAGGCCGCGGACGGGCCGGCGTTCGTCGCCACCCGCCAGCTCCGGGACCTCGCCGCGCGCGGAATCGACGACTTCCGCTCGAAGAACGCTTGGAGCATCTCGCCCGGCACGGCGCGCCGCGTGCGCATCGCGTCCGAGGGCCGCGAGGTCATCCTGCGCAAGGACGACCACGGCTGGTGGCTCGGCGACGCCGGCCCGCGCGCCGACGCGGACGCCGTCGACAAGTGGCTGGGCGACGCGAGCGGCGCGAAGGTCGCCGCGTTCCTGGACGACGCCGATCCCGCGTCGGTTGGGCTGAGCCCCCCCGCCTCGAGCCTCGTCGTCGAGGACGCCGACGGGACCCACACGCTGGACCTCGGCCCCGCGGGGCCGGACGGCGCCGCCGCGCGGCTCGACGCCGGCGCGCCGTTCCGCGTCGACACCGCCGCGCTCGCGCTGCTCGACACGACCGGCTGGGAATCCCCGACGCTCCTGCCCGTCCGACGCGCGCAGATCGACCGCATCGACGTCGCCGACGGCGACCTGTCCGCGGTGTTCGTGCGCGGCGACACCGGCTGGACCCGCGAGGGAGGCCCCGCCTTCGACGTCGAGCCGATCCTCGCCGCGATCGAGGCGGCCCGCGCCGATCGCGTCGCGACCGCGGGCGAGCTCGGCACCGCCCGGGGCCGGATCAGCCTGCTCGAAGGTGCAGATCGCCGCGAGACGGTGCTGCTCGGAGAGGTCACGGCGCAAGGGCGCGTGGCGAAGGACGAGGCGGGTGGCCCCACCTTCGTCGTGCCGACCGCCGACCTCGACGCGATCCTCGCCGCCGCGCGCTGACGGGGCGTCCGCCGCGCGCGGCTCAGTTGGCCGAGGGCGCGGCCTCGCGCGGCAACATCTCGGCGGACAGCAGTCCGAGGGTGCGCGCGTCGCCCCGCACCGCCCGCCAGGCCGCCGCGCGGAGCTCGAGCACCGCCACGATTGGCGCCGCGACGACGGCCGCCGCCGCCGCCGGTGCGA
>CAMAXZ010000042.1 GCA_945862325.1 Klebsiella pneumoniae
GGCCCGGCGTGCGTCGCCGAGGGAGCGGCGGGGAGCGGGCCCCGCGACGGATCGGGCGGCCGCGACCCCGAGGCCGCCGGGCCCCGTGCCGGGGAGGCGCCCACCGGAGCGGGCCGCGTGGCCGGGGCCGCGTGCCCGGCGGGCGGGCCGGTGTCCTCGTCGTCGGGGACCATCGTGAGCCCCGGGGCCGGGCGGTTGAACGCTCGGCTCGGGGCCTCCGGGAGGATCGCCCGCGGCGGGACCACGGGGCGGGGTGCCGGATATTCCTCGGTGCCGGGCCCGAGCGGGATCGCGGGGCGCGCGGGGATCGGCTCGCCCGTGGGACGCTGGACCGCGGGCACCGCGCCCGGGGCCCATGCGCGGAGCCCGGCGCTCGGGAGCGCGACCGCCAGCTCCCGCAAGGCGCGTCCCCACGCGGCCGGCGTCGGACGCTCGGCCGGGACGAACGCGAGCGCGTCGCGGATGGCGTCCCAGAGGCTGTCGGCGGCGCGCCCGACGAGGGCCGCCCGCACACGGGCGAGCTCGGAAGCGTAGCGACCGGGGTCGCCCACCGGCGGCGCGGCCGCGGCCACCGTGTGCAGGAGCAACGCCGCGCACAGCCACGTGGCGCCGTGGGGCGTGGCGGCGTCGGCCCCGGGCGGAGCCCACGGCGCCTTCGAGGGGGCATCGCCCGCGCGCGCCACGCCGAAACCAGCCACCTTCACCCGCCCGGCCGCGTCGATGAGCACGTCGTCCGCGGTCGGAGCCGGGTGGTACACGCGCTTGCCCGCGTCGGCGATCCGAAGCGCCTCGTCCAGCGCGAGCGCGACCGCGGCGACCGCCTCGACCGCCGCCCGCATCGGGATGGCCTGGCCCCGCGCGAGGAGCGCCTCGAGCAGCCGCGTCAGGCTCACGCCGTCGAATGCCTCGTGCACGAGGGCGATCTGACCTCCGACGGCGCTCACGTGCTCGAGCCGGAGCACCGACTCGTGCTGGAGGCGGGCCAGGAGCCGCGCGTCCTCTCGCAGGACCGCCACGCGCTCGGGGGTGGCCTGCTCGCCCTCGTGCACGCGCACCAGCACGGTCGCGGTCGTGCCGTTGGCGCGGGTCAACGTCCCGATACGGACGGACCTGCTCCACGCTTCGTACGCACCCGTCAGCTTCAGCGTGGATCGCGCCACCGTCGGACACTCCGGTCGGCGAATGTAGCACAGGGCCACTCTTCGAAACGCCGTCGCGCGATTAGGACGCGCGGGTGAACGCCACCCTGCCGGACTCCGGCGCCCGCCTGCGCGCCCTCCTCTCCGCGGCCGGCCACGCCGCCGCGGCCTTGTGGAGCCCCCGGCTCGCGGTCTCGCGCAAGGCCGACGGCTCCCCCGTCACCGCGGCGGACACCGCGGCGGAGGCGGTGATCGTCCGGGGGCTGCGCGATGCGTGGCCCGGGGACCGGATCTGGAGCGAGGAGGGTGGCGCCGAGGAAGGGATGGGCCCCGGCGACTCCGCGTGGGTCGTCGATCCGATCGACGGCACCAGCGTGTACACCGAGGGGCTCGCCCATTGGGGCCCGACGGTCGCGCGGCTCGTGCGGGACGACGGCCCCTGGCGGCTCGACCGCGGCGCCCTGCTGCTGCCGCGCACCGGCGAGTTCTGGTACGTCGAAGGGGGGATCGCCTGGTGCCACGACGCGCGGATGGCGCCTCTCGCCGACCTCGACCCGCCGCGGGTGCTCTTCCTCCCCTCCGAATTCCACCGCCACGCGCGCCTCGTGTGGCACGGCAAGGCGCGGTGCGTCGGGGGCACGGCCGCGCACCTCGCGCTCGTGGCCCGCGGCGCCGCGCACGGGGCCGTGGTCACGCAGGGCTGGAAGCCGTGGGACGTCGCCGCCGGCGTCGGGCTCCTCGCGGCCGTCGGCGGGGTCGCGCGCACCTGGCCCGAAGGCGAGCCGCTCGACATTTTCCGCCACGAAGGACGGCCTTTTGTGGCCGGAACACCCGTGGCGGCGCACGATCTTCTTTTTGGTGGGCACATCCTGCCGCACCCTCTGGAGTAGCCGATGGAACGAGACGAGTCGCGCGACCCGTCCGAGCTCGGAGAAGCCGAGTTCGATCCCGAGTCCCTGATCGACGCGTCGGGGGAGCCCGTCGACCCCCTCGGCAACGAGCGTCGCAACCCCCTCCCAAAGCTCCCGGCGCTGGCCCCTCGCGGCGAAGCGCGGGCCTCGAGCGGCGGAGATCTGCTCGCGTACTACCTGTCGGAGGTCCGGCGGTACTCCCTCCTCGATCCCGACGAGGAGCGGAAGATCGCCCTCAACTACTACGAGACCGGCGACGCGCGGGCGGCCGAGCGGCTCGTGACGGCGAACCTCCGCCTGGTGGTGAAGATCGCGTTCCAGTACCACCGGCAGTGGGCGAACGTGCTCGACCTGATCCAGGAAGGAAACGTCGGGCTCGTGGAGGCCCTCTCCCGCTACGACCCCTACCGGGGGATCCGCTTCTCGAGCTACGCGCAGTACTGGATCCGTGCGATGATCCTACGCTTCTTGATGGACAACTTCCGGCTCGTGCGGCTCGGCAGCACGCGCAACGGGCGCAAGCTGTTCTTCCAGCTCCAAAAGGAGCGCGAGCGCATGTTGCGCGAAGGCGTGCACGCGTCGGCACAGCAGCTCGCCGAGCGCCTCGAGGTGCCAGAGAGCGAGGTCATCGCGGTCGATCAACACATGCGGGCGCCGGCCATGTCGCTGCACGCCCCGGTCGGCGGCGAGGACGGGCGCTCGCTCGCGGAGATCGTCCCGGACAACGAGACGAGCGGTCCGGAGGAGCGGGTGGCGGGCGGTCAGCTCGGCGCCCTCGTGCGGGGGAAGCTCAAGCAGTTCGCGACGACCCTCGAAGACGAGCGCGAACGTGCGATCTGGGTCGAGCGGCTCGTCGCGCCCGAGCCCGCCAGCCTGTCCGATCTCGGCGAGCGCTACGACGTCAGCAAGGAGCGGATCCGGCAGATCGAGGTGCGCATCAAGCGACGGCTCCGCACCTGGCTCCAGCAGGAGCTCGGCGAGGAGATCGACTTCGAGTTCGACGTGCCCGACACGCCGTGAGCCCGACGCCGCGATAGCCGCGTCGGTCGTGGGGCCCGTGAACGTGCGCACCCTGGAATCGCATTTCGCCGCGCTGCGCGCGGGAGCCCGCCGGCACGTGGCCGCCCTCCTCGCGCCCACCCTGCCCACCGCCTCGGGCCCCCTGTCGCCGGCGCCGGGCCGGCTCGGTGCGTCCCCGTTCTGGGCCTCCCCGCGGGGGCTCGCGGTGGCCGAGACGGATCGCGATCGCGGCCGCCTCGTCGGCGCCGAGCTGCCGCGCTCGCTCGCGTGGCTGGCCGGGGACACACCCGGCGCCGGCCCCGACTGGGAGCACCCGTCGGACGCGGCCGCCCGCGTGATCCACCTCGCCGCCGCCCTCCCGACGAAGCCGTGCCCCGAGGTCGACCGCGCGCGCGCGTGCGTCGGCTGGCACCTCGCCTGGCTCGCCTCCCGGCTCCCGCCCGACGATGTCGCCCGCCGTGTCCATCACCTCACGGCGATCGTGGTCGGAGGCCTGCTGTTCCCGGACGCGCCCGCTCCCGTCGTGCACCCGCTGGCGAGCTGGAGCGGCGCGCTGGCCGCGCTTCGGTTCGACCTCCCGAGCCGCGTGTACGGCGACGGCGTCCTCCGCGACACGAGCGAGGCGGACGCCGCGGAGGTCCTCTGGCGGCTCGCGCTCGCCCGGTCGGCGTGCCGCCGCAACGGCGTGCCCTTTCCCGCCGAGCTCGACGCCGCGTTCGTACGATGCGCCCGCTGGCTCGAACGGCTCGCCGGGGAGTCCGGCGAGCTGCCGGCGTGGGGGCGGCGGCTGCCCGCCGCGCTCGCCACGGCGGCGCCGCTCCCGTGGACCCTCTGGAACCTGGCGTTAGCATGGGGATTGTCCACCGGCGACCCCGCGTTCGGCGCCGCGAACGACCCGCGGCTGCGGTGGCTCGGCGCCACGCCCCCCGTCGGCGCGCCCGAGCCCGCGCCGAAGACCTGGGCGATGTGGAGCTTCCGCGACGGCGGGCAGGTCGTCGCGCACGTCCGCGCGCGCCAGGCCCCGAGCACGGTCGTCGTCGACCTCGGTCACGGCGGACAGGCGGCGCACCGAGCGACGGAGCCGCTGGCGGTGTCGTGGACGCTCGGCGGCCGAATGATCCTCTTCGGACCAACCATCCGTGTCGACGGCGCGCCCGCGGCGCCATGGACGACGTCGGTCGACGTCGCCCGTGTGGACGGCAAGAAGGCGAAGGTCGCCGCCGCTCACGACGGTTGGCGTGCGTCCGGCCTCGCGCTGCGTCGCGAGGTGCGCATGAACCAGGCGCGCCTGCTCGTCACCGATCGCTGGTCGACCTCGAACCCCGCGCGCCACACCGTCCGCGTCTCGTGGCGGCTCGGGCCGGGCTGGACGCTCGACCCGGGCGCCGCGTGGACCGCCCGCCTCGAAGGCGCCGCGCTCGTGATGCAGCTTCCGGAGGCCCTTTCCTGGCGTGCGGCGCCCGACGCGGACGGCCTGCTGCTCGAGGGAGAAGGCGTCCTGGACGCGACGCTCGACACCACGACGAGCTTCGAGCTGCGTTGACGCCCACGCGGCTCAGAACCGTCGCTTCCAACGGAAGCTGAGGATCCCCTCCCCCAGGCTGTCGCCGTTGGCCTCCGCGCTCCACCGCTCGGCGAGCTGCCACTGCAAGGTCACGTCCACCCGCGCCTCCTCGACGTCGTCGCCGGCCGGGTTCCACTCCACGAGCAGGAAGAGGTTCGGCCCCACGCGGCGCCCGATCCGCAAGCCTTCGCTGCCCACCTCCAACACGTCGAGGTCGACCGCCGTACGCGCCTCGCTGATCTCGCCGGACAACACGGTCAGTGCCGCCGCGAGGAGCTGATCTTCGGGCTTCAACCCTGCGCTGTTCTCCCCCATCGGCCGACCGGTGACGAGGATGGCGAGGATCTCGTCGGTCGACCCCCAGGCCTCCTCGTCGTTCGTGAAGGCGATCTGCGGCGCCGTGGCGCTGCCGGTGATCCGCACTTCGATGTTGCCGTATCCGTTCGAATCCCACACCGCGGTGAGGTCGAGGACCGGGTCCGTGTAGTCCCGCCCGGTGAACGTGAGGGTGCCCTCTCGAATGTCGAAGGCGCGCAGGAACACCGTCGCCGTCCCGCGGATCGGCCGCACCTCGCCGACGAGCCCGATCTCGCCTTCACGGACCGAGGCGCGCACCTTCCCGTCGGCCTGTGAGCTCACCTTCACCGAGGTGAGGTCGCTCGCGACGTCGCCCAGGTTCTCCCGCATGGGCATCGCCGCCTCGAGGAACCCCGCGCGGGCGATGTCGACCTCCAGACGCACGTCGACCCACTCCGGGATGGCGAAGCCCGACGCGGCGACCGCGGTCCGATTGGGTACATCTTGTCGTACTACCTGGATCTCCGGCGGAAGGGCGAGCGGACTCGACGCGGACGTGAAGAACGTCTCGTCGAGGATCAACGCGCCCTCGCGCACCCGTACGTCGCCGTCGACGCGCAGCTTCGGCCAGGCACCGCTGAGCGCCACCGCGCCGTCGACCTGCACCAGCTGCGCGGGGAGGCCGAGGAGGAAGGCGCGATCGAGCCGCACGGTGCCCTTCGCGTCGGTGGGCGTGAATCCGTCGCGCCCGAGGCTGAGCGAGGCCTCGATCCGACCCCGTTCACGTGGCGCGTCGGCGCGGGCGGTCACGATCTCGAACTCCGGCACCGTGAGGCGGTCTTCGCCCAGATGCGCGTCCAACCTCGGGATCTCGTACCGGATGCCCGACAACGGCACCGTGAACGCCGCGTCGCGCACCTGCGCCTGCAGCTCGGGGAGCGGCTCCTTCACGGAGCCGAGCACGCGCCCGTGGATCGACGCCGTGCCCGACGCGTCGGTCACGAGGGTGGTGAGCGCGCCCGCGATCTCCAACGGCAGCCCGTCCCCGTCGATCGCGAGCGCGAGGCCTCGGGCCGCGAGGGGATCGGCGGACGACACGTCGAACGGGATGAACCCGCGCACGTCGAGCATGCGCGCGGGGCCACCCTCCTCGGTCGGGAAGCCGACGTCCGCGTCGACCGTGAAGCCGGCGGATCCCGACCCGATGACGACCTGCGCCGGCTCGACCCGAGCGCTGCCGACGGCGCCGCCGATGACGAGCAAGGCGCCTTCCACCCTCGGCCGGGCCGGCGTCCCGGTCAGCCGGATGCCGCCGAGCAGGTCGCCGCGCGCCGCGACCGGCACGCGGGCCAGCGCGACCAGCGTCGCGACGGGGAGCTGCAACGGCACGACGTCGAGCGCCATGCCGCGCACCAGCGCGAGCGGACCGCCCTCGGGCATCGCGCCGGTGCGCAACAGCTCGCGCAGGCCGAGGTCGAGCGTGCCGCGCACCTCGCCGCGGCGCAGCCTCTGCTCGCGCGCCACGGCGTACACGGCGACCGCGTCGCCGTCGGGACGCACGTCGATCTCGAGGCCGACGTGCCGACCGTCGACGGGCACGTCCGCGCTCACGACCGTCCACACTTCCGGGGCGTCGACGGTGCCTTCGACCCGCAGCTCGGCCGAAACGCGCGCCGGCGGCAGCGTCTGGTCGGTGAGCAGGGTGTTCCAGTCGGTCAGCTCGGTGGGGGCGATCGTCGCGACGAGGCGCAGGGGATCGCCGCGACGGACGGCCAGCGCGCGCGGGTCCAGCGCGATGGGCAGCCGCGCGTCGATCGTCGCGAGCGTGGCGTCGCCGCTCCCGACGCGGCCGGTCACGGCGACGCTCTGGCCGTCCGGCGCGCTCGCGGCTCGGAAATCCAGGTCCGCCCTCCTCAGCCCGGGGGCCGCCAACCCGCGGCCCCGCAGCTCCATCGCGAGGAGCGGCGCCGACGCCCGGCCCGAGAGCGTGCCTTCCGCGTCGATCGTGCCCCCGAACCCGGCGAACGCGGCCGAGTCCAGCGCCGCCAGGGCGCCGAGGTCGAGCGCGCCCACGTCGAACGAGAGGGCGACGTCGCCGTCGAGGCGGGCGTCGCCGGAGACCCCGAGCCGCGCCTCGCCCGCGCGGAGCACCAGGCGCGCATCCTCTACGCCGTCGTCGAACCAACGCGCCGACGCCGCGCCGTCGGTCCGCCAGGCGGGCCCCTCGCCGGGCGCGAACAGGAGCTCGCTCACGCGGGCCGTGCGCGCGCGGGTGTCCGCCTCGGCCCGCACCACCAGCGCCGGCGCGCCGCCGCGCACGCTGTCCGCAGTGAGCGTGACCCGCGCCCCATCGAAGCCGACGGCCAGGACGCCCGCGTCGGCGCTCCACCCGCGGGCGCCCACCGCCCCGTGCGTCGCGGTCGCGGTGCCGTCGATCCCGCCGGGCGACCAGGCGAGGTCGAACGCCGCGTCGGCGCGCGCCACCCGGACGGTCGGGTCCGCCGCCGCGCGCACGCCGACCAGGTCCGCCGTGCCACGAACGCTGCCCGCGTCTCCGGCCGCGGCGAGGCTGAGGTCGACGAGGGCGCTCGCGCTGTCGGAGACGACCCCGGGCCCCTCCGCCCCCGCGAGCGCGACGGCGAGGCTCGCGCGGACCCCCTCCGGCGTCAGCCCGGCCGTCACGTCGCCGGTCACCGACGCGACCGCGCCGACGCCGGGCGCGCGGAGGGGGGTGAGCGCGCGGATTCGGCCGGCGGCGGTGGCGCGTACACCTTCCGTCCACGCGCCGTCCACGACGCCCTCGAACGCGACGCGCCCGGTCATCGCGGGGACGCCGAAGCGGCCGAGCGTCGCAAGATCAACCTCGAAGCTACCGACTCGCAGCGCGACGCGCCCCTCCGCCACGCGTACGTCCCCGTCGAGGCGCACGCGCGCCCCGTCGGTGTCGACGCGCAGGCCGCGCGCCTGGATCTGCCCGTCGTTGACCGCGAGCCCGCCGACGACGGTGACGCGCACGCCCTGACCGAGTCCGTCGGCGACCAGGTCCACCTCGCCGACACCCCGAACGCCCGCGGGCCACTCCAGGCCCTCTCCGGTCATCGTGGCCCCGCCCACGACCCGCGTCGCCGGCACGTCCGGCGCGACCCGCGCCACGTCCAGCCCGTCGGTGCGCACCTCGGCGCTCCAGCGCACGGGGTCCGTGGACCGGTCGAGGCTGCCCTCCACCGTGACCCGGCCGCCGGCCGTGTCGAGATCCAGGTGGACCGAGGGCGCGAGGAGCGTGCCCGTCACGGTGCCCTGGGCGCGGACCGACCCGCGCACGGGCAGGGGCTCTTCGACGAGCGGCAGGCGTTCGAGGTCGATCGTCGCCGAGTCCACGCGCAGCGCGACGGTGGGAGCGGGGGACGTCCCGTCGCGGATGCCGCCGCTCACGGTGACGTCGTGCGCACCCACGGCGACGGTGAGCGCATCGACCCAGGTCGTGTCCGGGTCCCAGCGGCCGGCGCCGGCGATCTGCAACGCCCCGAGCGCCGGCTCGGCCACGGACCCGGACATCCGGAGGGTCCGCACGATCACCGCGTCGCCGACGAGGTCGAGCGCCCCCACGATCTGCGCCTCCTCGACCCGCCCGAGCCACGCACCGCCGTCGACCCGGGCGCGGTCGACGTCGATGCGGAGTGTGTCGAGCGCGAGGTCGATCGGGAGCCCCTCATAGGGCGCGCCGGAGCCGGAGGCGGGGCCCCAGATCGAGACGAGGTCGATCGAGCCGGCGGCGTCGACACGCGCATCGACGCGGACCCCGCGGATGTCGAGCGTCGTGACGCGGAGGCGCCGATTCGGCAGCTCGGAGAGGTCCCAGGCGAGCTCGACGTGCTCGGCCTCGAGGAGCACGCGGCCAGCGGCGTCGCGGAGGCGCACCCCCTCGAGCGCGGCGCCCCAGAAGAGGTCGGTGCGCAGCCCGTCGACCTCGATCGCGCCTTCGGGCGGCGCGACCGCCTCGAGGAGGCGCGCGAGGATCCAGGTGTTTCCTGCCGGGCTCGCCAGCCAGACGACGCCGGCGGCGGCCGCGACGACCCCCAGCGCGGGGACGCCGTACACGATCCACCGGAGCGCGGGGACGAGGCGACGACGCTTCGGCGGCGACGTGCTCAGAACGCCTCCGTGATGCCGAAGTGGACGGCGATGCGGGACGGCGTCGCCGCGTCCGGATCGCCCGCCGGGCGCTCGATGTCGTCCTGGGTGCCGAGCCTCCAGGCGAGGTCGGCGCGGAGCGGTCCGATGGGGCTGTCGTAGCGCAGGCCCAGGCCGAGGCTCGGCAGCGGAGGGCTCTCGAGGATCTCGGCCCAGGTGCCCCACACGCGCCCCAGGTCCACGAACAGGACGGCGCCGAGGCCCCACGGCAGCTTCTTCCGTACCTCGAAGTTTCCGAACGCTTGAACGAGCCCACCCACGGGAACGAGCTCGCACCCCTCGATCGCCCCGTCGGAGGCGCACGCCGGGTCGCTCCACTGCACCGGCCCGAGGCGGTCGGGCGCCCAACCGCGAACCGTGGTGCCACCACCGAGATACAGACGTTCATCCAGCGGGATGCTGTCGAGCCCCCCGTCCGACGGCGGGACCATGAACCCCCCGCCGAGCCGAGCGGCGACGAGCAGATCCGGTCGGCGCGCACCGAACAACCGGATGACCGGCCGCCACGCCCGGACCTCGCCGCGGGCGCGCAGGAACGCGTAGCGCCCGCCGAAAGGGCCACCCGCTTCGGTCAGGGCCACGCTCCAGTACCAGCCGCGCGAGGTGCGGATGGGATCGTTGCGGCTGTCCCACGAGAACGTCTGTTCCAACGCCGAGAGGTAGTACGGCTCCTCCGCGGAGGTACCCCGTGGCGACTCCACGATGTCGTCGATGTCGACCGTCGCTTCGAGGATCTCGAAGTATTCCAGCCGATACGAGAGGCCCATCGAGAAGCCGGGGAACACCTTCCAGGCGATCGACGGCGAGACCCCGGGCGACCAGTACGAGTACCCGGGCTTGATGTCGGTCGCGACCTCCGCCTCGAGCGCGACGGTCGTCGGGGGTACCGGGGTGCGCGGCAGCTCGATCCGCGCTCGCGCGTCGGCGACCGGCGTCGGGGAGCGAAGCCCGAATGCGTCGTCTTCGGCGAGGGCCGTCAGCGAAGCCGCGCCGGCCCGAAGCTCCGACTCGAAGCGCCAGAGCCGCTTGGCGACGTGGTCGTGGGTCCAGGACGCGCCCACCACCGCGGCCGCGCGCCCGGGCTCGACCTGAATCTCGGGGCCGACCGCCACCTGCTGCACGAGGCCCTTCGAGAGCCGCACCCGGACCGGCACCGTGGCGGCCGTGGGATCCCGCAGGTCGGGCTCCACCTCGACCACGCTGAACACACGCAGGGCGAACAGGCGGTCGCGCGCCCGGCCGAGGTCGCTCGTCCGGTAGTTGTCGCCCTCGACGAACGGCACCGCCGCACGGACCGCGTCGTCGGGGACCCCGGGGACGCGCGGCACGAACACCGGTCCGTAGCGACACACCGGCCCCGTCGCGACGACGAAGGTGAGGTCGACCGCGTGATCCTCGGGGCGAACGACCACCTCGCTCGTGACCTTCGCGTGCGCGTAGCTCTGTTCGCGGAGGACGTCGGTCATCGCGCGCTCCGACGCGCGCCAGGCGTCGGTGTCCCACACGTCGCCCTCGGCGAGGGTGATCGCCGCGAGCACCCGCTTGCGAAGTGGGGCCTGCAGGCCCTCGAGGCCCCGCACCGCCGGAGCGGCGGCGAGCGTCGACGGGGCGCCCTGCTCGACCTGCCCGCGCACGCGGTAGCGGCGCAGATCCGCGCCCGGGCGGCCGAGCGGGCGGATCTGCCAGCCGACGAAGCGGGCGTCGAAGTACCCGTGGTTGGCGTACCAGACCTCGATGCGCCACGCGTCCTCGTCGAGCTGCCGACGATCGAGGTAGACCGGGTCGAACGCCCCGGGCAGGAGCGCCGCGAGCCCGTCCGGGGCGTCGTGCCCCATGGTGTTGCGGAGCGCGCGATCGGTCTGCGGTGCGAGGAGCCCGGTCAACCCGGGCGGCCGATCGTTGCCGACGAAGTCGATGCCCGCGACGACGTCGCCCGCGCGACGCGCGGCGCACCCTCCGAGCATCACCGCCGCGAGCGCGGCGAGCGCGGCCTTCCGCGAGAACCGTACGGACACGCGACCCTGTAACCCCGGCTTACAATCGGGCCGGTCTGCCCCGCGGCGGATCGTCGCCGGCCGTGACCGGGGCGGTGCCGAGGCGACGCGTGCGATAGGACGACTCGCCACGCCGCCCGGCGGAGAGGTCCCATGATCGTCTTCCTGCTCTCGCTCCTCGCCGCGTGCGCGCCCGAGGGCACGACGCCCGCCGCGCACGCCGTCGCGGCCCCGGCCGCCCTGCGCACCGCTCGCGCCGAGCCCGTGGCGTGGACGCCGAGCGTCGAGCTCACCGGCACCCTGGCGCCGATCGCGTCGGTGTACCTCGGCTTCGACGTGCCCGGCCGAATCGAGCGCCTGCTGGTCCAGCGGGGCGCCCGCGTCGCGCCGTCGCAGCCCGTCGCGCGCCTCGACGCGTCGATCGCGGAGGCCCAGCTCGCGCAGGCCGAGGCCGCCGTCGCGGGCGCCAAGGCGCAGCTCCGCGGCGCGGAAGCGGCGTTCGCCCGGCTCACCACGCTGCGCGGCGCGGGCGGCGTGTCCGAACAGCAGTACGGAGACGCGGAGGCCGGCGTCGAAGCCGGTCGCGCCGGCGTGCAACAAGCGGAGGCGGCCGCCCTCCTCGCGCGCACCCACGTCGCGAACCACACGCTCCGGTCTCCCATCGGGGGCGTCGTCACGAACAGCCCGGACAACGTGGGCGCCATGACCGGCGCCGGCACGCCGGTCTTCGTCATCGAGGATCTTTCTGCGCTCCTGCTGAAGGCGACCGCGCCGGAGTCCGCCGGCTGGCTGCAGGCCGACATGTCGGCGGAGGTGCTGCTGCCCGGCGGAGCGGTCATCCCCGCGACGGTCACGCGCGTGATCCCGTCCCTCGACCCGCAGACGCGCCGAATCCCCGTCGAGGTCCGTGTCGACGCGCCCCCGCCGACCTTGCGGGCCAACGCGTTCGCGCGCGTCCGCGTCACCGGCGCAGCGAACGTCGACGCGTGGAAGGTGGCCGAGGCCGCGGTCGTCGCACGCCCCGACTACCGCGTGTACGTCGTCGGGCCCGAGGGGCGCCCGACCGCCGTTTCCGTCGAGGTGCTCGAGCGCGCCGACGGGGCCGTGGTCGTGCGCGCCGCCCTGACCGACGGCGCCGAGCTCGTGCTCAACCCGCCAGCGGAGCTCGAAGGATGAGCCTCTCCGACATCGCCATCGCTCGCCCCGTCTTCACGACGATGATGTCGTTCGCGGTGCTCGTCGTGGGCCTGCTCGCCTTCGGACGCCTGCCCACGGACCTCTACCCGCCCGTCGACTTCCCGATCCTGACGGTTCAGGTCATCTACCCGGGCGCCGCCCCCGAAGACATCGAGCGGGACGTCACCAAGCCGATCGAGGACGCCGTCGCCGGCATCGCCGGCATGGACAAGCTCCAGAGCTTCACGCGGGACTCCGTCGCGTTCATGGTCCTTCAGTTCGAGATGGGGACCAACATCGACGCGGCCACCAACGCCGTGCGCGATCGCATCGGCGGGCTCGCGAGCGAGCTCCCGGCCGGCGCGGAGCCGCCGATCCTCCAGCAGATCGACGTCGGCGCGCTGCCGGTCATGGTCGTCGCGCTCGCGTCGGACGGCGGCGTGAACGAGACGCGCGAGCTCGCGGAAGCGCGACTTCGGCCCTTGCTCGAGCAGGTCGGCGGCGTCGGGGCGGTCAACGTCATCGGCGGGCAAGACCGGGAGATCCATGTCGATCTCGACCTCGACCGCCTCGCCGCGCTCGGGGTGTCGCCCACCTCGGTCGCCGACCGCATCGGCTACGAGAACCTCAGCCTCCCGGTCGGCACGTTCGCCGAGGGCCCGTTCGAGGTCGGCATCCGCGCCGAAGGGCAGTACACGTCCGTGGACGACCTCGCCGAGACCGTCGTCCACATGACGCCCGACGGCAAGCAGGTTCGCCTGCGCGAGGTCGCCACCATCGGCGACGCGTGGTCCGCCCCGACCCGGTACGTGCGGAACAACGGCCGTGACGCCGTCTCGATCGAGGTCGTGAAGCGCTCCGGCGCGAACACCGTCAGCGTGGCCGAAGGCGTGCGCGAGCGCCTGCACGAGCTGGTGCCCACCCTCGGAAAGAACGCGTCCTACGAGATCATCTCCGACCAGTCCCGCGACATCGAGGCCAACGCCGAGGAGGTGTGGACGGCGATCTGGTTCGGCGGCGCGATGGCGGTCGTGGTCATCCTCTTCTTCCTCCTCGACGTGCGCGGCACGATCATCTCCGCGCTGGCGCTGCCCACCTCCGTCATCGGCACGTTCGCGGCGATGCACGCCATGGGCTTCTCGATCAACATGATGACGTTGCTCGGGCTCTCCCTCGCGATCGGCCTGCTCATCGACGACGCGGTGGTGGTCCGAGAGAGCATCACCCGCCGGCTCGAGGCCGGAGACTCTCCGGCGGAGGCCGCGTCGCGCGGCACCCGCGAGATCGCCCTCGCCGTGCTCGCCACGACCCTGTCCCTCGTGGCCGTGTTCGTGCCCGTCGCGTTCATGGGCGGCATCGTCGGCCAGTTCTTCAAGCAGTTCGGCCTCACGATCGCCGTGTCCGTCATGCTCTCGCTCTTCGTGGCGTTCACGCTCGATCCGATGCTCTCCGCCCGCTTCGCCGGCGCCGTGCACCACGGCCGCCGCAAGGGGCTCGCCGGCGTCGTCGAACGCGTGCTCGACGGGATCGACGAGGCGTACCGGGTCACGCTCGAGGTGGTGCTCCGCAACCAGATCCTCACCGCCGTCGTGGCGGTCGGCATGCTCGTCGCCGCCGGGGTCGTCGGGGCGCTCCTCCCCGGCGAGTTCGTCCCCAAGGAAGACCGCGGGGAGATCCTCGCCGACCTGCGCCTGCCGGTCGGCTCGTCGCTCGAGTCCACCGAGGCCGCGGCGACCGTCGCCGAGCGCCGGCTGATGGCGACGCCGGGCATCGAGCGCGTCTACACGATCGTGGGCCACGAGGACCAGGACAACCGCGCGCGGCTCCGCGTCCGGGTCACCGACAAGCGCGCGCGCGTGGAGCCCCTCGAGCACTTCGAGGCCATCATCCGCGACATCCTCGACGACACCCCGCAGAGCACCGTCACCCTCTCGCCACCGGCGATCATCGAGGGGCTCGGCGACTTCCCGCCGATGATGCTCATCCTCCAGGGTCAGGGCAGCCTCGGTGACCTCCTGACCGAAGCCGAGCGGGTCAAGACGATGCTCGCGGCCGTGCCCGGCGCGTCCGACGTGCGCCTGACGGTCAACGAAGGCCGCCCGGAGCTCCGGATTCGCGTGAATCGGGCCGTCGCGTCCGATCGTGGCGCGCCGGCCGGGCTCATCGCGGCCACCGCCCGATTCCTCGTCGACGGCAGCATCGCCGGCCAGCTTCGGGACGGTGGCGCCGAGGCCGCCATCCGGGTGCGGGCCGATCGCCGCCTGGCCGCCGATCGCGCCGCCATCGCCGCGCTGCCGATCCCGAGCCCCCGCGGCATGGTGTCCCTCGGCGAGGTCGCGGACATCGAGATGGTCGCGGGTGCCTCCGAGATCAACCACTTCAATCGCCTACGATCCGTCACGATCACCGCGCAGGTGGGCGCCGACGGCGCGCTCGGCACCATCGTCGACAGCTTCTACGCCTCGCTCGCGGGCGCGCCCTTGCGCGAAGGCTACCTGCTCACGCTCGACGGGCAGGCCCGCGACATGAAGGACACCGCCGAGGCGATGGGGCTGGCGGTCGGCGTCGCCGCGGTGTTCATCTTCATGGTGCTCGCGAGCCAGTTCGAGAGCCTACTGCACCCGTTCACCCTGATGATCTCGGTGCCGCTCGCCCTGGTGGGCGCCGTGTTCGCCCTCGCGATCACCGGCAACAGCGTCAGCATGGGCTCGCAGATCGGCATCATCCTGCTGATGGGCCTGGTCACGAAAAACGCGATCCTCCTCGTGGACGGCGCGCTCCAGGGCATGCGCGACGGGCTGAGCCCGCCGCAGGCGATCCGGATCGCCGGTCCACGGCGTCTGCGGCCGATCCTCATGACCTCGGCCGCGATGGCGCTCGGCATGATCCCGACCGCCATCGGGACAGGCATCGGCGCCGAGTTCCGCGCGCCGATGGCCATCGCCGTCATCGGCGGCGTGTTGTCGAGCACGATCCTGACGCTCTACGTCGTGCCCGTCGCGTTCTTGTGGATGGAGCGCCTGCGCGAGCTCGGGGCCCGGCTGTCCTCGCCGCGCCGGGTCGTCGTGCGCGAAGCGCCGGTTCCGGTCGCCCACGTCGCCGATTAGCCGAGGCGGAAGCCCGGACGGCGCCTACGTCTGTCCCGATCGCGGGAGGACATGTTGAAAGCGACCGTGCTGCTCGAAAAAGACCACGCCGACGTGATGGATCGGTTCGACGACTTCGAGGCCGCGGGGGACGCCGAGCGGAAGAAGATCTTCGCGGACGTCCGACAAGCCCTCGAGCTCCATGCGCGGCTCGAAGAAGAGCTCTTCTACCCGGAGCTCCGCAAGATCCCGGAGCTGGAGGACCGGGTCGCCGAGGCCCTCCAGGAGCACCGCCTCGTGAAGCAGATGCTCGGCGAGCTCGGCAAGCTCGACCACTTCGGCAAGGACGACCTCGCGAAGGTGAAGGTGCTGCGCGAGAACGTCGCCCACCACGTCGAGGAGGAGGAGGGCGAGCTGTTCGAAGCCGCGCGCCGTCACTGGGGGGAGGACCAGGACCGAACGCTCGGGAAGCGGCTCGAGGAGCGGAAGCGCCAGCTGCACGGACGCCCGGCCGACGCGCGGTCGAAGGCGCCCGCCTGAGCGTCACTTGCCGAGGAGGCCGGTCTTGAGCGCTTCCGTCGGCGGCTTGGGACCGAGGTAGATCCCCCACACCATCTTCATGAACTCCGAGCCGGGGATGGTGACGAGGGGCTTGCCCTTGAGGGACATCGTGGTGCCCGTACCAGGGACATACTCGAAGGTCAGCTCGTCGCCCGAGACGACCTGCGCCGGCACGACCGCGAGGAGCTTGTCGATGGACGGCTTCATGGCGCCCGTGGCCTTGTCGCCGAAGCCTTCCATGAAGGTCTCGACCATCTGCTCGCGCGTCACCTTGGAGTAGATGAACCGCATCACGATGCGCTTCGGCGCGTCGACCTCGATGGCCTGCTTCGCGTCCGCCGTCTTGGAGGGCAGGTACAGGCCGCAGACGTAGATGTCGAGGAAGTACTTCTCGCGCAGGCCCATGCCGTTGAGCACGACGGGCGCGCCGCCGACCTGCGCGGTGTCCGGGAGGGTGACGCCGGCGAGGGTGCCGGCGAAGGCGAGAGACGCGAGCGTCAGAAACATGGGGGCTCCAGAAAGAGGCGATCCGCCTATAGCAGATCCCACGTCAGGCGCGCGAGGAGCGCGCTCACGACGACGAGGAAGACCCCGCGGACGAACCCGGCGCCGCGGGTGATGGCGAGGTGCGCGCCGATGCGCGCCCCGGCCACGTTGCAGGCCGCCATCGGCAGGGCGAGCTCCCAACGGACATGGCCGGCCGACGCGAACGCGAGGATGGCCGCGAGGTTCGTGGCCACGTTGACGACCTTCGCGCCGGCCGAGGCGGCGAGGAAGTCCATGCCGAGCAGCGCGACGAACGCGAACAGCAGGAAGCTGCCCGTACCGGGCCCGAAGAACCCGTCGTACAGCCCGCAGCCGGCGCCGATGGCCACGCCGACGAGCGCGCCGCGGGGTGGAGCGCCGCCGGCCGCCCCGAGATCGCGCTTCGCGAAGGTGTACACCGCGACGGCGACGAGGAGCACGACCGCGAGCGGGCGCATCCACTCCGACGGGAGCACCGTGGCGAGGCGCGCGCCGAGGTACGACCCCACGAACGCCGCGGCCGCCGCCGGCGCCACGCGCGCGGCGTCGATGCGCACCGACCCCGCGTACCGCGCGAGCGCGGCGCCCGTCCCGGCGATGGACGACACCTTGTTCGTACCGAGCAGGTCGGGCACGGGGACGTCGGGGAACAGCACGAAGAGCGCCGGGAGCTGGACGAGGCCGCCCCCGCCCGCGACCGCGTCGACGAAGCCCGCGACGAAGGCGGCGACGCATGCCAGGACCACGACCATCCCGCGCGCCTAACGCCCCGGCGCCACGGCGCGGGTTACCGGGCCTCGCCATGACCGACCCCGTCGAGCCCGCGGCGCGCGCCGAGCTGTTCCGGGTGCTGGGCGATCTCACCCGGCTCCGGATCGTGGCGCTGCTCGCGCGGGAGGAGCTGACGGTGAGCGAGCTCACCGAGACCCTCGGGATCGGGCAGAGCACGGTGAGCACCCACCTCGCGCAGCTCCGCCGCGTCGGCCTCGTCGCCACCCGACGCGACGGTCCACACACGCGCTCGGTGCTCGATCCGACGGGGTCCGACGAGACGATGGCGGCCCTGCTGGCGGCGGTGCCGATCGACCCCGCCGACGAGCGCGCGTTGGAGCGCATCCGCGCCGCCCGCGTGAGGGGCGTCGCGCCGGAGGGGCTCGGTCCTGACTATCTCCCTGGTCGAAGCTGGGAAGCGCTCGCACACCTGCTCCTCGCGCTCATGCCGCCGCTCCGCGTGGCCGACCTCGGCGTGGGCACGGGACGACTGACCGCGCTCCTGGCGTCGCGCGCGTCGCGCGTCATCGCGATCGACCGGGACCCCGCCGCGCTCACCGACCTCCCGTCCAACGTCGAAGGCCGCGTCGGCGACATCGCGTCTCCCCCATTGTCCGCCGGGGAGGTCGATCTCGCGATGTTCTCGCAGTCGCTGCACTGCGTGGAGGACCCGGTCTCCGCGCTGCGCGCCGTGCGCCCGGCGCTCGCTCCCGGGGGGCGCGTGGCCGTGCTCGACCTCGCGTCCCACACGCACGCCTGGACGCGCGCGCGCCTCGGCCACGTCCACCTCGGCTTCGACGACCTCGGCGGCGTGCTCTGGGCCGCGGGCTACGAGGACGTCGAGGTGCGCGAGGTGCACCGCGACCGCAAGGCGCCGATGTTCGTCACGCTGTTGGCGGTCGGCCGGGCGCCCTGACGGGTTGCGCCATCGATGCATCACGATATGACGGTGGCTCCTCAAGGAGCCGCCGTGGCCAGCTTGTTCCGTGACGCGCTCGAGCACCAAGTCCTCGTCTTCGACGGGGGCATGGGCACCCAACTCCAGGGGTTCAACCTCCCCCTCTCCGACTACGAAGGTCTGGAGAACTGCTCCGAGATCCTGAACTTCACGCGCCCGGACGTCGTCGGCGCCATCCATCGCCGCTACTTCGAGGCCGGCGCCGACGTCGTCGAGACGAACAGCTTCGGCGGCGCCCCGTGGGTGCTCGCCGAGTTCGGGTTGCACGAGCGCGTCCACGACATGAACGTGGCGGCGGCGCGCATCGCCCGCGAGGCGGCGGACGCGTTCTCCACGCCCGACCGTCCGCGCTTCGTGGCCGGCTCCATCGGCCCCGGCACCCGCCTGCCCACCCTCGGCCACATCGGGTGGGACGAGATGTCCCACGGCTACCGCGCCCAGGTGCGCGGCCTCGTCGCCGGCGGCGTCGACGTGCTCCTCGTCGAGACCTGCCAGGATCTGTTGCAGACGAAGTGCGCCTTGGCCGCCATCTTCGACGAGTTGGCGGCCCTCGGGCGCGGCCCCGGGTCCCCGAACCCCGTGGCGGTCATGGCCCAGGTCACGATGGAGACGACGGGCACCATGCTGCTCGGCAGCGACATCGCGGCGGCCGCCACCGCGCTCGACCCGTACCCGATCGACGTCATCGGCCTGAACTGCGCGACCGGCCCCCAAGAGATGGCGGCGCACGTCGCGTGGCTGGGCCGTCACGCGCGCCCCCGTGTCTCCGTGCTCCCCAACGCCGGACTGCCCCAGCTCGTCGACGGGCGCACGCACTACCCGCTGACCCCGCGCGAGCTCGCCGAGTGGCACGAGCGCTTCACCGCGGAGGACGGCGTGTCGATCGTCGGCGGCTGCTGCGGCACGACTCCGGACCACATCCGCGCCGTCGCCGACGCCATCCGGGGCCGCGCGCCGCGCCGCCGTTCGTCCGAGTTCGTGCCGTCGGTGTCGTCGCTCTACGGCACCGTGCCGCTTCGTCAGCAGGCCGACATCTTCGCGATCGGCGAGCGCACCAACGCCAACGGTTCGCGTCAGTTCAAGCGCCTGCTCGACGCCGAGGACTGGGACGGCATGGTGGGGATGGGCCGTCAGCAGGTGCGCGGCGGCAGCCACGCGATCGACGTGTGCACGGCCTACGTCGGGCGCGACGAAGTGCGCGACATGGACGAGCTGGTCAAGCGCCTCGTGACGTCGGTGCAAGCCCCGCTCGTCATCGACAGCACCGAGCTCGACGTGCTCGAGTCGGCGCTCAAGCGAATCGGCGGAAAGCCAATCGTCAACTCGATCAATCTCGAGGACGGCGAGGAGCGCCTGGACCGCGTCTGCGAGCTCTGCCGGCGCCACGGCGCGGCGGTGATCGCGCTCACCATCGACGAGCTCGGGATGGCGAAGGACCCGGCCCGCAAGCTCGAGGTCGCGCGCCGCATCCACGACCTCGCCGTCGGGCGTCACGGGCTTTCGCCGGACGACATCCTGTTCGACCCCCTCACCTTCACGATCGCCACCGGCAACGAGGACGACCGCAAGCTCGGCCTCTGGACGCTGGAGGGCATCCGCGCCATCGCGCAGGAATTTCCGCGCTGCGGCATCCTGCTGGGCCTCTCGAACATCAGCTTCGGCCTCAATCCTCACGCGCGTCACGTGCTCAACTCGGTCTTCCTGCACCACGCCCGGGAGGCCGGGCTCACGGCCGCCATCGTGCACGCCGACAAGATCGTCCCCCTCTACAAGATCCCGGAAGACCAGCGCCAAGTGTGCGAGGATCTCATCTTCGACCGGCGGCGCGAGGGCTACGATCCGCTCCAAGCGCTGCTCGCGATGTTCGCCGACGCGAAGGCGGCCAAGGTCGAGAAGCGCGTGGCGCTCAACGTCGAAGATCGCCTGAAGGAGCGCATCATCGAGGGCGAACGCCCGGGACTCGAGATCGACCTCGAAGAGGCGATGCGCACGCACGCGCCCCTCGCGATCATCAACGACATCCTCCTCGACGGCATGAAGACGGTGGGCGAGCTGTTCGGCAGCGGGCAGATGCAGCTCCCGTTCGTGCTCCAGAGCGCGGAGACGATGAAGGCCGCCGTGGCGTGGCTGCAGCCCTTCATGGAGAAGTCCGAGGGCCCCGCGAAGGGCACGATGGTGCTCGCCACGGTGCGCGGCGACGTGCACGACATCGGCAAGAACCTCGTCGACATCATCCTGTCGAACAACGGCTACCGCGTGGTGAACATCGGCATCAAGCAGCCGATCGACCAGATCCTCAAGGCGGCGAAGGAGCACGCCGCCGACGCCATCGGGATGAGCGGCCTGCTCGTGAAGAGCACGGTGATCATGAAGGAGAACCTTGAAGAGATGCGCCGCCAGGGGTGGGTCCTGCCGGTGGTGCTCGGCGGCGCCGCGCTCACGCGCGCCTACGTCGAAGAGGACTGCTCCCGCACCTACGGGCGCAAGGTGGCCTACGCGAAAGACGCCTTCGCCGGCCTGCACTTCATGGAAACACTCGCCACCCGCGACGACACGCTCGATCTCGCTGCCGCCGCCGACGCCCCCGCGGTGTCGACCCCGAAGCGCGGCGAGCGGCCCATCCCGTACGACCCGCGCGACGCCGAGCCGGTCCTGCCGACCTCCCCGCCGGCGCCGCCGTTCTGGGGAAACCGTGTGGTCGACGTGCCGCTCCGCGCGCTGCTGCCGTTCGTCAACGAAGACGTGCTGTTCAAGTTCCAATGGGGATTTCTTCGCAAGAACCTGAGCGTCGACGAGCACCGCGAGCAGCTCCGAACCGTCGCGCGGCCGATCCTCGTCGAGCTGGCCGACCGCTGCGCACGGGAGTCGATCCTCGCGCCGCGGGCGGTGTACGGTTGGTTCCGCGCTCGCCGCGACGGCGACGGCGTGGTGCTCACCGACGACGGCACCCGGCTCGGTTTTCCACGTCAGCGCCCGCACCCCGACGGTCGGCCCGGCTTGTGCCTCGCCGACTACGTGTCGCCCGACGGCGACGACGTGATCGGGCTGATGGCGGTCACCGTCGGCCAGCATGCCAGCGAGGTCGCCCGCGCCTGGTTCGAGGAGAACCGCTACACCGACTACCTCTACCTGCACGGGCTCGGCGTCGAGATCACCGAGGCGCTCGCGGAGTTCGTCCATCGCCAGATGCGCGCCGAGCTCGGCATCTCCGGCGAGGACGCGCGCCACATCCCCGACCTGTTCCACAAGCAGTACCGCGGCTGCCGTTACGCCTACGGCTACCCGGCGGTGCCCGACATGGCGGACCAGCGGCACCTGTTGCGCCTGCTCGGCGCGGAGCGTATCGGGGTCGAGATGGCCGACGAGGATCAGCTCCACCCGGAGCAATCCACCGCGGCGATCGTCCTCCACCACCCGCAGGCGCGGTACTTCCGCGTCTGAACGCATGGCAAACCTGGAGAAGTGTTCATGAGCGCCCGCCTTTCGCGTCAGGGAATGGTCGCGGTCGTCACCCTCGACGACGGCAAGGCCAACGCATTCCGCCCGGACAGCCTCGCCACGCTCGACGCCGCGCTCGAAGATGCCTTCGGCTCCGACGCGGGGGCGCTGATGATCGAGGGGCGGCCTGGGTTCTTCAGCGGCGGGCTCGACCTGCGCGTCGTCCCCTCGCTCAGCCGCGACGACCGGCGCGCGATGTTCCACCACTTCGCGCGGCTGATGCTGCGCGTGTGGCGCTCGCCGGTGCCGACCGTCGCGGCGGTGGGCGGTCACGCCCTCGCGGGCGGCGCGATCCTGGCCTTGGCGTGCGACGATCGCGTCGGGATCGAAGGTCCGTACAAGTTCGGGCTCAACGAGGTCGCGCTCGGAGTGCCTCTGCCCGGCTTCGCGGTCGAGATGGCGCGGGCGGTGGTGTCGGGCACGCGCCTGCTCGAGCTGACCGCGCACGCGCGTGTGTCCACCTTCGCCGAGGCGCAGGCGCTCGGCGTGCTGTCGGCGGTGGCTCCGGCCGAGTCCTTCCGAGAGGCCGCCTTGGGTCGCGCGGCCGCGCTCGCGGCCCTGCCGCGCGCCGCCTACGCGACGACCAAGGCCAGCGTGCTCGCTCCGCTCGTCGAACGCGTCGAGCGCGGGTTCGACGCGGAGATCGACGCGTTCGTGCTGGCGTTCGAGGCCGGCCTGAAGCGCTGAGCCGTGCGCTTCACACAACTTCATCCACGAGAAATCGGGCAGCAACGTCCGCCGCCTACGTTGGGTTCGTGAGCCGCCGTCGCGGGTCACGTCTACGGAGCCCGACATGAAGCGCACCCTCCTCCTCGGCGGCCTCGCCGCCGTCACCCTGCCCCTCCTCGCGTTCGCCGGCGGACGCGGCTTCCACCACGGCCCGCCCGCCTCGGCCGCCGAGGCCCGCGAGCACGTCGGCGAGCGCATCGAGCGCGCCCTCGAGCGCGTCGATGCCACCGACGCGCAGCGCGCCGCGGTCGACGCGGTGCTCGACCGCGACGTCCCCAAGATGTTCGCCCTGCACGAGGACGGCGCGAGCCTGCGCGAAGAAGGCCGCGCGCTCTTCGGCGCCGCCGCGATCGACCGCGACGCGGTCGAGGACCTGCGCCGCGACACGGTCGCGCTGTTCGACGAGGGGTCGAAGATCATGTTCGCCACGATGGCGGACGTCGCCGCGGCCCTCACGCCGGAGCAGCGCGCGGACATCGTCGACGCGATGGAGCGCATGCACGGGCCGCACGGGCGTCCGCACGGCCCGCCTCCCGGCCAGCGCTGAGTCGTGGAGCGGGTCCTGCTGATCGACGACGACGCGCGGCTCGCCGCGATGATCGTCGACTACCTCCAGGCCCGCGGCCTGCGCGTGGACCACCGGCCGGACGCCCGCACGGGCGTCCCGGCCGCCCGCGCGGGCGCCTACGACGCGATCCTCCTCGACGTGATGCTGCCCGACGCCGACGGCCTGGAGCTCTGCCGCCAGCTCCGTTCCACCTCGAACGTCCCGATCGTCATGCTGACCGCGCGGGGCGACGAGACCGACCGCATCGTCGGCCTCGAGCTCGGCGCCGACGACTACGTCCCGAAGCCCTTCAACCCGCGCGAGCTCCTCGCCCGGCTGCGCGCGGTCCTGCGGCGCGCCGGCGGCCCGGCGCGCCACGACGCGCTCCGCTTCGGTGGCCTCACGATCGACGTCGAACGCCGGATCGTGGCCATCGACGGCGAACCGCGCCCGCTCACGCAGCACCAATTCGACCTCCTGCGGGTCCTCGCCGAGAACGCCGGGCGCGTGCTGTCCCGCGCGCAGCTCATGGAGCGCGTGCGCGGCGAGGAGCTCGAGGCGTTCGACCGCAGCATCGACGTCCACATCAGCCGCATCCGCGCGGCCATCGAGGCGGACCCTTCGCACCCGCGGCGCATCCTGACGTTGCGCGGCGCGGGGTACCTGTTCGTCGCGAACCCCGAGTGACCGCGTGAGGTGGCTGAACCAACGGTTGTTCCTTCAAATCTGGGCCGCGTTCGTGCTCGTGGCCGCGGCCTGTCTCGTGGTCGCCGCGGCGGCCGCGCGGCTCACGTGGGACGGCGACCGTCGCTTCGTCGCGCACGGCGCGGCGATCGCGGCCCTGGTCGCGCGCGATCTGCCGCCACGGGGAGCGCCGGAGTCGGACACCCTCGCCGCCCTCGCCGCCCTCGAAGAGGCGCTCGACGCGCAGCTCGTGTTGTGGGACGGCGACGCGGCGACGAGCGCGTCCGGCCTCGACCTCCCGCCGCCGCCGCCCGACGGGCCGCCGGTCCGGTGGATCCGCGGAGGCGTGGCGGCCCGGCTCGACGACGGCCGTTGGATCGCCGGGCAGCTGCACCGGGACGCGCACGGCGGGTTCCTCTGGGTGCTCGTCGCGGTGTTCGCGACGATGGCCCTCGGGTGTTGGCCGGTGGCCCGACGAATCGTGTCGCGCCTCGAGGCCGTGGAGCGCGCCCTGGACGCCTGGGGCGAAGGCCGCCTCGACGCCCGCGCGCCGGAGGTCGGCCAGGACGAGGTAGCCGCCGTCGCGCGCAGCTTCAACGCCGCGGCCGCGCGCGTCGAGGCGTTGATCGACGGCCAACGCCGGGCCCTGGCCAGCGCGTCCCACGAGCTTCGATCTCCCCTCGCCAGGGTGCGCATGGCGATCGGCCTCATGGCGGACGATCCGCCGAGCCCCACCGTCCTGGGCGCCGAGCGCGATCTCGCGGAGCTCGATGCGCTCATCGACGACCTGCTGCTCAGCGCTCGCCTCGACGCCGAGCCGCCCCTGGCGCGCGAGCCGGTCGATCTGCTCGCCCTCGCCGCCGAAGAAGCCGCCCGCGTGGGCGCCGTGGCGGGCGGACAGGCGTTGACGATCGACGGCGATCCCCGACTCTTGCGCCGAGCGCTGCGCAACCTGCTCGAGAACGCTCGCCGCTACTCCGACGACGTCGAGGTCGCGGTCGACGCGCGTGGCGTCGAGGTGCGCGACCGCGGGCCCGGCGTGCCCGAAGCGGACCGCGACCGGATCTTCGAGCCCTTCTACCGTCCCCAGGGGCACCGCGAGGGCGACGGCGGCGTGGGCCTCGGCCTCGCGCTGGTCCGCCGCATCGCGGCGCGGCACGACGCGCGCGTCGCGGCGCTCCCTCGGGAAGGGGGCGGCTCTATCTTCCGATTCAGCCTGGGATAGCCGGGGCTTCGTCGGGGCGCGCGCGACGGGGCAGGACGAAGGACACCCCCGCCTGCAGGCGGATCCAGCCGCGACCGCTGCGCCACTCCCACGCGAAGTCGTCGGGAGTGTTCGTGACCGACCCGCTGGTCTCGGCGTTGCCGAGGCACACCCCCGCGCGCCCGCCGAGGTGCCCGCGCACCGGGCCGCGCCCGATCGTGACGCCCATGCCGAGGTCGAGGCTGGGCGTGACCGAAACGACGCCCTTGTACCAGGTCGGCAGCACGAACTGGCCCGTAGCCCCAACGACGGCGTCGGCGTAGCCGGCGATCGGCGCGCCGCCGAGCGGCGCGGAGTGTACGCGCCACCCCGCGCCGAGCTGCGTGGACCACACCGCCACGCCGAAGTCGGTCGGCACGTGCTCCCACGAGCGCGACCACAGGTCGGCGCCGAAGAGGAGCAACAGCCCGCCGTTCGCGTCGCCCCACCCTTCGCCGACGACCGTGAAGCCGCCGCTGAAGCGCGTCTTCGGGGCGACGGGCTCGGGCGTGACGTAGCCGAGCGACACGAGCGGCTCGTCATAGAACCGCGCGAGCTCGCCTTCGGTGATGGGCAGCGCGATCGACACGTCGAGCGCCGACGCGGCGAGCGCGGGTGCCGTCAGGAGCGCGATCACGCGCGCCGCCTCAGGCTGATCAAACCCGCAAAGAAGCCGAGCACGCCGATCGGCGCGGCCATTCCGAGCCCGGTGATCGGGCTGGCGCTGCCGGAGCGCGGGCTCTCGCATTCCCCGGGGTCCGCGACGAAGCCCTGATCGCACACCGGCCAGAGGAACTCGAGCTCGTGCTTGTACTGGATGAACCTCGATTGAAACCTCTCGCCCGCCACGCCGTCGAGGTAGAGGGAGAGGTCCTGCGTCGCCTGCGCCGGCGTGTAGCGCACGAGGAGCCGGGTGAGGTGAACCTCGCCGCTCTCGATGGGCGCCCCGAGCGCCTCGAGCTCCGCTCCTTCGAAGTCCCCCGTCGGCGTGCACGGGTCGCAGTGGTAGTCGTTCGAGTAGGAGTAGACCGGCCAGGAGTGCTCCTTCATCCAGCCCGCCTCGCCGTTGAAGGCGCTGGTGAGCCGCGCGTCGTACCACTCGCCGAAGGAGTCGGCGCTGGTCATGCACTCGGTCTCGACCTTCACCTCCGGGTAGTTCGAGATCCCGGCGCTGCCCGCGACGCCGTCGGAGAGGACGGAGAGCACGACCTCCTGGGCCTCGCCGCCCGACGAGATCGTTCCGATGCGGATTGGGATGCCGAACGCTTCCGACCGATACCGGAACTGCAGCGGCGGCAGCCACCCGTTGGACACCTCGAGCGCGTCGAGATCGATCCGGATCGCCACGAAGTACACGCCCGCGTCGATGTACGACTGGAGGATGTCGGCGCCGCCCTCGGGGATCGCGTAGCCGTTGGCCTCGAGCCAGGCCCAGAGTCCCGTCGACTCCTCCGCGCTGAGCACGACGAGCTCGTAGCCGCCGACGTCGAAGGCGTTCTCGATCGTCACCCCGAAGCCGGTGTCGTACCCGGACTCATCCCGGGACAACGTGTCGTCGGATGCGCACCCGAGCGCCCACCCACACCCGACGCTGGTGAAGTTCGGACCGTCCTGCGCCAACGCGTCTTCGCAGGTGTAGGCGACGAGCCGCGGATCGCCGTAGGTGCGCACGGCGTCGATGAGGGCGCGGTCAGGGGTGAACACGTCTTCGCGGCCGACGATGTCGGGCATCGGGATCAGCAGCGCGAATTCCGACGCGTCCCCCTCGAAGTCCATGGCGAGCGAGAGGGTCGTGAGGTCCCCCGAACGGGCGAGCACGGCGTGCGACGCTCGATTCTTGAGGTCGGACCCCGCGGAGCCCACGTACGTCCCGCAGAATGCGTGCGCCGCCGGCGCGAGCCACAGGGCCGCGGCGAACACGACCAGACAACGACTCGACAGGGCACCCATGGTAGACCTCCGACCGACAGAGGATACAAGAACCGTGCCGCGCGCGCAGGCGGTTCATGCGCGCGTCGGGCGGCCCGGTCGCGACACGTGCGTCACGGTCACGCGCGGTCGGCCGCGGCGCGCACGAGGTCCGCCGCCGCCGCGCGGGCCGCGTCGGTCACCGTCGCGCCGCCCAACATGCGCGCGAGCTCCTCGATGCGGGTCGCGCCTTCGAGCCGCTCGACGCGGGTCCGCGTGCGACCGTCCCGCACCTCTTTGCGAACGTGGAGGTGGCGATCGCCGAAGGCGGCGACCTGCGGCAGGTGGGTGATGCACACGACCTGCTGGTGCCGCGCCACATCGGCCAGCTTCCGGCCGATCGTCTGCGCGACGGCGCCGCCCACGCCGGTGTCGACCTCGTCGAACACGTAGGTCCCCGCGTCCTGGTAGCCGGCGAGCACGCGCTTGAGGGCGAGCAGGGCGCGGCTCAGCTCGCCGCCGCTCGCGACGCGACCGAGCGCGCGCGGCTCTTCGCCCGCGTTGGTGGCGATCAGGAACTCCACCCGATCGACCCCGGTCGCGCTCAACCGCGCGCCGTCGAGCGCCTCGCCACCGGCTTCGAGCGGCGCCACGCTCACCTGCACCACCGCGCTGCCCATGCCGAGGCTGCCGAGCTCCGCCGTGATCGCGTCGCCGAGCCGCGCGGCGGCCTCCCGGCGCGCCTCGCTGAGCGCCCGGGCGAGCCGCGTCGCCGAGCCGCGCAGATCCTCGATCGCCGCCTCGAGGTCGAGCATCCGGTCGCCCACGCCGCCCAGCGCGGCGAGCTCGGCCCGGGCGGCGTCGCGCCGCGCGACCGCGGCCTCGAGCGACCCGTGGCGCCGGGCGAGCCGCTTGAGGAGGTGCAGCCGCTCGTCGATCTCCGCGAGGCGCTCGGGATCCGCCCGCACCCCCCTGGCGGCCCGTCCGATCGCACGACCCGCCTCGGCGAGCTCCGCACGGGCGGACTCCACCGGCGCGAGGAATGCCTCGTACGCTGGGTCCACCCGCGCCGCCGCCGCCAGGTCCTGACACACGCGCGCGAGCACGGCGACGACGGCGCCGTCCTCGGCGTAGAGCGAGCCTTCGGCGCGGCGGAGCGTCGCGCCGAGCGACTCCGCGTGGCGGAGCCGCGCGGCCTCGGCGTGCAGCTCCTCGTCCTCGCCGACACGCGGATTGACGCGTTCGAGCTCGTTGATCTGGAAGCGGAGCAGCTCCTCGCGCTCCGCGGCGTCGCGGGCGGAGGCGCGCGTGGCGTCCAACGCGGCCCGCGTGGCCCTCAGCGCCTCGTACACGCGCGCGATCTCGCCCCGGGCCGGGTCGAGCGCGCCGAAGGCGTCGAGGAAGCGGAGGTGGCTCGCCGGGTCCGCGAGGGTCTGGTGCTCGTGCTGCGAGCTGATGTCGACGAGGCCCGCCGCGAGCGGCTGGAGCTGATGCAACGGCAGCAGCACCCCGGCCACGTACGCGCGGCTCCGCCCGCCGGCCTCCACGACGCGGCGCACCACGAGCTCCTCGTCGGGCGACGCCCCGAGCGACGCGATGCGCGCGCGAACCGCCGGGTCGAGCGTGGCGGGGTCGAACAGCGCCTCGACCTCCGCGCGATCCGCGCCGGTCCGCACCGCGTCCGGGCGCGCGCGCCCGCCCAGGACGAGCTGCAGCGCGCCGACGAGGATCGACTTCCCGGCCCCCGTCTCGCCGGTGATGACCGTGAGCCCAGGTCCGAGCTCGATCTCGAGCTCGTCGATGATCGCGATGTTCCGAACCCGCAAGAGCGTGAGCACGCGGCGCCCCCTTTCAGTCGAGCTGTTCCAACCAGAGCCTCGCCGCGTCCCGCACGGCGACCACGGGGTCGCGGAGGGCGGAGCGCAGCGTGGGACGCGCGAGATCCGGGCGATTGGCGCCGCGGGCCGCGCGGGCGAGCGCCTCGATCATCACCACGCGCACGCTCGGGTCGGCGTCGTTGCACGCGGCGGGGAGCGCGGACGTGGCGGGCACGGGCCCGATCTGCGCCAGGGCGAGCGCCGCCGCCCCACGCACGGGCCCCGACGGATCCCCGAGGAGCGGCCGAAGCCGTGACCCCCAGTCGGTGCGCCGCGCCACGACCGCGTAGCGCGCGAGCGCCACGCCGCGCGCGGCGGCGTGACCGGGCCGATGCGCGAGGGAGAGCTGCGTCACGGCGCGCGCGTCGAGCCGAGCGACCCACTCCGCGGCGTCGGGGGCGTCGATCCACGCGAGCTCGTCGAGCGCGGCACCGGGATCGACCGGCAGCTCGCGGGGAGTCGGGCGCGCCGCGAGCGCGTCGGGCACCCGGGGGGTCACCGCGGGGCGGGACACCGACGGCTGCGGCGTCGGCAGGGGGCGGGGCTCCGGGCGAGGCTCGAAGCGCGGCGGCGGCGCCTCGAAGGCATCCCGCGCGGGAGGAATCTCCGCGACCGCCGCGCCGGACACCGGGCGCCGCGGCGCGCGGGACACGAGGTCGTCGAGGGAGAGGTCCGCCCGGGCAGGCGAGGCGACCACCTGCGGCGCGGGCGGTCGAGGGGTCACGATCGGCCCGGGCACCACGAAGGTGATCCCCCCGGCGCTCGGCGCGAGCGTCACCCCGCCCGGGTCGACGACGTCCGCAGGCGCGAGCCGGGCCGGCGCCGCCGCGAGGTCGTCGAGCGCGGCGAGGACGGCCCCGATCCGCGCCCGACGCGCAGGGTCGACGGCGAGGCAGCCGTCGAGCACGGCGCGCAGGGCGTCCAGGCCGGGGCCGTGGCCGTCGAGACGGGGCGGCAGCGCGGCGAGCAAGCCGTCGTAGGCGGCCTCGATGTCGGCGGGGTCGGGCGTCGCCGCGAGCGTGCGCCCCGTGCACATCCACCACAGGACCGCGCCGGCGGCGAACACGTCCGTCGCGGCCGTCGCCGGGTGACCGAGGAGCTGCTCCGGCGCGGCGAAGGCGGGCGTACCGACGAACATGCCGACCCGCGTCGGCCCGGCGGTCCGCGTCGTGATGCGGGCGATGCCGAAGTCCGCCACGCGCACCCGCGGGACGTCGTCGGGGCCGCAGGGCTCGCGGAGGAGGATGTTCTGCGGCTTCAGGTCGCGGTGCACGATGCCGCGGCGGTGGGCCTGATCGAGCGCGACCAGCATCTGTGCGAGCACCCGGCCCGCTACCGCGGGCGCGAGCGGCCCCACACGCGCGACGTGCTCCGCGAGTGTGCCGCCCTGTTCGAACGTCGTGACCAGGTAGGGCGGCTCGCCCACGCGGTGCACGAACGCGCGGCACTCCACGATGCCGGGGTGCGCGAGCTCCCGGAGGATGCCCGCCTCGTCCGCGAGGCGGCGGACGTGCTCCGAGGTGTCCCGGTGCGCATAGAGCACCTTCACCGCGACCTCGGGCCCGCTCGGCGCACCGGACGTGTCGACCGCGCGAGCCCGGTAGGTCACGCCGGACCCGGCGAGCGCGAGCACCCCCTGTACCCGGTAGTGGCGGTCCAGGAGGTCGCCCGGCTCGTAGAGCGCTTCCCACCCGCGGGCGGGCCGCGCCGCCCCGCAGCCGAGGCTCGGGCACGCCGCGCGATCCACTTCGAAGGAGGTGAGGCAGACCGGACAGAAGCGCGTGGTCACGACCGCGCGAGCGTAGCGCGCCCCCCGAGGCACGTCGCCCGGATACGAGCCGACGATGGCCGATCTCGCCACGGCGCGCATCGATCGCTGGCTGCTCGCCGCGCGGTGCTTCAAGACCCGCACCCTCGCGCAGGAGGCCTGCGACGGCGGCCACGTCCAGGTCAACGGGCGCGCCGCGGACGCGGGTCGCGCCGTGCGCGTGGGCGACCGCGTAGAGGCGCTCACCCCCGCGGGGCGCCGCGTGCTGGAGATCGTCGCCCTCGGGGTCCGGCGGGGCAGCGCCGACGAGGCCCGAAGCTTGTACGTCGATCATACGCCGCCGCCGCCACCGTCGGAGCTCCCGCGCGTCCTCCAGCGCATCGCGTGGCGCGACCCAGGCGCGGGCCGCCCGACCAAGCGCGACGGCCGAGCGGTGCGGCGCCTCCGTGGCGACGAGGCCGACCCGTGACCCAGCTCGGCCTGTTCGGCGCGCCGGACGACGGCGGGCTCGCGCCCGTCGACCCCGACCTCGTGGCGCTGGCGTCGCGCCTGAGGCCCGACCTGCGCCTCGGCACCTCGTCGTGGACCTTCCCCGGCTGGCCGATCTGGTCGCCCCGACGTCGATGGACGGAGGCGAGCCTCGCGCGCGACGGCCTCCGCGCGTACGCGGCGCACCCGCTGTTCCGCACCGTCGGCCTCGACCGCACCTTCTACAAGCCGATGACGCCGACCGAGCTCGCGTCGCTCGCGGCGCAGGTCCCCGAGGACTTCCGGTTCCTCGTCAAGGCGCACGACGCGCTCCTCTACGCGCGGTTCCCCGACCACCCCCGGCACGGCCCTCGTGCGGGGCAGGCGAACCCGGGCTTCCTCGACGTCGGCCAGGCGCGCGACACGGTGTTCGGCCCGTTGGTCGAGGGCCTCGGCGCGAAGGCGGGGGTGCTCGTCCTGCAGTTTCCGCCCCAGCCTGCGTCGGAGCTCGGCGGTCGCGACTTTCCGACGCGCCTGCACCACTTCCTCGACGCCCTCCGCCCCCTCGGGGTCCGCGTCGCCGTGGAGGTGCGCGTGGCCGCGCTCCACACCGCGGCCCTCGTGGACGCCTTGCGCGACGTCGGGGCCGCGCCCGTGCTGTCGGCCTGGAGCGGGCTCCCCCCAATCGAGGCGCAGGCGCGCGTCCTACGCACGGGCTCCTTCGCGTTCCACGTCGTGCGGTGGATGCTCCAGGACGGCGCGAGCTACACCGAGGCCCGCGACCGCTTCGCCCCCTTCGCCGATCTCGCCGCGCCCGATTCGCTCACGCGCACCGCGATCGCGAAGCTCGTGTCCGCCGCGGTGGGCGACACCTGGGTGATCGTGAACAACAAGGCCGAGGGTTGCGCGCCCGCGTCCGTAGCCGCCCTCGCGCGCGCGCTCGTCCACGTCGCGAAGGCCCGCGATCCGGTGTAGAACACTTCATGCTCCTGCTCCTCGTGTCGACCCTCGCGTGCTCGGGCGCCGACGTGCCCACGGACGACCCTGACGCGGACTCCGACGTCGACACCGCGGACACCGACGACACCGACGACACCGACGACACCGACGACACCGACGACACCGACGACACCGACGACACGTCGCCCCCGGTGGTGATCGACGGCGCCATGTCGGTGGAAGCCAACCCGAACAACCCGTTCTCGGCGATCGTGACGGTCACCGTCGACCACGCGGCCGATGTGTGGGTTCAATACGGTGAGGCCGACCTCGACCGCGAGTCGCCGCGCGTGTCCGCCCTCGCCGGCGTGCCCCTGCCCGTGGTGGTGCTCGGCCTCCGCGCGGACCGGAGCGTGTCGCTGGTCGCCCACGCGGAGCGCGGGAGCTCGACATGGGCATCCGAGCCGGCGGCGTACACCGCCCCGCCGCTGGACCGCGAGTGGCCACAGTGCACGCCCACGTTCCACGTACCGGAGGCCGAGTTCGACGACCGCGAGGCCGTGTGCACGAACATGTCCGCGCCGGATGGTACCCTCTGGTACGGCTGTGTCGACCGGTGGGGCACCCCGGTGCACCTGATCGAGACGATCGACAACGACTCCCTCATGTCGATGCGCGCGCTCCGCGAAGGCGGCTGGGCGTCCACGTCGATCACCGCGTCGAAGGTGGCTTTCTTCGACGGAGCGGGCGAGCAGACGGACCAGTTCGGCACGCCCTGGTTCGGCACGCGCTCACGCTTCCAGCACGATTGGATCGACTCACACGAGATGTACCAGATCCCCCGCGGGGCATGGGCAGAGAAGCTCGCGTTCATCACCGCCACCACGGAATGGCTGTCGAACGGCAGCTACAAAGTCGGCAACGGGCTCATCGTGATGGACCCCGACACCCGCGGCGTCATCTATGACTACAGCTTCCACGGCGAGCTGGGCGACGACCGGTCCGCGGACACCGGGGTCCCCTACTCGCGCGACGGGTATGGCGACTACTACGAGGACTGGAACCACGCGAACGCCCTGTTGTTGGACACCGACGCCGACGGGCGTGACTTCTTCCTCGTCTCGCTCAAGTCGCAAGATTGGATCGTGAAGCTCTACCCCGACACCGACGAGATCGCGTGGCGCCTCGGCTTCGGCGGTGACTTCACCCTCGTCGACGACATCGACGCCGCCGATCCGACCCCGCTCGACACGACGCTGTGGCAGTACCACCAACACGGCGTCACGTTTCTCGAGCGCGGCGAAGGTCGCTACCGATTGTTGATGTACGACAACGGCGCGCCCCGCATCGACTCGACGGGCGCGTACCGTTGGGACCTCGCCTACAGCCGCGCGCTCGTCCTCGAGATCGACGAGACGTCCATGCTCGCCGAGATCGTGTGGAGCTGGCCGGAGCTCGGCACCAACTGGATGTTCTCCTACATCTGCGGCAACGCGGAGCTCTTGCCGGACGACGACGCCGTGCTCCTGCTCGACGGGTCGTACCATCACTTCGCCGAGGTCGGCTATCCCGACAGCACGCCCCGTTGGGAGATGACGTGCGCCTCGTACGAGGTGTGCAGCTATCGTGTACGCTACGCCCCCACCCTCTACGACTTCACCTGGGATGAACGATGATCCTCGCCGCCCTCCTCCTCGCCTGCTCGGGCACGGACGACACCGGCGCCGACCTTGGGCCGTCCACGGCGCTCACCGACGCGAACAACTACACCTTCGACAGCACCCTCGCGATCCCTTCGTTCACGACACACGAAGGCGCGGACGTCGAGGTGTGTTGGGACCAAGTGGTTCACGACATGCAGTGTCACGACTTCGCGCCGACGGCGGACGTGCGCAACGTCGGCCTGATGCGCGCCGGGTCGCTCACCCAGCCCGAGGTGGAGGAGGCCCTGGCCGCCGACGCCCTCCAGCAGGCGAGCATCACCGGCTACGTCCAGTACACGCCCCAGAACGGCGAGACCTGCGCGTCGCTGTCGGAGTTCAGCCTCTTCGGTACCGACTTCAGCGTCGCGGCCGAGTACACCGCGGCCGGCGGGACCTACATGGTCATCCTCAGCGACAGCGACATCCCCGGTCAGGGGGCGCGAAGCCTCGCGTTCCTTTCGCCGGACGCGGGCGACCGCACGGCCAACGTCTCGCTCGGTGACGGCTGCGGCATCGTGAGCGTCGACGCCCAGCTCACGGCGGTCGAGCCGATTCGCCTGCCGAGCGCACCGGGCACCGTGTCGTGGCCGGCGCTCACCCGCGACGGGCAGGGGCTCCCGCTCGACGCTTCGCGGGTCGACAGCGTGATGATCGCGTTCTACGAGGGTCGCACTCCCGCCGACCTCGAGGCCGCCCTCCTCGACCTCGAGATCGACGCAACCCGCATGTACTTCCTCACCCTGCTCGGCGGGACCGAGGCCGACCTGGCGCTCGCCACGGGCGACGACGGCGCGTTCACCGGCTTCTCCGGCGACGGCACGTGGCTGCTCGCGCTGCGCTGCGGCTCCTGCTACAACCCGGCGCCCCTGTTCCTCGGCGTGGTGGAGCCGCAATGATCCTGCTCTTCCTCGGCTGCACGCCCGACGAGCCGACGGTCGCCGTCACGGAGGTGACGCTCACGCCGAGCGAGGCCATCGTGACCGTCGCCACCCTGGAATGGACGACGGACGCCGCGATCCGCGGGCGCGTGCGGTTCGGCACGCCCGAGCGCGAGCTGTCGAGCCCGCTCGAGGACACCGCCGCCACGACGCACCGCGCGGTGCTCGTGGGGGTGCCCGCCCAGTCCGAGGTCTCCTGGACGATCGAGGATGAAGCCGGCTTGGCGCTCGAGTCCGGCACGTGGACCACGGGCGCGCTGCCGAACGAGCTCCCGAGCATCGAGACGAACGGCGGGTCGCTCGACCAGTTCGTCGTCACCACGTTCCTCGGCGCCTCGAGCGCCGCGGTGGTGCTGTCGCCGGAGGGCCGCGTCGTCTGGTACTCCCCGAACGAGAGCGGGCTGGACGCGTTCCGCGCGCGGCCGCGTCGGGACGGCACGGGCATCGTGTACGTCGTGGGCGACGTGTCCGGTGATCCGTCGGATCAGAGCCGGCTCGTCTCCGTCTCGTGGGACGGTACCGAGGTGTCGGAGCTCGCGGCGCCCTACCTCGCCCAGGACTTCGTCGAACGGGAAGACGGCGTGTTCGTGGCGCTCGCCGCCGAGGTTCGCCCGGGCACTGACGGCGCCGACGTGAAGGGCAACGCGCTCGTCGAGATCGACGCCGACGGCACGGCCACGTCCCTCTGGGACACGTGGGACTGCTTCGACCCGGACGAGCGACCCGGCAACGACCCCACGCTCGGCTGGACCTGGACCAACGCGCTCGATCACGATCCGATCACCGGCGAGTACATCGTCGGCGTCCGCAACTTCTCCGCGATCGTCAGGGTCGATCCCACGGATCGCTCCTGTGGCGCCACCCTCGGGGGCGAGACCTCCAGCTACGCCATCGACGGGGCGCGCTTCCTGCACGCGCACCAGTTCGACTGGGTCGACGGGCGTGCGGTCGTGTTCGACAACGACGGGGCCGGCGGGAACCGAAGCCGCGCGATCGAGTACGCCCTCGACGACGACGCGGGCACGGCCACCGAGGTGTGGTCCTACATGCCCGATCCCGCGGTGTTCAGCTTCGTCCTCGGCGACGTCGCGCGCTCCGACGACGGGAGCACGATCGTGACCTTCTCCGTGGCCGGCCAGATGGACCGCGTGGACGCGGACGGGGCGCTGCTCTTCCGCGCGAACACGCCGGTCGGCCACGTCTTTGGCTACAGCACCCTGACCACGGAGCTCGCCGCACGATGATCCTCGCCCTCCTCGCCCTCGCGTGCTCCGGCGCCGAGGACACGGCCGTCGACACGGCCGACACCGACACCGACACCGACACCGACACCGACACCGACACCGACACCGACACCGACACCGACACCGACACCGACACCGACACCGACACCGACACCGACACCGACACCGACACCGACACCGACACCGACACC
>CAMAXZ010000043.1 GCA_945862325.1 Klebsiella pneumoniae
GGCGGCGGAGGGCGTCGAGGCGGAGCTGCGGGCGGAGTTCGCCGTTCCGGTCACGGGGCAGACCGAGGTCGCGCGCGTGACGCGCGCCGCGGAGCGTGCATGGCTCGGGCGTGTGTCGGGGGTGGTGGTCGCCCTCTACGGGATGCTCGTGCTGCCCGCGCTCGTTCGGGTGCCCGCCGTCTTGCGTGCCGGGGAGCGGCCCCTGCCTTGGGGGGCGCTGCCGATCCTCGTGCTCTCGCTCGGCGGCGGCTGGGTCGCGGACCGGTGGGACAGCGGCGCGGGGAGGATGTTCCCCGCGTTCGCGCTTGTTTTCGTGGCGGTGCACGTCGTCGCGGCGCTCGCCGCGCGCGGCGCGGACACGCTCGCGCCGGGGGCCGCGGCGACGGCGTATCGGGCGTTCCTCGGTGTCGGAGCGGCGCTCGTGACCCTGAGCGGGGCGTACCTCGTGCTGGCGCGCTACGACGCCCTGCTCCTGGCGGGCCTCTGATGCGGATCCTCGAGGTGCGACGCGGGCGCGCGCCAAACTGCTCGAGCGCGGGGTCCGTGGTGGGCGCCGCGCTGCTCGGGGCGGTCGCCGGGGCGGCCGTCATCAACCTCTACGCGGCGGCCTTCACGGAGTGGGTGCGCCGCGCCACCGACGGGCGCGACGACGGCACGAAGCCGGCGAGCGCGCCGCGGATCCGCGCGTCCGACGACGGCGGCACGCTCGCGCTGCCCGGCGCGCCGGACCGTCCCCCGGCGTTGCTCGCGCTGGACACGGCCGGGGTGGCGGCCGCCCTCGCCGCGGGTGCGCGTCGCGTCGGCGACGCGGCCCGGGCGCCCGACGAGGTGCACCTCACCGTCACCACGCGCTGTCCCGCGGCCTGCACGGCCTGCTACCTGTCGGCCGGTCCGGGCGAGAAGGCCGATCCGTCGCTCGCCAAGCTTCGGTCAGACCTCGATCAGCTGGCGGACATGGGCGTGTTCGAGGTGGCGTTCGGCGGGGGCGAGGCGGTGCTGCGCGACGATCTGCTGGCGTTGGCGGACCACGCGCGCTCCCGCGGCCTCGTGCCCAACCTCACGACCAGCGGCTTCGGCGTCACGCCGGCGCGCGCGGAGGCCATCGCGGCGCGGTTCGGCCAGGTCAACGTTTCGATCGATGGGGTCGGCGCCGCGTACGCCGCCGTGCGCGGATGGGGCGACGCGTCGCTCGGCCTCGCTGCGGTTCGCGCCCTCTCCGACGCCGGCGCGCGCGTGGGGGTCAACACCGTGCTGACACGTGTCAATGTGTCGCATCTCCGGGCGTTGGCCGCGGCGATCGTCGATGCCGGTGCCACCGAGTGGCAATGGCTGCGGCTCAAGCCGGCCGGTCGCGGCGTCGATGCGTACGCGGGTCTCGCTCTGGACGAGGCGCAGCGTGCGGCGCTGTGGCCGCTCGCCCTGGAGCTCGAGCGGGCCACGGGCCTCGTGATTCGCTGGGACTGCGCGATGACCCCGTTCCTCGCGCAGCACGGGTCGGTGAGCCCGGAAGACGCGGCGCGCCTGGGGGTGGTCGGGTGTGTCGGCGGCACACGCCTCATGGCGAGGGACGCCCGCGGCGGGTGGTCCCCGTGCAGCTTCGCGGGCGTCGACGGAGACGAAGCGGCGGGCGGAGAACTTCCGCCGGCGGTCGCCTATGCGTCCGACGAACGTGTGCTCGCGTGGCGCGGTCGCGCCGGCGCGCCCCCCGCCCCGTGTGATACATGCGGGTGGCGCGACGTGTGTCGCGGCGGGTGTCGCGTCGTGGCCCGCCACCTCACGGGCGACGAGCTCGCGCCCGACCCGGAGTGCGCCCGCGTCCGCGCGTGGCAGGCGTGAGCGAGCTCCGCCGCCGCTGGGTCGTCGCGATGGCCGCCGCCGGCGCCGTCGCCGCGGTGAGCTACGCCGCGCAACGTCTGTCGGACCCGCCGGGACTCCCCCCCGGGTCGGTGCTCGCGAGCGTTCACATTCCCTACCATGGTCGGGTGTACCTGGCGCTTCTGCACGCCGTCGCGGCCGGGTCCCTGGCCTTCGGCGCGGCGCGCGGCGCGCGACTCGGGCCGGCGGAGCGCGCGGCCCCGTGGGTCGTGGTCGTCGCGGTCGCGCTGTCCGCGGCGGGCGTGGTGTCGCGCCCATGAGCCCTCGGTTGTACTCGCTGATCGTGACGTTGCACGGTCATGTCGCGTGGCTCGGCATCGCGCTGCTCGCGCACCCGACCCTTGCCATCCTGCGCGGCCGAGACGGGGCGGGGGTCCGGCTCACGGCGTGGCTCGGCGCGCTGCTCGTGGCGGTGCCGTACGTGGTCGGGTTCTGGATCTACCCGACCTACCGGGTCGAGGTGAAGCCGGCGTTGCTCGACGATGCGCACGCGATCGCGATGGCGTTCGAGGTGAAGGAGCACCTCGCGTGGATGTGCGCCGCGTGCGCGGTCACGGGCGCGGGCGCGCTCCTGGTGTCGTCGCGCGGAGCGGGCGGCGCGCCGGGTCGGCAGGTGGCGGCGGCCCTGCTGGGCATGGGGTTCCTCGCAGGCGTGGCGACCGGCGCCATCGGGGTGGTCGTGGCCTCGATCACGCGGCCGGGTTGGTGAACGCGAGGCCGAGTTGAGGTAGAGTTCGGGCACTCTCGGAGACGGCGGTGGGGTCCAGCGTGATTTCGATGATCCTCGGCTTGGTGTGCAGCTTGCTGTGCTGCGCGGGCTTCGCGCTCATCATGCTGGCGATCGTGGGCTTCATGCTGCTCCGGCGGCGCGGCAAGAAGGACATCAAGGTCACCGACGCGGTGGCGGCCGGCGCCGACTCGGTCAGCCGCGCGTTCACGCGGTCGGGCAAGTCGCGCGCGGAGATGTACGCCGACGAAGAAGACGACGAGCGTCGCGGGCGCTAGGCGCTACAGCTCCGCCCAATAGAACCCTTCGCCGACGGCGGGCCACAAGGTGGCCTCGCGGCGCGGATACCCGGCAACTCGGCGTACGAGGTCTTCATTCTCGCGTCGCGCGAGGGAGCACGTCGCGTAGACCACGCGCGGCGCCATGGTCAGCGCGCGCGCGAGGAGCTCCGCCTGGGTGTCCGTGGGAAAGCGCAGCTTCCATCGGTTTTCCGGATGGCGGCGCAGGACGCCGGTGCCGGAGCAGGGGGCGTCGACGAGCACGACGTCGTAGCGCCCGTGGGGTGGCCCGATGGTGACCTCGAGCCCGGCGCGCCGCGCCCGGCGATCGAGCTCGTGCAAGGCGGCGGTTCGGACGTCCCAGGCCTGGACGCGGGCGCCGAGAGCGGCGAGCGCGAGCGACTTCCCACCTGCCCCGGCGCACAGATCGAGCACGCGGGCGCCGGGCCCCGGGAACGCGACGTCGACGATCGCCTGACTGCCGAGGTCCTGCACCTCGACGCGCCCGCTCGTGTACGCGTCGAGCAGATCGAGGTTGGTCCGCACCTCCAGGACGATCGCTCGCCCCTCGCGGCGGTGAGGGACGGGGAGGTCGACAGGGTCGCGCAGGACGCGCAGGCACACCGGCGCGCGGCCCGCCAGGGCCTTCGCAAGGGCGACGGCGTCCGTCGGCCCGAGGCGCGACCACCACTCCGCGGCGAGGTCGTCGGGCACGGATGCGGCGATTCCGAACGCCTCCGCCGGGGACGCGGGGTCCGGCAGGGCGGGGGCGCCGGCCTCGCACAAGGCCCGCCACGCGGCGAGGGGCTCCGGATGGATGCGCGCGAGGGCGCGTTCGTGGCGGATCAGCCCGGTGAGCGTGTCGCCGGCGACGGGGCGCTCCTTCGAGCCCAGGGTGCGCGCGGCGCGCAGCTCCGCCGCGAGGATCGGGCCCGCTCGCGCGCGGTCGACGATCATCCGGGCCCAGATCGCCTCGACGACGCGCCACACACGCGGGCTCGGCGCGGTGGGGCGTGGCAACGCACAAGACCAGACCGGTTCGAAGGAGGGGTGTTCCACGTGGAACACGTGGTATCCGGGCCGAGGGCCGGCGGGTGTGCGTCACATCCACGCGCGGACGAAGCCATAGACGTCGCGCCAGTGGGGGTTGTAGTAGATCTCCAGTCCATACGCCACGTACGCGAGGCGAGCGGCGAGGGCTGCCGAGGCCACGACGACGGCGCCGACGGCGAGCGCCCACTCCCAGCGCGGCGCCGGAGGCGGCTTCCGTCGGGCGCGCGTGGGGTGGAAGCCGCGCGTGTCGAGGGAGTCGGCCATCGCGCGGGCGCGGCGCAGGGCCCGCACGGCCACCGGAAGGAGGAGTCGGGCTTCGAGCGCGATCCACGCCCAGGGCGCGCGCGCGAGCAGCGGCCGACCCCGCGCGGCCCGGGCCAGGCGCACGGCGACCACTTCGGCGCCCACCGCGGGGATCGCGCGCATCGCCGCCGCCGCCATCAGGCCGAGCCCGAACGGCACGCGCGCGGCCACCAACGCGGCGATCAGCCGGTCGCTCGGCGTCGTCACGCTGAGGAGGAGACCCGCGCTCGTCACGGCCACGAATCGGGTGGCCTGAACCAGCCCGTGCAGCGCCCCCTCCTTGTAGAAGATGAGGTCGTAGGTCGACGACAGGACGAACAACGGCGTGCGGGGCCACCCCGCCCAGAACAGCGACTGCGAGAGCGACGTCGTCCACGCCAGACCCGCGCAGAGCGCGAGGAAACGAAGCCTCCAGCCTGACATATGCCGGTTTGCGAGGGTAGCGGCGAACAGCGGCGCGGCGACGACCCCGAGCCCGACGGGCCCCTCCATGGCGAGCGCGAGCACCCCGAGAAAGAACAGCGCGACGATCCGGGGCCGTGCGTCGGTCGGCAGGCCCCCCGGGTCGCGCGCGGCTGCGGCGACCGCCTCGGGACCGGCGACGACCTCCCGGACCCGGGTGGCCCACCGCGCCAACACGTCCGCGTCATGGCAGGCAAACACCACCGCGCCCGGCCTGCCGCGCGCGTCGACCCAGCCATCGGCGAGCGCCGCGAACATGCGCTCGACATGTTCGGCGTCCTGGCCCGCCGTGGGCTCGTCGAGCAGCAACAGCGACGGGCGCGCCGCGAGCGCCGCGCCGACGGCCACTCTCAGCCGCTGACCGCGCGAGAGCGACTGCGGCGGGCGGTCGAGCAGCTCGGACACGCCCAGCGCGTGTGACACACGCGAGACTGTGTCGCGAACCTCCGTTTCCGTCGCGCCGTGCTCCACGAGGGCGTAGGCGAGCTCGGCGCGCACCGTGTCGCAGTACAGCGCGAGGTCGGGGTTCTGCGGCACGGCCACCACCGTCACCCCGTCCGCGACACGCCGGACGCCCCCGCGGAGCCGGAGCCCTCCCCCGAGCAGCTGGAGCAGGGTGCTCTTGCCCGCGCCGTTCGGCCCCATGAGCGCGAGGCGCTCCCCGGCGTGCACCGCCTCGTCGATGTCCCGCAGCACGTCGGCACGGCCCGGCCAGCCCGCACGCGCGGCACGTAGTGATACATGTGTTGGTTGTGTGTCGCGCGGCGCTGTCGGGGTGGCGCCCACGCGATGCGGCGTGGCGGGCCGGGTGTCGATCAGGCGCCCACCGGCGATCCACAACACACGGTCCGAGTATCGCCGGGCCGAATCCACGCGGTGCTCCACGAGCAGCACCGCCGCGCCCCCGTCGGCGAGGGCGCGCAGCGTCCGCAGGAGCTCGTCCGCGCCGGCCGGATCGAGGTGGGCGAGCGGCTCGTCGAGGAGCAACACATCGGCGCCGCCGGAGAGGGCGGCGGCGATCGCGAGCCGTTGTCGCTGGCCGCCGGAGAGCACCGCCGGTGACGTGCCGGCGAGGTCCGCGAGTCCAACCCGGCGCAGCGCGTCCCGCGCATGGGCCTCCGGCGCGTCGAGTCCGGCGCACTCGGCCCCGAAGGCCGCTTCGGCGAGCAAGGTCGTCCCGATCACGGCGTCGTCCGGCTCCTGCCCCACCCAAGCGACCGGGCGCGCCCGTCGGACGGGGTCCTCGCCGTCCAGCTCCACCCTCCCGGACCGCTCGCCCTGTGACCCCGATCCGAGCAGGCCCGCGGCCAGCCGCAGCACCGTGGACTTGCCGCCGCCGCTCGGCCCGCTGAGCAGCACGAGCTCGCCGCGTCGCACCGTGAGGTCCACCGGCCCCACGACGGTGCCCGACACGTATCGATACCTCGCGGCGTGGAGGCAGATCGCGCTCATGGGGCCGACGCGCGCACGCGCGCGGCGAACCCGGCGGAGAGCGCCCCGGCCACGGCGCCGTACAGCAACCCGGGGCCCAGCGCGGTGGTCGCGATGTACCAGGTGGCGAAGTCGAGGCGGAACAGCACGACGTGGATCCACACCCCGCAGAGGGCGGCGGTCCCGTCCCACGCGCCGAAGGCCGCCGCCAGGCGGAGCGCGCGACGCGCAATCGGCTCGTCGCGCCACTCGGCGCGGGTGAGCCCGGCGGCCGCGGCGAATCCCTCGGCGAGCGCGATGTTGAGCCCGAGGTACAGGAGGTCGGCCGGGGCGAACGCGCCCATCGTGAAGCCGCGGAGCAGCGCGGCGGTGACCAGCGCGAGGGTGAGCGTGCCGGGCCGCGGTTGGAGGGCGAGCAGGGCCGCGCAGAGCGCCGTTCGCGGCACATCGGCGAGCAGCGAAGTGACGAAGGGAGCGAACGGGCCGAGCGCCGCGCTCGTGGCCAGCGCCACGAGGTCCGCAGCCGTGCCGGCGACGTAGGCGGCGGCTCCGAGCAGCGCGATGGCCATCAGCTCGGCCGTGGAGGAACGGTCCAGCCAGCCGCGCAACCGACCCGCGGCCCACGCCGCCCCGGTCGACGCGATCACGCAGGCGGCGACGAAGCCGTTTGCCGCGACCGGGTCTTCGCCCCGAACGAGGAGGGTGTCCTGCCGCGCGCCGATCGACACATCCGAGCCGAGCGGGGTCGTGGTGACCGACACATGATACAAACCCTGTGTCACGGCGGATGTGTCGACGTAGACCGGCATCGTCACGCGCGCCGTGCCACCCGCGGGCACCCGCACGAGGGCAGTGACCACGCCGGTGCCGCCGTCCGCCTCGCGCACCCGCGGCCGGAACGCCGGCGCCATCGCGCCGTCGGGCGTCTGGACACGCAGCCGGGCGACGACGTCGAGGTCGCGGGCGGAGGTGTTCGACAGGTCGAAGCGGGTGTACGCCCATGGCGCCTGGTCGTCGCGCCGCCGTCCACCGAAGCCCAGGGCGGCGAGCGCGCGGGAGAGCACGCCTACCGGCAGGCTCACACGCCACGCCGGACGCGCGAGGTCGGCCGACCCGTCCGCGGCCGCGGGGAACACCGGCGTGCCGATTCGGAAGGACGCCGCGAGCGTGCTCGGATCGTACGGCTCCGGCACGAGGCGGCCGGCCGCGTCGCCGACGTGAACCGCCAGCGGGTTGCTGCGCACCGTGATGGCGCGCACGATGCGGGTGCCGACGGCCGGAAGGGAGATCGTGCCCAGGGACGTATGGAGTTCGGCAGGGTGTCCGGGCCCGGCGGTGATGGCGACGAGCACCTCCGCGAGGGCGTCCTGCGGAATCGGGACCTCGACGTCCCCGGCGAGCGGGCGCCATGGCGCGCCGGGCGCGACCTGGACGGCGACCTCGACGGGGGGCTGGTCCGGAACGAGGAGCGAGGCGGTCGCCGCCGACCCGGCGGCGTCGGCGGCGCGGACTTCGTACTCCCCTGGAGGCAGCGGCAACAACACGGTCGTGCTCGCGGCGGGCAGCCTGCGCCGAAGCGCGACGAGCCCGTCCGCCCGGGTGACGACCACCTCCGTGACCGGCCCGTTGGCGCGGAGCTCGACGTGCGCGGCGCCCACGACCGCGTCGAGCGCGAGCGGCGTGGGCGCGCAGCTCGCGAGGACGAGGAGCGCGCGGATCATTCGGGCGGCGCCGCGGAGGTCAGCGGAACACCGTGACCCGGTACGCGCCCGCGACGCCCGCCGGCGTGTTGTACGGGGCCTCGGCCACGGCGAGCCGCCCGTCGGTCGACCAGGCGGCGCGGAAGTGCGCGGGCCCGGCGGTAGAGCACGTCGCCGCGAGCGCCCCGGTCGCTCGATCGAGGATTACCGCGCCGAACAGGTCGGTGCGCGCGTCGGTGGCCCGCTCTGCCGCCGCGGAGGCGATCCACGCGCCGTCCGGCGACGGGATGACGCCCCGCAGGGCGTGCGGACCCGACCAGCTCCAGACGGGGGTGCCGTCGGCGGTGACCGCGTGCAGGGTGTGCTCCGCGGGGTGGACGCTCGGCGGGCGCGTGGCCGGATCCGCGCTTCCCCAGGGGATGTTCGTCGTGGTGGTGAGCAGGTAGGCAATCCCGTCCCGAACGGCTGCGAAGCCGACGCCGACGGCGATCGGCACGCCGGCGGACAGGATCGGCACGCCGGGCGCGAGCGCGGCGCGCTCCGCGCCGGTGGTCGGATCGAGGAGGTAGGCGCGCCCGTCGCCGAGCCCCGCCACGGCCACGCGGTCGTCGAGGGTGGCCGCCTCCCAAATGAAAACGTCGTTGAACCAAGGCTTTAGCGGTTCGAACCGTCGGGTCCACGCGGGCGTGAGCGTCGCGGCGTCCAGCGCCATGACGCCGCCGATGGGGAGGTCGGGCGCGGGCCCGTCGGCGGACCGCGACAGACCGACCATGACGCGGCTGCCGAAAACGACCGGGTGCAGGAGGATCGCGTCGGCGACGCCGTCCGGCGGCCACGCCGCGCGCTCCGCGCCGTCGGCGCCGAGCCTCCAGAGGCGGCTCCGGTTCCGGCGTCCGTCGCCCGGGTCCCAACCGTGCGCGCCGGCGACCAGGATGTCGCCGCCTTCGATCGGCAGAATCTCATACACACCCGGGAGGGAGTAGAGCCCGAACACGTCGTCGAGCGGCGGCAACGGGCTCGTCTGCAGCTCGTCGGCGAGGCGGCGCGACCATCGCGGGGTGAGCGTCGCGGGGTCGACGGCGGACACCGTCGCGTCCGGGCTCTGCTCGCCGACGTAGAGGGTCCCGCCGTCGGGGCTCCACGCGACGCGCCGGATCGCGCCCTCGGCGATCTTCGAGCGCGCGCGCTCCTTCCCGGTCCAGGCGTCGAGGACGCGGAGGGAGCCCGCGTCGCTGCCGATCGCCAACCACGCGCCGTCCGGCGAGAACGCGAGCGCCGCCCCGGGGGCGGGCGCGTCGAGCGCGGCGAGCCGCGCCATGTCCTCGAGTTCCACGTGGAACACCGGGGCGCACTCGGGCGACAACGGTGCAGAGACGCCGTGGATCACCTCTCCCGGGGTCCACTGGCGTGCCTCGTACGCGCCGTCGACCAGCACGCCGCCGCGCACGAACGCGACCGCTCGCGGCTCCTCGACGCGCGCGCACGCCACGAGCAGGGTGGTCGCGAGGATCATCGGGAGGCCTGCGCCGCCCAGGCGGCGGTGTACGCGTCGCAGTCGCCCGACGACACCTCCGGCAGCATGTCCGCGCACGCGTCCTCCGTTCCGAGCAACCGCGCCTCCCATGCCCACGTCCCGCACCAGTTCGCGTAGTCCGCGGCGTCGGCGTAGCCCACCATGTCCCCCCACTCGAGCCCTCGCGGCTCCAGGCACGCGTCGAACGTGGCGAGCGACGCGTCACACATCGCGTCGCACGCATCATCGGCGTCACAGGCCAACAAGAGCAGGAGCAGGGGAACCATGGGAGTCACTCGCTGAAGGCCATGGAGTACGGGTCGAACCCGAAGCGGTGGGTCGTCTCGACGAGGCAGGTCGCCGGGTCGTACACGACCACGCCGGTCTGCGGGTCCGTGCTCCCGAGGTAGTCCGGACGCTGCGCGAGCCACACGCGCCCGTCGCGCGCGAGGGAAGCGCCGCCGATGAAGGCGCCGGGCTGGGTGATCAGCGTCACCGACTCGTCCGCGAGGTCGATGCACCACACGTCCCACGTGTACCCGTCGTCGGTCGTCAGGATGCCCTTGCCGCCGGGGGCGATCGCCACGTTGCCGATGTTCGCGCCGAGCTCCTCTTCCGTCAGGAGCGGGCCCGCCAGGGTCTCCGAGGCGAGGTCGAAGGTCCAGAGCCCGCCGTCGAGGTTCGGCCCGCTGAAGTCGTCGTTGTAGTAGTCGCCGCCGAACAGGTACATCGTGCCGCCCGTCACCGACATCGACGGGTTCGGGCCGACCTCCCAGCCGTCCACGGCCGCGAGGGTGGAGCAATCGACGCGCACGAGCGCGCCCGGGTCGTTGGCCTCGTACCCGTCGAGGTGCAGGAGGGTGACGTAGAGCCGGCCGTCGGGTGACACGTAGAGGTCGTCGACGTCGATGGTGCCATCGGGGTCCGCCGCGCCCCACGCGCCGAGGTCGACGTCTCCCGAGGGCAGCCCGGTGACGGGGTCGTAGACGGCGAGCCGTCCCGAGCCGAACAGGGAGACGAACAGCTTCCCGCCGCACTCCGCGACGTCGTGCGGGTTGGACGCGTCGCCAGTGCTGAACTCCACGGACGGGGTGCCGAAGGACGTGCGGACGTAGCCCGCGACCGTGTTCTCGCCGCCGCGCGAGAGGATCCACGTGCGGTCCGGGCTCGTCGCGACGACGGTGTCTCCGCCGACGGCGAGGAGGTCGGTGCGGGTCGTGCCGTCGGCGTCGATCACGTTCACGGCGCCCACGGTGTACGTCGCGTCGACGGTCACCACGACCGCCGCGGTGTTCCCGTCGGTGTCGGTGTCTGTGTCTGTGTCGGTGTCGGTGTCGGTGTCCGAGTCGGTGTCGGTGTCGGTGTCCGAGTCGGTGTCGGTGTCGGTGTCAGTCTCGGACTCCGCCGTGTCGTCCTTCTCGGCGGTGGGCTCGCAGGCGAGCAAGGCGTAGAGAAACAGGGTCATTCGAGGCTCCTTGGCGTTTCGATCCACGTGAGACCGACCATGATCGTGCGCCCGGGGAGGGGGTACCCGTCGAAGTCGGTGAGGGGCTTGACGACGAGGGTGTCGTCGTCGTCGGACAGGGGGGCACGGTCGACGGCGAGGCCGCGCACGTCGCCGAGATTGAGGATCTCCGCGGTGATCCGCGGGAGGCCCGGCGCGGGTTCCACGTGGAACGCGACGCCGTGCAGCGCGCGCGCCGGCAACGCGTACACGTTCGCCGCGTCCAGGTACGTGGCGGCGGACCAGGAGAAGGTGTGCGTCAGGGCAGCCGTGTCGTTCCAGGCCACCGTGGTGGACTGCTCCAGGGCCCCCCACGGCACGCGTGGGAGCTCGTTGTCGGCGTACGCGTCCTCGGAGGACAGGTTGCGCGTCAGCGTCCAGGTGAACGCGGTGCGGGAGCGCAGCCACGGCCCGACGTCGAGCTCCAGACCGGCCTCCGTGGTGCGGACGTAGGCCTCCCCGACGTTCGTCGCGATGCGGGTGCGCTGGGAATTGGGCACGTAGACGATGAGGTCCGACGCGCGGTTTCGCGCGTAGGTGACGTCGAGCGCGCCGCACACCGGCCCCGCCGCGACGTCGACCCGACCGCCGACGTCCCAGGCCCACCCGCGCTCGGCACGCAGCTCGGAGTTGCCGACGGTGTCGCCGCGGTCGCCGAAGAGCTCCAGGAAGGTCGGGGGGCGCACGTAGCTGCCGATGTTGGCCTTGGCCGTGAGGAATTCGAGGGGCCGAGCGACCACCCCGAGGCGCGGGTTCACCGGCCAGGCGGTCGCGTCGGAGCCGCCCGCGCCGCGAACCCCGGAGAACGGCAGGGTGCCAGCGGCGCTGTCGTCCAACAGCTCCGCCTGCACGAGCGGCGTCACCCGCAGGCGCTCGGCGAACAGGCTGGCCTCCACGGAGGCGGCGACCGTGCCCGCGATCCGCGCCCGGAGCGCGTCGTCGGCCCCGGTGAGCAGGTTCGTCCCGGTCAAGGCCTCGCGGCGCCCGCGCACCACCGCCGACGCCACCCAGCCCACCGGCCCGTGCGGGGTCGGCACCCAGACGACCTCGGCCTGCGCGCCGAGCCCCGTGGTCTCGCTGCGCTCGTGGTCCTCGCCGACCCCGATCTCTCCGGCACGATCGTCGAGCACGTCCTGGCGCCACACCCCCCACAGCCGCGGCGCGACCCGCCACCCGGGGGCAGGGCTCAGCTCGCCGTCGAGCACGGTCAGGTTGCGCGTGGAGCTGAACTCCGCCTCGCGCGCGTTCGCGTCGATCGGCCCGGGGAGGCCCTGCTGGGTGCGGCTGAACACGTCGAGCAGGGCGATGCGCCGCCCCGGACGGCCCCAGCGCACCCTCGCCAGCCCGCTCGCACGGTCCGACGCGGCGTTCTCGCGGGCCGTGGTGCGATCGTCGTAGCGGTTGTACTCGGTGCCCTGGTCGTCGAAGTACGGGTAGTCGCCCTCTGTGTGCAGTTGCTCGAACGCCAGGAACGCGTCGACCTCACGGCTCGCCACGGGCGCGGCGCTGCCGAACGTGCGGAAGGTGCCCCACGAGCCGGCGGCGAGGCCGAGCGCCGCGGGGGTCGCGCGGCTCGTCGGGGTGACGAGGTTCACGACCCCGCCCATCGGGCTCGCGCCGAAGGTGGCCGGGGCGTTGCCTCGCCAGATCTCCACGCGGTCGAAGGCGGTCGCCGGGAGCTCGGACAGGTCGACGACCGCGTTGCCGTCCGGGTTGAGCGGAACCCCGTCGAGGAAGACCTCAACCTGCTGGAAGCTCGAACCGCGCAGGCTCACCGCGGCGAACTCGCCGAGTCCTCCGAGGCGCCGAACCGTCGCCCCGGGCGTCGCCGCGATGACGTCGGCGAGATCCGTGGCGGGCGGCAGCTCCGGACCAAGGGGCACGACCGTGACCGTGCCCGGCACCGACGTCGGGTCCGGTCCACGCGGCGCGTGAACGGTGAGCTCCTCAGCGGAGGCAAGGTGGAAGGCGAACAACAGGATGGGCGGCTCCGGACCGCCCCTGGGCGCGGCCGCGCCCGACCGAAGTCGTGCGTCGGCCGCCCCTCTCCCCGAAGGACGGTCGTCGAGCGTCTACAGGCCGGTCTCCTGGCTTCCGGATCGTCCGCCGCCTCGCACCTTCCCACTCCGTCCGCGATCATCGCGGCTGAAGCAGTGGATTTTGCGAGGGGCGTCCCCGGATACAGTGGCGGGGGCCGCGCCGGCTTCTAACCGGCTTCCCGTTTCACCCTCCTCGGACGGAGGGCACCTGTGACGCGTGGATGGTTGAAAGAACGTGGGAGGTCTACAAAGCGCACGCGGAAATGTCAAGGACGCGCCCGAAGGCGCGTTCGACCGCCGCCGCGCGCTCAGAGGCTGTCGGCGCGCAGCTCCTGCGCGGCGCCCTGCTCGAACAACTGCTCGTACCGAGCCGCGTTGTCCTCGACGATGCGGCTCTTCGGCGCGGATGGCGCGGGCGCCGGGGCGCGTCGGGTGGGCTGCGCGTCGAGGTTCGCGAAGGCGTAGCGGTCGCCTCTGCGCGCGAGCAAGGGGAGCCCGCCGGCGCCGCCCGGCAGCCACGCCGCGCCGTCCGCATCGGTGCGCGTCGCCTGAACATCCCCTCCGAACGCCCAGAGCTGCGCGTCTGGCAGAGGGCGCCCGGCGCGGTCCGACAGGTGCACGAGGGTGCCGTCGTCGCCGCGGACGTCGAGCTCCGCGTCCGTCTTCACGAGCAGCGTCCGATACGCGACGCCGCCGACGTCGATCAGCAGGAGGTAGGCTCCGTCCGGGAGCGCCGGCATCGGTACGTCGCCGTCGGGGCCGACGCGGGCGGAGCGCGTGGCGGTGGCACGCAGGCCGGCGACGTTGACCAGATCAGGGTCCAAGCGGCCGTTGTCGCGAAGGAAGATCGCCTCGAGCGCCACCCGGATCGCCGTGATGCGCAGCGCGGTCCCCGGCGCCGCCCAACCCCGCAGGACGGCGGGATCGCCAGGTTGCAAGACGATCCACGGCGGGGGCTCTTCCGCCTCGCGGGCGAGCCAGGCCGCGCGGTCGTACCCCTCGGAGGCGCCCGAGGCGACGTACGCCTCGCGGGCTTCGTCGCGACGGCCCAGCGCCTCGAGGGCGCGCCCCCGGAGGATCGCCGGTTCGTCGTCGGTCGGCTCCAGGCCGGCGAGCAGCCGGAGCGCGCCGGCGGCGTCGCCGGCCGCGAGCGTGGCGCGCGCGTGCGCGACGCGGAGCGGCGTCGCGTCGGGGTAGCGGCGCGCCAGTGGCCCGGTGAGCGCGCGCTCCCGCTCCGGCTCGGCGAGCGTGGCGAGGGCGCCGACCAACATGGTCGCGGCGTCCCCGGCGTCATCCGCTTCGGGGTGGATCATCAGCCAGGCGGCCAGCTCGGCGACGGCGGTGTGTCGCAGGGACGAGCGCGTGTACCCGAGGCGATCGCCGTCGCCGTCGGCGCGCGCGAGGAGCATCGAGGGCGCCAGGAACCGGGCCTGGCTCACCGTAGGGCCCTCGGGGTAACGGTCGACGAGGTCGCGCAGGAGCTTCAACGCCGTCAGCGCGAGCCCGGCGTCGCGCACGGCGGACACCGCGGCGAGCTCCTCCTTGAACCGGGCGTCCATCACGATCCGCGTGGTCGCGAGCGCTCGCGCGGGCTCCCCCGTCGCGGCGTAGGCGCGGGCGAGCGCGGCCGCGGTGCGCAGGTCCAGCGCGCCGCCGGGTACCCGCTCTCGGAAGGCCAGGAACGAGCGGACGAATGCGGCCGGGTCGCCCTCGGCGCGAAGCGCGAGCACCGCCGTCGCGGCGGCGCGGAGGTCGTCCTGCGGGAGCGGTTCGTCGCGCAACAGGGGCTCGAGGAGCCCGAGCGCCGCGAGATCGCGCCGCGCGGCGAGCGCGACGCCGAGACGGAAGCGCTCGCGCGGGCTCAGGCGGTCCTCCGGTGTGGTCGGGGCCCACGGCGTGACGACGAGGGGCGCGGTGCCTCGGGCGAGGAGCACGCCGTCCGCCGCGTGCACGCGCACGGTGACCGCGGCCGGGCCGAGCCGTCGCGGCCGGACGACGCACCGAATCGAGCGAGACGTGTCGGAAGGGTCGAGGTCTATCCATGGGTTCTCAGACCGCAGCCGATCGTCGTCCGGGCAGGCGACCCGGGTCGGGAGCGTGCTCGCGGGCACGTCTACCCACACCGGGATCCGTCGGTGCATCGGGGCCTCGCCGGCGGCGAGCGCGGGCATCGGGACGTCGTCCACCGCGGTCGGGTCCCCGTCCACCACGCGATACACCCCGCGCGCGCTGCCGAGTGTGTCGTCATAGGGGGCTTCTACCGTGACGTTCAGGGCGCCGACCTCGCTTCGGTCGGGGGCCGCTGTATCGGTCGTCCGCGCCGCTCGGCCTCCCCGTACGAGGAGCGAGAGCGCGTGGATGGCGATCGCGCGGTCTTCGGGATGCGCCGCGTCGGTGCGGGCGATGCGCCACCAGGCGGGCGCCGCGGCCAGGTCCCCCTGACCGAGCACGATCGCGCGCACGGCGCTCACGATCGCCGCGTCGGCGGCGGACGGCCCTCCGATGGCTTCGCGAGCGCCCTGCGCGTCGCCGGACACCCACAGCGCGAGGGTGGCCCGCGCACGGACCCAAGGTTCGAGCGTCGGTTCGAGCAGAAGTCGGGCCGCGCCTGCGCTCGCCCGCTCCGGGTCTGCCGCCGCGAGTCGGAGGGCCGCCTCGGCGCGCTCGGCGTGCCGCCGGTCTTCGGCGGGTCGCCCCGTCTCGTCGATCGCCGCGCGCCGGCCGACGAGGTGCTCCGCGAGGAGCCGCGAAACCGGGGTGGCCGTGGCCGCGCCGTCGACATGCCGGCGCGCCGACGCGAGGCCGCGCAGGGCCGCCGCGCGCTCGGACGTGCCCGGCACCCCCGCCGTGGCGAGGGCGGTGAAGGCGTACGCGCGGCTCGCGAACGGGACCTCCGCCGCCGCGGCGACCAGCGTCGCGGCCGCGCCGTCCCATGCGTCGGGCAGCGTCGCCCGCGGGCGCTCTGGAGGCGCCTCCCCCGGACCGCCCCGAACCGGCAGAACCCGTCGGAGCGTCTGCCATCGCCCGTCTTCCGACCGCACCACGAGCTCGAGATCGAGCGCGCCCACCCACGCGGGCACCTCTACTTCGTAGACGCCGGGCCCCCCTTCGAGCACCGCGAGGGCCGGCGCGTGCCCGGCCCGCGTCGCCCGGTCGAGCGCCCCGAGCACGATCGCGCCGCCCCCGACGCCACCCACGGCGTGAGACGCCGATCCGAAGCTTCCACCGCCCGATCCGTAGCCGTGGATCGAGTCGAGGGCGCGCTCTTCGTCGGCGCCGAACGTGTAGTCCAACCTCCGCACCTCGGTGGCCTCGGCGAGCCTCGCCTCTTCGTCCAGGAGCCCCGCCGCGATCGCCTCGCCCGTCGTCGGGACGGGGCTCCAGGGGCGGTGCGATCCCCCCGGCGCGACGTCGAGGGGTTGGGCCACGCGCAGCCAGGCGCCGCGCCGCCGGTCGCCCGCGTCACGCACGAACGCCCAGATTCGGCTGCCTGACGGCGCGACGAGCTCCACGCGCGCGCGTCCGTGCGTCGGCGTGCCGAGGGCGTCGATCCTTAGCGGTGGAGCAGGATCGTTCGCGAGCGTAGCGCCTCCGGCGACGACGACCGAGGCGCGCGAGCTCCCGACATCCGGCGGCGCGCCGAGCAGGGGCTCGCCGTCCCGCACGATGCGCGCCCCGTGGACCCCGCCCGCCGCCGCCGCGCGCAGCGCGGGGCGACCGTGGTGCACGGCGTCGCCGACCTCGATCCTCGATTCCGGCCCGCAACGATCCCGCCAGGCGCACACCGTCCACGGTCCGGCGTGTGGGAGCCGCAGGGGTGTCCCGGCCGGGGCCCACGTCCGCTCGGCGCCCTCGCTGCGCGCGAGTACCCACGAGCCCGCGGGGGCGTCGACGCGCAGCTCCGCCCCGACGGCGACCGCGGGCGGGAGGGCGAGAATCCGCAATGGCGCGTCGGAAACGGCGAGGCTGAGCGGGCGGGCGAGGGTGCCGCCGTCGGCCGACTCGAAGCGGACCGCGACCCGATCACCGTCACGAGTGGAGGGGAGGGGGAGCTCCAGGGAGGCAGGCCCGGCGGCGAGGTCGATCGGGTGACGCGAGGCGCCCGTCGGCGTGTCCACGACGAGCGTGCCCTGGCGGTGCAGAGCCTCGGGCGAGAGCGCCCGCACGGTCACCCGCGCGGGGCGGCCGGGGCGAAGGTCGGGAGAACCGTCGGGATCCGCGTCCGCCGTGAGGGCGACCTCGCGTTGGTCCACCCCGGACCCGTGCGGGGTGACCGTCGCGAGGACGCGGCGTGTGTCGGGCTCGACGACCTCGAGCGTGCCGTCGCCCTGGGCGAAGATCTCGGTGCGACCGACCCCCTCGTCCACGCGCAGCGGCCGCTCGGCGAGCACGTCCCCGAGCACGCTCCGGCTGACGACGATCGCCCGACCCGTCACCCCGCCCCGCGCGCGTGTCGCGAGGACGAACACGCCGATGTTCGCGCCCTCCGGCGACACCGCGCGATCGACGGTGTCGACGGACCAGACATCGAGGGGAGACGCTGGGATCGGCACGGCGTCGGCCTCGGCGAACCCTACACCGAGGCCGCTCCGCGCGAGGACGCGCAGCGCGCCCGTCACGTCCGAGAGCGCCGCGATGCCGTCTCGCCCGGTGCGCGCGCGTCGCGCCTCTCCCGCGGGGTCGATGGCGAGCACGTCTGCGCCCGCCACCGGGACGCCCGCCCGCAACACGGCGATCGCCGCCTCGTTGCCGGCGCGCACGACCTGGACCTCGAGGGGGTCGGCGAGGAGCAGGGTCGTCGCCCGGAGCGCGCCCGTGCGCACCGTGACGGCCACGAGCGGGGCGCGGAGCGTCGCGCGGAGGGGCGTCGCCGCGAGCCGGTCCGTCGGCAGCGCGAGGCTGCGCGCGCGCTCTGGTTCGAGCAGGAACGCGTCGAGCTGGGCGTCGAGCGGCGGGCCGTCCGTGGCGCGGAGCAGCGCTTCCGGATCCACCGTGTGTTCGTGGATCGTCGCGGTGTCGCTGCCGGTCGCCACGAGCGCGCGCCCGCCCACCTCCGCCGGCAGCAGCCACAGGCCGTGAGCGCCGGCGGTCAGGGCCGCCAACGCCGCGGCGGGCTCGCCGGCGGTGACGTGGCCGCATGCGTCGGTCCACCCGCGGGCGCCGGCGAGGTCCGTGCCGTGTGTCACGAGGAGCTCGGACAGCTCCGTACAAGCCTCGAAGCTTGCGCTTCCCGACACGAGCGCGCGCAGGGCCTCGATGCGTCGTGCAGGCGGCGCGTCGTCGAGCGCGTACCAGGACACGGTGGCGTACAGGTCGGCCCGCAAGCGGCTCGCCGCGTCGGGGCTGGCGAGCTCACGCCTCGCGACGGCGCGCGCGTCCGCGGGGGTCCCCTCCGCCAGCGCCGCGAGCAATGCCTCGTCCGCGGCTGCACGCGCGGACTCGCCTTCCGAAGAGCCCGCGTTGGTCGTTGAGATCTCCAGCCAGAGGGCCCGGCGCTCCATCGGCGCGCGCGTCGCCTCGGCGCGGGCGCGCAGGGCCTCGGCGCGAACCCTCGGCGTCCGGCTCACGTCGAGCAGGGCCGCGGTGCCCAGGGCCTCGTCACGCTCGGACACCGCGCGCGCGTGGTTTAGGTACAACCTCGTCATTTCGTCGTCTTCCGGCCAGCGCGCCGCGAGGCTCCGCACCACCCGGAGCACCTCGGCGTCCGGGGCGGAGAGCCGCGTTAGGCGGCGGCCGACGACGAGCGCCGCCTCGCGGGGCAGCTCCGGAGTCGCCCCGTCCACCGCCGCGAGCAGCGCGAGCGACGCGTCGCCCCGCCGCGCGCGCCACATCGCGGCGTGGATCCGCGCCGCGACCGAGGCGTCCGGCAGCGCGGCGCGCTCGAGCGCCGCGGCGGCCAGGGCCTCGTCGGAGCCGTCGAGCTCGAGGAGGAACAGCTCCTCTTCGATCGCCCGGCGCGTCGCGTCGTCGGGCGCCGCGCCGCGCGCGGCGCGCAGGAACACCGCGGCGTTCTTGGGGTCCTTCGCCGCGCGCTCGGCCGCCCACGCGCGCAGTGACCCCGTCATCTCCCGGCGTTGGGCTCCGCCCAGCGCCGCCTCCATCTCCGCGATCGCGAGCTTCGCGGCCGCGGCGACCTCTCCCCGCGCCGCCATGGCGTCGATTCGCCCCCACGCCGCGCCCAGCCCTCCGCCCGCAAACAGCCGGGCGGCCACCTCGGGTAGGCCAGCCACGAGCGCGTACCGGCCCGCGAGCCACCGTGCGCGCGGATCCTCCTGTCGCTCCAGCCGCCGAACCGAGTCCGCGGCGCGGCCCTCCAGCGCGGCCCGCAGGGCGTCTTCCTCGACGGTGGGCGCGGACTGGGCGGCGGACACGAACAGCGCGACGATGAGCAGGAGCACCAGCGGTCCAGGTTGGTGTGTCACTTAGCGCGCGAGATGTGTCGGGATCGTGGGGCGCGGTCAAGAGGTTGGTTTTCTGGTGTGGAGTTTTGGTGTGGCGGCGCCGCGCGTGGGCGGGCCGTGAAGCATCTGAGTAGTTGCTTCGTATATGAAGCAAATGTTCGGATGCTTCACACCGGGTCGGCGCGAGAAGGGCGTCGCGCTGGCGGCGCCGCCGCACCGCGGCCGCTCCGAACCGGCGCCGCGATACATGTGTGCCGTGCCCCGCGGCGTCGCCAAGCCGGATCTGCCCAGTCGCGCGTGCGCGCGCTGCGGGCGGCCGTTCTTCTGGCGAAAGAAGTGGGAGAAGGTGTGGGACTCGGTGCGCTACTGTTCCGAGCGCTGCCGCCGTGGCGGCTGAGCCGACAGGCGGCGCGCCTCCGCGGCGAACAGGACGACAAACGCGGCGAAGTCCCAGGACATCGCCCAGAGGAAGGCGTCGGTGTGCACGCCGACCCACCACGCGGGGACATCCCCCGCGATCGCCGCCCAGGCCCCGAAGCCGACGAAGCCCGCCGCGATGGCCGCCCAGACCCAAGCCGGCGCGGTGCCCGCCACGAGCGACGCTGCCGGCGGCTCGGGGCGCGCGCGGAGCGCGGCGTACGGCAGCAGCGCGAAGCACCCGACCACGAACGACCCCGCGAGGAAGGGCCACGCGGGCAGGTGCCCCGGCCGCCACCACTCGCGCCGCCACAGCGCCGCCATGGCGAGGGGCCAGAGGCCCATCATCTGAAAGTGTGCGATTACCGTGGGATTCTCGCCTTCCCACGCTCCGGTGAGCAGGCGCACGATCCACTCGCCCTGGTCGGGGCGCGACGGAAGTCCGGCGCCGAAAGCCACGATCACCAGGGCGACCCAGCCGAGCGCGGCGGCGGCGCGGCCGTTCAAACCATCACCCCTCGCCCGAGGACACCCGCCGGGTCCGCCGCGGCGCGCAGAGCCCGCCACGCGTCGATGAGCGCCGGCGGCACCATCTTGGCGAGCAACGCGCGCTTGTGGCGGCCGATCCCGTGCTCTGCGCTCACGGTTCCGCCCAGGGCGATGGCGCGCTCGGCGAGCCACGTGTATCGACGACGCGCCTCGGCGAGCTCCGCCGCGTCGCGGGGCAGGAAGTTGAGGTGGAGGTGGGCGTCCCCGATGTGGCCGAAGCACACGGTGGGGATGTCGTGCTGATCGTAGAGGTCCATCATCTCGGGGAGGGCGTCCGCCGGCACCGCGAAGTCGGTCCCTACCTTGGGCACGCCCGTGCGGGACAGGCGCTCGTTCACGCCGGCGGGCAAGGCGTGCCGTAGCTCGTGCAGGCGCGCGCGCGACGGCGCGTCGGTCGCCACGACGGTGTCGTCGATCAGCGCGTCGTGCTGGAGCAGGCGGTCTACCCAGTCCTCTACCGGCGGTTCGGGGTCCGCGTGCTCGATCTCGAGGAAGATGGCGGAGTCCGCGTCGGGCACGTCCGGGGCCCGGCCGCGGATCAGGTCGAGGGAGTGGCGGTCGAAGTACTCGACGCAGCGCGGGCCTCCTTGGGGCGGCATCGCGCGACACGCCGCGACGAACCCGAGGGTGGACGCCCGGTTCGGGAAGTAGGCGAGCAGCCCGAGCACGTGCGCCGGCAGCGGGATGAGCCGCGTGCGGACGCGGGTCACCACCCCGAGGGTGCCCTCCGCGCCGATGACGAGGTCGAGCAGGTTGTCGGCCGGGTAGTAGCCGGCCGCGGTCTTGGTGCGCGGCTCTGTCCATCGCGGCACGGGCCACGGGGACGGGGTCGCGCGGGTGACCTCGCGGAGCACCTCGCCCGTCGGGGTGACGAGGTCGACCGCCTCGATCCACGGTCGGGTCGGCCCGAACCGGAAGCTGCGGGCGCCGCTCGCGTTGCACGCCACGGCGCCACCGACGGAGCACTCTTCGCGCGAGGTCGGGTCGGGCGGAAACAACCAGCCTTCGCGCTCGGTCATCGCCTGGTACGCGCCCAACAGCACGCCGCTCTCGACCACATCGCGCCCGAGGATGCGCGCGAGCCCCTCCGTCGACACGAGCGCTCCGGCGGTGGGCACCGGCGCTCCGGTGGTGGAGGTGCGACGGGCCGTCACGGTGACCGGCATGCCGGTAGACTGCGCGTTCGCAAGGATGGCGGCCACTTCTTCTGCGTCGCGCGGGCGGTAGAGGCGATCCGCGAACCCGCGCACGTTGGACGCGTCCACGAGGTAGCCGTCGAGCACCGCGGGGTCGGTGACAGCGGCGATCATTCGGGTGAACCGCCCGGGGTCGTCGGCGAGGGGGGCAGGAACTGCACGCGGTCTTCGCAGGAGCGATCGATGAACGGGGCGTTCGCCTTCGCCCCTTCGCTCGCGGCGGGTGGCGCGACCTTCGGGGCGCCGCCCTCGATCCCCCAGTAGCCGTGTTTCCGCAGCTCCTCGGCCTGCTCCGCCGAGACGCCGCTTGCGTCGAGGCTGTAGTTCGACACGTCGAGCCCGGCGCGCCATTGCACGAGGCGCTCGCGCAGCGCGGCGGCGGTCGTGGGGTCCTCCAGCACGCGATTGGTCGACTCGCCGGGATCGACACGATGGTCGTAGAGCTCGAACGCCGGCGGTGCCAGCGGCGCGTTGCGCAGGCGCTCCAGGTGGTCGGGCGCTTGGAGCGGGGTCCCGCCGAACACGAGGCGGTGCGTCGGCGTGCGCACGGTGACGTGGTCCATGACGCCCTCGGAGAAGACCGCGTCGACCAGCCCTTCGCCGCGCGCCACCGCGCGGAGGTCTCGACCCCCGCTGCCGACGGGCGGTCGGACCCCCGCGAGCCCCAGCAGCGTGCCGGCCACGTCGCGGGAATCGACGAGGGCGTCCACCTGGGCTCCGGGCTCGAAGCCGGGCCCCCAGGCGACCGTGGGGACGTGTGTGCACGAATCGTACAGGCCCACGCGATGGTTCATGTAGCCGTGGTCGAGGAGGTCCTCGCCATGGTCGGACACCACGAGCACGACCGTGTGGTCGAGCGCGCCGGACGCCTGAAGGCCCGCCAGGAACACGCCGAGCTGCGCGTCGGCGTAGGTCAGTCCGCCGTCGTAGTGATCGAGGATGTGGGCGCGGTCGGCCGGGGTCAGCGGCACGCCGGCCCCGGTCGCGGCGGCCGCGCGGAGACGGGTGTACGAGTCGGGATCGAGGATCTTTGCCCCGCCGCCGTGCACGAACCACTCGGGGACCGCCTCGGGGTACAGGGCATCCGCGAGCACCATCTCCGACACACACGGGCTACGGAGGATCGTCTCCGCGAGCCGGCTGCCGGGGCCCTGGGCGTAGAGGTGGTCCCACGGGCCGGTGCGCACGTACGGGCGATGGGCGTCGTACGCGTGGACGAAGGCGAACCAGGGGCGGGGGTCGTCCTGGGCGATCCAGGCAGCGGCCCGGGGCGCGGTGATCCACAGCGACGCGAATCCGCGCTCGGCGCTGAACTGGTCCCACCCCTGATCGAAGCCGAAGTCCGCGGTGACGTGCCCGCCGGCCGAGAAGGCGGCGGTGCGGTACCCGTGCGCCTGCAGCGCCTCGGAGACGAAGGTCGCCGAGGCGGGCACCCCGTAGGTCGTGTAGTCGGGGCGCGCGAGCTCGGACGCGTAGCGTCCCGTGAACATCGCCCCGTGCGAATACGCGCTCTCGTTGCCCTGCGAATACGCGTGGAGGAACGTCGTCCCCTCACGTGCGAGCGCGGCGAGGGTCGGGGTGGTGTCGCGGGGGTGCCTGTACGGCGTGAGCCGGTCCGCGCGTGTCGTGTCGAGCGACACGAGCAGGATGTTCGGCGGGCCCGTGGGCGTCGCCTCGCATGCGAGGAGGGAGAAGATGAGGATCAACGGTTGTGTCTCCGGGCTCGCCCACGGGCGATCCGCAGCGTGACGAGGATCGCGGCCCCCAACGTGAGCCCCGCGGCGAGGAAGAACCAAGGACGTCCAGAGCTCTGTGGAGTGGTCGCGGTGGCCGCGGGGCGAGCATCCGGCGGGCGTACGGCGGGCGGCTGAGCCTCCGGCGGGCCCGCGTCACCGGGTCGGGCGCCGGCCCCGGGCGGCGGCCCCGGGTTCGGGCGCGGCGGCGTCGCGGCGACCCAGGCCCCGAGCTCGGCGGCGGTGGCGCGACCGTCGTGATCGGCGTCGATCCTGTCGAAGTTGGACGGCATGTCGTAACGGCCGTACTCTTCGACGGACAGCGCGCCGTCGCCGTTGGCGTCCATCCGGGCGAGCACCCCGCGGTGCACCGCGTCCGCGCTGGGCAGGTCCGCGAGGGCGGTGGCGACGATCAGGGAGCACGCGAACATCGATTTCTGCTATCGCGGTCCTGACGCGCGTCGCGACCGCCACCCGCCGCGAGTGAGGGGCGCGGCCCCCACCCGCGCTTCGGAATACAGAACGGGCATGGACGTCCTCGCCCTGCGAACCCCGACGGTGCCGCCGGCGACGCACACCAACTGCTACCGGCTCGGGAGTGTCCTCATCGATCCTGGCTCTCCCTGGGAGGAAGAGCACGCGGTGGCCGTGCCGTGGGCCGACGGCGTCGACCGCATCGTCCTCACCCACCACCACCCCGACCACATCGGCGGTGTGGCCGCGCTCTCCGCCGCCCTCGGCGCGGAGGTGTGGGCCCACTGCGACGCCCGGGTGCCCTTCCCCGTTCACCGCCGCCTGGAGGACGACGAGGAGATCGACACCGGCGCGGGGCTCCTCCGCTGTGTGTGGACCCCGGGGCACGCCGACGGTCACCTCGCGTTTCAGCGTGTCGGCACCTCGGACATCGTCGTGGGCGACATGCTCGCGGGGGTGGGCACGATCGTGCTGGCGCCGCCGGAGGGGCACCTCGGCACCTACCTCGCGAGCCTCGCCCGCCTGCGCGCCCTCGGCCCGTCGCGCCTCCTGCCCGCCCACGGTCCGCCGCTCGAGGACTCGTACGCGGCGATCGACGCCTACGTGGCCCATCGCCACGCGCGGACCGCGCAGGTTCGCGCGGCGCTCGGGCGCGGCGCGCGCACGCCGGAGGAGGTCGCGGCGCGTGTGTACGCCGGGGTCCCGGGCGTCGACGTGCGCCTCGCCACGGCCCAGGCCCACGCCCACATCATCTGGTTGGAGGAGCATGAGCCGTCGTGAACGACCCATCGAGTCCGAGCTGGCGCAAGGGCTCCGGAGCTTCGGCCGCGCGGTCGAGACCGTCGGCGGGCGCCTGCTCGGCGAGCGGGTGATCGGGAAGTCGATCCCCCCCGACCGGGTCGCCATCGGGCCGCGCGCCGACGCCGCGCTCGAGCGCGCGGGAGAAGATCTCGCCCGCCTGCTCCACGCCGCCGGGAAGGGCCTCGAGGCGCACCCGCTCGACCCGGTGCGCGCCGCCCAGGCCGCGCGGGAGCGCGTCGCCGACCCCGTTCAGGAAGCGGACGGGCTCGCGCCGCTCGGTGTCGGGTTGCGCGACCTCGGCGGAGGGCTCTCGAGGGTGGCGGAGGGCGTGCTCGACGTCGTCGCGCCGCGAAAGCGCGGAGCCGACTGATGTTCCTCTCGGAGGGGCTGATCGTGACCGGCACCGACACCGAGGTCGGGAAGACGGTCGTGACCGCCGCGCTCGCCGCCGCGCTCCGTCGGGCGGGGAGCCCGGTCCGCGCGCTCAAGCCGGTGGCGTCGGGCGTGGAGCCGCTTCAGGACGACGACGCCGCGCGCCTCGGCCGCGCCGCCGGTCACCCGGCGCTCTGCTTCGCTCGGCTGCGGGCGCCCGTCTCCCCGCATCGCGCCGCGGCGCTCGAGGGCGTGGCGATCTGGCGCGAGGACATCCTCGCGTGGGTCGAGGCCCACCGCGGTCGCCCCACGCTGATCGAGTGCGCAGGCGGGTGGGAGGTGTCGATCGGGGCCGATTGTCGCGCGACCGATCTCGCCACCGCCACCGGCTGGCCGGTGCTCGTCGTGGCCGCCAATCGCCTCGGGGTGATCAATCACACCTGCCTGACGGTGCGCGCCATCCAGGCAGACGGGCACCGGCTCGCCGGGGTGGTGCTCGTGGACGGTGCCGCCGCCGACGATTCGTCCGGATGGAACCTCGCGGACCTGCGCGACCGGCTGCCCGGCGTGGCCGTTCGGGCGTTCCCTCGACTCGCGGACGTCGACGCCGACGACGCGCTCGCGGCAGCGGGCCGCGGGCTCTGGCTGCCCCCGGCGCGCTGACCGCGGCCGCGGGGCGCTACCGGTATTGGTACTCGCGCACGACGACGTCGACCTCGATGTTCCCCGCCGTGTCGACATCGAAGTAGAACGACGACGCGCTGCCGGACGTACCGCTGCCGCTGCTCTCGCTGCCATAGGAAGCGAACAGCTGCACGTAGGCCTGTCGGTAGTAGTAGGAGCTCGCGTACACGTAGTCGCCGTAGAGCTCGGCATGGAACGACGGGAACGTGCCGCCCTGGTACCAGAGGTCGCCTTCGGCGTCGACGGCCAGGCCCGCGCACCAATCGCCCGTTCCGGCGTCGCTGGCGGCCGCGTCGTACACGTAGTCGGACTCGAAGTCCCACTCGCAGTCGCGACAGGGGCGGGTGACGTCGACCGCGTCGATGTTCCAGAGCAACGAACACTCGTTGTTGCCGAGCATCCCCCCGTAGGAGAGCAGGTCGTAGGCCCACGTCCCCGTCGCGGTCCCGAGGTCCGCCGGGATCAGCAACGCTAGCGTCGAGGTGGTGACGTACCCCTCCCAGGGGATGACGATCGCGGTCTCGGACGTGCCCTCGGCGGTGTCGAGGCCGTCGGACACGACGACCTGAACCACCCACTCTTCGCCGACGGTCGTGAGGTCCGCCGGCACGGTGCTGGTGTCCCCGACGTCGGTGGCGAGGACGCCATCGCGGTACCATGCGTAGGTAGTGGTCACCGACGTGCCGTCCGGGTCGGACGACCGGACGTTGACCGTGATGTCGTCTTCGTCCGCGGGGGACGCCGACGACAGCGTGATCGACTCGATCTCCGGGGGGTTGTTGGCCACGGTGACGGACGCCTCGGACGAAACGCTCGCGACGCCGTCGGACACCGTCACGACCGCGCGGTAGGTCTCGCCGCCGTCGACGTAGCGCCCTTCGATCGTCGTGAGGTCGCGCCACGCGCTGTTGCGGGCGCCGTTGATGTACCAGTCGATCGTTTGGGTGAGGGTGTCCCCGTTGGCGTCGGACGCGGGGACGTCGACGACGAGCACGATCGGGTCGTTGTCGACCGGGAGCGTCGGTTCGAGGTGGATCGTCGGGGCGACCGGCGGCACGTTGCCGACCGTGACCTCGGCGGTCCCGGGCTCGCCGTCCTGGGTCCCGTCGTTCGGGTACACCGCGACGCTCCACACCTGCCCGTCAGACGTCTCGGACTGGGACACCGTCGTATTGGTCAGGTCCTCGCGTGCCACGCCGTCGACGGCCCACGCGTAGTGGTACGTGATCGGGTCGCCGTCGGGGTCGAACGACTCGGTGACGACGGTGACCGTCAGGTCGACCACGTCGCTCGGCGCCCCGGGGCTGATCGCCACCTGCGGCGCGGAGGGCGGCTGGTTCGCGCCCGAGTCGGTGTCGGTGTCGGTGTCGGTGTCGGTGTCGGTGTCGGCCGCGGAGTCCGAGTCCTTCGGTTCGTCTTCGTTCGGCGGGGTGCAGGCGAGGATGGACAGGATCAGGACATGCATGCCTCTGAGTTGCCACAAGATCGGCCGGCGCGCCACACCCACGGCGGCCCGTCACGCAAAGTTCGTGTCACGCGCCGCGCGACACGCGGGTCAGCGCCTGGTGCACCGCGCGCACATACGGCTCGAGCAACGCGGCGTCGCCTTCGATCGCCACGCGCACGACGGGGCCGAGCGGGCGCCCCGAGGGGTCGAATTCGACGCGGCACCCGGCGAGCTCGGCGTAGCGGTGAAGCCCGGCGACCAGCGCGTCGCCGATCGCGGGGGATCCGGCGTCGGCCATTGCCGCGGCGGTCAGGAGCGCGTGGCCCCTCTCCGAGAGCAGCGCGGCGCGGCGTTCGGTGACCGCGCGGGAGACCGCGTCGTAGAGTGCCTTCAGCTTGAAGGGCTTGAAGAGCAGCGCCGACGCCCCGGACTCGAGCGCGGCGACCGCCTGGTCCACCGTGGCGCGACCGGTGGTCACCACCACGGGCGTCGGCGTGGCGGCGCGCTGCGCGGCGACGATGATGTCGCGCCCCTCGCCGTCCGGCAGGCCCAGATCGCACACCAGGACGTCGAACATCGTGGTGCGGAGCGCCTCTCGCGCCGACGCCGCGTCCGCGACCGAAGACACGGTCACGCCGCGCCCGGTGAGGTACCCCTCGAGCAGCTCGACGATCGCGGCGTCATCATCGACGATCAAGGCGCGCAAGGTGGTGCACTCCGTCCGCGGGCGCGTATCCCGGCCGCGTGCGCCGGTCCTCGGGTGGTAGAGTCCGACGGGAATCGAGGACCGATGGCGCGCATCGACAAGCTGGATCGAGGCATCTCCGGGCGGCTCGACGAGCTCGAGCAGCGCATGTTCGTGCTCAAGATCGACTACGAGAAGTACTTCTCGGGCATCGACAAGGTCGAGCCGCTCCGGGAGCGGGAGGACCTGAAGCGGCTCGTACGCGACCTCATCGAGGAGCAGATCAAGAACAGCACGCAGCGGTTCCGCTTCCAGACGCTCCGCTCCAGGTTCTCCAGCTTGGAGCTCTACTGGACCCGCAACCTCGTGATGTTCGAGCGCGGCACGCACCCGAAGATGCGCTTCAAGGCCGACGCGCGTGACCGGTCGGCCGCGGAGCGCGCGGCGGCCGTGGCGGCGGCGGCGGCGAACGGGGCCAGCGCGCCGCCCCCGGAGCACTCCCTCGGCGCCGAGCAGCAGGCGGTCCTCGAGGCGCGCCACGCGGCGATGGAGCGCGAAGAGCGCGCCTTCAAGCTCGTCTACGACAAGTACATGGAAGCCCGCGCCAAGTGCGGGCAGTCCACCGACCTCGGCTTCGACGCCGTGCGCGACGCCCTGCGCAAGCAGGTGCGCCAGATCAAGAGCGCCTACGCCTGCGACACGGTGAAGTTCCGCATCGTGGTGGAGGAAGGCAAGGCCAAGGTCAAGGCCCTCCCCCAGGGCGGGACGGCCCCGGGTTAGTCCCGCGAATGTTCGCAATCCTGCTCGTCAACACCGCGCTGGCGTCCCCCGCCGGCCTCGCCGTGGTGCCCTTCGGAGTGAGCGTGTACCTGCACGGGCGGCCGACGCGTGGGGTCGCCTACAGCGCCACGCAGGCGGTCGGCTTCGGGTTCGGCATCGCGGGGAGCGTGCTCGCCACGCAGGCCCAGCTCGACAGCGACGAAGCCGGTTACCGCACGTGGCAGGGGCTCGCGGCGGCCGGGGTGAGCCTCGGCGTCGCGAGCTTCCTCGTCGCGGCCGTGGACACGTCGCGCCTGCACGAGCTCGAGCAGAAGCGGGCGTCGGTGCTCGATTGGGACGCGGATCGCAGCTGGGATGCGGCGCGCGCGCGAGTGGTCTCGGAGCATTCTTGGGGAGGTGAGCGATGATCGACGTGAGGGAGCTCGAGCGGTTCGGCTTGTTCTCCGGCCTCTCGGAGGAGGCGCGCGCGGAGGCGCTCGCCGCATTTCGCGCGTACGAGCTCGGGGATGGCGAGATCCTGCTCGAAGAGGGCGAGAGCGACCGCGGGATGGTCATCATCCTCGACGGCGACGTCAGCGTCAGCCTCGCGGGGGTGGAGCTCGAGCGCCTCGGGGCCGGGGACACCGCGGGCGAGATGACGCTCTTCGGCACCTTCGACCGGCGCTCCGCCACGGTGACGACGCTCGGCGGCGTGAAGCTGCTCGCCCTCGACGAGGCCGGCATCCGGTTCCTCCGCCGCCAGGAGAACCCCGTCGTGCGCGAGCTCGAGGTGCGCGTGCTGCGCATCATCGGGCGTCGTCTGCGCGACATGAACGCCCGCATCGGCCAATACGCCGACGGCGAGGTCGACGCGCCGCCGAGGCGCGGCTCGTTGTTCTCCCGCATCGCCAACGCCCTCGGCGTCAGCGGCGACCTTCCGTCCGAAGACCCACCGCCGGCCGTCGAGGTGCTCTCCCGCGCGCCGGGGTTCATGGGACGTGAGCCCGCCGCGTTGGCCACGATCGCGTCTCGCCTCGAGATGGTCGTGGCGGCGAAGGGCGAGAACATCACGGAGGCCGGGCGCCGGGCAGAGGACGCGTTCATGGTGGCCGAAGGCCGCGTGGCCGTGCTCACGAACGTCGGCGGCGGCCGCGTGGAGCGTGTCGCGGTGCTCGGGCCGGGGCAGATGTTCGGGCACCTCGCCCTCGCGGACGACCAGGGGCGCAGCGCCACCTGTCGCGCCCTCGATCCGACGTACCTGCTGCGCATCCCCGGTGCGCTGTACCGCACCTACGAACGTGAGGACTCCGAGGAGGCCCGTGTGTTCCGCCGCGCGCTGATCGACGCGCTGTCGATTCAGCTCCGCCTCGCCAACGAGCACCTCGTCACGTTGACGAAGCGCGGCGCCTGAGGTCCGAGGCGCTCACGAGCGGCATCGCGACGCCGCTGGCGAGGAGCACCGCCATCCCCGCCCGCGCGAACGTGTCGGGGGTGTCGCCGAGGAAGATCCACGCGGAGAGAGCGGTCAGCATGGGCGTGGCGGCCCCGACCGCGGCCATGGTCGACGCCGGTCCGATCGTGTACGCCTCGGTCATCTCGAGCTGCGCGAGGGTCGCGGTGACCCCGGCGCCCACGAGGAACGCCCACGTCAGCGGGTCTGTCGGCGGCGGGGCGCCCTCCACCACCGCGAGGCTGCCCGCGATGACCGTCGACACCACCGTGAAGTAGAAGACCACCACCCGCGCGGGGTTCGACGCCGATGCGCGCCGCAGGCTCACGTAGGCGCCCGCCGCGAGGAGCCCGCTGACGAGCCCGAGGACGCGGCCGACCCCGAGCCCCTCGTCGGGCCGCGGGTGCGCCAGCATCCCCGCGCCGACGACCGAGCCGACGATGGCGAGCCACGTCCACGCCGGCGTGCGCTCGCCGAGCACGAGCGGCGCCAGGGCGGCCACCCAGACCGCGCTGGTCTGGTTCAAGAACGCGGCCTCCCCCGCGCTCGTGAGGTGGATCGCGGCGAAGTAGCACAAGAGCGCCGTGGCGCCGAAAAACGCGCGGCCCCAGAGGGCTCGGCGACCGTCGCCGAAGAGACCGCGCACGTCCCCTCGGGCGAGGACCACGAGCGCCCCGAGGTTCACCAGCGCGCGCACGGTGCTCGTCAGGTTCGCGGAGAGCTCGGGCGACCGCCGGTGCGCCGCCGCCACGAAGGTCGCCATGGCCGCGAAGAGCAAGGAGCTCACGAGCATATGGCCGACCGCGGCGTACGGACCGCGCGCGGCCGGGGGAGCGGTCAATCAGCGCCCGGGCTTGCGGCGAGGAGGCGGCGCGGGCGGCGGGTCCTGCGGGGCGTGGATCTGCACCGTCGGGGGCTTCCCGGCGGAGATCGTCGTCACCTGGGTGGGCGTCGGCGGCTTCTTCGCGGGCGGGGCCTTCGCGGGCGGGGCCTTCGACGCCGTGGACTTCGCGCCCCTCGGCGCGCTCGCCTTCCCCGCCGTTGCCTTCGCCGCGGGGGTCTTCGCCGCGGGGGTCTTCGCCGCGGGGGTCTTCGCCGCGGGGGTCTTCGCCGCGGCCTTCGGCGCGGCCGTGCCGGCGGTCGACCCGGCGTCGGAGGACGCTTGCTTGGGCCGCCGCGCGCCCTTCCCGAAGCGGCCGCGCGCGGGTGGTCCGGCGGCGCGCTTCGTGGCGAGCAGCTCGACGGCGTGCGCGGGGCTCATCCCCTCGGGGTCGGTGCCCCGGGGAAGGGTGGCGTTCGTCGTGCCGTCGGTGATGTACGGGCCGAATCGGCCGCTCATCAGCTTGATGACGCCGCCGGTCACCGGGTCGTTGCCGAACTCCTTGAGCGGGGCGACCGGCGCGCGCCGCGCGGCCCCGCGGCGAGACGGCGGCGCGGCCAGGAGGGTGAGGGCCTGGGCGACGGTGAGCGTCAGCGGCGACAGGTCCGCGGGGATCGAGCGGCTCTCCTTGCCGCGGCGCACGAAGGGGCCGTAGCGGCCGTTGTTCACCGTGATCGGCTCGTCGCCGTCGTCGGTGGCCAGGGTGCGCGGGAACGACAGCAGGCCGATGGCGGTCGGGAGGTCGACGGAGTCGAGCTTCATCCCCGGCAACAGGGACGCGCGCGGCGGCTTCTCCTCGCCGACCTGCTCGCCGAGCTGCACGTACGGGCCGAAGCGCCCGTTCATGGCGTACACGGAGACGCCCTCGGGCGTCTGGCCGATCACCCGCGGGCCAGCGGCCTTCTCCGCGAGTCGGGCCGCGGCCCACTCGGGCGTGACCTCGTCCGGCGCGATGTCGTCCGGCACGTTCGCGGTCAGCTCGCCGGCGGACAGGTACGGCCCGTTGCGCCCGACGCGCACGACGATCTCCATGCCTTCGTGCGTCCCGATGCGGATCGAGCAGATCGCCCGTGGATCCGCCACTTTTTCGGCCTGGTCGATGCGGCTCTCGAGGCCCGTCGGGCCGCGGTAGAACGCGCGCAGCGAGTCGCGCCAGTCGCGCTCGCCGACGGCCACCCGGTCGAGATCTTCTTCCATCCGCGCCGTGAAGTCGTAGTCGACGAAGTCGGCGAGGTGGCGCTCCATCAGCTCGGTGACGGCGAACGCCGTGAACGTCGGCACGAGCGCGTTGCCGCGCTTGAAGACGTAGTTCCTGGCGAGGATCGTCTCGATGATCGCGGCGTAGGTGCTCGGCCGGCCGATGCCGCGCTGCTCGAGCTCCTTGACGAGGGTGGCTTCGGTGAGGCGCGCCGGCGGCTGGGTCGTGTGGCCCTTCGCGACGAGGCCCTGGGTCCGCACCGCCTCGCTCAGGGTGAGGGCGGGCAGCAGGCGCTCGGCCTGGGCCACCTCGGCGTCCGGGTCGTCGCTGCCCTCGACGTAGGCGAGGCGGAAACCCGCGAAGGTGATGGTCTTTCCGGAGGCCGAGAACCGCGTGTCGCTCACGCCCACGATGACGGAAGTGAGCTCGCCGCGGGCGTCGGCCATCTGGCAGGCCACGGTGCGCTTCCAGATGAGCTCGTAGAGCTTCGCCTCGTCGCCACCGAGCTCGCGGTGCGCGTCTTCGATCGGGCGGAACTCGGCGCCGGCGGGGCGGATGGCCTCGTGCGCCTCCTGCGCGCCCTTGCTGCGGTTCGCGTAGCGGCGGGGCTGGGCAGGTACGAACGTGGGCCCGTACTTCTGGGCGATCAAGCCGCGCGCGGCGTCCAGCGCCTGGTCGGACAGCGTCACCGAGTCGGTGCGCATGTAGGTGATCCAACCGTTCTCGTAGAGCCGCTGCGCGACGCGCATCGTGCGGTCGGCGCTCCATCGCAGCTTGCGGTTGGCCTCCTGTTGGAGCGTGGACGTGGTGAACGGGGCCGACGGCGAGTCCTTGTAGGGGCGCGCGTCGACCTTGAGGATCGTGCCGGGCGCCTCGGCGAGCCGCGCGACGAGCGCCTTCGCGGCGGCCTCGTCCAGGCAGACGAGGTCGGTCTTGGTCAGGGTGCCCGTGAGCTCGTCGAAGTCCTTTCCGGTGGCGACACGCTTGCCCGCGACCTCGACGAGCGTGGCCTGGAAGCTCCCGTTGGTGGCGTCGAACGTGGCCTCGGTGCTCCACCACTGCGCGGACACGAAGCGGCGCCGCGCGCGCTCCCGGTCGACGATGAGCCGAACCGCGACCGACTGCACGCGGCCGGCCGACAACCCAGGGCGGACCTTCTTCCAGACCAGCGGGCTCACGCTGAAGCCGTACAGACGATCGACGATGCGGCGGGCTTCCTGAGCGTGCACCATGTCCGCGTCGATCGCGCGCGGGTTGGCGAGCGCCTTCTGGATGGCCTGCGGGGTGATCTCGTGGAAGACGAGGCGGCGAACCGGCACCTTCGGCTTCAGCACCTCGTGGAGGTGCCAGGAGATGCTCTCTCCTTCGCGATCTTCGTCTGTCGCCAGCAGGACTTCGCTCGCCTCGCGGAGGAGCGCCCGGAGCTTCGCGACCTGCTCCTTCTTTCGGGCGGGAATGACGTAGTGAGGCTCGAAGTCGCCGTCGACCTTGACGCCGAGCTTCGTCCAGCCTTGCGCCCGCGCTTCTTCGGTCACCTCGGCCGCGCTCTCGGGCAGGTCGCGCACGTGTCCCACGCTCGCTTCCACGAGGTAGGCGTCGCCGAGGTACTTCTGGATCGTGTTCCGCTTGGTGGGCGACTCGACGATGACGAGAGGCTTGGACATTGCGGCACCCGGGGGGCGGAGGGGCTATCGGGCCGAGCGCCCCCGGCGCAAATCGGAGCCCGCCTCATGAGCGACCGGAGCGAGGCGGATCGGGTGAGCGGGTTCGAGTCGTGGCTGCGCGGCGAGCGCGCCGCGTCTCCGCACACCCAGCGGGCCTACGTGGCCGATGTTCGCAGCTTTCAGGCGCACTTCGGCGGCCGCGACCTGGTCACGGCGACCCCGCGCGACCTACGCGCGTGGCTCGCCACCTTCGACGGCGCAACCTCGAGCACGGGGCGGCGCGTCGCGAGTCTGCGCACGTTCTTCCGGTGGGCGGCGCGCGAGGGGCTCGTTGCAGAGAACCCCGCGGAGCGGCTTCGTACGCCGAAGATCGCCCGCCCTCTCCCGGACGTCCTTCAGGTGGACGAGCTGACCCCGCTGGTGGAGGCGCCGAGCGGAGACACGCCGGAGCGGCAGCTCCGCAACCGCGCCTTGCTCGAGGTCGCGTACGGCGGCGGGCTCCGGGTGAGCGAGTTGTCAGCGTTGAACGTGGAGGACCTGTCGCTCGACGAGGGGCTCTTGCGGGTGCGTGCGGGAAAGGGAAGAAAAGATCGCATCGCGCCGATCGGACCGCCCGCGATCGACGCCCTGCGGGCGCTGCTCGGCGGCCGTCGCCACGGGCCGGTCTTCTCCAACGGTCGCGGCGGGCGGCTCGGGGTTCGCGCCATCTTCACCGTTGTGCGAAATACTGGGATGAAGCATGGTCATCCGGAGGCGCACCCCCATGCGCTGCGTCACAGCTTCGCCACCCACCTGCTGCAGGGCGGCGCGGACGTGCGGGCGATCCAGGAGATGCTCGGCCACGCATCCCTGGCGACCACGCAGCGCTACGCGCAGGTGGACCCGGAGACCCTGCGCTCCGCCTACGTGAAGAACCACCCGCGGGCGCGCAAGCTGGGTCCGCGCTAGATCGCCTCCCGATGTCGAACCGCAAGCCCCTCACCGCCGACGAGCGCCTCGAGATCGATCGGGTGGCTGCCGCCGCCGACGTGGGCGATCACTACGCTGTCCTCGGCGTTCACCTTGGTGCTTCCGTAGTCGCCGTCGAGGACGCCTGGCGCTCGTTCGCCCGCACCTGGCACCCCGACCGGTTCTACAGCCGCGAGACGGGGGATCTCGCGGGCACGATCGATCTCAATTTTGTAGCCGCCACTACGGCGTGGCAGGTGCTCTCGGATCCGGCGCGTCGGGCGGCGTTCGACCGGGAGCTCGGCGGCCGTGGGCGGAGCCTGACCCCGGGCGTCCACAGCGGCACGGCGAGCGGCACCACCAGCGGCACCACCAGCGGCGTGGGGGCGTGGCGGCAGGGCCCGGTGGCTTGGCCCCCGTCCGACGTGTCCCGCCCGCCGTCCGACGCATCTCGCGCCGCCCGGCCGTCGCCGGGTACGGCCTCCGACGCGCTCCGAGCGGAGTTCCTGCCGCCGCCGCGCACGGCCCAGCCGCGCCCCGAGCCGGCCCGCCCGGAACCGGCC